>NZ_JAVSJA010000001.1:1330000-1995000 GCF_032027425.1 Microcystis wesenbergii NRERC-220 | reverse complement strand
CCGAACCCGGGTGATCTAACCATGGCCAGGATGAAGCTTGGGTAAAACCAAGTGGAGGTCCGAACCGACTAATGTTGAAAAATTAGCGGATGAGCTGTGGTTAGGGGTGAAATGCCAATCGAACTCGGAGCTAGCTGGTTCTCCCCGAAATGTGTTGAGGCGCAGCGGTAGTGGAAGTTTAGTCGGGGTAAAGCACTGTTTCGCCGCGGGCTGGGAGACCGGTACCAAGGCGAGGCAAACTCTGAATACGGCTAAAAAAACTACCAGTGAGACGGTGGGGGATAAGCTTCATCGTCAAGAGGGAAACAGCCCAGACCACCAGCTAAGGTCCCCAAATGATAACTAAGTGAGAAAGGAGGTGGGAGTGCATTGACAACCAGGAGGTTTGCCTAGAAGCAGCAATCCTTAAAAGAGTGCGTAATAGCTCACTGGTCAAGCGCTCCTGCGCCGAAAATGAACGGGGCTAAGTTATCTACCGAAGCTGTGGACAGTGAGCGTAGGCGAACTGTGGTAGGGGAGCGTTCTATAGGGGGTGAAGCAGTAGCGGCAAGCAGCTGTGGACTCTATAGAAGTGAGAATGTCGGCTTAAGTAGCGAAAATGTGGGTGAGAATCCCACACCCCGAAACCCCAAGGTTTCCTCCGCAAGGCTCGTCCGCGGAGGGTCAGTCAGGACCTAAGGCGAGGCTGAAAAGCGTAGTCGATGGACAACGGGTTAACATTCCCGTACCGATTAATGATTGTGCCGGAGAACGGAGAAGGTCAACGTCAGCTGGATGTTGGTTACCAGTGCAAGCAGTCGAGGCGATGAGAGGTGGTGAAAACACCTGGAGCTAAGACGCGAGTCCCACCTCCCACGGGAGGGAAGTGGCGCTGATCAAGCTTCCTAGAAAAGCCCGAACCACGTTAATCATTAATTGCCTGTACCCGAAACCGACACAGGTGGGGAAGTAGAGAATACTAAGGGGCGCGAGATAACTCTCTCTAAGGAACTCGGCAAAATGACCCCGTAACTTCGGGAGAAGGGGTACCCTCGCAAGAGGGTCGCAGTGAATAGGCCCAGGCGACTGTTTACCAAAAACACAGGTCTCCGCCAAGTCGTAAGACGCAGTATGGAGGCTGACGCCTGCCCAGTGCCGGAAGGTTAAGGAAGTTGGTCAGGACTGAGCTTGTCGAAGTCTAAAGCTGACGACCGAAGCCCCGGTGAACGGCGGCCGTAACTATAACGGTCCTAAGGTAGCGAAATTCCTTGTCGGGTAAGTTCCGACCCGCACGAAAGGCGTAACGATCTGGGCACTGTCTCGGAGAGAGACTCGGCGAAATAGGATTGTCTGTGAAGATACGGACTACCTGCACCTGGACAGAAAGACCCTATGAAGCTTTACTGTAGCCTGGAATTGGCTTCGGGCTTCGCTTGCGCAGGATAGGTGGGAAGCTTTGAAACTCTCCTCGTGGGGAGAGTGGAGCTAACGGTGAGATACCACTCTGGCGAGGCTAGAATTCTAACCCTGACCCCTGATCGGGGCGGGAGACAGTTTCAGGTGGGCAGTTTGACTGGGGCGGTCGCCTCCTAAAAGGTAACGGAGGCGCGCAAAGGTTCCCTCGGTCCCGTTGGAAATGGGACGATAGAGTGCAAAAGCAGAAGGGAGCTTGACTGTGAGACCCACAAGTCGAACAGGGACGAAAGTCGGCTTTAGTGATCCGACGGCACCGCGTGGAAGGGCCGTCGCTCAACGGATAAAAGTTACTCTAGGGATAACAGGCTGATCTCCCCCAAGAGTTCACATCGACGGGGAGGTTTGGCACCTCGATGTCGGCTCATCGCAACCTGGGGCTGAAGTCGGTCCCAAGGGTTGGGCTGTTCGCCCATTAAAGCGGTACGTGAGCTGGGTTCAGAACGTCGTGAGACAGTTCGGTCCATATCCGGTGTAGGCGTAAGAGCATTGCGAGGAGCCTTCCTTAGTACGAGAGGACCGGGAAGGACGCACCGCTGGTGTACCTGTTATCGTGCCAACGGTAAACGCAGGGTAGCCATGTGCGGAGCGGATAACCGCTGAAAGCATCTAAGTGGGAAGCCCACCTCCAGATGATTGCTCTCATGGCATTAAGCCAGTAAGGTCTCGGGTAGACTACCCGTTGATAGGCTCTAGATGGAAGCTCGGTAACGAGTGCAGTCGAGGAGTACTAACCGACCGAGGGCTTGACCTGATTCTTCTTTCACCACTTTTTTCCTAGCTTTTGCAGTCTTGAGGGTTCTACCCTTCCTGGTGTCTTTAACGTGATGGCACCACTCCGATTCCATCCCGAACTCGGTTGTGAAACTTCACCGTGGCCAAGATACTTGTCGGGTTGCCGACTGGGACAATAGCTCGATGCCAGGATTATTCTTTCCTACCCCTCAATCTCACCAGATTGGGGGGTTTGGCTTTTAGGCTAATTATAATACCAATTCCAAAATCTGAAACCGGTTCTCAAAGGGGCAAAACTGTCAATGAATGACTGAAGGCATTCCCAATCACTTTTTGGAAAACCATGTTCCAAGAGCCCAAACGCAATCCCGAAGCTCCACCTTTTCGCCGCAGTCGAATTTGGTAAGCTAAGACGCATTTAAAGCGCTTATTCTTAAGATTAGCCGAATCTCCCCCAATCCCTTTACTGTTGCCTCTTGCCTCTTGCCTCTTGCCTCGTCTCAACAAGCAATTTAAATGCGCGGGCAGCTTATTAAACATTTGCCATCAATCTTCAGGGGGAGCATCCCACTTGTGCAATAAGTATAAATGCTTAAGCGACCAACGAAGCTACGCCTGGGGCTATAGCACCATTGAGATAAGCACAACGGAGCTTTAAATATTGTGGCACATTTTCCGCTTTCCACTGCGCTCCTACAATTTTCATCCGAGAGCTAATCTGCTTAATCGTTGACTCGACACTGCCTGAGCCGATACAGATTCCCAATTCCTGATCCAAACCGTAATCAGGTTAAATTAAAAATGGATTTTAGGTTCGATCCCCCCTGCCCCCCTTGATAAGGGGGGTGCCGATAGGCGGGGGGATCTGATAATTTTTAACGCCTACCTACTTAATAGGTTTTTAAGAACCAATAAATCTCACTTTTTCTACTCCTTCAATCATCTCTAAAGCCAATTGTGCAGAGGTAAATGAGCTACTATTGTCCACTTGTTCTTTAATCCTGTCAGTAAGTGAATTGATATCTATAACTCTTTTTTCTGAATCTTTCCAAGGAATATTATCAACCTTTTTGTCAATTTGCTGACCATCTAAGTTTTTTAATTTTTTGTAAAAGGTTTTATTCTCATCATCCGAGTCTAGTCCAAAATGTAAGGTTTCTGGTTTTTGGTGAATATCTACCGTTTTGATCTCCCCCTTAAATAAACAAATCAAAACATTAGCGGAAAGACGTTCCATCCGTAGTAATTCAATCTTTTTTGTATCATCTTCATTATAACCATCAACGAGTAAACTTGGCCAACCTGACACCACATCTGAACGGAGTAAGAAACCAGTTACTATGGGGTAATTGTTAACAGCAGGATTTGTTTTATTTTCTTGATCGTGTTTATGATCTGATGTAGTTACTCGACCAATACTAAATGCTCCATCTAATAAGCATTCTATCCAAAGGGAATCAAGATAGAAGAAACGAATTGATTCTACAGGTAACATAAGTTCATCGGGAACGAGATAATTAAAGGGTACACCTTTAAGAAGACTTAAATCTTCAAACCAATTATAAATACTCTCAGGAAGTTCTGTATTAGGTTGATTGTAAACGGGTAAATGAGTTTCGATATTTTGTATATTTTGTCTATGAGTGCGTTTCCAATTATAGAGACTAACGGATAAATTTTTACTCTGTAAAGCGAGTAATCTTCCTAATTCCCAAGCAGCAGAGTATGAAACATCAAACATACCATTATCAGGATTATATATGATTAATTCATCTGCGGTACGAATGGGTAAGGTGCAGAAACGTTGAATCCTGTAATAAAACTTTACATTGACAAGCATAATACCCCTATAACATCAAATTTTAAATTGAATAGACAATCCTCCGGAACCAGTGTACATAGCTAATATGTTGACACATGAAACTCTGTAAATAGCGCAGTTTGTCTAATAAGCTTTTCCCAAATCCTTCTTCAATATCTATTAGCTGTAGAATCAGATAAGCGATAATGCAACTATAGATCTGTAGGCGGATTCCGTTCTCGTTTTTAGTGATTAGATTATCCAACTTTAGATGCATTTTTAAAAATTTCCACAGCAGTTCTATTTGCCATCTTTGGATGTAAATTTCGGCAACTTCTTCATTACTAACTGCTCCTTCTCCTTCTAGAGGTAAATCTGTCGCCAGCCGAAATTCTGTTTGACTTTCTAGGTCGCAAAAAGCGACTACTCTTACTTCTATTTGTCTTTTATCTTTTCCGAGTTTACACTTGCCATTTTCGAGCATCTCTAGGCTAATATTATTTTTCACTCTCAAGACAAAATGCTTGTCACTACTCTCTAATAATTCGGTGATTCTTTGATTAGACGCAAATCCTCTATCCATTGCTCCAACTCCATTTACAGGAATTGCTTCTATCGTTTTTCCTCCTTCTTTTGAGTCATGACCTTGACCAAAATGGATGAGTATTCCGACCACCTCTGTTGTGATACTATTAAGACCAGAGAATAGTTTTACTTGATGCCATCCCTGGGACCATAGTAATTTACTGGTTAAGCTAATTATTGTTGAGTCAATAGGAAATAAAGCTCGCGCATTCTCTATTCCTTTTTTGGCAACTAAACGCTTATTTAATTCGACAATGACTTTCTCAAATGGACTTGTTTCTCTAATTTTGCTTGCCTTAGAAAATGTGGATAAATTTACATTAATTCCTTGAAGTACCATTCTACTGCATAAGTCCCTCATACTGACGATGCTTTTATCTAAAGCAAAACCAATCCAACAGGACAAAAATGTAAAAGTATCTAAAGCGGGGTAGTCATTTTTAGGCAGTGGTTTGAGAAGCTCTTTTATGAGTTTTGAAAAATTCGTCATCAGGGCAAACTCCCTATTGTGAGGGGAATAAGTTGTCTAGATTCTATCTATAATAGCATTTTTTTTCTGACTTTTCTCAACGTTCAACACTTCTGGGTAAGGTGATGTTATTGTTAGGGTTGTTTCCTGTGATTAAAGGACTATGATACCAAGAGAAGGTTTTCCCTCCTTGTCGTAAAAAATGGGGTAAGGGAACATAACCCATAGATAGATATTTTTCCGCTTCAGTATTATTAACTTGAGGCAATCTTAGGGTACTAGGTTCTCGGTTAAGATTGGTCAAAAGTCCTTGAAAACTTTGCTTTTCATCAACACAAGAAAAATTCCAACTTTTTAGACTAACTAAACGAATATTATCATTATCTCTTGCTCCCTGAAAATCAAACCCATTATTATTATAACGTCCTTCTAAAGAAACCAGATGGACGATACTTCTGCCGTTTTTTTTGGGGAGTCTATTACAAATAATAACGGCTAATTCATCGCCGATTAATTTTCCTTGCTCATCTGTTCCTTGACGAACATGAGCAAGATAAGTTAAGTCTTCTTTAGTGGGTAAAATTTTTTCTAATAACTGTTTCTGGACATCAATAATTATTACTTTATCGTCTTCATGTTGTCCACTTTCTAGGCTAAAATTAGGAAATTTAGCAGTATAAATATTAATATCTTTTAAGGTTTCTAGGGTAATAATTTTGGATTCGGGGTTTTCTGTTTCTTCAAATAATAATAAAGCTAACCAAGCAGTATCATTATTATTACTAACAGATTGACGTTCCCAAGGTAAGGTACTACGGTTTAGGATAATATGGGGTAAAACATTGGAATGTTCTCCTAAGCTACCATCAGGGGGAAATACAGCGTGGATGTCTGTAGGTTTTAATTCAAAGCGTTCTCCTGATACAGTAAAACGAATAGGTTTAGTTTTCTGGTTTGTTGTAATATCTGTTGTAAAAGTAGTTCTAGGTATTTTTGCTCCACTTTCTATGGTTTGTGTAACAGTAATTTCATAGTCACCATCTTTTAAAGCTGGTTGATGATACTGAATAAATTCAATTTTAGTGGGTTCAGTTGTGGTGGTTTCTGGCATTTTTGACTCCTTTAAATAATAATTAATTAACTAAAACCCCAATTTTAGGTGAACCTAATAAATTGTCGGCAATTGTTGCACTGAGATCAATTTTTTCACTGTTTAAATTTAGTGCTTTTAGTAAATTTTCTCTAGAGTTTTTGACTGCGTTATCTACAATAGTGCTACTAATGTCTTTAGTGGTTTCCTCCTGAAAAGTGCTAATTGTTCGCCAATGATAAGCATTATTAATTGAAGTAGTGCTAAATTGTAATTCACTGCGATTAATGGCTTGGGTTGCACCTGGTTCTGGTTGTTTTTTAGGTTTAATTTCTAATCCAGATAGGGTATTTTCAATAAATTGATTACCATTCAAACTAGGGGTTAAAGATTCGCCCCAAAGTGCGACGGGAACTTTTTTAAATAGGGGACTACAAGCAAAATCTTCGTCAAATTCTGCTGAACTTAGAGACTTGCCATCTCTCGTTACACTAATCGTTAAGGTTGAGGTTAATTGACCAGGAGTGACCGCCATGGGGCCAATGCCAAATTGGGTATTAATTCCCTGAGTATTAAGATTAACATGACAAGTTTTAATGGGAATTACTGAATTAGTGACTAAGCATAAATCTTTGGGATTAATGATCCCTAAATCTGTTTTATCATCTTGATTAACTTTTCTGACTAAACCCTCTTTAACGGCAATGGTACAAATAGCATCAGCAGCAGGGAGAAAAGAGGTTTTAAACTCATTCCAGTCAATGGCTGTGGGTGCTTGCGAGGCACTGCTACCAAAGCTCACATCAAAAGAAATAATCCAAAGATGAATATGGGCAATACCTGTAAATTCGGGTCCCCAGATGTGTAAATCTGCCCCTAATTGAACAGTAATATGCTGAGTCCCGAAAAATTGGAAAGTATAGGATACTCCCATATCAACATAGATAGAAATATCGTAGTGATAGGGTTTCCAAGACATGAGAAAGTCTGCCCCGGCGTTAAACCAAGCACTCAGAGGACCACTATTCCAAGTGGCTTGGAGGTGTCCCCCTGCCATAATAGCGGAGGGAGTTAGAGCAAAATAAGCATCGGCTTTGAGGAAAAGTTCTGGGCTAACTTGCCAATTAAGCCCAAGGCGAGGAACTTTCGGATAATGGTCTGGGACTTTAAAGAGGGGATGATAACCCCCTAAAGTGAGGACAAAATCCCCCTCATGGACGTTAGGGGCAAACCAGCCATAAAAGGCAAAACCTCCGGTGAGATGACAAGCTTGGGAAAGGATATAAGAGTTAGGAGTCAGTTGGGCAATAATACCGAGGAAACCTTCGGCGGGCAGGAAACTGGCTTTGAGGGCAAGTTGTACCTCGGCAACAGGGGTTACGTCTGCGCCTACGTTTGCAGGGGCGATGAGGGTGGCTAAACCCAAGATATTCAGTTCAAAGCGGTTGCCAAAGGCGATGGTAAGCAGAACAAAGGCATCAATGGTTTTGAAGGAGTTGAATTTAACGCCAATGGCGAGGAATATTTGCCCAGTTTCGGGGGGGATATAGTCTCGGAGTTTGGTTAGTTCTCCTGTGAGTCGGGCGGCTTGGTCTGAGTTAGAACCCTCAGCCGGAGGAGGGTTAACCGCTTCGGCGACGAGGGGGAAGGTGGCAACTTGGTCAATGGTGGGGACTTTGAGGGCGCGGTTATAGCCAAAGCCGGCGGCTAACCCGGTGACGAAGAAGAAGGAGGGTCCACCGATGGGGTAGTCGAGGAGGGCGTAGATAAAGAGGGAGGGATGTCCTTCAAAATAAGCATAGGACCCAATGGCGGAAAGTTTGAGGGCTTTGCCTTTGACGTTAAATTTGATAACGGCGGCACCGTCGTATTCGTCTATGCCGTTTCGGGTAGTTCTGAGGAATGCGCCTCCTATTTCTAGGGTGTCGCTGCCTTTGTAGTCGATGCCGATGCCTTTAAGGTCAAATTTGGGGTCAAATTGATTGAGGGGGGAGTTAACGCCAAGTCCATCGAGGGAGAGGGAAAGTCCAGCTAGGTTAAGACTAGCATCTAATAAAACCCAGATTTTTGAGTCTTGGTATTTCAGACCAATTCTTTGAAAGTGGACGGGACCCAAGCTTTTTTGCAGTGTAAACCATTTGGTACTATCACTAATTGGGGTGGGAATAGAGGAAGGGGTGACGACTGGGGGAGAAAGGTTATTATCCCGTGGGGGGGTTGTTCCTTCTATTTGACCCGTCTGTTTATTGATGGTGATGGGGAGTTCTAATTGTTGGATTTCGCTTCCGAATTGAAGCGAGGGGATAAGGTCGAGACGTTGGTTAATATCGGTGGTGGGTAGTTTAATGCCTCCGTCGGTGTATAAAGTGTTTAAGGTTTGTAGTTCTGGGGCTGTAAAATTCGCTTTAGTTACTAAGACTTGTAGGGAAATTTTCAGGGTTTCATTGGGAGGAAATTCCCGTCCAACTAAGGGCAGGTTAGAGAGGTTAATGCCACCATCAATATTTAAACCGAAGAGAAAATTAGTTAAGGTTTGTTGTTTAGAATAGGCAAATAAAGCATCTTTTAGTCTGATTTCTAGTCCTTCTGGTATATCCTCTTTTAACTGAGAATCAATATAACCAATTAGGTCTTTAACTTTTACCGTCTGGTCATCATGGTAAGCAGCGAGGAATTTGGTAGAGGTTTGGTCAGTATCGAAAATGAGGGCAAATTTTAAGCTACCAATGGTGATATGCCCATCAAAGTGTTTTTTATAGGAAAGATCTAATTGTCGGAGAATATTAATATTGACCGTAATATCTATATTTTGATGATCAATAGGAAATTGAGACTCACAGGTAAAGGTAAAATCTTTAGTTTTTGTGTTAAATGATACTCCAATATTTTCAATAATTAAGTCTGATACAGATGAAGGTAGGGTTGTATCAGTACCAAATTTTCTAGCTAACTCGTTAATCAGTCTTCCTAAATGAATTTCGTTTCCTGTTGCTGTTTTACCTTCAAATTGCCAGCCATTACCCCTATTTTCTGGAGATTTAGCAATGATAAAAACACTAACATCTACAACCATCAAACTAGCTGTGATTGAACCAGAAATACTATTACCTGATTTCGTTAATTCTAATTCAAGTTCAGCAATTGCTATTGAACTACTAGCAATTTTAAAATCCCAAACATCTTGAATAATTGTATGAATACTATATAAACTTTCACTGGGATAAGCAGTCAAACTCAATTCTGTAATATCTAGTTCAGGAAAATCGTCTGCTTTAGCAAAATAATGCTCAATAAGAGCCTTCAAGCTAATGTTACTATTGCGATCTAAAGAACCAGCAAATTGAAAGTCAGGTAATTGTGTATAAAGATTTATTCTAGCACCGAGAAATGTAATACTGCTGAGTAGTGATACATAAATGATTTTCTTTAAATTGAGATCAAAAGCAATAGTAATATCATCAATAGATATTGCTCCTAGATCAAGATTATTGAGTCCATTCTCGACCGAGTTTTTCAGGGAATCTTTGCCAATAAAATGTGCTAAATCCAATAAGCCAGGCAAAACATTTCCTTGATTAGGAATAATCGTTATTATCCATAAGTTCCCATCTTGAAAAGGGATACTAATTTGATAATCTTGCCCTATATTGAGAGTTGCATAAATATTTCCTCCAAATACTAAAGAAAGTTCATTCCCTATAAAATTGTATTTGGATTGAATAACTATACCCATATTTTTCAGGGTAATTATTTCTGGGATAACTTCCCAATCCTTAGTAGATGTCTCACTATTGATATTAATTAATGTAGGAAGTTCATTTTTAAAACCAAACTCTAGACTTAAATCTTTAATCAAAACAGAGTTAAATAATTCTTCTCCAAGTGGTATAAAATTAACCAAATGAGAATTAGTTGAAAAATCGGCAATTTCTTGAATTTGAAATGTTTGTAATGATTGTTGAGCAAGAGAAAATTCTAAGTTAGAATTTTCTTTCAAATCACCAACAATAATAATATTTTTTTGGTTAATACTGATTTGCCCAGTAATCCCTAGTTTTGCACTTAAAGGGGTATTGGGCTGAATTTCAGTAAAGATTAATGATAGATTTATATTGCTCAGTTGTTTTTTATTTAATCCTTTAACTCCCCATTTTTCCTGAATGTCTCCTATGACAGTTAATTGTTTATCGGCTAGTAAAATCTTGACATTATTAATGAGTAATTGTTGTTGAGGTAGAGTCTCTAAAAAATCAATTAAATTGCCCGAATCAAGTAAAGATTTTATGAGTAAAAGGCTCCCTTGCGATATAGCATCGGTTAGGTTTTTGTTGAGTTGATTCAGTGTTAAAAAATCTGCCATCAGTTTTAAGCTCCAAATTGTATAGTTATAATTTTTTATTAATGAACTCTAGACTGAGCCACAGGACCGGCATCTTGCCAATGAACGGTAAAATTGTTATTACTTGTAGCACTGTTGTTCGACTGTTGGTGAGAGACTGTTATTTTTAAATGCTTACCTCCTACAGGTCCATCAGGATACCCTGGAACCTCGGCAATATTAGCATTGAGAACAGCAGCAGCAGGACGACTAACAGTGGCGCCCAAATCGCTTTCTCCAGTTAAATAATAGTTTAATAACCCATTGACCATTCCGTTATGAACGGAGATAGCTTCTATTGCATTAATTCCCGCTTGATGGGGATGTCCAAATTGATTTTGAGGACCATTAGAAATAAAAACTGCACAAGGTTTCAATCGGTTAATAAATGCTGGCGAAGTTGAGGTGGCAGCACCATGATGACTTAATTTGAGAGCATGAACACGTCCTGCAAAATCGTTGGTAGGGTTCAGGATTGTGTCAAGTGCATTTTCCTGATCCTGTTCCGCATCTCCTCCAATAAAATATTTAAAGTTATTGAACTGCACCAAAAAAATCAGACTTTTTTTATTTTTGCGGCTCTCGTCTGTGCCTCCTATCGCACCAACTAAAGCCGCGTTTCCTTGGCGATATTGATTAGCAGCAATACATCTAATGGTAGGTGCACCAGGGGGGATTAACGCATTTCGATTGATATCGATGGGATTTCCATTGACATCCCAACTACCGTGGTTTCGCTGAGGAGGAGGAAAGATAACTCCTCCTGCATTATAATTGCCATTTGGATCATAATTTCTCTCTATATCATACCGATTGGCCCCTATCCACAATATCTCTTTTCCTATTAACCAGTTAGGCGGTTGCCAATTGGCATTTCCTCCAGCCGTATTGTTAGAATCTACAAAAGCAGTAACTCTCTTTCTATTTCCACGAGAATATATAGAATTACGATAGAGGATATATGGGTTTTCTCTATTGGGTCTGTGGTCCAATCTCTCATCATAGGGACCGAGATTAAATGCCGGAATATTCCCAGGTTCTCCTTGGTCAAAGATAAAAGTGTTGTCATACACATTACTATTCCTTAAAAGCAATGCACGTAACCCATTAAAATGATCTGCGTCATAATGGGTTGCTACCATGACATCTAATTGCTGAATTTGTGCCGTGTTAGTCAGATATTCATGAACAGTAGGGGAATGATTAAAACGACCTCCATCGATTAATGCCGATCTAACAGTTATGGGACTGACTGACGGACACAAGTGGGTCAAAACCTGACAAGACAAGGGTTGCCAAAAAGAAAAATATCTGGGTAGATAGGGAAAAAGCAAGAATCCCTACAAGATGAAAACCGAGAACAGAATCTTCTCCCAAGTTTATTCCTATCTAGAACAAGGAAGCCGATTTGTGGATAAAAGACATTTAACCGTCCTCAGTTGGATGGTGACAGCCCTACTCAGTAGTCAAAGTCTCAATCAAGCCAGATGGGAACCCTTTGTACAAAGCAGAGCCGAACAAGCCAATAGTTATCAGAGACGGTGGAATCGCTTTTGCCAGAATGGAAGAGTAGCGGTGGAAAAGATATACATCCCCTTAATATTGAAAGCCATCGAGACTTGGAAGGAGAAGGGGGAAAGACTTTATCTAGCAATAGATACCACTCTGTTGTGGAATCAATACTGCTTTGTCTATCTAGCGGTGGTCTGCGGGGGGAGAGCCGTCCCCTTGATGTGGATGGGATTAGAACATGGTAGTGCCAGCCTAGCTTTTGAGAAATACGAACCCTTGTTGGACAGAGCCAAAGGCTATCTTCAGGGCTTTGAGAATGTCATGCTGTTAGCCGACCGAGGCTTTGCCAATCAGCAATTAATTCAATGGCTCAGGAAAAATACTTGGCATTGGTGTCTTCGCTTACCTTGCGATACCCTCATTTACGGTGTTCGCCGTCGGGGTTTTGGCTATGAGGTCAGAGAACTCTATCCTCCCAAACGGCAAGCCTGCTTTTATCGCAACGTTCAAGTCTGGCAGGAGGCTAGAATCACTGCTCATCTTGCTTTAGCCTCTGTTCCAGGGGTTAAGGATAATTGGGCAATTCTGAGCCATGAACCTCCTACCCTTGACACCTTCTGGCAGTATGGTCTTCGTTTTCCCATTGAACATCTCTTTCTCGACAGTAAATCGGGCGTTTTTGACGGGGAACATTCTCGTGTTCGCTCTGCTGCTTGTTTAGAACGTCTCTATCTCATTGTTGCCATTTCTATTCTCTTTGCTACTTTAACTGGCATGGCGGTTCAACAATCTGGCTCTCGCCGTCAGGTTGATGCTCATTTTCGGCGTGGTTTGAGTTATTTGAAAATTGGTTTACGTTGGCTGGCGGGAGTTGTTCATAAGGCGCGTCCCTTCTTGCGACTTGACCACTTATTTTCTGTTGACCCTTTTCCCTGTTTTGCTTCTCGCAAAGCTCGTCAGGATTATTATGGCAAAATTACCTTTTCTTTTATTCAGGAGTTTGAGGCTTTCACATAACAGTACTTGTCTTTGTATTGAAAAATGTGTCCGTCAGTCAGGAAACAATCTCCTCGCTGATATGAGCAATATTCGGATTTACGTCTCTTTTTCTATTAAAATAAGGAACTATGCTCAAATCTGCCATCGCCTCTACAACTAGGCGCTCTCTTTTCAGATAGAGAGCATCCAAATGAATAGGAATCATTAAAATACTATTGACCATGTTCTCATTAGGATTACAAGCATTTATTGTTGCTCTGATTCTAATATTTTAAGGGTAGCATCCCACTTTTTCAATAAGCAATTGTACTTAGATGCGAAATACTTATATGGCAAGCCTTTTCGGGAGTTCATAGATTTTCAACGGTTCTTTAAATTGTGTGATTGGAACCAGAATCGTTACTACAAAAGCCTTCTTACCCTTCTGAGCATTTGTACTTATTACATAATTGGGATGCTCCCAATTCTAAGGAAGCATCTCATTTATGCAAGTGAGTGATTATACTTGTCTCTAAAACTGGTTTCTAGCAAGGCTTTCAAAATAGCTTGACATAAAACCTGATTTAGGGGTTACAAAGTTGAGATGCTGCCAATCAGATTGATTTTTTCGGGTGCATCTCACCTTGGCAGAAATACCGACAATCAGCAATTATCAGTCACTCTTAAACTGCTATAAATGTATGACAACCGCGTGTAAGCATCCCACCGAAAAGCTAATGTGCGGGGGGGGTTGGAGGGTTCTACCCCCCAAGAGCCAAGATTGAGTGATAAAATCGCAAGTAACGACCAATTTTGGCAGAGAGTTTCCCTTTAAAAATCCCACCTCAACATGAAAAATCAATTATCTCAGCTTTATGAAACTGATTTTAATTTGTGGCTTGAGCAAACCGTAAACCACTTAAAAAAGGGCAATTTACAGGCCCTTGATTTAGATAACTTAATCGAAGAAATATCCGATATGGGACGTAATAATAGACGGGAGGTATTCGGCCGTTTAAAAGTTCTCTTGATGCACTTACTTAAATGGCAATATCAACCGGAAAAACGGACTAATAGCTGGATAAATACCATTGATGAGCAAAGAGAACAATTAGAGCTTATTTTCAGGGATAGTCCTAGCTTAAAACCCTATTTAGCCGATATTTTCGCAGAATGTTATCAAAAAGCAGTGCGAGGGACGGTAAATGAAACTAATTTACCAAAAGAAACTTTTCCGGTTGATTGTCCTTTTACCCAGGAACAGGTTTTAAATTGGGATTATTTTCCTGAAAATAGCTTTTGAACAATGGATATAAGTACCTAAGCAAAATTAATTACACATATAGCAAAGAGCGGGATAGTTAGGACATAATAGAGAAAAAGAAATGAGGAGAAGCTTTCATGGCAGCACCCTATAGTGATGATTTAAGACAGAAAGCAGTGAGTGCCGTAGAGCGAGGGGAGAAAAAAAGCCATGTCTGTCGCACCCTCAATATTAGTCGTAATACATTAGACCTATGGCTGAAACGGAAGAAACAAACTGGGACGGTGGCCGCTAAAACTAACTATCGTCGAGGGCCGAAGCCCAAAATTGACGATTTAGAAGCCTTTCAAAAGTTGGCCGAACAATATGGGCATTTGACCCAAGAAAAAATGGCGCAAAAATGGGCTAACCCAGTCAGTAGGATGAGAATTGGTCAAGCGCTCAAAAGAATTGGATTTACTAGAAAAAAAAAACTTATGGCTACAGAGAAAGAGATGAAGAAGCCCGAAAAGAGTTTCTCCAAAAAATCAGAGGTTATGCCCCGGAAAGATTTGTCTATATTGATGAAGCTGGAATAGATAACACCATCGATTATCCTTATGGATATTGTCACAAATCAGAAAGATTTGAGGCTTTAAAGTTAGGTCACTGTAGCGAACGAGTTAGTGTGATCAGCGGTTGGTGGCGTGGTTCCACGATCGCGCCAATGGTGTTTGAGGGGTACTGTAATACAGAGTTGGTGTGTGAGTGGATAGAACAATTGCTATTACCCGAACTACTACCCGGTCAAATTATCATCATTGATAACGCCAGTTTTCATCCCAAAGAGAGAATCAAAAAATTGTTAGCTAAAGCGGGATGTGAAGTGCTATTTTTACCCGCCTATTCTCCAGACCTCAACAAAATTGAAAAGTTCTGGGCTAGATTGAAAAACTATGTTAGTCAGATTATCAATGATAGTGAAAACCTTGTGGATGCTGTGAGTAAAGCCTTCAGGCATCTGTCCTAACTAACTCGTTCTATGCCATATCTAACTACCTTTTGCATGAGTGCCTTTTGCATGAGTGCCTATCCTAACCAAGAAGTTAATTTTGTCCTATTACTTAGCAGTTTTATGATAAAATTGCCCTGCTGTCAAGACTGATTTTTTTCTTGCCAAATAGTTAAAGCCATTTGATGAACAGATCGCCAAGGTAGATGATGCTGACGGGCAATTGCGGCACAATCTTCGTATTCTGGTTGTACGGTAATCGGTTGATTAATTGACTCTTTGTAGGCAACTTTTAGCCGAATTTTACCATAGACAGTATCGATCGATTGTATCTCTCTTTTTAAGATCGATCGCTCTTGAATCGTCCTTCTAATGCCTAAAGTTGTGGTTTCCTGAAAGATCATATTTTCACAAATAGCAATTTTATCCAAGCCACAAATTACTGTCAAGAGTATCCCTAAACGAGATTTTTTCATAGTAATTGCTTGACTAAATACATCTAAAGCCCCTGCTTGTAATAAAGCCTCGCTTAAGTAGGCGATCGCTTGCGGATTTAAGTCATCAATTTGAGTTTCTAAAACTGCCACGGTTTCGCTTTCATCTAGCTTTTCCGGTGTTTTTTTCCCTAACCAAAGCCGGACAAGATTGGGAATCGGTAAATCTTTTGTACCTGCCCCTAAACCGACCTTTTCTAACTGCATTTTCGGCGGTTTACCGAAACTTTTAGCTAAAGTTGTCACAATAGCTGCCCCCGTGGGTGTTACTAACTCCGCTGCGATGCCATTACTATAAATTGGTACTTGTCGCTGACTAAACAATTGTACTACTGCTGGCACAGGAACCGGTAAACGACCATGGGCGGCCTGAACTGTACCGCCGCCGGTGGGTAGGGAAGAACAGTATAATTCACTCACCGATAGCCAATCCAAACCCAAACAAGTCCCGACGATATCAATAATGGCATCGGTTGCCCCGACTTCGTGAAAATGCACCTTTTCCGGTGCGATCCCGTGAACGGCTCCCTCTGCGATCGCAAGTTGTTGAAAAACCGCTAAACTCCATTCTTGGACTTTCTGGGGTAAATTTGCCTGTTTAATTAAATTTTCAATCTCTGGTAAATGACGAGCGGGGGTATGATGATGATGGTGGTGATGATCAGCGGACTTCTCGGCAGTGACATCGACGTGAACCTTAGTAGCAATTTGACCGCGACGATGCACTTTTTCGGCCCTTAACTGATATTCATTCTCAATTCCTAAAGTTTTTAGTTGTGCAATCAGGTATTCTAAGGGGACTCCTAAATCTACTAATGCCCCTAAACACATATCCCCGGCGATTCCCGTGGGACAATCCCAATAGGCGACGATTTTGCTATCATGGCTACTATTTACTCTCTCCATCCCGAAAATCCCCAGCAACGTTCTATCCAAGAAATCTGTCATGCCCTTAAAAATGGGGCAATTATGCTTTATCCTACCGATACTGTCTATGCGATCGGTTGCGATCTCAATGTGAAATCCGCCGTCGAACGAGTTCGCCAAATCAAGCAACTATCTAATGATAAACCCTTGACGTTTCTCTGTTCTTCTTTGTCGAATATTTCCGAGTACGCAGTGGTCAGCGATTATGCTTATAAGATTATGCGACGAGTCATACCCGGTCCCTACACTTTTCTCTTACCGGCGACTAAATTAGTGCCGAAAGTGGTGATGAATCCGAAGCGGAAAACCACCGGTATCCGGGTTCCCGATCACGTTATCTGTCGCACTATTCTCGAAACCCTAGAAAATCCCATTATCTCTAGTTCTGCCCATCTTCCCGATCAGGAGGGGGATTTTCCCACCAAGGGATTAGAATCCGCTAGGCTATTCGATGCCCTCGATCATATAGTTGATTTAATTATCGAAGATGGTTCGGCTCCCGGTTCGGAAGTGTCAACAATTGTTGATTTTACCGGCGATCAACCGGAGATTGTGCGTCAGGGTTTGGGTTGGCTGGAATTACAACAATGGTTATAACAAAGGCAGGGGGCAGCAGGCAGGAGGCAAAAGGCAAAAGGCAAAAGGCAAAAGGCAAAAGGCAAAAGGCAAAAGGCAAAAGGCAAAAGGCAGCTTTATTCTCCCATCTCCCCACACCCCACACCCCACACCCCACACCCCACTGATAACTGATAACTGATAACTGTATCGGTTATTGCGACTTTTTGTTTCCTGAAAACCGCCTTGTGTAAGTCAAGTTAGTTGCTTAAGATAGAGACAATCGCAGTCAGAGAAAACCTCTCAAGGAAATTATTA
This sequence comes from Microcystis wesenbergii NRERC-220, assembly GCF_032027425.1. NCBI lineage: Bacteria > Bacillati > Cyanobacteriota > Cyanophyceae > Chroococcales > Microcystaceae > Microcystis > Microcystis wesenbergii. The sequence continues at coordinate 1,977,451 of NZ_JAVSJA010000001.1, read as the reverse complement.
CTATGGCTTTCACTCTTTATTCTCCCTTCCTGGAAATTAATTCTGTCCAACGTCAAATCGATCAACTTTTTCAAGAAGTATTACCGACAACTTCATTGGTGTCTCGTCCCCCAGTGGAAATCTCCGTTAACGAGGATTCCGTGGAATTAAAAATCGAATTACCCGGTATGGATATTAAAGATATCGATGTGGAGGTTAGCAAGCAAATGGTGGCTATTAATGGGCAACGTGAATGCGCTGCCGAGGTAAAAAACAGCGAATTTTATTATGGTAAATTTAGTCGCTTGATTACCCTGCCAGTAGAGGTGCAAAATAGCCAAGTTACCGCTAACTATCAAGACGGTATTCTTTATCTCACCCTCCCGAAAGCGGCGACAGAAAAAAATAAAGTGGTTAAAGTTAATCTTGGTTAGATGAGAAAAAGACTGGAGAATTTCTCCAGTCTTTGGTTTTATTTGTAGTTCCCAAATGTTAATGGGGTTCTTTGCCATTTAGGTTGACGGGACGGGGCTGAATAACACCAAAACCGCCGTGATTGCGTTGATAGATAACGTTGATTTCGTTAGTGTCTTTGTTGCAGAACATAAAGAAATCGTGATCAACTAATTGCAATTGTGTTAGCGCTTCCTCAATAGTCATCGGTGGCATGGCAAAGTATTTCATCCGCACTACTTCCGCGGGTAATTCGGGAGTGCGATCACCAATTAGGCTATCATCTAAGGGTTTCTCTTGCACCACCTCGCTAGTTTTAACGGTGGCGTTGGTGCGATGATCCACCAATCTTTCTTTATACTTGCGGAGTTGACGAGCGATTTTATCAGAAACTAAATCAATACTCGCGTATAAATTTTCGCTTCCTTCTTGAGCGCGAATCACTGTTCCATTAGCATAAACCGTTACCTCCGCTTTGTGGCGATCGGGAATGCGTGCATTCTTTTCCACGGAGAGGTGAACATCGACCTTTGTGGTTATGCCGTTAAAATGTTTCACCGCTTTCTCCAGCTTTTGTTCCACATAATCATGAATAGGTTCGGTGACAGCGATATTATTGCCCTGAATCAATAGCTTCATACTCACTACTCCATCTAAAAATTTTGCTATGGACTGCCCACATCAACTATTTTTAAGGGATGTTGATGCCAGGAATTTAATCCTCAAAAAAACTGCTCGATCACGCTGTTGATTGAAAGTCAATTAGAGGTCACAGTCTAGATATTGTCGGTGTTCTCGTTCTCTTTTTTTTGTCGGATCGCGCGGAAAATTCATCGGGTCGAGCGCCTATTTGCAACTGGATTTATCTACCTCTATTCTAACAAGTTTCTCTAAACCTTCTCTTAACAGAAATGCGAAGTTCTGTTAACTTTCATTTAAAGAAACTGATTTTTGCCGCCAGCAAGGGAATCCAGTGATTGTTTCTCCTGTGGGACGGTTAACCTCGGAATAGATGGGATAACCCTAGATTAGCACTTAGTATTCTCCCCAACATCTATATCTTCCCTTCTTTTAATTTTCCTTTGCGCTCCTTCACATTTCTTAAATAATTTGACAAATCTCGCAATAAATGCTCAAAAAATACCTCGTCTCTGTGGGCTAAAAATTCGGGCAATTACTCCCTATGCTCTCGTGGCCACAGCGATCGCTGGTGGCGGCGAGAATTGCTAATCCCGACTTACCCGATATCCTGTTACTACTGGAACATCCCCCCGTTTATACTCTCGCCACTGACTCAGATGTTAAGTTTGTTAAATTTAATCTTGACAAATTTCCAGCACGATTAAGAGCGATCGCTTGTTGCTTTTTTCCATAGACTTCTTACATAATTAATTTTTGAGAGTTCAAAAATGGGAAAAATAAGCATGAAGTTGCAAAAAATCTCTAAATAGACTCTTTAATTGATTATTGTTTATTCTTAATTCTCCTGACTACTGACTACTGGCGACCGACTCCTCGAATAATATTCACTCCCTGTTCAATGGCGGTACTAATAGCACGGGATAAATTCAGGGGATTAATGAAATCATCATTACCGTAGGCAATAGGAATATTAATTACAGTGGCGTTAGAAGCAATTCCTTCTACGGGTGGGTGAATCAGGTTGACCGCAAATAGTGCTGATAATATGATTCGCATGGAAGCGTAAATAGAGACTAGCCCGAATGTTTTCATCTGGGATTGCTGCCTCTATCATTCCCCCTTTGTCTTCATCACTTTTACCGCTACTTTCTATCTCTAAAAAAGCTTGTAAGTGTTGGGGATCGATCAGAAATTCTTCCGCCCAATAGGGATGAAGACGGGTAATATTTGCTCCTTGAAAACAGGCTCGCTCTAAGTCAATCGGTCGATCAAGAACGGCGATTTTGATGCGTGGATCGCCTTTGGTCTGGGAGCGGAGAGCAGTCATTCTGGGGATAGCATTGAGATCGGGCATAGTTTTTACAGATTTTCAAGAACAGTTATAGAATAAAAGTTAGATAACAAAAATAGGGGAATTAAAGATGAGTTCAATGATCCAAGCGGTACAAGCCTCAACCACAATTCAGGAACCTTCGACCACGGTGTATTGCGCTTCCCATTTACCTGATCAAACCCAACTCCCCGATCAAGATGGAAGTTTTGTGAAAAACTATCAAGAGCCTCCCCAAGCAGACCTTTTAACGGATACTATTACACCCCTTTTAGAACAATTACATCCTGATGGTAATTACTGTCTGGGTCGAGATTGTGGGATTTATTGGCGATTGCCAGAGCATCCAGAATCTCTAGAAAAGGGTGCTGTTGCTCCCGATTGGTTTTATGTTCCCCATGTCCCCACGACTATTGATGGTCAAGTTCGCCGTTCCTTTGTGATGTGGAAAGAAACCATTGAACCGGTCATTGCCTTAGAATTTGTCTCGGGCAATGGTGAAGAAGAACGGGATAAAACGCCTGTTAAGGGTAAATTTTGGCTCTATGAGCGAGCGATTCAAATTCCTTTTTATGGAATTTATGAAGTTAACAAGGCCCAGATCGAGATGTACCAGTTAGTTAATGGTCGTTACCAAAAAATGACTCCTAATCAGCGCGGTCATTAGACTTGTTGCTCCCATAAGAAAAAGCCGAATGAATTGTTTTGTGAGAAGTTCAGCTGGCTTCTCCTTTTAATTAATGCTTATGCTGCCGCACCCATAAAAATTCCATAATCCACAAGCCGTTAAGATTAATTGAGCATCAAAATTAGCTACACGATTCCTATAAATATCGGAAACTGCACGGTATCTTTTCACCCCAGAAAAAGCATTTTCACCCACAACTCTTTCTTTGGCTAGTTCTCGATTTTCTTGTTTTTGTTCTGCTGTTAACTCTCCTCCCTTCGGTTTTTTGTGGGGCAAACGGATATTTACATACTGTTTTTGCACTCCCTGAAATCCTGAATCAACCAAGACTGGGATTTGAGCAGGGATGCCGCCAATTAAGTCTTCTTGTTCTTGTATCTTTTTATCATGGGTTTTTCCGCGCTTTCCTAGGGGTTAACAGCAAAATCCTCTTGTCTTCTGCACTAGCTGCTAGGTTTTTTCGGGTGCATCGCTTTTTCTTTCCTGAGTAGTTCTCTTTCTGTTTTTCCGCGTCTTTGGGACGAGCTATCGGTATGAAGGTCCGAGGGACTATCACTTCTTTCACCTCTGGAAAATGTTGGATAAATTCCTCGAGCCTCTCGATTTTTCTAAGGGGCAGTACCTTTTTTTCTCCTAAAACCTTTTCTAAAATTGGTTGTAGGCGATGTACCCATCTATTCGCTTGTGAGCGGTCAAAATCGAACCATACTGCCGCCAAGTCAAAGGTTGGATAGCACTTGAAGTAAAACAGGATATAGAATAATTTCTCTTTGATGCTTTGCAATCTAGCTTTCCTGCCAGCTCCGATTTTTCTTTTTCTTGCCTTTTCCCTGTTGTCTGCTTCCGCCAAATACACCTGTTCAAATTTCTCTAACAAGGTCTCAAACGCTCTTCTATTGAGTCCTGTGGTCGCTCTCAAGAGTCTATCTTGATGCAATATTCGGCCAATGTTCAGCATTCAAGGGGATATCCAATCATTGTTTCTTCCCCATTATGCCACTATTACGCAACAAGTCTTTTTATCTCAAATGTCGGGGTGAAGACCGTTCGGCTGAGCTCACGGCCGAAGCCCTCGCGCTTAGCGCGACGGGATGGAACCCAGACCAATATACAACAGCACTTCGACACATTTCGACAGGCTCAATGTAAAAGCTCAGTGGCCACACTTCGACAGAGCTTCGGTGGCCACTAAAATCTTGACAATCTATGCTGTATAGGTTAATACAAAATAAGTTGTTTGAGGTCGATAAACAATGATTATCCTAGAAATGAAAGCAGTGGTCAAACCAAGTCAGTGTTCTGCCATAGATGAAGCTATTCGTACAGTACAATTCATCCGTAATAAGGCTTTAAGCTGACAGGGGGACAAGAGAGCTGAAAATCTTGTGTAGCCCAAGATACAGAACATCGACTCCAAAAAAAGATAGGTCATATATAGTAAATATGACCTAGAGAACAAAAATGATAACGCGATGTGCAACTAAAAACGACAGAATCAGGGTTCCAGAGGATACTTTATCTCTGCTAATTTCTGAAAGCCTTGTAAATCAAGACTAAAAATATAGTTGCACATCGCGTAATGATAAGTGAATTATACCAGAAAGTGTTAGAAAATGAACTGGGGCGAGCCAGATATCTACTGTTGTTAATGATAGTTGTAACCTTGCAAATATTGAAGCAAGCCAAGTTAGAGATATTAGCTGAAGCACTACCAAGGGGGTAATTGGGCAGAGTGCCATGAACCGCTTAATCCAAGTGCGGGTCGTCTCTAGGCGATAGCTCAGGCTAGGGGGTAGCCAGCCATCGGGTTTTTGGCGGTTAAACCTTTTCTTACGGTAACGAACGTTCCGAGAACGAAGACTGCTTCGGAAACCTGCTCGTTTAGCTAAGGATTCTTTGATTTCAAAGCCTCGATGCTTTAATTCCATGGGAAAGATAATATCTTCTCCGCATTGGATAGCAAAGTCTGTCCAGACGGCTCCTGGGTCGATTTTGAGAATGTATTCCTTGGTATTAGGGCTGTCTATGCCCTGGTGATGAACGATAGCATAAGGATAAGTGCGAAAGGTAGCAGCCTTCCCTTTGGCTTGGAGTTTTCTCCCTCTAGCTGGATGGATCATGTCTAAAGGGCGTTTGTTGGCATCGAGTTGGAACACGTAATTTGGCATTTCTGCTACTCCATTTCTGGGTTAGGTTGGCTTCGACAGCTTAAGGGCTTGTTGATAGCTTTTGGTGTTCCACCTGCTAATGGGCGATGTTCCTTGACCGACGCTTGAGACTAGCTAATCTCATTGGGTCGTGACCCTTAAGCGGCTACATCTAATGATGTGATCTGGCGTGAGAACATAACAGAATTATTCCGTTATGCACCGGATTGCTCCGATTTAGCGCTCACTCTCGATCAGGGGCTGTAAATTGATATCCATCTTGTCTGATTTAGGATAGCGGAATTATTAAAAATTATTAAGTATTATTAAGAGTTATTCTCTGGTAAATATGCAGGATACCTCACCAATCTTAATTGTAGAGTTTTTTGGCTTTTATGGGTTAAGCTAAGACGCATCTTAACCGCCTATCCTTAGATTAGCTGAATCTCGCCCACCCCCCTTGCCTCTTGCCTCTTGCCTCGTCTCAACAAGCAATTTAAATGCGCGGGCAGCTTAATAACTTCAGACTCTGACTTTTTTCCTTGATTGAAAGAAATAGGGGTTTCTCGTTATCCGCAATATTTTTTAAAATTTATGGTCAATTCTTAATAAAAAAATTACAGAAAAGTTCTATCTATAAGTCTAAGTTTGCCATTTTTTGATAGTGATCGCTCTTGCCAAGCTTCTATAATAGTCTTCTAGAGGCTAATAGATAGAAACTCGCTGTTTATTCAAGCAAGAAAATTTAGAAAGAAGATAGGAGATAAATACCCTTAAAATTAATTAGCAGGAGGAAATATTACCAATTAAAGGTTCGCTGCTATGAAATTCCGTCAATTGATGCGGGCAACAGAAAATAAATACAATCGGCTGCTGGCAAATCTAGTCTTGCTCTACATTATTTACCCATTTTTAGTATATCTACCCCTGGGAGATTTGCTGATTTTCCTTTTCTTCTCCCTCTCCCTGATCATCGCCGTCTATCAGATCGATCGCAGTAAATTGGCTTTAAGATGTAATATCGGTCTGTTTTTGATTGCCCTCCTCCTGCGAGCATTCAGCAGGATTATCCCTATTTATAGCGATTTCAACCGTTGGTTCGATCTGTCTAGTACATTAATTTCTCTAGCTTTTATTAGTTTATGCGTGTACTCAATTTTACGAGAATTAATCATCGCCGAACAGGTGACATCCGATATCATCAAGGGGGGAATTTGTGTCTATTTTCTCTTAGGATTTTTCTGGGCATCCGCTTACAGTATTGTCCAGATTTTCGACCCCGATGCCTTTAGCTCCGCCGCTAAAACCGTCAACCAGGCGGATATAATTCATTTCAGTTTTACTACCCTGGCCACGGTTGGCTACGGTGATATAGTTCCTACCAGTAAAATCGCTAGAGTTCTGGCCAATTTAGAAGGAATGACTGGAGTTCTCTATCCCGCCGTTTTTATCGCTCGTTTAGTCAGTTTACACAATGGTCGTTAACCAAAACAATCCATCGCCTTGGAGAATATTAGATGATTATGCGTCGCTTTATCCCGATTCTTTCTTTACTTTTGCCTTGGGTCACTGCCGCAGGAGTCTTGGCGGAAATACCGACTCTATCCCAGGAAATCCGCCCAAAAACGGCAGAACAGGTGATCGAGCAACTCTGTGCTAATTTAACCAAACAGCGATCGTTCACCGTCAATATGGATGTCACCTATGACGATGTACTCGACTCCGGGGCGAAAGTTCAGTACAGTGCCTATCAAAACATCTGGGTAGAGAAACCCGATCGCCTGCGCTCGGACTACACTGGGGATGAACGAGTTACCCGCTTTTTTTACGACGGTAAAACCTTCACCCTCGCGGATCTGGAACGGGATCTATACGTCACGAAACCAGCACCGAATACTCTAGATGAAGCCTTAGACCAAGTAGAGCAAAGGTACGGAATCACCATTCCCATGTCAAATCTAGCAGCCAACGATCCCTGTGCGGCTCTCATGGCCGATGTCAGACAAATTATTTTTATCGGCAACAACATGGTCAATGGTGAACAAATGTATCACCTGCTGCTGATCGGTAGCGATCGCGATTATCAAATCTGGGTCACGCAAGATGCCACCCCCCTACTGAGGAAAGCGATTATCACCTATAAAACTCTACCCGGTTCACCCCAGTACACGGCAATATTATCCGACTGGAATTTTAGTCCCACTACACCCGCCGATACTTTCACTTTCCAACCGGGATCAGAGTCGATCGGTATCGAACTTCTACCCGCTAGGGATAATCAATCCCAGCCATAAAGCCCGTTCATAAGATGCGATCGCTTGTCGGTATTCCCCTAAATCAGCGTTTTGATATACTTTGAATATCTAACGAATTCGAGGTGGGATCATGAAGTCGCAGATTGGACGCTGGGGTAATTCTTTAGCGATTCGGATTCCCAAGTATGCGGTGGCGGCACTGAACCTCAATCCTAAGGACGTTGTTGAATGTTCTGTGGAAAACGGAAAGCTAATAATTGAGCTAATTCAAGCCTTGCCTGAGTTAAGCCTAGAAGAACTACTGGCTGAGGTTGTTGAATCACCTGAGCCGGAAGTGGATTGGGGACGGCCGATGGGAGAGGAGGTTTGGTGACATACATTCCAGAACGTGGAGATTTCGTGCGGTTGAGCTTTGACCCACAAATTGGCCATGAGCAAATGGGTAATCGTCCAGCACTGGTAGTAAGCCCTATTGATTTTAATCGCAAGATTGGTTTTGCCTTTGTCTGCCCAGTGAGCAATAGGCAACGCCAGAACCCTTTCTACGTCAAGATTCCAGATGGAGAGGCGGTGACAGGAGTTATCATGGTAGAGCAACTGCGATCGTTGGACTTCCGAGCGAGAAAAGCGAGCCTTATCGGCAAGTGTCCAGAACAGTTGCTCCAGGATGTTCTCAGAAGAATTAAGCCGATTCTGTTCTGATCGGGACATTCTCAAAAGCCTTAGACATCCATTGTAGCTATCCCTCTCGCTCTTTACTCAAAATTAAGTAGCTGGTTATAATTAAATTAAAAATGGATTTTAGGTTCGATCCCCCCTTAGTCCTAGAGTTGATTCATAGTAGGGTTGATTCATGAATCAACCCTACCCTTAGTCCCCCCTTGATTAGGGTGGTGTCTGATAATTTTTAACGCCTACCTACTTATCGAAAATGTTCCCGCCAGAGTGTGTCTAGAAACAGGAGAGCGTTTTTTTGCACCAGAAACCGTCGAACGCTTACCTAAAATGTCGGATGAATGCCCCCGCTAGATTTTTCGACAAGATACTAACTAAAATTAGCGGGGGATGAAATCCGACCAGAATATCAACCGCGAAGCACAATTTTAATTCTACCATTTGTAGGTAAACTGTGTTATACTTAATTTATCTAAGGTCGAGAATTAATCAATGCTAGTCGTAGAAGCCAAGTTAAAAAATGGGACACCAGAACAATACCAAAAACTTGATGAAGCTATTAGAACTTCTCAGTTTGTGCGTAACTCTTGTGTTCGTTATTGGATGGACAATCAAGGAACAACCCGCAATGATCTCCAAAAACTTTGCTCGGTACTAGCTAACAATAAAGAGACACCATGGGTAAATAAATTAAACTCTCAAGCACGTCAATCTGCTGCTGATAGAGCCTGGCAATCAATTACTAGGTTTTACCAGAATTATCATGCTAATATACCAGAGAAAAAGGGGTTTCCTCGGTTCAAAAAGCATAGTCGTTCTGTTGAATACAAACTAACAGGCTACAAACTCTCTGATGATCGACGTAAAATTAAATTTACCGATGGCTTTAAAGCAGGAGAATTTGATTTATGGTGTAGTCAAAAGACCTTAGTTTATTATTCAGAACAACAGATTAAACGGGTAAGAGTTGTTAGACGTGCTGACGGTTATTATTGCCAGTTTCTGATTGACGTAGAACGGCAAGAATACCATAAACCAACGGGACAAATAACAGGAATTGACTTAGGGTTAAAAGAGTTTTATACCGACGCTCAAGGCAATACTGTAGAGAATCCACGTTATTTAAGAAAGTCAGAAAAACGACTGAAAAAAGCACAAAGGAGATTATCCAAAAAGTTTCGTCAAGGAAAGAAACAGTCTAACAACTATCACAAGCAACGGATAAAAGTAGCCAAGCTTCACCTGAAAGTATCAAGACAACGTAAAGACAAAGCAATTAAAGACGCTTTGGCGTTAGTCCAGTCTAATGATTTGGTAGTCTATGAAGCTTTAAAGGTAAGAAACTTAGTCAAAAACCGTAAGCTTGCCAAGTCGATTTCTGATGCTTCTTGGTATCAATTCACCGAATGGTTGAATTATTTTGCCAAGATTTATCAGATTGTTTGTGTTGCTGTTCCTCCCCATTTTACTAGCCAAGATTGTTCAGTTTGTGGTACGAGAGTTCAAAAAACCTTAAGCACTAGAACTCATCAATGCCCCAATTGTAAAACAGTCTTGGATAGGGATCATAATGCAGCCATCAACATTCTTAAAAAAGGGTTGAAATATTTGGGAAATCATCTCAATGCCTCGACTTCGCTCGGCATTGACACTGAGCGAAGTCGAAGTGTCAACGGTACTGTTGGGCAAACAGAAACCGACCCAAACGCCTTGGGAGAGTCCGGTCTCTGGATTCTTAATGGAGACATTGAGAATCTAAGCTGTCTCGTTGAACAAGGAATTTCCGATAGTGATAGGTCAAGAATCCCCCGTCACAGCGTAGCTTGACGGTGGGAGTATGTCAAAGAAAATAATCTGGGAAGATAAGCAGCCAAGGCGAATAAAAAAATCAAGGAGTCCGGGCTATGAAAAGAGCTTTATGTCAAAACTTATGTGTTCTTGCCGCCCTCCTCTTGGGTACAAGTTTACTGGTAACGGATTATGTGGACGCTCGCGGTGGCGGTGGTGGCGGTAGTCGTGGCGGTGGCGGTGGTAGTCGTGGCGGTGGTGGAGCTTCCCCACGGGTTAGCCGCAGTAGTGATCTGCAAAACCGAGGCAATTTTAGTAATCGTTCCCAACCCTCTAGAGATTTTTCTGGAAGACAGGGGGAACGGCAAACCAGTCAACAAACCCGTCAAGGGGAACGCACGGAAAGACAGGGTGAACGGCAAACCAGTCAACAAACCCGTCAAGGGGAACGCACGGAAAGACAGGGTGAACGGCAAACCAGTCAACAAAACCGGCAGGGGGAACGCAGCGAAAGAACCGATATCCGTCAAGGGGAACGCAGCGAAAGACAGGGTGAACGGCAGCAGCAGGTTGGTGATCGCCAACAGAACCGTCAGAACTTTATTGACGATAATCGCAACGGTTACTGGCGTGGTGGCGGTTGGTACGGTGGCGGTTATTATGTCCCCCCGGGTTGGGGTTGGGTGGGGTTAACCACTGGCTTAGTCATCGGTTCAGCGCTCGCTACTCTCCCCCCCTACTACAATACCGTCTATGTGGGTTCCACTTCCTACATTTACTCGGACGGCATCTATCTTCAGCCTAGCGGTAGTTCCTACACGGTGGTGGCCCCTCCAATCGGTGCGATTGTCACCTATCTTCCCGACGGCTGTACCACAATCACGGCTGACAATACACTTTATTACAATTGCAGCGGTATTTACTATCGGCCCCTGTTTGAGAATGGTTCTACGGTTTATCAGGTGGTTCGCTTCTAATCGGTTTCTTCTTCATCAATAATTGCCGATCGATCTAATAATAATAAATCTCGCAGGCGATCGGTATCTAATTCTGTTAACCAATTTTCCCCAGCATCTACGGTTTGTTCCGCTAATTGTTTCTTGCTTTCGATCATCTCATTAATGCGTTCCTCTAGAGTTCCCGTACAGATGAATTTATGTACCTGAACATTGCGTTTTTGTCCGATGCGGAAAGCGCGATCAGTGGCCTGATTTTCTACGGCAGGATTCCACCAACGATCGATATGAAAAACGTGATTAGCGCGGGTTAAATTTAATCCTGTTCCCCCCGCTTTGAGGGAGAGAATAAAAATCTTTGGTCCTTGGGGATCATTTTGAAAGCGCTCGATCATTTCTACCCGATCTTTTGCTTTAGTAGAACCGGAGAGAAATAATATTTCCTCGGCTAATTTTTTCTGGAGATGGGTTTGTAGGAGTTTTCCCCACTCGGCAAATTGTGTAAAAATTAAAGCTCGATCGCCTTCTGCTATCACTTCCTCTACCATGGCTTCTAAACGTAATAATTTTCCCGATCTTTGACTGGTTTCTAAACTATTTTCTTTCAAAAAATGGGCGGGATGATTACAAATTTGTTTTAGTTGCATTAGCAAGGTTAAAATTAATCCATGTTTCTGAATTCCTTGAGTTTCTTCAATTTTCTGGAGGGTTGTCTCGACTAATTGTTGATAAAGTTGTCCCTGTTCTTTCGATAAACCACAAAAAATATTCATTTCCTGTTTTTCTGGTAAATCTTCAATAATATTTTTATCGGTTTTTAATCTCCGTAAAATAAAGGGACGGACAAGGGAACGCAAATTATGCAGGGATTCTTGATCGCCGTATTTTTCAATGGGAAGGGCAAAACGACGCTGAAAAAAGGCTTGAGTTCCTAAAAAATTGGGATTGAGAAAATCCAAAATTGACCATAATTCTGTCAGGCGATTTTCTACGGGAGTTCCCGTTAAGGCAATCCGAAATCCTGCGGGTATTTTTCGCACTGCTTGGGATTGTTTAGCCGTAGAGTTTTTAATATTTTGAGCTTCATCTAAAACTAAACCTTGCCATTGTACTGCTTCTAAACTGGACAGATCGCGATAGATTAAAGGATAACTGGTAATAACAACCGATTTATTTTTTACCTCTTGAGCAAAAGCTTGACCTTTTAATCTTTTTTCGCCATGATGCACAAAAACGGCCAGGGTGGGAGCGAATTTTCTTAATTCATGTTCCCAGTTATTGACCACAGAAGTGGGAGCCACCACTAACACAGGATTAACTAACATATCCTGTTCTTTTAATGCTAGTAAAAAAGCGATTAATTGCGGGGTTTTTCCTAAACCCATATCATCGGCTAAACAAGCACCTAAACCCCACTTTTCTAGGAAAGCTAACCAACTAACTCCCTTGATTTGATAGGGACGTAATTCCCCCTGAAATTCCCGCGGTGGGTTGATTAACTGAATAGCTTGATTGTTATTTAAATTATCAATTAATTCCTTTAATGCTCCCTCCGCTTGGAAATTGACTACTGGCAGTTTAGCAATTAGATTATTATCTCCTGAACTCAAGCGCAGGGCATCTTCCACCGAGAGATTAAGGGGAGCGATGGTATTATTTAAAATTGCCTGAGCTGCTTTGACATCGCTGGGTTGTAGGATTAACCATTTGCCCCCCACTTCCACCACTGGCGATTTTTTCTCTAATAACTTATCAAAATCTTTTTTCGATATTTCCTGTTCCCCTACCACTAATTTAAGCTGAAAGTTTAACAAACTGGTTAAACTTAATCTTTCTCCTTTTTTGGGAGTTACACTGGCAGCAATCTTAATTCCTAATCTTTGTTCATGACTACCAGCAGTTAAACCCGTTGGCAAAATTACCCCTAATCCCTGCTCTTGCAATTGCCAAGCGATCGAGCGAATAAACTGATAAACTTCGATCGAATCAAGAGAACATTCCTCTGGGTGTCTCTGCTCTAAACTAATTCTAATCGGTTCGTACAATCGCGCCGCTAATCCCAATCCTTTTAAGAGAATTTCCTGAGGATTATTGACAACTCTTTGATAACTATGATAACTTTCTTTGCCCTCTAACCAAATCAACTTGGCACTAATGAGAAATTCTTGATCATCTAACGCTTGTAAATAATAGGTGAGTTTCCATACTGTTCCTAAACTGGGAGGTTGTAAAGATAAACAGACACGGTATTGATTCTCGATTAATTGGCGATTATTGCCATTAACTAAACTTTCTTGGATAGGAAACACCCAATTATTATAAGCATTTTCTAGACGCTGTAAATTCTTGGCTTCTAAAGCAATGTCATGACTATCACCGCTTAAAGATTGTAGCCAGGGTTTCACCATCAATGAGGGGGAAATGTTAACACTACTATCTATCTTTTGTCGCAAACGAGCATCGACAATATTTTTCAAGCAATCGAGAATAATTGTTTGTGGTTCGCTATTTTCTTGATAGGCAAGACAAACCGGGGGGATGGTTTGGATAAACTTAGCTAAACGAGTGCGATCGATGGTACTATCCAGCAGGGGATACCAGCAACTTTCACCCTGATTTATTCCCGCTAAAAATTTCCCCCTTGCTAATAAATCTAAACTCCAACGGTGCAAATACAGCCAAAATCGTAGATCATTGCCGATAAATTCGGCCTTAGCTAGGGGTAATTTCTCCCATAACCGCACTATCATCCCCGCAGAAAAAGTTAATCCCGATACCTGCCATGGTTGCCAAGACAAGGATTTAGCTGTGGGTTCGAGAATTTGCCCCGACAGGAGCGGTAAAAAATATTTTTTCCTGGGGGGAGAATAACTAGGCAGACTGAGCTTGATTGATTCTGGAGAATACCGGTCAAGCTGAGGGAAAAATTTTTCGATAAATTGGGCTAATTGCCCCGATTCTAGACAAAAAGGATGATTTTCCTTTGTTTCACTTAATTCCTTCCCTTGCCACTGTTCACCCCAAAGAAAAAAAACACTATCTTGCGAACCAATCAGCCAATTACCGTGTAGAGTAGTCATTATGAAATAGGGAAATTCCTTTAAAAAACTTGCTGTTGAAAAGGTAACAAATCTCGATTTTGTCGCTTCTTCTGACGTTAAGAGCCTCTAATCTTCTATTTTAGTTGACAAGGGCTGATTTCTCAAGCAAAATCTAGTTCAGCGATTAGCCCCGATCGAATGGGTATTATCAGTAATAATAAATAGAGTTATTTTTAAACTATGTACAAATTGATCGCCCTAACCCTCGCCCTCAGTCTTCCCCTTAACTTGTCCCTAGTTGGTCAGACGGAAGATTTAAACCACCTACAGCAATTATTATCCACCCGAAAATGTCCCCAATGCGATCTGAGCGGTTCGGGGTTAGTGCAATCGAATCTAGTCGGGGCAAAATTAAATGGGGCCAATCTCGTCGGGGCCAATCTTAGTCAAGCTAATTTAAGTGGGGCGGATCTGAGTGGGGCAAATTTAACTGGAGCCTCTCTTTTTGGTGCTAATCTGACTGGAGCGAACCTAACTGGCGCAATCTTGACGGGTGCGGATTTAAGAGGTGCTTATCTCAATAATGCTAACCTCGACAACACCAAACTAGATACTGCATACGTGCAGGGTGCGGTGGGAATTCCCAGTAGTGCCGGTACTCCTGAACTATTCTACGGTCTAGGAATGGTGGAAGGAAAACAGGGACGCACCAGCGCCGCTATAGAAAATTTTAATAAGGCCTTGACAATTAACTCGGAATATGCTCCAGCTTATCTGGCCCGGGCTATGGCTCACTATCGTCTGGGACAAAATGCGCTAGCAGCCCAGGACGCTCAAATGGCTTCGACTCTCTTTCAACAGCAAGGTAACACCCCCGGTTACGAAGCAGCAGAGAATTTTATTAAAGGCATGGAAATCGCCCTAAAACCGCGAGAACAAGGTGGTGGCAACGCTCAATTAGACCAAATGGTGCAGGGGATTGGTTCTCTGCTTTTACAGTTTGTTTTACCCGCTTTGGGACTGTTTTAATCCTCGTCCGCTGGCTCTTCTAAATGTTCCGAGACCGCATAATAAAGGTCAAGAACATGATGATCGGCAAGGCGATAAAAGACTCTCCGTCCCTGTTTTTGGTATTTAACTAATCTTAAGGCTCTTAGGGTTCTTAACTGGTGCGATACGGCCGATTCACTCATCCCTAAGTCGTCGGCTAAGTCACAAACACATAATTCCTGTTTGGCTAAAAGCGATAGAATTCTTAGGCGGTTGGCATCCCCCAAAAGGCTGAAAAATTCGGCCATTTTTTGGGCTTTTTCTAGTTCTAATCCCTGCAAGTGCTGGAATTTCCCCCCTTGGTGATGGGATTCCCCACAAACCGGTGCTATTTTCTCTATGGCCATGTTTTTTCCCGATCGGTTATCAATTCCGATACTTTTCCCCTTCTTTCCAATACTAGGGTTTGCTGAAAGGTTTTTAGATTTATTCAGCAAACCCTAACTAAATTTAACCGCAACCACAGCCCTTGTGTCCACAGCCTTTCTCGTTAACGTGACCATCGGCACAAGCTTGGCAACAGTAGTATTTATCGTTTTTTTCGATGGCATCGGCGATCGATACTACACACAAACAGGATTCACAAGCACACTTCATGGTGGTGACAGCGATCATGGCTACTACCTCTGAACTTCTTTACTGACTTTAGTATAACATCTGAACAGATGTTCATGGATTGAATAAAGTTAAATTTTTCTAAAACTCAGACAGGAAAGTTAGGGCAGTTATCTCAAGGGTGAGGTGGGAAGTTCTCCTTGATGTTTTTAGACGCGGAACAGCCTACCAGCGATCGCCAGCCTCATAAATTGCTAAACGTCCGACTCCTAGATCTAATCCGGGGGAATTCTCTCCGGGGGGATAAGCAGTAATTCCAAACTGATAGACACCACCATAATCGGGATTTCGTACTGGTTTCAGACCGATGGAAACGGTATTACCGGGGGGGACAGGAGGATCAAAAATGACCGTGATCGTCTTAGTCTTGGGGTCAAAGGTAGTGGATTTTAGGGTTAATTTTTCGCCTCGCTGATTGCGATCGCCAAGAAAAGCAAAGGTTTGATCGAGAAGAAAAGCAATAGTTTGAATATTAGGCTGCTGTTGTAGGGTTACTTTGCCCAAGGGCGCCCCGAGGGACGGCGGTAGAGCGATGGTAAGATAGTATTTTGCCCCCCAAGTACGCACGGATTGGAAAGTAGCGAAGAAATTAACCAGAGTGGGAGAACTCTCAAAAAATATTCTGCCATCGGGAAATTGTCCTGCGAGGGAAACAGAAGCATCAAAAGCGAGTATAGCAATCAAAGCGAGCTTATACAGACTTTCAATCTGTTTTAAAGGCAAAAAAGGAATTTTCAAAGCAAAAGCTACTATAAAATATTGATTGTCAAGGGGAATTATACCAAATTCACTTAACCCTCAACCGCTGCCATTATCAGTGATCAGTGATCAGTTATCAGTGATCAGCTGTTTTCTCCCCACTCCCCCACTCCCCCACACCCCACACCCGTTCGGACCTCGGCGTGAGCTTTTGTCGAACGCTGAGCTCACGGCCGAAGCCCACACCCCACACCCCACTTCATAATTCCCCAACCCCCAACTTGCAATGTATCTAGAACACCTGCACCTTCACAGTTTTAGAAATTATGCCGAACAGTTGCTAAAATTCGAGTCCAAAAAAACAATATTATTGGGCAATAATGCTCAGGGAAAATCCAATTTACTAGAAGCGATCGAACTTTTGGCGACTCTCAAGAGCCATCGAGTCAGCAAGGATCGGGATCTGGTGCTAGAATCGGACTCAGAGGCGAGAATTTTTGCTAGGGTTAATCGTCTTTATGGCGCATCAGAATTAAGTTTAATTCTCCGTTCTTCCGGTCGTCGCACCGTGATCCGTGACCGTCAACCCCTGCGCCGTCATCTCGATTTTTTGGGCGTGATTAATGCGGTACAATTTTCTAGTCTCGATCTGGATTTAGTGCGCGGTGGTCCGGAAGCTCGCCGAGATTGGTTAGATACTTTGTTAATTCAATTAGAACCCCTATACGTTCATATTTTACAGCAATATAATCAGGTTTTACGACAAAGGAATGCCCTCTTAAAAGAGATTCGTAAACAGGAATTAGAGGGGAAAGTTTATGGAGATTTATCCCAACTAAAACTCTGGGATTTACAACTAGCAGAAACCGGTTCAAGAGTAACGAGAAGAAGGGCGAGAGTCCTGCAAAGATTAATTCCTTTAGCCCAAAAATGGCACGAAAGTATTAGCGGAAAAACCGAACTTTTAGAATTACAATATATTCCCAATGTGCCTTGGGTAGAAGATGATGTCAATGGGGTACAAAGGGCTTTTTTAGATAAGATTGAAACCCGTCGTTTGGCAGAGAAACAACTAGGGACATCGGTAGTCGGTCCGCACCGGGATGAAGTGGATTTTTTAATTAACCAAAACCCCGCTAAATCCTACGGTTCCCAAGGACAACAAAGAACCTTAGTTTTAGCCTTGAAATTAGCGGAATTACAGTTATTAGAGCAGATTATCGGGGAACCTCCCCTACTACTCCTCGATGATGTTTTAGCGGAATTAGATATCGAACGACAAAATCAATTATTAGATGCGATCGAAGACCGTTTTCAAACTTTAATTACCACCACTCATCTCAGTTCTTTTGAGTCCCGTTGGTTGCAATCTTCCCAGATATTTTCTGTCAAAAAGGGGCATATTTTTTATTAGCCTATAGCCTCTCTTTATTTTGCTCTTTGTCTGTATAAACCGATAATTCGATCCCCCCTCAATCCCCCCTTATTAAGTAGGGTTGATTCATGAATCAACCCTACTATCAATCAACCCTACTATCAATCAACCCTACTATCAATCAACCCTACTATCAATCAACCCTACTATCAATCAACCCTACTATCAATCAACCCTACTATCAATCAACCCTACTATCAATCAACCCTACTATCAATCAACCCTACTATCAATCAACCCTACTATCAATCAACTCTACGCTTATTAAGGGGGGTGTCTGACAGTTTTTAACACCTAACTACTGAATAAAACAGGCCTGCGGGCCTGTTTTATTATTAGATTAAGAATAATTAAGCCTACCTAATCTCGCGGACTACCGGCTTACCGTCGATAATTTCACCGACGAGAATCAGATCAGCAACCCCGACAAATAAACCATTTTCTAAAACCCCCGGCATATTATTAATAGTTCTTTCCAAATCAGCCGGATCATCGATACTATCAAATTTAACATCGATAACTAAATTGCCTTGATCTGTCACCACGGGGCCGGCTTTTTTCACTCCCATGCGGAGGGAAGGTTTACCACCGAGGGCCTCCAATTTCAGCATCACCGGAGTCATGGCCATGGGTAACACTTCCACCGGCAAAAGAAAAGTCGATCCCAGCTTATCCACCAGCTTATTGCCATCCACTACCACGACGAAAATATCGGCGAGACTATCGACAATTTTCTCCTGAGTATGGGCAGCACCGCCACCTTTAATCAGGTTTTTCTGGGGATCCACCTCATCGGCCCCATCGATAGCGATATCCATCTTCACGATGACATCGAGGGTAGTGAGGGGAATTCCGTACTTCCTGGCCAAAACTTGCGCTTGAAAAGAAGTGGGAACCCCGACAATATTGCTGATTTCCCCGCTTTGCAGTCTAGCGCCCAGATATTCGATCGCGTAGGCCGTCGTTGAACCAGTTCCCAATCCCACGACTGAATTAGATTGAACTAGATTAGCGGCGGCCTTACCGACCTCCTGTTTCATGATAATGACCGGATCGATTGCTGTCATGATGCACACTCCTAAAAGCGATGTTTTGAACCTCTTAGTTATCGGTCATCCGTTGCCCTCTTGTCAATGGAATTAGGGGTTAGTGGCCTGAGCTGCTAACATTTCCTTGAGTTTAGCCAATTCATTGGCCCAACGGGGATCTGGCTGTAAAGCGTCACCATCGCTGGTAACTTTCGGGGCATTATTGCCACCCCGTTCAGCCTTGCGTTTTTTGCCGCCACCACCGCCACTGGATTTGCGCGGTGCTGCCGTCGTCGGTTTCGGAGTTGGTCTTTCGACTTTTTCTGGGGTTTCTACGCTGGCCTCCGGCCCTTCTGCTTCTTCTCCTTCTTCTTTACCTCCCTTGCTGCGGGGGAGAGCTTTCTCGATTTTGATCGGGTTTTCCATGAAGGATTGACCGTTGTATTTTTCGATAAACTGGTCGGCTAGTTCATCGCTAGGGACGGTAACGAAGGCAAAACCGCGACATTTGCCAGTTTTGCGGTCTTTGATGACTTTAGTAGTGATCGTATCCCCTTCATCGGCAAAAAGCGCCTGTAATTTTTCGCGCTCTACGGATTCTTTGGGCAAATTACCAACGTATAGACGAACGGACATGATGGATTCCTCCAAGTATAGGTTGATGTAAAAACTTGTGCGACATTCCGTGCCTGTATCCTGATTTTTTTAAGGCAAACAGAGCTAGGGAGAATTTTTCCCAGCGATAAGCTTGTAGTTTCTGCACGATAGCGGCTGTGGCCGTCAATTTCGACTATCCTTAACGATTTCAACGAGAGGGACGGAATCTAGGGGTTACGTTTTTTAGCTGTTAACAGGGCTAACCATTCAACTTACCCGATTTATGTCACTCTCTTCGATTATTACAGAATGTTTACACAATTTGTCAAATATTTTCTCTCGCTCCGGGCTGCCATGGAAAAAAATAAGTATAACTACTTAGGTATTTGTTCACAGTAAGCAAAATTTTATTAAAACTCTTGCTAAATGTATCATTATATGCTTCTTTGCTTTTGGCGGCGGGGTATCCTAGCTAACAGGAGGAAAAAAGCAAAACCCTCTCTACAGATACATTGACACTTTGTCAAGTATTTGTTACATTAGTTAAAGAAAAGAGGTGATACCAATCACCCATCTCGCTTGTTATCAACCACTGTCTTCATCGAGGAGGAACACCATGTCTCAACCGATCGAACTTTCCTTAGAACAACAGTTCAACATTCGTTCTTTTCAGACTCAGGTAGAAAAAATGAGTCAGGAGCAAGCGCAGGATTTCCTGATCAAGCTCTACGAACAAATGATGGTCAGAGAAAATATGTACAAAGCTTTTCTCAAACACCAGTGGGGTCTAGATTCTAATCCCTGGGCCCCCCAGTAACTCATTTCACCCCTGCGGGCGACCTCTTTCTCCGGCTGGGTTTCTGCGGAAACGAGCTAGGGATGCGGGGCGCATTTCTTCACCTTTTTAGCTATTCTTAGGGAAGAATAACCGAATTGCTAGGGGTTAATTTATGTTCGAGCGCGCTTTGATCTGTACAGATCTTTTCGATGGTCTCCATCGTCTTGTCCATTGTGTGCCACACTTAGCCCTGAGCGGCTTAAAACAAGTTATCTTCCTCCACAGTATTCCGGTTTGGGAACAACCCACCCTAGCTGCCGTAGATCAAGGAAAAATTGACGCGGCTAAAGAAAAATTATCCCCAGCTTTAGCAAATATTCCCGACGGTATGACAGTTAGTCTGGAAATCTCTAACCGTCGTCCCGTGGATGCCGTGCGGGAAATCCTCGCCCATCATTCTATCGACGTGATTTTGATGGGAAATCCCCGGCGCGGCGCTGTCCAAGAAAAATTATTCGGTAGTACCAGTTTAGCGATCGCAGGTATTACCGATATTCCGCTGCTGATTTTCCGACCGCAATTATTATCAGTTTATACTCACGATGAATTAGCCCTGCGCTGTCAGCATCTCTGGAAACATTTATTAATTCCCTACGATGGCAGTCCCGACGCGATTTATCTAATTGAACAGATGGAAAAATACGCTCAAACCCGCGCCCCTGGGTCTTTTGAGCAATGCCTCCTCGTCCGGGTAGTGGAAAATATCAGTCGCGATCCCGGTGTCACCGAATCTCGTTTAAATGATGCCCGTCGGGAATTAGAATCGGTGCAAGTGCGACTAGAAAAACTCGGTTTGCAAGTACAGAGCCAAGTGCGACAAGGAACACCTGTATTAGAAGTTTTGACGGCAGCAGAAGAAGATGACATCAGTGCCATCGCTGTGGCCACCTGCCATCGTTCCAATATGTTGGAATGGTTAGCCGTGCGTCGAATTAATGAAGATATTCTTCATCAACTGTGGTTCCCCTTATTATTTTTCTCACCGAAGGGATAGACTGGAAAAAAGACCCTCTTGGGGATAAACCACAAAGGCATAAAGGACACAGAGAGGAAGACAGATTCGAACGCTAAAATCTATCACACAAACGACAAGAGAGCCGAAAATTTTTGGGGAAAATTAACTTAAGTAAGTAGTTATAATTAAATTAAAGATAGATTTTGCCTCTGATCTCCGCTGCCCCCCCCTAGGGTTGATTCATAGTAGGGTTGATTCATAGTAGGGTTGATTCATAGTAGGGTTGATTCATAGTAGGGTTGATTCATAGTAGGGTTGATTCATAGTAGGGTTGATTCATAGTAGGGTTGATTCATAGTAGGGTTGATTCATAGTAGGGTTGATTCATGAATCAACCCTACCCAAACTCCTTGATAAGGTGGGGATCTGAAAACTTTTAACAACTACCTACTTAACTGCTCGATTAATCCGACAACTTTAGCCTTAATTTCATCGCGAACTCGGCGAAAAGTTTCGATGGGTTGACCATCGGGATCATCAATTAACCAATCCTCGAAAATTTCCTGTAAAACCCATCCTTCCGGCAGATTGACACCGCAACCACATAGGGAGATAACGGCATCGTAATCTTCAGGATTAAAATCCCTAATTGATTTGGAAGTTTGGTCAGTAATATCGATACCAATTTCCCCCATAACTTCGATTGCTCCGGGGTGAACTTTGGCCGCTTCTAATCCGGAACTTGTGACGGCAATTTTACCCGCGCCCAAAGTTTTAGCGAAACCTTCGGCGATTTGGGAACGACAGGAATTTTTTCTACAGGCAAACATAACTTTTTTCATGATTTTAACTCCTAGAAATTGATTTAATTAATAGCTTTATGGGCAATTGTGGCTATTTCTTGGGCGGCTTTTTCTTTCCTTTCACTATAGCGATCAGTCAGATAATCTACCTGATCTCGCAGGAGAATGGTAAACTTATAAAGTTCCTCCATCACATCAATAACCCGATCTCGATAGGGGGAATCTTTCATCGTGCCATCCTCGTGAAACTCCTGATAAGCTTTAGCCACAGAAGATTGATTAGGAATAGTAAACATTCGCATCCAACGACCAAGAATTCGCAAAGTATTAACCGCGTTAAAAGATTGGGAACCTCCGCTTACTTGCATGACTGCTAAGGTGCGGCCTTGGGTAGGTCTAACCGCACCAATACTTAAGGGAATCCAATCAATTTGGTTTTTGATGATGCCACTAATATTGCCGTGAAGTTCGGGAGATGACCAGACTTGACCCTCAGACCATTGACTTAATTCTCGTAATTCTTGCACCTTGGCATGAGTATCGGGAACACTGCCATAAATCGGCAATTCACGGGGATCAAAAAAGCGCACTTCTGCCCCAAATTCAGTGATAATTCTGGCCGCTTCTTCTGCTAATAAACGACTGTAGGAACGTTCCCGCAAAGAACCATACAGAAAAAGAATTCTCGGTTTGTGAGTCGATTGGATCATGGTGAATAATTATTTATAAGAACTCAAGCAACGAGGATCGAGAAGGGTGGCTTTTTCTGGATCTCTGGGAAACCAAAAGGCGGTTTTTTTACAGAATTCTACCAACATTAACATCACAGGTACTTCAATCAATACCCCCACTACTGTCGCTAAAGCAGCCCCCGAATTCAATCCGAATAACATCACCGCAGTGGCGATCGCTACCTCAAAATGATTACTAGCACCAATTAAAGCAGCGGGAGCGGCATCTTCGTAAACTAAATTGAGTTTGAGAGCGGCCACATAACTAAGAAAAAAAATCAGATTAGTTTGAATAAAGAGGGGAATAGCAATCAGGAAAATATGCAGGGGATTACTGACGATTAAATCGCCTTTGAAAGCAAAGAGGAGGATTAAGGTTAACAATAAGGCAGTGATTGCCACAGGACTGAGATAGTGAAGAAAACGCGATTCAAACCAGGCCCGTCCTTTATGTTTAAAAATCCAGTGACGGCTATAGATACCAGCAATAAGCGGTAAACCAACGTAGATTAACACAGAAAAAACAATGGTCTGCCAAGGGACTACAAAATTATTAGCCGCCAGTAACCATTTACCTAGAGGAGCGTAGAGAAAAAGCATCGCTAGGGAATTGACTGCTACCATAATTAGGGTATGACCCTGGTTACTGTAAGAAAGATAGCCCCACATCAAGACCATGGCCGTACAGGGTGCAATTCCTAGTAAAATAGCTCCAGCAGTGTAGGAACTAGCTAAACTTACCGTCTGTCCTCGGATAATCTCCGTTTGACTCAACCAAGGCAGAAACAGCCAGCCGAGAAAAAATTGAGCCAGCGCCACCATGGTAAAGGGTTTGATCAGCCAATTAACCACTAAAGTTAAAATAACTGGTTTGGGAGTACGGGCAGCCCGAAGAGCCTGAGAAAAGTCGATCTTAACCATGATCGGATACATCATGAAGAAAAGACAGATGGCGATCGGAATAGAAACGTTATAGATACTCATGGCATCTAAAGTCTGCGCTACGTCCGGAAATAACCGACCGAGGGCAATTCCCGCCAAAATACAGAAAATAACCCAAAGGGTAAGATATTTTTCAAAAACACTAAGGCTACCACCAGCTTTGGCGGCTTTAGGATTGATTTGATTAGTCATCGCACAAAGGTGGAAAGGGAATAATGGGAGATTGGGCAACCCATCTTTATTATTTCAAAAAAAGTTGATATGTCAAGGGTAAAAGCCATTTATAAAGCTTTAATATTTCTAAAAATCTTGATTGGTTACTGATTTTCCTCACAGAAACGAGCGGGGACGAGGGCGGCAAAACGACGATATTCCGATAGATATTCTTCTAGGAGAAGAAATTGAGATAGATTCAGGCTGTAGTAGATCCAACGACCCTCTTGACGACTACGGACTAAATTGGCTTCTTTTAGCGTTTTTAGGTGAAAAGATAGTTTAGATTGGGCGATATCGAGATGGTCGCGCAGTTCACAGACGCATAATTCCTGATGTCGCAACAGTTGCAGAATTTGCAGTCGCAGGGGGTCAGAGAGTGCCTGAAAACCAGTATAAATCTGGGTTAACGAGTCGGGAGATGTGGCCAGAGAGTTGAACATTGAGATTGCCCCTAGTGGGAAGGAAATAGGAAAGCGGGAAAATTCAGAATTGCAACAAAACTTTATGTATTTTTGTATCGAATCAGGAAAACCGGCGAATCATCCCCTGTATGATAGACAATGGTTTTGACCAGATTAGCCCTTAAAATCATTGTAGACA
The DNA here is from genome assembly GCF_032027425.1 of Microcystis wesenbergii NRERC-220. Classification (NCBI taxonomy): domain Bacteria; kingdom Bacillati; phylum Cyanobacteriota; class Cyanophyceae; order Chroococcales; family Microcystaceae; genus Microcystis; species Microcystis wesenbergii. The sequence continues at coordinate 1,952,988 of NZ_JAVSJA010000001.1, read as the reverse complement.
GGTTAGGAGACATCATGGAATTATTTGCGGCTCTCAATTTAGAACCCATTTTTCAACTCACCTTCGTGGCGCTAATCATGTTAGCTGGCCCCTTTGTCATTTTCCTACTAGCTTTTCGTGGTGGCGACCTATAAAAACCGCCTCCCCCCATTGTTATTCGTGCTTTTTTGACTTCTCTCCTCTTTAGGGAGAGATTTTTTGTCTAAAAGACAGGATCTTGATCGGAAAAGCTATAAGCAAAAATTATTTATTGACTCCAGAAACTTGAGAATATTTAAATTAACATTCCGCAATATTTACAAATTCTTAAAAATTAATTGAGAAAGATTTTTATTTAACAACGATGTTATGATGGTAACAGCGATTTTACTGAATTTCACAATGGCTTATCCTTTGCTTTTTTGGGCAGCAATGGTTGAAACCCTTACCACACCTAGAAGGTAATCCTCATTAAGACAGGTAAATGAGTCAATTTCACCCACAACGATGATCTTTTTTTTGTGTAGTTTTATTGCAAAAAAAAAGTTTTTTTGACAAAAAGCACAAAGTGTGCTGCTGTCAACGGACTTCGTGGGTGTTGAGGGGAGAGAGGAGCGGGGGTGTGGGGAGAATAAAGCTGCCTTTTGCCTCCTGCCTCCTGCCTTTTGCCTTTTGCCTCCTGATTATTGATTACTGATCACTGATCACTAATTACTGATTGGGTGTCACCTTATCAATAACCTTGAGAGTGCCGTCATCCTTAACAGTCCAGACATCGTAACTACCGACCACATCGCCATTTTCATCGATATCCACATTGCCACTGGCCCCCTGATAGTTAATATCCTCGCCTTTGCGAATCATTTCCATGGCTTGACAAGCATCGGTTACTTCCGTCCCCGGACCGTTAGCCACCTCACGAATCTTGCTTTGAATCCCTTCACCTGTGTTAGATTTAGCCGCCTCGGCTGCTAACATCAATAAAATCGCCGCATCCCAAGTATGGGGAACAAAAGCGGTGACATCCTTGCCGGTTTTTTCTTTCCAGAGAGTCGTAAAAGCGCTTAAAGCTTGACCGTCGGCCCCAGGGACCGTGCCTAGGGCGCCAGCAATAATTGACTTACCATCGGTTCCTTTCCCCACCTGTTTGGTGAAATCTTCCGAATAAACCCCATCGGTGAGGAGGACGGTAACTCCTTTGGTCAATCCCTGTTTATAGGCCGCTTGTAGTAATAAACTGCCCGTTTCAGCGTAAAGGACTGCCGCTACAGCATCCGGTTGGTTAGCGAAGGCAGCCGCCGCTTCACTATCGAGAGTGGCAGCTTTCGGGTCATAACGGACGGGATTTTGCTTATTAGTGATAGTGCCGCCTAATTTATCGAAAGCGCTCACGAATTCCCGTTCAAATCCGACTCCGTAATCGTTATTGATCACGACGGTTCCCACATTTTGAAAACCCTTTTTCTTAGCTAGGGCCGCTAAAGCTTGAGCTTGGTAGGTGTCTGGGGGAGCCGTCCGCGCCCAAAAACCTTGAAAATCGCCTTTTTTCGCCCTGTCAGTAAATACGGGACTGGTGCTACCCGGAGAGACTAACATAACTTTATTTCTCACCGCCACATCGACGGCTGCTCCCGAGACGCTACTGGCAAAGGAACCGATCACACCGGCTACTTTATCCACCTCCGCTAGTTTCGTCATCGCTGAAGCACCGGCGGCGGGGTCGGTTTGGTCATCTTCTTTCACGAGGGTGACGGGTTTGCCATTGACTCCACCACAGGCATTGATAGTCTCCACCGCTAGGGCGGCTGCTTCGGGCATATTTTGACCAATAGCGGCTAAATCTCCGGTAATGGGCAGTAAGGCCCCTAATTTTAAGCCTTGATCACTGGGGCCAGTGGTGGTGGGACTAGAGGCAGTGTTATCTGGGGTTTTGGCATTATTACAAGCGGTTAAAAAATTAGCTAAGAGGCTGATGCTCAGGGTTAGGGCTAGGGGCGATCGAATATATCTCTGCATGGCAGTAAAATCAAGGATGAGTCAAGGTTGCAAGACTGAAAGGCCCGGACTGGGAAAATTCTAATCGATGTTAGCATTCTCTTAAAATCAAACAGGTTTCCATCTTAATTAGATATTGATGGAAAAAATGGCTAATTTGTTCGATCTATGCCGTCGGGTGTGGGGAAGTGGGGAAGTTTTTTCAGTGTTGCCAAAGGCACGGCGTAGCCGTCCAGTAAACAGTAAACTGAAAACGGTTCTTTTTGTTTGTGTTAGGCAATAAACAGGGCTATAAGGGATAAAACCCTTATATATAAAGACATTGATGCGATCTTTGTCAATTGTTTTCCCACTCTAACGAACTAATCAATTAAGTCTCTTGCCAGATAAGGATTTAGTCGATTTATGCCACCCGATCGAACTATACCAAGTAACGAAGAATCCTGAAAACTCGCATCTGATAACTGGTAACTGATAACTGGTAACTGATAACTGAAAACCCCACTTAGGAAGCTTTGGCTAAAATGGTCTTCTGGTTTAAAAACTGAATCGCCGTTTGGTATTGACTATCTTTTTCGGTGCCGATTTCCTGATATGTGATCGGTTCCTGTGCCACCACTTGATCGGGCATAATTCCTAACTTATGAATATCATGGTGGCCGGGAGTTTCATATTTCGCCACGGTAATCGCTAATCCTGCCCCATCGGGTAACTCGAATAGGGACTGAATTAATCCCTTACCGAAAGTCTTTTCTCCCACTAAAACCCCCCGTTGATTGTCCTGTAATGCTCCGGCTAAAATCTCGCTGGCACTGGCGGTTCCCTGATTGACTAAAACGACTAGAGGCGCATCGGTTAAAGCATTGCCAGCAGCGGCAAAACTGTCGGCAATTCCCTCACGATTAACCGTGTAAACAATCGTTCCCTGATTAATCCACATCCGGGCGATTTCTATACCCGCTTGCAGTAAACCACCGGGGTTATTTCTTAGATCTAAAATATAACCCTTGGCTCCTTGTTTTTGTAGGTTCGTCACTGCTTCCGAGACTTCTTTAGCAGCGTTAGCACTAAATTGATTTAAGCGCACATAACCGATGGGCAAGGAACTAGAATTTTTATCCAAAACCGCTACCACTGGACTTAAAGAAATGCGTTGACGGGTTAAAGATAGGGTTTTTGGTTGACTTTTTTGATCGGGAAGAATCACTAAGGAAACTTCTGTTCCGGGGGTCCCACGCATTTTGGCCGCCGCTGCATCGAGAGTTAAAGTAGTGGTATCGATGCCATCAATAAACAAAATGCGATCGTGGCTAGTCAAACCAGCAGCCTCAGCAGGAGAACCGGCAAGGGGGGCAACCACTTCTAAGTAACCATTGTCGGGATTGATATTAATTTGCAGTCCTACCCCCGATAATTCCCCCGTGGTGCTAATTTGTAGGTTATGGTATTGATCCGGTCGCAAGAGACGGGTAAAAGGTTCATCGAGAGTGGCTAACATCTGTTCGATCGCATTATAGGCCGCCGTCCGATCGTTGAGGGGTTTTTTGATGAATTGTTCCCGCACCTGCCACCAGTTTTGATGATTAAAGGTGTCATCATAATAAGATTGGTTGACTAATCGCCAAGATTGTAGTAGTAATTTTTGTTCTTCGCTAAAGGCGGCTGCTGTGGGTGTCCATGCCATCCAAGTTAGACAAAACCAAAATCCCACCAATAATCCCGCCCACAACGATTTTTTTCTCATCTTGCTTCTCTTATAAATCCAGTGCTGATCTGCTGATTATTTTCAGTATAGTCTTTTCTCTGAAATCGATTCTTATCTGGTAACTCTTTCCCTTGAAGGCATTCCCATAAAAAAGAGGGTAGTTATGGTTAACTACCCCAAAAAATTCTACTAGATCGGCGCTATTAAGCGATCGCTTAATTGTTCAGCCACTAGACAGCCACAACTTTTTTGCTGACTTGGGTTAATTGCCCTTTAGCATATTTGGCTGCGTAGTCATCGAGGGACATTTGTTTGATTTTGCTGGCGTTACCGGCGGTACCAAATTGTTGATAGCGATCAGCACAAACTTTCTGCATATAGGTGATCGAGGGTTTCAGGAAGAAACGGGGATCAAACTCTTTCGGGTTGCTGAATAGTGCTTCCCGAACTGCGGCGGTAATTGCTAAACGGCAGTCGGTGTCGATATTGATTTTACGCACACCACTCTTGATGCCTTTTTGGATTTCTTCCACGGGAACACCGTAGGTTTCAGGGATAGCGCCACCGAATTGGTTGATTAATTCGAGGAGATCTTCAGGAACTGAGGAAGAACCGTGCATGACCAAGTGAGTATTGGGTAAGCGGCTGTGAATTTCTTCAATGCGGCTAATAGCGAGAATTTCGCCGGTGGGTTTGCGGGTAAATTTGTAAGCGCCGTGGCTAGTACCAATAGCTACTGCTAAAGCATCTACTTGGGTTCTTTCGACGAAATCCACCGCTTCATCGGGATCGGTTAACAGCATCGAGTGATCTAATTCTCCCTCAAAACCGTGGCCATCTTCCGCTTCTCCTTTACCGGTTTCTAAGGAACCTAAACAACCGAGTTCTCCTTCCACACTAGCACCGATCGAGTGGGCAACTTTTACTACTTCAGCAGTAACGTTAACGTTGTACTCGTAGGTGGCGGGAGTTTTAGCATCCGCTTCTAAGGAACCATCCATCATGACACTGGTGAAACCGTTACGGATCGCCGAGTAGCAGGTGGCGGGTTCATTACCGTGATCTTGGTGCATCACGATGGGGATATGAGGATAGGTTTCCACCGCGGCGGTGATCAAGTGACGCAGGAAGTTTTCCCCTGCATATTTGCGCGCACCGCGAGAAGCTTGTAGGATAACGGGGCTATCGGTGGCTGCCGCCGCTTGCATGATCGCTTGGATCTGCTCCATATTATTTACGTTAAAAGCGGGGATGCCATATCCGTTCTCAGCCGCGTGATCCAACAATAACCGCATGGGGACGAGTGCCATATCCTTTACTCCTTAATCTATTTCTTGTTTTTTGTCTCTTTAAATTCAAGAAAGTTAATTCTCTTACCTGTTAATCTTAAGATAGTTTTTACACTTTGACGATCCCCAAAAAAAATTTTTCCCAGTTTCGTCCTAAGATGACCACAATCTCCGTTGCGCTGGTCCCTTAAGTAGTTCGTGTGTATCAAATAGCAGCCGGGGAATCGGCAATTTTTCCGGGCAGCGAGGTAAACAATCGCCGCATTCAGTACAATTATTCGCCTTGCGTCCGGGGAACCAGTGACCGGCATTTTCCAGCATTCGATAGCGATACTGGCCAAAATCGGTCATTTCGTAAGCTACTGCCAGATTCCGCAGTCTCAACACTTCAGGGATATTAATATTTTCGGGACAGGGTAAACATTGATAACATTGGCTACATAAATCTGTAGCCAATTTATCGGTTAAATGTGCCTCTAAACGTTTAAAAACGGCAATTTCTGCCGCATCTAGGGGCTGATCTCCTTCGCATACGTTGATAATTGCCTCTAATTCCTCTGGTATCGCTGCCCCGACGCTGAGGGTAGTAATGCGCGGATCGCTCAATAAAAAGCGATAATTTAGCTCTAGGGGTGAAAAAGGGGCGCATAATTCCTCTAGCTTCTTAGGAGGTCTGTGGAGACCACCTCCCTTATCAGCAGGGGAAATAATAAACACACCCATGTCCTTTGCTCTGGCTAAAGCGATCGCCGGTTGCTGTCTTTGCCAAAAAAAATAGTAATGGATATTGACAAAAGCGAAGAAATCTGTATTGATCGTCTCCAGAATAATTTCTAGGGGTGCATGGGTAGAAAAGCCAATATGACCGATTTTTCCAGCCTCTTGGGCCATAAAAACGGCTTTCATGCAGCCTTGCGGGTCTTTAATCCAGTTTAAATGCTCGCGGGTGTTAATACCGTGAATTGCTAGACAATCGAGGTAATTTAATTGTAATCGTTCTAGGGATTCGGCGATCGCTTTTTCCATAGTCTGGCGATCAGCAGTGGGAACCAATTTCGTGGTCAGATAAACCCGCTCCCGCACCCCTTGACGCTGCAGGTAGCGACCGAGAAAAACTTCGCTATTACCGTAACCTCTGGCCGTTTCTAGGTGATTAATCCCCAATTCTAAGGCGCGATCAACTGTTGCAGTAAACACCGACTCTGAGGACAAACAGCGCATTGTCCCCAGGGAAAACAGCGAAAATTGCCAATTAGTACGGCCAAATCGTCGATAACGCATTGATTCAGTTATCAGTTATCAGTTAGAAGCTTTTGAAGGCAAGAGGCAACAGGCAAGAGGCAAAAGACAGAATCTGACAATTCTCCTACCTAAAAAGAAGGTTAGAAACTAAGCACATCAAAGCTTTTAGCTTAACCAATTAGGTCTTAGATTCGGCCCTTGTTATCAGTTACCAGTTAGAAGGTATTGGGGGATGGGGTGATGGGGTGATGGGTGTGGGGTGTGGGGAGCGCCGGAGATGGGAGATCCGGAGAATAAATAAAAATAATCTCCTGACTACTGACTCCTATCTCCTATCTCCTGACTACTGACTCCTATCTCCTGACTCCTATCTCCTGACTCCTATCTCCTGACTCCTATCTCCTGACTCCTATCTCCTGAATTTTCACTGATCACTAAAATCACCGCGACGTTGGATTAGGTCTGAGGGGCTAAGATTGGAGACGAAATTGCGAAAAGCTTGACGTTCCTGCTCATCCGCGTCACGATCGACAGGGATAGAAGCGGAAGCGATCACTTCTTCCATTACCCAGACAGGACTGTTGGTACGCAGGGCAATGGCGATCGCATCACTGGGACGACAATCGATTTCTTTTTTGACTTCGCCGCGCTGGAGACAGAGAACAGCATAAAAAGTATTATCTTGGAGAGAATGGATGATAATCTTTTCTAAATCCATGTCCCAAGCTTTAAAAATATTAACGATCAAATCGTGGGTGAGAGGACGAGGGGGTTTTTGTTGTTCGAGGACGGTCATAATGGCCTTAGCCTGATCTTGTCCGATGTAGATAGGTAGGGCGCGACGCTCGGAACCATCCTTCAGCAGTACAATGGGACTGCGAGTGATAGCGTCTAGGGCAATTCCAGCGACTTTCATTTCGATCATGACTATGGCTTCTCCAAGATAGAGATTCAGCTAGGGAAGGAGTGGGAAAGCAACCTGAATAATATAGTGCTTCGCTACACTCACAGTATGCCCTAAGATGGCAGAGATTAGCCTCATCTTTAATGAAAAAAATACATCAGCTGCCGTCAGGCTTGAATCAGTGATCAGTGATCAGTAATCAGTAATCAGTGATCAGTGATCAGTAATCAGTAATCAGTGATCAGTATTCTCCGAGTCGGGAGTCAGTATTCTCCGAGTCAGTATTCTCCGAGTCAGTATTCAGGAGATTGCTTTTATTTATTCTCCGGCGCTCCCATCTCCGGCGTTCCCCACACCCCACACCCCACACCCCACACCCCACACCCCATCACCCCACACCCCATCACCCCATCACCCCACTTCCCACTTCCACATCTGCCCATCTAAATTACTTAATTTGTGCTATGATAATAGTTTTGGGATAAATTTAAATAGGAGCAGACTGTCTGTATGTCTCGTTATAGAGGACCGCGCTTGCGCGTTGTGCGTCGTTTAGGGGAATTACCCGGCTTAACCCGTAAAAATGCCCGTCGTGCCTATGCACCCGGGCAACATGGCCAGGCCCGCAAAAAACGTTCAGAATATGCCATTCGTCTAGAAGAAAAACAAAAACTGCGTTTTAACTATGGTGTCAGCGAGAAACAATTAATTCGCTATGTCCGCAAAGCTCGCCGGGCTACCGGTTCCACCGGTCAGGTGCTGCTGCAACTCTTAGAAATGCGTCTGGACAATACTGTTTTCCGTCTCGGTATGGCCGGGACAATTCCGGGGGCGCGACAATTAGTCAATCACGGTCACGTCACTGTTAACGGTAGAGTTGTGGATATTGCCAGTTATCAGTGCCGTCCGGGTGATGTGATTGGAGTTAGAAATCAAGAGCGTTCCCAGGATCTCGTCAAAAGAAATATGGAATACCCCGGTTTAGCCAACCTGCCGAGTCATTTGGAATTTGACAAAAACACCCTCGTGGGCAAAGTGAATGGCGTTGTGGAAAGAGAATGGATTGCCCTCTCGATTAATGAACTGTTAGTAGTGGAATACTACTCTCGGAAAGTCTAGGAAAAAAGCCTTTTCCAGATACCTTGAGGACGCAATTGGCAGCGTCCTTATTTTATTCGCTAAATTTAGTATTTTTGATTGTATATAGGGCTGGCTGAATATCAGTGTAACCCTTGCTATAAAAGGGTTTTGCGACTTTTTTAGTCAAAAAAGTGCCAGAAACAAACGTTGAGAAATCGAAATAATTGTGCCTCCCTACTTAGAAGCTGTTTGAAAAGTTAAAGGAATGCCTAACCAGCTTGAGATTTAGGCTTTAATCGTCGAACCATTAAATGTACCATAGCAGCAAGTGCGAAACGTTTAGGCATGAAATAGGGCTGAAATGCCTGAAATAACCGGCTAGTAAGGTATTCAGTCCCCCGACTGAATCTAAAAGGTCAACCCTGACCAACCTTATAACTGTTTATATGTCCCGACATTTAGTATCACCCGATACCAAACTAGGCAAGGGGACTCAAGGTCAATACACTTGTAATAAATCTCTACAAGTTGAGAGTAACGGCGATAGCCACCCCCAATCTCAGAAATCACAACTCTGGGATTGAAGCGGGGAACGGAAGGCCACAGAGGTGTAACCTAACACCAGAAACGAGACCACTGCCAACCATCCAAGATTAGGCGTGAGCCGAATGTCCGACTTGAACCATCGTAAATGCTAAGCAGTGAAATAGGTTGACACACTGCGTTCAAAGAACAAGGGGAAAAGTAAAAGACTAGACTTGTTGCTCCCATAAGAAAAAGCCGAATGAATTGTTTTGTGAGAAGTTCAGCTGGCTTCTCCTTTTAATTAATGCTTATGCTGCCGCACCCATAAAAATTCCATAATCCACAAGCCGTTAAGATTAATTGAGCATCAAAATTAGCTACACGATTCCTATAAATATCGGAAACTGCACGGTATCTTTTCACCCCAGAAAAAGCATTTTCACCCACAACTCTTTCTTTGGCTAGTTCTCGATTTTCTTGTTTTTGTTCTGCTGTTAACTCTCCTCCCTTCGGTTTTTTGTGGGGCAAACGGATATTTACATACTGTTTTTGCACTCCCTGAAATCCTGAATCAACCAAGACTGGGATTTGAGCAGGGATGCCGCCAATTAAGTCTTCTTGTTCTTGTATCTTTTTATCATGGGTTTTTCCGCGCTTTCCTAGGGGTTAACAGCAAAATCCTCTTGTCTTCTGCACTAGCTGCTAGGTTTTTTCGGGTGCATCGCTTTTTCTTTCCTGAGTAGTTCTCTTTCTGTTTTTCCGCGTCTTTGGGACGAGCTATCGGTATGAAGGTCCGAGGGACTATCACTTCTTTCACCTCTGGAAAATGTTGGATAAATTCCTCGAGCCTCTCGATTTTTCTAAGGGGCAGTACCTTTTTTTCTCCTAAAACCTTTTCTAAAATTGGTTGTAGGCGATGTACCCATCTATTCGCTTGTGAGCGGTCAAAATCGAACCATACTGCCGCCAAGTCAAAGGTTGGATAGCACTTGAAGTAAAACAGGATATAGAATAATTTCTCTTTGATGCTTTGCAATCTAGCTTTCCTGCCAGCTCCGATTTTTCTTTTTCTTGCCTTTTCCCTGTTGTCTGCTTCCGCCAAATACACCTGTTCAAATTTCTCTAACAAGGTCTCAAACGCTCTTCTATTGAGTCCTGTGGTCGCTCTCAAGAGTCTATCTTGATGCAATATTCGGCCAATGTTCAGCATTCAAGGGGATATCCAATCATTGTTTCTTCCCCATTATGCCACTATTACGCAACAAGTCTATTGTGTACGGATTTTTCGGAGAGCATAGTAATCTGACACTTTCCAGTCAACAGGAAAGTTTTCGCTGCTAAAACTCCACGTCTTTTGATTTTTTAATAGATCAGAAAAATGAGCAAGTTGGTCTTGCAAGTCTGTAAAAGAGCCGATATTTGTGCTTAAGGATTGTCCTTTCCATTGCCGAACTCCTTGTGCTGCGCTAAAAGGAATCGGATAAGCCTTAACTTTTCCTTGACCAGGATATGCATACTCCAAAGTCTTTTCCGCTTTATTTGGAGTAAATACGATTAAATCATCCTCAGAAGAAAATTGATAGGCAAAACAAGTCCATTTCTCACCATTTGAATTCCCAATTATTTGACCGATCAGTATTCCTATATAATATTGAGAGTATGGAGGTTCTGGAGAGTCTGGTGGCTCCGATTCCCAGAAAAACACACAAAAGATACTAATTTGTCCAGAAGGGAATAAAATGGGCATACACTTCGTTGATACTGCAAAAGCAGAGTAATTTTTGCTCAATGGGTCGAAGTCAATTTTCTCCAAAAAAGCAAAAAAATGTCGTGAGGGTCATCTAACAAAGTAATACTCAGAGTCCAATCATTATCATAAACAAAGCCAAGACCCAATTCGCAATCTCGAAGAAAACCTACCTCGACCCATTTCTTATAAATAGCTCTTGCGTTATCACTAAGGCGAGCAATCGCATTCTTCAATTCTTTCATGGAGAATGTTGTGCTTTCTGCCAGTTTAGCCATCTGTGATGAGAATGAATCAGCAATACTTAAAAAATCGAGATCGCCAACCTTCAAACCTACATCATGGGCGTAGTAATATATTTTACGCAAAGCATCAAAGTCTTGAATAACAGTGCGAAATCGTAGCAAATCCTCAGATTCCTGTGTAGAATCAATGCTATTCAATGAAGCTATTGATAACCAGGGAAATAAATCACTCCAGTTTGCTATCCAAACACCCAGTGGCGTATATTGACCATCGTTCGTATTAGATGTGGTTTCAGCTAATGCCAGAAAATTGGAGCTAATTGCTTCTATCAGTGGCTCATCCACACTATTTTCACGAATATTACTTGGTCCTATAGACGGAAAAGGTGTACTAAGGTGATTTCTGCTCAAGAAGATACCTGATAGATTAAAATAGGGGAAATGGCGAGTAGGAAAGAAAAAAATGGTGTCTATGCCAGAAGATACAGCCTTAACCCCCTCTCAAATCGAAGACTTACGTTTTGCAGCTAAAAAGATGACGGGAGCTTCTCGGCGAGCCTTTCAAGGGAGGATTTGTCAAAAGTATTTTGAAGGGAATGCCAGAAAAACGGAAAAAATCTTGGGTTGGGGGCTCCCGAGCAGTCCAATGGGGATTAGAAGAACAAAGAAGCGGAATAATATGTGTTGGGCGACAGTCAACTCATAGTGGAGCGAAAAAATGGGAAGAGAAACAACCCGAAGCTGCCGAGTCTTTAAGAAAAATAGCCGAGTCATACGCACAACAAAATCCAACATTTAATAACCCCATTGCTGATACTCGACTGACGGCTTCTGAGGCGAGAAAACAATTAAAATTATTGGGATATAAAGAGAGTCAAATTCCTTGTCTAAGCACAAGGGCAGTGGTGTTAAATAGAATGGGCTATCGGTTAAGAAAAGTAGTAAAAGCTCAACCTAAAAAAAAATCCCAGAAACCGATGCTATCTTCTTAAACTTAAAGAAAAGAGATGAAGAAAATTCGGAAAAAGTGAAGCGGATTAGCATGGACTGTAAAGCGACAGTAGAACTGGGAGAATATTACCGTGGCGGCAAAACCAGAGGAAATAATCAGGCTCAAGATCATGATTTAGGAGAAAAAGAAAAATCTATTCCCTGTGGCATTGTTGATGAGGATAAGGGACAACTTTATCTTAACTTTGGAGGTTCTTAAAAAACGAGTGACTTTATGGTAGATAGTCTATATCAATGGTGGGAAACCCTGAGGGAAACCGAAAAACAAGCAACAGAAATTATTCAAATAAAAATGGATAATGGCTTAATGGGACTTAAACAAATTTTAAGCCCAAACAAAGCCTAAACTGGCTTTGTAAGCGGCAAACACATCCAGATTCTCGGTCAGCCACTCAAAGAAACGGAAAGACATCGCTGTCCGAAAAGCTTCCAAGGCTTCCACAAAAGTGTTTAAAGGTCGATTCGCCCACCGCCTTTGCAATCCCCCAGTTAACTTATGCCACAAGATAAATGTATAGGCACAAAACCCCAAGATAAAATGACGAAGTAAGCTTCGTTTATCCCTGACTTGATATTCTCTTAACCCTAACCATCCTTTGGCTTCTCGGTAGAATACTTCCACCCAATTTCTTTCGGTGTAAGTCCTCACTATCCACGACGCTGTTACTGTATCTGCCTCAACTACATTGGTCATGAAATAGTCCACCTCTGTAGCTTTTTCAATTGAACTTGCATTCATGACGATAGCCAAGTTCCTTTCTCCTTCTAGTTGAGATATTTTCGCTCTGAATACCGCTACCCAAACCGGTTTTTCTCGCTCTAGCTGAATAGTTATTTTCTCAAAATCCCCTTCTGATAAGCTTTTTGCTAGTTGCTCAAGCTGGATTTTTTCTTCTCCACCCCCTTCTTTTTCAATAATTACTTTTCGATTTTTGGCTACTCCTCCTAAGTATTTTAGCTTTCTTTCTTCTAGGGCTTTTAGAAAACTCGTGTTGTTGCCATAGCCAGCATCAATTAACACAATTTTCGGTCGATAGCCTCTGGTTAAGCTCCGGTCAATTAAATCTATCGCTATCTCTGGTTTCTTCTGAAATTCTTTGTCTTCTTTCCCCTCCTTTAAAGAACTAGCGTGTTGATAAATTTCAATGTCTAGCGGTACACTTTTTTTGCCGTCATAGAGATGAGTAGTTACGGCGACTATTCCGTTGTCTGTGGGAGCCAATTTCTCCCAGGTACTGCCTCCCAACTCCGGCGGTCAGATTGCCGCTTTTTCGATGTCCTAAGTCATCGACAATCAGGGAAAATCCTCGGGGGATTTGCGTCTGGCGGCATTGGTTCATCACTTGCAAGCGACATTCATTTACCTGACGGTCTGACCAGGGCGATTCGGTCAAAAAGTGATGTAATCGGTTATAAACTACTCCGACGGCATTATTGGCCATTTGAGGGAGGTTTTTCCTCTCACTTTCCCCTAATAATCCTCCTAAATATTGTCTGAAGCCGTTTTTTTGCGCTTCGTTTTTGAAGCAATTGTCAAACCGTCCACACCATCGGTCAAAGCAGGGGGGCATCGCTAGGGGTTGTCTCTTTCATCGCCGATTTCTCAACGTTAAGTGCTTATTCTGTAACGATTATACTCGATTGGACTTTTGTTGAGCGTTTAAGTCCCATTATACCCTCAGTTATCTTTTGTTATCGTTTGAGTCCCGTTAGCGGTAGCGTAACATGAGCCGGACACTTATTCTTAGTTGTGCTTCGCTGTTCTGTGCTCGCCTTTGTTTCATCCCTTCGGTAAAACCGACGATCTTCACCCGACATTTGAGATAAAATTTTGTTACGAGCATTCCACGAGCAATTTTTGCTCAAGATACAATCGAAATAGCCGGGCTGCCATTGGGCTAAAAGTTAAGCAAATTTAAGAGATAGCCATTTCAGAAAAAAATGTGTGATCGATAATGTTGATCTTCCCCAGATAAGAAGCGAGTGAAGATTAATTGTTGAACCGAGCATCAGAAGCTATCTCTACAGGAGGAAATGTTAGAAAGTTATCCCAGAAGGGGAACCATCACTATTGACTTATCTATTTCCTATTGCTTGTCTTCATTTAGTCATCTAACAGCAAGGGATGTAATCTCATTCAGGGGAAAAAGTCGCTATGAACCACCAAATAGAAACCCCTATCCGCTCACCTTCTCAAGCTCGATTCCGTTCACGGGAAGAACGCATCCAGATCGGTAAATCCCTGCGGGAGCGATTGCCGCGTTCTAGCCACGCTATCTGGCAACCCCCCGCAGCCGGTCGGGAGCCGATCGAGATCATCGAAGCATCAAATCGGGGGCGATTACAGGAATTGATTCCCATCCGCTACGGGCGTATGTTGCGGAGTCCCTTTACCTTCCTGCGCGGTTCCGCTGCTTTGATGGCCTACGATCTGGCCACCACTCCCAAAACCGACGTTATCGTGCAGGCCTGCGGAGATTGCCACCTCTTGAACTTCGGATTTTTTGCCACCCCCGAACGCAATTTAGTCTTCGATATTAACGATTTCGACGAAACCCTGCCCGCACCTTGGGAATGGGATCTCAAGCGTCTGGTGGTCAGCTTTGTCATCGCTGGCAGGGATAGCGATCTATCCGATCGAGAATCGAAGGCGGCGGCGATCGATTGCGCTCGTTCCTATCGGGAACACCTGCGGGAATATTCTCGCCTCAGTCCGTTAGAGGTGTGGTACACGCGCATAGGAGTGGAACAGGTGATCGAGATGGCCCCCGACGAAAAGACGCGGAAGATACGGGAACAGATGATGACAAAGGCCCGCGAGCGCATCATCGAACATCTCTACCCCAAGATCGTCACCCAAAGCGGGGGACGCAATCGCTTTGTCGATCAGCCGCCCATTCTCTACCATGTCAACGAACCGGATTGGGAGACTCTCGTGCGTGAGGGTCTGGAAGACTATCGCCAATCCCTGCCGGAGGAACGCCGGGTCCTGTTCGATCGCTACCAGTTAGAGGACTTTGCCCTGAAAGTGGTGGGCATTGGTAGTGTCGGCACCAGATGTTATATCGCCCTATTGTTCTCGGAAGATAACCATCCCCTCATCCTACAAGTTAAGGAGGCTTGCCCTTCGGTTCTGGAACCCTATACCGCCAAGAGCCAGTATGAAAATCAGGGACAACGGGTGGTTACAGGCCAGAGATTGATGCAATCCTCTAGCGACATATTTTTAGGCTGGACCCAGGGAAGACGGGGCAATAACTTCTATTTACGGCAACTGCGGGATATGAAGTTTTCCCTACCCATTGAGGGAGTATCGGCCGTCCAACTGCAACGCTACGCCGAGTTCTGTGGCTGGACCTTGGCCCGCGCCCACGCCAAATCTGGAGATGCGGCCACCATTAGCGGTTATTTGGGGAAAGGAGATCAGTTCGATCTAGCGATGGGAGAATTTGCGAGCGCTTATGCGGAGCAGACAGAACGAGATCACGCCGCTTTGGTGGAAGCGGTCAAAACAGGACGGGTCGAGGCTTTGGTAGAAGAAGATTTATAGCATTAAGCTATCAGCCTGTTATTTCTCGACCTTACAATGGGCGCAAGCGTTGCGCCCCTACATTGCACCTGGTGTGATTGGTGGGGAAGTTCAGCCTGAACTTCCCCATACATATCTACTACAATAGCCGAACACCCTTATCCATCAATGGATACACCCATTAACTTTTCTTAATGTACCCATGTTTATTGTAATATTTTTTTATTGACAGGGATGGAGCATATTTGCTAGGCCAGAATGATAGCCATATATATAGAAAAAGTTCCGGCTCTTCGTTACTCTTTATGCTAAATTAACATACAAAATGCCAAGATAACATACATTTCAATTTTATCTAAAATGTTTTGGGAGCCTTAAATGGGATAAGCTAAAACCTCACTTAGAAACAGCCCAAGAGCGCACTTCTCCTAAGGTTACTGGAGTGCGATCGCTGACATCAATGGTAAAGCGAAAAACTCGTTTGGCACGCAGACCATTTTCGGGATCAAAGAATTTTAATTTCACATCCCAGCATTCACTTCCGTAGCGACAGAAGGGGCTTTTTTCTACTTCAATACTGTGTAGTTCCATTCCCATCGCTACTGCTTGGGAGAAGGTTTGTACGGCTTGAAAAGCGTTAGTAGCCGCAAAATTTAAAGCGCGATCGCGGGCGATTTGTCCGACATTGCGTAAGTCATAATAAATGCGATTTAAGAAACTGGTCAGAGAACGACGCATCCTCGCTTCATCGGCGATTTCATGTTCTGCGCTAACAGTTTCTAGCGCTGATTCAATGAGAGTATTAACTTTCCAGCCATACATTCCCCGGGGACTATTAACCTTGATGACGGGAACAATTTGACCAGAAAAAAGTCTCACGGTTTCCTCGGTCAGCATACCAGGTATACTCACCCTTTCCACATAATCTTCGTCAGCTTCTGGCAATATTTGACCCGCTAACATATATTGCATGACTTGATAAATCTCGGCGGCAAAAGCTCCCACGGGTTTAATTGCATAGATGGGAGTTAGTTCTAAATTGACTGTCCAAATTAAAGACTTAGTTTCTGATAGATTACTTTCTAAATAATCTACCATTTGCCGCGCATCGTAGGGATTGGATGGTAATTCAAGATTATCGATCGTGATGGTTGGCATTAACTGTTTAAAGGTGTCCCGACGCGCTTCTGTGCCGAAGTCATAACCTAAAGTTCCTAACACATAAACCAGGTTTGACCGTTGACTAGGAGTAATGCTTGCTTGACTAGCATTGATCAAGTTTGCAGAAACAGGAGTTGTGACAGCGATATTTGATGATACTTGATTAAGATTTGTGTTTCCACTAACCAGATGGGAATTGAGTTTTATTTCAGATTCCTTGACTAAGGGCTTTTTAAGCTGTTCTAGGTTTTCAATTGCTTGTAATTCTCTTAAAAGAACTTTGGCTGTAGCCGGTCTTTTTTCGGGATCAAGGGCAATTGTCGCTGCAATTAAATTTTTAATGGGTAGTGGTGCATCAAGTTTTTGTAGTGCAGCTAAAACATCTTCATAATTAGACAATTCAACATCAGTCAAACAATCTAACACTAAAATGCCAAAGGCAAACACATCTCTAGTATAGCTGTTTAGCCCATTACCCGGTTCAGGAGGAACATAAATACCTCGCCCAAGTTTCAACAGAGAGACTAAGGTAATATTACTATTATCGTTATTGTCAATTTTCGTGGAAACGTTAAAATCAGCAAGCTTGACATTACTTTGATTGTCAATAAGAATATTTGTCGGATGAATGTCTCTGTGGATATAGTGATGACGGTGACAAAATTCCAGACCTTCAAGAATCGGTAAGGCAATATTTATATAAAAGTCATGCCAATCTTTATAGGGATAAACTTGAAGATAATCTTCTAAATTCCAGTCCATCCATTCAAGCACCAAAAACTCATTATCTGTATGTTCATCAACACCATAATCAAGCAGTTTGATAATTCTAGGATGTTTTAACTCTGTGAGAGCTTGTATTTCTCTCTTTAAGGCTTCATTTGCCATCTCCTTACTCAAGGATTTGAAAAAAGTTTTATTACCAGTTGCTAGTTGTTCCTCCAGATTTAGTTGATATACCTTAATAGCAAGATTTACGCCGGGGTTAGTTGCATCAACAGCTTTATAGATTTTAAAACTTCCCGTTGCTATAGGTTGTGGATCTAAAATGTATTTGCCACTGAGTATAGGTGAGGTGATGGCGTTTTCTGTTATTGAACTGGGTAAGCTTGATAATTTTTGTCCGGTAATTAATTCGTAAGCACCCGCAATATTAATTTTTCCTAATAAACAGCGTTCCGGTTCTTCTACTTGATTAGGATCGCAGGGGATGGCACTATTAATCAAGGCGGCTCTTACTGCTTCTGCATCGGGAGATAACCCCTGTTCTAATTGTAAACTCATTAATAAAGCGGCTGTTCCTGTCACAATGGGAGCCGCGCAGCTAGTCCCTTTTTTGCGGATGGGGTCATCGGTTCCGGGTTGAGCGCCTAAAATATTCTCTCCGGGAGCGAGAATCCCTTGAGTTGCATATTTACCACCAAAATTACTAAATTTAAATGGCTCTCCCGTATCTTTCATCGCTCCCACTGTTAGGACATTTTCTAATACTGCGGGAACACACCAACACTCTCCTTTATCATTACCTCCGGGGGCAATCACTAGGATATTATTAGCTTGAGCCTGACGAATTGCTTTATCAATAAATTCGTGAGCTAATCCGCTTTGAGTTGGGTGACAAGCGGCACAATGGATAATATTAACTCCCTGTTCAATCGCGGTACTAATTGCCCTAGAAAGATTGAGGGGATTAATAAAATCTTCGTTGCTATAGGCGATGGGAATATTAATTACAGTAGCGTTAGGAGCAATCCCTTCTACTGGTGAATCTGGCTGTCCACAAATGGTGCTGATAATATGGTTAGCATGGAAGCGCAAATGCAAACTTTCACGGATGTTTTGATCGGGGATTGCTTCTTTGAACAGATCCTCTTTTTCTTCTTCACTTTTGCCACTTTTTTCTACATCTAAAAACGCTTGTAAGTGTTGCGGATCGATGGGAAATTCTTCCGACCAATAGGGATCAAGGCGGGTAATATTTGCTCCTTGGAAACAGGCGCGGTCTAAGTCAATCGGTCCATCAAGAACGGCGATTTTGATGCGTGGATCGCCTTTGGTATGGGAGCGAAGAGCAGTCATTCCGGGGATAGCATTGAGATCAGGCATAGTTTTTGCAGGTTTTCAAGAACAGTTATAGAATAAAAGCTAGATAACAAAAATAGGGGAATTAAAGATGAGTGCAATCACCCCAACGGCACAACCCTCAACCACAATTCAGGACCCTTCTGCAACGGTTTATTGCGCTTCCCCTTTACCCGATCACACCCAACTCCCCGATAAAGATGGAAGTTTTGTGAAAAACTATCAAGAGCCTCCCCAAGCAGACCTTTTAACGGATACTATTACACCCCTTTTGGAGCAATTACATCCTGACGGTAATTACTGTCTGGGTCGAGATTGTGGGATTTATTGGCGATTGCCAGAGCATCCAGAATCCCTAGAAAAAGGTGCTGTTGCTCCCGATTGGTTTTATGTTCCCCATGTCCCCACAACCATTGAGGGTCAAGTCCGGCGTTCCTTTGTGATGTGGAAAGAAACCATTGAACCGGTTATTGCCTTAGAATTTGTCTCTGGCAATGGTGAAGAAGAACGGGATAAAACGCCTGTCAAGGGTAAATTTTGGATCTATGAGCGAGCGATTCAAATTCCTTTTTATGGAATTTATGAAGTTAACAAGGCCCAGATCGAGATGTACCAGTTAGTTAATGGTCGTTACCAAAAAATGACTCCTAATCAGCGCGGTCATTATCCCATTGTTCCTCTCAAGGTAGAGTTAGGAATTTGGCAGGGGGAATACCAAAATCAATCCTTTCCCTGGCTTCGCTGGTGGGATGGGGAAGGTAACTTGTTGTTAACTTCCCAGGAATCTACTCAACAGGAACGACAACGAGCCGAACAGGAACGACAACGAGCCGATCGCCTAGCGGAACAGTTGAGGGCCTTGGGGATAGAACCTGAAGATTAAGGGCAATACCTTGGATGTCGCTGTTGGGTTGTCCGAAGATGAGGCTGGCAATATGGGTTCCGTGGGTGGACATTTGCCAGGCGGTGGCTTGATGCTGGACGAGGGTGGGTAAACGGGTTAGAGCTGCCCCCTTGAAGCAGGGATGGTCGGTATCAACTACACCATCGAGAATGGCGACGGTTATTTCTGATGCGCCTTTGGTTTGTTTTTGTAGTTCTTTTAATCCTGGAATAGTTGGGAGGTTAGTCATTAGTAATTTTCTCAGCTAGTTGTAATAGTTTTGGCGAGGCTAATTGAATTAAAATGCTATATTTCACTATTAATTATCTCCTAGCTATTCCTAATTGCAAAACCTCTAAAACCTTGGCTAAGTCACCGGCTAGTAAAGCATCCCTATCTAACCATAATCCAGGGAAGATCTGGGAACAAATTATCCCTTCTGAGTTCGGTTCAAGTTTAATATATTCTTCATTTGTTAATCTAAACCAATCAAATTCTCCATCTTCGACTCGCCAGACTAGATATTCTTGCACTTGGTTACGGCGATAAACATTAAGTTTTTGATGTAAGTCAAGGGAGACGGTACTCGCTGCAATTTCGACGATTAACTCTGGCGCACCTTCGACATAACCATCCTCACTAATCGTTGATTGTCCACCATTTTTAATTCTTAATAGTGCATCGGGTTGAGGTTCATTGTCTGCATCAAGACGAACCGTACAATTATCACCTAATTGCAGATTCGGGGTGAAGGCTTGATACAAACCTAACCAGGTGATAATCTGAGCATGAGGTTCACCATGGTTCTTAATTCTTAGGGGAGAAGCCATAATATAAACAATTCCTTCAATCAGTTCTGCCTTTTTCAGCTTTGGCATAGCATTATATCTACGCTCAAATTCACGACGAGTAAGCTTGTCCCCATTTTCTAGGCGTGGAATGGTTAATTGAGGAGAAATTGTTGTAGTTGCTATCATCTAGGGGTTTCCTCCGGTCAAAAAAGGGGTAATTCTAAAGTAAATCCGGGTAAAACATCCTCCCCGGATAAGGTGGTTGGTAATGAGACGATTTCTACTTCCTGATTTTGGCGATAGATGGCTACCTGTTGACTAATGGGATCAATTAACCAACCTAGTCTTAAGCCACTGACGAGATATTCCTGCATTTTTGCTTGGAGTTGACTTAAAGAATCAGTGCGCGACCTTAATTCTATCACAAAATCAGGACAAATTCTCGCAAATTTTTCTTGTTCTTCTCGGGGTAAAGCTTCCCAGCGTTGATTAGCAATCCAAGCGACATCAGGGGAACGTTTACCACCCTTGGGTAAGGTAAATATAGTGGAAGAACTAAACACTTTACCCAGTTTTGTTTGACGATTCCAAATAACCAAATCGGCGTTTAAATCTGCTTCTCGATTTCCACTAATAGCACCAACAGGCGGCATAATGATTAATTCTCCTTCGGCATTTTCTTCAATTCGCCAATCGTCGTTATTATGGCAAAGTTGATAGAATTGCTCATCGCTTAAATTTACGGATTTTAAGTTTAAGGTAATGGGTTCGACGGTAATCATGGGGGTTAATTTGCCTAATTAAATACTTGAGAAACTTTTAAATTAAGTTGACCAAATATAGAAGATTTTACTAAGTCATCACTGCTAAAATTACCAATTTCTGCATAAGTATCTCCTTTTAATTCTAAGACTAAAATAGTTTGAGTTTGAGGATCAACTATCCAGTATTCAGGAATCCCACAAGCTTGATATTGGCTTCTTTTAGCGATGTAATCTCTCTCTCTTTGGATTTCCCCCGGACTAACCACTTCAATGACTAATAAGGGGGGTGACATGGAAAGAAGAATCGTATTTCTCTGGGAGAGTAATTGAATATGTTCTTCTCGAATAATGGTTAGGTCAGGATAACGGTTTTTCGGTTCACCTCTCACTTCTAATTCTAAACCATGTCCTCTGACTCTATCTGTTCCTAGCATCAAAGCAAAGACTAGAAAAAGACGATTAGCAATTTGAAAGTTAAGTCCTGATTCTGGTGGCATTTCTACCAATTCTCCGTTAAATAATTCATAAGATTCCTCTGAATTATCCTCATATTGTAGATATTCGGCAAAGGTTTGAAAGCGGGGTTTTGTGATTAACATAAAATTTACTCCGTTTTAAAGAATTTAAATATGCCCAGAAAACCTCGAAATCTTCAAGCTGGTTATTCCTACCACGTCACCACAGGCTGCAATAACCGAGAGTTCAAACTATCCAAGCGGGAATGCCTGGAGGTATTTCTTTATGCCATCAAGAAGGCTTTAGACAAACACCAGTTTCAGCTTTATGCTCTCTGTATCATGTCTAATCATCTCCATTATCTGATCGAACCTGCCCAACCAGAAGATTTACCCAAAATTATGCACTTTCTCAACTGGTACAAGGCGATGTGATCCCCCCGCCTTCGGCTTCCCCCCTTATCAAGGGGGGCTAGGGGGGATCGCACAGGACACTTTTGGGAAAAACGGTATTTTTGCGATGGCTTCCCTCCTTCCGATAAAGAAAGGGCATTAAATACCTTACGTTACATTCTTAACCGATGATGGCTTAACTCAATGGCATCCTGCTTTTCTTAAACTTGGTGACAGCCTAGAAGAATGCGCCAGAAAGTACAAGGGCTTTTGCCAGAAGTACAAGCCAAAGGAGAAGAACACCGCTATCCGATAACCCTGGGGAAGTAAGCTATTGGCACGGGTTCATCTCCCTGAACCTAAGTCTTCTAGCACTCGTGAGTCAAGGAAAAGGGGGACCGAGAAGAGAAACAACCTCTGCTTCCCTGCTCCCGGGGCTTTTTCACCGATGCCCGGTATCCGAAACTCCCGAATTAACTAGGATTGTGCGTCAATTCCAAGGGAGCAACCGTGCGCCTTGGCAAGGAGAAAAAGACTTTTGACCTGATTTGAGGTTCGTGCTAGAATCAAGGGGACTACTCCGCGTCGTCTCCCGCAAAAGGTATGCGCCGATTGACCCATTGCGGAGCGATCGCATTGCCATCACGAGAGACGGTAGCGTTATTTTCCCGTTGGACAGGAGCAGCGTTACGAGGGGTCAGTTTTTTGGTTTTCATGGGGTATATCCTCCAATGATGTTAATTAATTTAATCAAGCGGCCTTGACATCTTCTTGTCAATAGTTTTCCGTGAAGTTTTTGTGAAGTTTTTGTTAAGCTTAAGCTTAAATTTCCCCGAAGAAAACCCCCACCAGATGCTATTGGGGAACGGGGAAAAATGATACCCTTAGATGGATGCGATCGCTTTTTTAATTAACATCAAACATATAATCCCGAAAATGCGATTAAGATAAAATTAATAAACCTGATCATGAGTACCAATATCAATTAGAATAATTACCTCTTTTTGCTCCTTATCATTAGTTTCTGTTGTTTCCAAAGAAAATACAATTCTACAATCATAACCACAAGAACAAGCTTTTAATCCTAATAATTTTCCTTGTAATGAATGAGTAGCTAACTGAGGTGTAAAAATATCTTCTTGCATTAACTTTAATGTTTCAATAATTTTTTGTTCAAGTTGAGCATTACGCTTGACAAATTTACGAAATGATCGTTTAAACTTCTCTGTTGCAATAATCTCTTTCATTCATCTTCTGTTAATTTGGCTTTTAATTCATTAATAATATCTTCTAAGGGTTGAGGTTTTAATTCTCCTCTTTGAAAAGCCTCCCTTGCTTCTTTAGCATTTTGGGCTATTTCTTCTCGATAGGATTCTATTATTTGATTTTTGATGATTTCTATTAACATTTCTCTCTGTTCAATCGGTAGTTGATTAACTGTTATAAGAGCTTGTTCTAATGTCATCATAATTGATCCTCTCTTGATTTAATTTAAGTAATAAGTTTAACTGATTGGCATCTTGAAGATTAGAATAAGCAATCCGATTATTGATGCTTTCTAAATCTTCTTTAGCAGAAACGTTGAATCCTGTAATAAAACTTTACATTGACAAGCATAATACCCCTATAACATCAAATTTTAAATTGAATAGACAATCCTCCGGAACCAGTGTACATAGCTAATATGTTGACACATGAAACTCTGTAAATAGCGCAGTTTGTCTAATAAGCTTTTCCCAAATCCTTCTTCAATATCTATTAGCTGTAGAATCAGATAAGCGATAATGCAACTATAGATCTGTAGGCGGATTCCGTTCTCGTTTTTAGTGATTAGATTATCCAACTTTAGATGCATTTTTAAAAATTTCCACAGCAGTTCTATTTGCCATCTTTGGATGTAAATTTCGGCAACTTCTTCATTACTAACTGCTCCTTCTCCTTCTAGAGGTAAATCTGTCGCCAGCCGAAATTCTGTTTGACTTTCTAGGTCGCAAAAAGCGACTACTCTTACTTCTATTTGTCTTTTATCTTTTCCGAGTTTACACTTGCCATTTTCGAGCATCTCTAGGCTAATATTATTTTTCACTCTCAAGACAAAATGCTTGTCACTACTCTCTAATAATTCGGTGATTCTTTGATTAGACGCAAATCCTCTATCCATTGCTCCAACTCCATTTACAGGAATTGCTTCTATCGTTTTTCCTCCTTCTTTTGAGTCATGACCTTGACCAAAATGGATGAGTATTCCGACCACCTCTGTTGTGATACTATTAAGACCAGAGAATAGTTTTACTTGATGCCATCCCTGGGACCATAGTAATTTACTGGTTAAGCTAATTATTGTTGAGTCAATAGGAAATAAAGCTCGCGCATTCTCTATTCCTTTTTTGGCAACTAAACGCTTATTTAATTCGACAATGACTTTCTCAAATGGACTTGTTTCTCTAATTTTGCTTGCCTTAGAAAATGTGGATAAATTTACATTAATTCCTTGAAGTACCATTCTACTGCATAAGTCCCTCATACTGACGATGCTTTTATCTAAAGCAAAACCAATCCAACAGGACAAAAATGTAAAAGTATCTAAAGCGGGGTAGTCATTTTTAGGCAGTGGTTTGAGAAGCTCTTTTATGAGTTTTGAAAAATTCGTCATCAGGGCAAACTCCCTATTGTGAGGGGAATAAGTTGTCTAGATTCTATCTATAATAGCATTTTTTTCTGACTTTTCTCAACGTTCAACACTTCTGCTTCTTTAGCTGTTGAAGATATTAAAATAATGGTCATAATTTAATATCCACAATTCTGAAGATTGTTTGCTTTTAATCTGTTGATGACTTCTCTACCATCAAAACTTTCCCCACGTTTCAACTCTTGCACCCCAATCATGACTTCCCGTTTCAATTCTTCAAATCTTCCTCGGTAAATTCTGTCTCTTTCTGCCAATAAACGCAATCCCTCTTCAATAACGGCTAAATCATCTTGATATTTTCCTGTTTTAATTTGTTGAGCAATCAAATCTTCTATTTCTGGTGTCAGTTGGATAGTGTTCATCGCTTCTCCTAATTACCGTGCTATCATCCTGATCGAGTATTATAGCGCAGCCTTTTTAGCATCTTATAGTTTTAACAGATTTTGGACAGACTGCCAGATAGACTGGTTCATCTATCCGAATCTAAGTCTTCTAACACTCGTGAGTCAAGGAAAAGGGGGACCGAGAAGAGCAAAAACCGCTGCTTCTCTGCTCTCCCTGGTCCAGTCATAGTAGGTTGATTCATGAATCAACCTACTATGAGAGCAAAAACCTGTACTCCCCTGCTACCCCCCCTGCTCCCCTATTCTACTTTTGTTATAGATGAAGAAAAAGCTTGATTGGCCTGAGCATAAGTTTTTAACGCCACAGACATTTGTTCTTGTGCAGTTTCTCCCTGGGATTGAAACCAAGCAAAAGTTTCTGCATCTATTTCGACTTTTACAGTAACAATATCTTCCGGTAGTCGCAATTGTGCTTTAACCCAAAAATCTTCTGATAGTGGAGGAATATCAGAAGTATCAATATCCTCATCTTTCATCCCATCAATTCTACTCCAATCTGTTTTTGAGATATTGCTCATAATGTTTTCCTTCGTAAGATAATGCTTTTCTTAAGGATATAATGCGAATTGTTTGAGCGTCAGGTTCAGTATAGACAATAACAACGACTCGTCCATCTAGTAAACCAATAGCCACAAAGCGAGTTTCTCCATAATTCTCTCGCTCATCCAATTCAACAACCATTGGTAAGTTAAAGATACGATAAGCGTCGGCGAAGTCAAATCCATGTTTAATAAGGTTGCTTTGATTTTTGCGTTCATCCCATTCAAATTTCATATATTAATCGTAGCCAAATTGGAGCAGCGTTATGGAGGGTCAGTTTTTTGGTTTTCATCATGGTGTATCCTCCATAATTTTACTAAGTCAAGTTGTACCAGTTCTTTTTTCCCGAGTCAAGAGTTTTTCGGTGAAGTTTTGTTAGGTTTTTGTTAAGTTTAGATCAGCTTAAATTTCCCGAAGAAACCCCCAGCCGATGCTACTGGGGAGCAGGGAAGAATGACACCCTTAGATTGATGCGATCGCTTGCTTAATCAACATCAAACATAGCATCTAAATCTCTATATCCACTGACTACTCTTGCGATTTCAATTCCGGTTTCAAGAGGGAAATAAAAGATCAGATAATCTTCTACTGAAAAACTTCGTAATCTAGGGATTAACTCATCGCGCCTACGTCCCAGATTGGGGAATTTAGCTAATTTTTTACAAGCCTGTTGGATTTTTTCTTTTAAAATTCTAGCAGCTTGCGGATTTTTCCCAGCCAAGTAACTATTAATTTGCTTTAAATCCAATCTAGCTGAGGGTGAGAAAATAATCTTTGACATTATTTCTGACTCATCGGGAAACCCTTAGCCTCTATTTGTTGTAAATCCTCTTCTAATTCTGAAAAAACCTCTTCGGCATTAATTCCTTCCTGTCGTCTTAATTCCTCAACGCCAATCATAACTTCCCGTTTCAATTCTTCAAATCTTCCTCGGTAAATTCTGTCTCTTTCTGCCAATAAACGCAATCCCTCTTCAATAACGGCTAAATCATCTTGATATTTTCCTGTTTTGATTTGTTGAGCAATCAAATCTTCTATTTCCGTTGTCAGTTGGATAGTGTTCATCGCTTCTCCTAATTACCGTGCTATCATCCTGATGGAGTATTATAGCGCAGCCTTTTTAGCATCTTATAGTTTTAACAGATTATACAAGACTTGTCACACCCCCCAGCAAATTACCTGATCGATCAAATCTTGACTGATGCCAAAAAAAATCAGAGAATTAAAACAAATGCTCAAAAAAGCTGGATTTATTGATTTTCCGGGAAAAGGCAGTCACAACCATTGGTTACACCCTCTATATGCAGGGAAAATCACTCTCTCGGGAAAAGACGGAGCGGATGCTAAACGTTACCAAGAATCAAGAAGTCAAAAATGCCATTGAAGAGGTCAGGAGAAAAGAAGATGAAAAAACTTAAATATAGAATAGTGATTCAGTGGTCTGATGAAGACAATTGTTATCTAGTTGGCTTACCCGACTTTCCAGGTCAAAAATGGCGAACTCATGGTAATACTTATGCTGAAGCTGTGAAAAATGCTGAAGAAGTCCTAGTATCTCTGATGCAACTTTATCAGAAATTAGGGGAATCTTTACCTCATCCTGAAATAACTAGGGTTTGCGGCAAAAAGTTTGTTGGTGGGGTTAGGAGTCGGTCGTCAGGAGTCGGTCGTCAGCACCGTCCGCTCGACTGAGCGTTCGACAAAAGCTCACGCGGCTCGACAAAAGCTCGCCGAACGTCCGAAGTCTCGCCGAACGTCCGAAGTCTCACGCCGAGGTCCAAACGGAGTCAGGAGTTTCAGGCTTTGTTGCCCTCTTTCTTTGTACGAGTTAATGTACTATTAAAAGGATAATGCAAGGTTTTTGAAGGTCACAATCCTATTTTCGCAGCATGAACATCGGATTTTAACAGGTCAAAAACCTGGCGTTGTCAGATCAGAATATGAAAGATGCAATGCAATCCTTGCTATCAAAGTAATTTCAGTTCCAAGCTGATTCGGATCATCTTTCAATTTGACAACGCCAAAAAAGCTTTATTTCACTCAATAACCCAGGAGTTATATAAATGTTTATTTTTGACAATAAAACCGATATTTTAATTGATTCTCAGGAATTAACCTTTAAAAGTGAATATTTTTGTGACTTTTCTCGCTATTTTCAGAATCGAGAATTTGTCAACGGAGATGCTTTACAACTCAGTGGTGATCATTTTGAAGGGTATCTTTCAAGGATCATCATCGATGAAGTGATGTTAGAATTATCGCAACGTAATTGTTTAATAAATGTTGTGGGAGTAGTCCATTCTAAAATGTGGGTTTTTGCGATTCCTATTCACGTGAATTCCGTCTTCTTCCAAAATTTGTACTCATTAGAAAATAACTATCTTGGGATTGTCCCCCCTAAATCAGAAATTTCCATTTTTCAACATCCCTTTTCCAATCGTTTTCAGCTTTACGTTCATGATAATTATCTGCAACAATTGTGCCAAACTTTAGAGTTACCAGAAGCGAAAAAGTTTTTAAATTCTTCCGCTTCTTCTATTGTGATTTGCCCATCGGAAAAAATTCGTCATCTCCAACAATCTTGTCATCAACTTTATCAAATGCTATTTAATTTAGATCGTCAACAAATATCTGGGAAAAGAAAAGCATTAAGATTGAATTTTGTCAGTCAAAAATTAAAAGAAGAAATTGTCAAAGATTTTCTTTTGACTTTAGCAGTAACCAAAGATATTAAAATCCCTAAAAACGCTATCAGACGCACCTCTATCCTCAAAAAAGCAGAAGAAATGATGAGAAAAAATCTGCGTTCTGATCTGACTATTCCAGCGATTTGTCAAGAATTAAAAGTAAGTCAACGCACCTTAGAATATATATTTAAAGACTTCTATCAAATGTCTCCTTACAATTATTTTAAATTGCTTCGTCTTAATGCTTTACATCAATCTCTTAACCAAAATAATCAGACAAAATTAGTTTATGAAATTGCCGAAGAATTAGGTTTTTTTCACCGAGGATATCTGGCCTCTGATTATAAAAAACTGTTTGGTTACTTCCCCTCGGAAACCTAAAAAAATAGTAGGGGTAGAAATCAGGATTATTTTTAGATTTATCTGGCTTATTTTTGATTTAGCGGCTCTCCCGCACTTGTTTGGCAGGGGCGTATATTGTACGCCCTTTCTTCGATCCCATAACCTCAAGAGAGCCATTAATAATTAGCCCCATCGAGATTAATTTACTTAATTCCCACTAAAAAAGTTGTACCGATCGCCATAATTGCCAATCCGATGAACTTGCTAATTAGAGTTGCTTGCTTGGCTAATTTTTCCTTGATGACACCGCCAAGGAAAAAAGCTCCAGCTGCGATCGCTAATTGGATGACGGTAAAACCGATTAAATAGGCAACTAAAGCGGCAACTCGCGCCCCGATAATTGATTCTCCGTAGGCATAACCGTGGAAAATTCCCGCGATCATTGCCAGAGTTGCCAGAGCGATCGTATAGAGATTAGAATGAGTTTGTAAACCTTTTTTCAGGGTTAAAATCACGCCAAAAATCACCACAGAAAGGGCAACAATCCCCTCAGGAAAAAGTAAATTTATTTCCTGTAAATGAATGCCCGTGCCGATTAAAGTGGCAATT
Organism: Microcystis wesenbergii NRERC-220; assembly: GCF_032027425.1. Lineage (NCBI taxonomy): Bacteria > Bacillati > Cyanobacteriota > Cyanophyceae > Chroococcales > Microcystaceae > Microcystis > Microcystis wesenbergii. The sequence continues at coordinate 1,923,937 of NZ_JAVSJA010000001.1, read as the reverse complement.
GCAAAAGCGATCGGAATCAATAAACCCTGTTCCATCCCCACAGCAATTAAACCACTAGCCACCACAAAAGCTAAATGATCTAAACCGATAACTGGGTGAGCTAAACCCGATAAAAATCCGTTCCAAAAATTATCAGGAGTTTGCCCTCCCATAGCATGATGGGCGAGGGTTTTGCTGGCAAAAATTAACAGGAAGAGAGGGACAATAGTTAATATCTTTGTCCAGCTTTGACGAAAAATTATCTTCATTGATTACCTCAAAATTATGATTCGGAAACCCGCGCAACAATCGCCCGATGTCGGGGACTGGTGGGGGTAATGATCGGTGTTTGAAACCCCGCTTCAACTAATGCCCGTTCGATATCGAGAGTAAAATATTGATCGAGATAGGGTTCGGTACTCTTGAGTAAGGTTAGGACATAAGGGGGCATTTTTCGATAAATTTCCGAGCGCGGATTCATATCCATCAGCGTCAAATAACCCCCCGATCGCAATAAACGACGCGCTTCGGCGAAAATTTCTCTAGTAGCCTGTTGGGGTAGTTCGTGGAACATTAAAAACGACGATACCAGATCGTAGGACTGACTGGGTAATTGAGTTTTTTCCGCGGCTGCGTGTTGCCATTGAATCGTCTTTTGTTTTTGTTGAGCTTGGTATTGGGCAACGGCTAAATAGTAGGGAGAGAGATCTAACCCAGTTACCCGCGCTTGAGGATAAGTATCTTGCAGTGCGAAGCTGCTCATGCCGACACTACAGCCTAAATCGACAATATCGTTAATTTCTGCCTTGATTTGCTCCTTCAATATCCGGTGATATTCCCGTCGCAATCGCGGATCGCCGTCAATCCCCGCCCCGGGCCAGATGGTAGAATGGACAGCATAGGCGGCAGATTCTACCTCAAAAGCTGGCAACCAGTCTAAATTGCCCTTTTCGTAAGCGTGGAAAGAACAAACGTAGTATTCGGGATAGACGAGATCGGGATTTTCTACCGCTTGCAGTTCCCGACTCCAATCCCTTTGTTGCCATTGTTTGACGGTTTCTCGCCAAGGTACGCCTAGTTTTTCGGCTCTTTTAATCATCATATTGCGGGCCTGATAGCGAGCGATGTCAAAAAGCGGTTTTATGGCGAGAATACGGTTAACTAGACCAGAAACAGGATTAAAGGAGGCCGGAACGGGTGTAACTGTCATAGAAAAGCTTCGATCGTAAATTTTCCCTTTCTCATCTTATAACAGTGATCAGTGATCAGTAATCAGTAATCAGTGAAAAAACAGCACTGTCACCGCCATTTAATACTGCTCGGTTAATAAGTAGCTGGTTATAATTAAATTAAAAATGGATTTTAGGTTCGATCCCCCCTGCCCCCCTTGATAAGGTAGGGTTGATTCATGAATCAACCCTACCCTTGATAAGGGGGGTGTCTGATAATTTTTAACGCCTACCTACTTACCACTGACTGAAAACTCAAATCTGATTACTGTTTACTGACAACAGCAAAAAGCTCCCTAACCCCCCATCTTGCCAATTTTTATCATGAGAACAATCGCTGAAATCAACGACAAGATCGCTAAAAAAACGGCTGTAGTCTGGACAGTAGAGGAATTAAAAAGCCGTGTTACCGAGATGGGAATTAAGGAGGTTTTTTCCCAAGTAGATGTGGTTTGTACGGGAACCTTTGAACCGATGGAATCGTCGGGGGCAATTATTAATTTAGGTCAGACGGATCCGCCGATAAAAATTCGTCAATGTTGGTTAGATGGGATTCCTGCTTATGCTGGTTTTGGGGCGGTGGATTTATACTTAGGAGCCAGTGCTATTAGTGATCTAGCGGCCAAAAATGAGAATTTAGAGGGAGAAAATCCCGAAAGGGGCGGCGGACATATTATTGAGGATTTAATCGCTGGAAAATCGATTCAATTGCGCGCTGTCGGCCAGGCCACCGATTGTTATCCTCGCACTTCTTTTGAAACGATTATTTCTAAGGATACTATCAATCAATTTTATCTTTTTAATCCTCGCAATCTCTACCAGAATTTTATCGTCGGAGTCAATGGGGGAGAGCGGACTTTATATACTTATTTGGGACCACTACAGCCACGATTAGGTAATGCGGTGTATTCTAACCCTGGAGCAATTTCTCCCCTGTTAAATGACCCCGATTTAGAGGCTATAGGCATCGGTACGCGCATTTTTTTGGGAGGAGGAATCGGTTATATTGCTTGGGAAGGAACCCAACATTTTCCCCTGCAAAAACGCCTACAAAATCGAACTCCTATTGGCCCCGCTTCCACCTTAGCCTTAATTGGTGATGCTAAACAAATGAATGCTCGCTGGGTGCGGGGTTGTTATTTCAAAAATTATGGGGCTTCTTTAATGTTAGGAGTAGCAGTACCGATTCCGATTTTAAGCGAGGAAATCGTTCGACATTGTGGGGTAAAAGATGAGGAAATTGTCGCTCCAGTGGTGGATTTTTCCATTCCCCGGCGAGTCCGTCCTACCTTTGGTTTAATCACCTACGCTAAACTAAAAAGCGGTCGGATTATGATCGAGGGAAAAAGTGTTAGGGTGGCTCCTTTGGCCAGTATTTCCCTGTCCCGGGAAGCCGCTTTAGAATTAAAAGCACTAATCGAATCGGGAGAATTTACCCTCACGGAACCCGTGGCAAAAATTAATCTAGAGCGGACTTTTATCCCCCAGGATCGTTGGGGCGGAAAATTATCAATTGAGTAAAGCCTAAAGATATTATCCAACAAGGTTTTTAGATTTATTCAGCAAACCCTAATTATTCATACTAAATCCGTCGAGTATAAGCTACATATCAGGAGAGGCACTCTTGCAAGTGGAGTGACTCTGAAATTATTACAGATGTATTAGCAGCTGCGTGTAAGCATCTCACCGAAAAACTAATGCGCGGGGGGTTTGGGGGCGGCACTTCGACACGCTCAGTGACCGCGCCACGCCCCCAACGGGGGGTTTGGGGGGTAGAACCCCCCAAAAGCTTGGATTGAGTAATCAGATCTGAAGTAATACTAAATCCCTTGAGTATAGGCTACATATCAGGAGAGGCACTGAGTGGAAAATAGAAGCTGAAATAACGCCAATTCCTCAATCAGAATATTCTCATGCTTGGCGGTCCAACTTTGTCATCAGGACTGCCGACCGTCTCCGTTAACGGCCCAAAAGATTGGCAATATCAGCACATCCCCCCGGAATGGTTGCGCGGGACTTTTCCCCACACCAACGACAACAATAGTGACGTTGTTCCTCGCTCATGTTTTTCACCCCGGTAAAATTGACATTTTCTACCACTGCTCCCGTGTGTTCTCCGCTGTCATAATTGGGGGGAACGGTACGACTGCGGGGGGTAGCATTTTCTAGGGAACCATAAAATAAACGCATCCCTTTCATATCTGCCCCTCTTAAATTAGCTTCGTAGAGAATTGTCCGCGATAAATTTGCTTTCACCAAATCGCTATAACTTAAATCGGCCCGCACCATATTCGCTTCGCTTAAATCCGTCCAGCGCAGATCCTGCCCGGAAATGTCGGCCCCGGCTAACATTACTCCCAAGTGTACTACTCTTGTACCGAACTCTCGATCCTCCGCATAACCCCCTTCCCCGTCTAGAATTGGTCGGCCTAGATAACGATCGCGTTTAATCGGTGATAATAGCCGCGATTGACTCAAAAAACGCAGTATTTTCGCTTTTCCGGAGGCATCGACACTGCTGAGGATGGAAGCGGTGCGACCTTCTGCGATCGCTCTTTCCTGGGGCCAATCTTCTAAAAATCCCTCCTCATCCAAGGCTAAATCGGAAATCCCTTGAAAATAGGAATCGATCGTCTGTTGTTGGGTAATGCGATTTTGTTGTATGGTTAAATCCTTAGAAATAACGTACTGTTCCCAGGCCACATAGACGGCTAACACAGCAATCATAATCTGTCCCAGGGCCCCCACCCACTCGGCCCAGGAACCGAACTCATCGTATTTAAAACTGTCTAACCATCGCAATATGCGCTCGTAAACTCCTAAATATTTCCCTAATCCGGCCAGAGCAGCTATAAAAACTATAAAAGCGAAAACCGTCTGACGTTCAGAGGGGGTGAGATAATGGGCGATCCACTGGCGAATAGAGGGTAAAATCACCTGTAAAGATATTAATATCGCTACTATCGCCCCAGAAAAGCCTAACCAGTCCCAGCTAAAGACCAGGCCGATGGTCATCACCATCAGGGGGGCCAGTAGTAACCCCGCGTTACCCGGTCGAAGATCTTTTAATACTAGGATGCGCTGACGCACGGGATTACGCGAAGATAAAGAGGAGACGTATTCGGAAGCATCGGGGGGCGATAAACTGGTTTTACCGTTATTTTCGGGGTTATCAGCCCTATTTTCCGCGGCGAGTTTTTCTGGTTCTTTGCGATCGCTCATATTAATCCTTGTCAAGAGAAAATAATTCCACACCGAAAACTGAGGCGAAAACTCTCGATAAATCTTGTTGTACTTGCATAAGACTAATATTAGGCAGAAACTGCTGTAAACTGCCCACGGGTTTATTAGCAATCCCACAGGGAATAATCTCGGCAAAACCGCTTAAATCTGGACAAACATTGATGGCAAAACCATGATAGGTAATCCAATGACTAACTTTAATACCGATCGCCGCTATTTTATACCCTTCTACCCATACCCCCGTCAGGCCCGCGATTCTTGCCCCCGACAATCCATAAATAGCGATAGTTTGCAGGATGACTTCTTCTAATTGTCGCAAATACCAGTGTAAATCCTGCTGATAATAGCGCAAATTGAGGATCGGATAGCCCACTAACTGCCCCGGACAGTGATAGGTGACTTCGCCTCCTCGCTCGATTCGGTACACTTCTTTGTCGGTTTTGTCAAGATTAAATTTAATAAACTTAATATCCGAACCGGTACCGAGGGTGTAAACGGGGGGATGTTCCAGCAGCAGCAGCACATCAGGTAAGTCGGGATTAGCGATTCTTGCCTCCACCAGCGATCGCTGTTGCGACCAAGCGCGAGAATAGGGAGTAATTGCCTGAATTTTTAGCCCACAGAGACGAGGTATTTTTTGTGCATTCATCGAGAGATGTGATCGGTCAAATTATTGAAGAAATGTGGAAGAGCGCCAAGGAAAATTAAAAGAAGGGAAGAATAGATGTTGGGGAGAATAATAGGCGCTAATCTAAAGTTATCCCATGTATCATCTCTTGGGATCAGTATCCTCTAGTTTATCCTCATCAGCACCAAAAAAGCACCAAAACAAGTTCAATCCTTGATTGAGCAAACCCACCAACAGGTTATTGACCCTAACACTCAAAGAAATGTTATCGAGTTAATCGAGAAGATTATTATCTACAAATTTCCGCAGAAAAGTCGCCAGGAGTTAGAAGCTATGTTTAATCTCACGGAATGGAAACAAACCAAGTTTTATCAAGAAGCCAAAGAAGAGGGAAAACTTGAAGGGAAACTTGACGGGAAACTTGACGGGAAATTGGAAACAATTCCCCTTCTCGTTAGGTTAGGACTTAATCAAGAACAAATTGCGCGGGAATTAAATTTAAAAGTTGAGATTGTTCATCAATTTATTACCAATCAGAACAACTAAAACTTTTGAGATATTGCTTCGGGGAGGGATTACTTTTCCCCAAAAGGGAGAATCTCTCAATCTCCCCTCGCAATGACAATCTTTCTTTCGGTATCCTGGATAGTTCTGGTAGCAATAGGTGAGAGTAGGTTGACGCTCCCCGAAGCGCTCATGCTCCCGATTCCCTGTTCATCCAGTTACCTTATTTATTAGGCTTTCACTTAATAGACAGTGGGGAGTCTGTAGTCGGGCTTGAATTTCTGTCCGCGGCTCGACAAAAGCTCGCCGAACGTCCGAAGTCTCGCCGAACGTCCGAAGTCTCGCCGAACGTCCGAAGTCTCGCCGAACGTCCTGACAGTATTGGCTTTGCGAAGAATGTTGATAGGGGCGTTTTCATCTCTATCCAAGACACACCCACAAGAACAAATATGTGTTCTTACAGATAATGTTTTCTTGACAATATTGCCACAACTAGAACATTGTTGGCTAGTATATTGTGGATTTACCGCTATCACAAACTTCCCGTGTATTTTCCCAAAGTAGTCTAACCAATTGGTGAACATTGACCAGCTTGCATCTGAAATAGATTTAGCAAGCTTAGGATTTTTCACCATATTGGACACCTTCAGGTCTTCATAGACTACCAAATCGTTAGATTGGATTAACGCTTTTGCTGTCTTTACGGCAAAATCTTTACGTTGTCTAGAAACTTTTAAATGAAGGCGAGCTACTTTAGATTTCTGTTTTAACCTTTTTTGGCTTCCCTTTTTCTTTTTCGAGAGTTGACGCTGTGCTTTTTTCAAGCGTCTTTCTGCTTGACGAAGAAACCGAGGGTTATCAATTTTATCCCCATTAGAATCGGTTAAGAAATGGTTTAAGCCTAAATCAATGCCCACTTCTTTCCCCGTAGAGTTAAAGGGTTCTACTCGCTCAATGTCTAAGACAAATTGACAATAAAAGCCGTCTGCTCGTTGAATAAGCCTGACTCTCTTGATTGTGTATTTATCGAGAATCTCACGGTTAAAAGTGCCAATTAGCTTTAATTTTACTATCCCTGTTTTATCCGTGATGTGGATCAACTTTTTGTCTTCTGTTAGCTTCCAACCAGAAGTTTTGTACTCTACAGACCTTGAGAACTTTTTGAATTTAGGATAGCCTTTTTTAGCTAAATCCCTTTGGCAATTGTCGGAGAAACCGGATATATAAAACCAAGCTCTTTCGGCACTTGCCTGACGAGCCATAGAGTTGAGTTTACCAACAAAAGGTAACTCAAGATTTTGGGTTAAATCTGTGACGAAGCGGCACAAAGTAGCATAGTTTACTTTGTCTTCTTTGGTAGAGTCCATCCAAAATCTTAGACACTTATTCCTAATAAACTGTCCCACTCTTATAGCCTCTTGAATGGCTATTTCTTGGTGTGAATTGGTTTTTAACTTAAACTCTATGACTCGCATTGATTCGACTTTTCAATGTGTTATGCTATGATTATAGCAACTCATCGTACAAAGTATCAAGAGGGTGAAAACTAATTATTTCAAGACTCCTAGGGCTACCTTTAATCTCACTGTTCACATAGTTCTCGTGACAAAGTACCGTAGAAAGGTGTTTCAGAAAGAGCATTTAGAGTTTTTGAAGGTAGCCTTTCATAACATAGCCGAGAAATGGAATGCGAAGGTAATAGAGATTAACGGAGAATCAGACCATGTTCACATTCTTTTAACTTACCCCCCTCATAAACTGTTAAGTGGATTAATAGCCAACTTAAAGTCAACCTCTTGCAAACTAATGTGGGACAGTTTTTCTGACCATTTAAAAAAGATATATGGTCAAGACAAGAGAGTTTTGTGGACAGGGGCATATTTTGTGGCTAGTTGTGGCGGTGTCACAATAGACCAACTTAAGAAATATGTAGAGAATCAGGATTCCCCTGAATATTAGCTGTGCTTCGTGTCACTGAGCCTTGACATTGAGCCTTGACATTGAGCCTTGACATTGAGCCTTGACATTGAGCCTTGACATTGAGCCTTGACATTGAGCCTTGACATTGAGCCTTGACATTGAGCCTGTCGAAATGTGTCGAAATGTGTCGAAATGTGTCGAAGTGTGGACACTGAGCTTTTACATTGAGCGTGTCGAAATGTGTCGAAATGTGTCGAAGTGTGGACACTGAGCTTTTACATTGAGCGTGTCGAAATGTGTCGAAGTGCTGTTTTATACTGGTCGGTTTTTCATCTCCGAGGTGAAACCGAGGGTTCCTTCAAACCGACATTTAAGGTAAACTTCTAAGTATTCTTCTAGTTTTGTTGGCTCTCCTAGACTGGTTATAGCAAATTAGTAGTTTAAATGAGCTTAACCCCTTAAATAGCCTGGAATCCGACAAAGCAAAAAGCTTTTTTTATTAAAATTGCTTTTTTGAATTCTGGCAAGCCTTACTTGGCAAGGCTTGCGTGGATTATTTTGTACTAATATATCATAACTACTCTAGAAGAGCCGTTTTGTTAATTTATTTTGGCAAAATTTCTCTCTTTTTAGTTAGGGTTGGCTGAATAATGGTAAAACCCTTTTAAAATAAGGTTTTTGGCGTTGTCAAATTGAAAGATGATCCGAATCAGCCCGGAACTGAAATTACTTTGATAGCAAGGATTGCATTGCATCTTTCATATTCACGCGATGTGCAACTAAAAACCACAGAATCAGGGTTCCAGAGGATACTTTATCTCTGCTGATTTCTGAAAACCTTGTAAATCAAGACTGAAAATATAGTTGCACACGGGGTTATTCTGATCTGACAACGCCACGCCCTTTTTTTGCCTATCAATTTAAAAACTTGCGTTTTTTGGATCATCTTAGCATAGAGGACTGAGTAGTATTGAGTTACAACAAAGTTGATTTGTTAATTTTGTCCATCAGTGTAATCCCAGTTAAATCTCTCACTTTTTTCCGTTATCAATTACTAAGGAGATTTCGATGGCTAAACAATATATGCCCCTTGAAGATTGCTCTGGGGCTGCGGTATTGGGTGGAGAAATTCCTCAATTACGTCCCCCAGGGTTTTCTGATGACTCAAAATCTACCACATTTAGCTATACCTATTATCCAGGGGTATCAGAAATTTACGAGGCTGTTGCTCCTAATATTAGCACTCGTTTCTATGCGATCGAAGCAGCTATTGATTTCTCCAAAGCTAAAGGGGAATTACAAGCTGTTCTGATGGCGCACGGCGGATATTTTGGTGAACACAGTTTCTACATCTATCAGGGAAAACTATGTTATGTCTATAACTGGTTAGGGCAGCAACAGAAGATCACTTGTGATCTTCCTCGTCTTAGTGGCGAGGTGACACTCAAAGTTGAATTTGCCAAACCAAAGATAATCGCCCCTTCAGATGAAAAGTTGGGTGACAGCACGATAGATAAGATGAAACTGTATATTAATAACATCGAACAAAATGTCGATATTATCAGAACTTTCTCAAATCATACTCCTAACTTCCTAATTCGATATAAACACGAGATTCCTGGCGAGTTTCAAGGTGCGAGGTTGCGAAGAATTATGATTACCATTACCAATGATGTAGTGCGATAAATGATGAGCAATCGTCAGCTTTTTGCTGTGATCAGTAAACAGTGAACACTAATCAGTGATCAGTAAACAGTAATCAGTGAAAAGACAGTAGTGGGACTTAAACACAGAACCGAATTTTTTTAGCTATAATCAAGTCATAGTAGGCTTTCACGTCAAAATACGCCCATGGGAGAAACGACCCCATCCGCTATGCCGCCCTGCTTCGAGAGATGGTGCGCTAGATTCGATGACTGTTTCAAAAACCAGTCGCAAAAAAATGGCTTCCGACACTATTTAGGCGGATTATTAGGAGAAAGCGAGCGAAAAAACCTAACCCAGATGGCGGATAACTCGGTGGGGGTGGTTTATCACCGATTACATCACTTTTTAACCGAGGCTCCTTGGTCGGCGACGCAAATTAACCAACGTCGTCTGGAAGTGATGAACAAATGCTCGCAGACTAGGATCGGCGTGGGCTTCACGATGATTCTGGATGATTCGGGACATCGAAAAAGTGGCAATTTTACCGAGGGAGTCGGAAGACAATACCTCGGTGAGATCGGCAAGACAGACAACGGAGTAGTGGTAGTAACCACCCATCTCTACGACGGGAAAAAAAGCTTACCCTTAGACATCGAGATATATCAACCGGCATCTTCTCTACTATCGGGAAAAGAAGACGAAGAGTTGAAAAAGAAACCCGAACTCGGACTCGAATTAATCGACCGAAGTTTAAAGCGAAAATACCGACCGAAAATTGTCTTGATAGAGGCGGGGTATGGAAACAACACGCCGTTTCTGAAAGAGTTAGAAAAGAGAAAACTAAAGTATTTAGGAGGAGTGGCTAAAAATCGAAAAATTATCCGAAAAACGGAATCAGGAATCGAGGAAGAAATCAGTCTGGAGAAATTAGCAAAAAGCTTGAAGCCAGAGAGTTTTACCCCAGTAATTCTCTCAGTTGAAAAACCGAAAACCCTGTACGTATTTATTGTTTCTGCTCGCATCGCTTCTTTAGAAGAAGAGAGAACTTTTGCCATCGTCATGAACGCGAGTTCTTGGGAAGAAGCGACGGACATCGATTATTTTATCACGAATGTCCAGGCGGAAAAAGTAACCCCGCAGTGGGTAGTAGAAACTTACTCGCCAAGAAATTGGGTAGAAGTTTTCTATCGAGAGGCGAAAGGATGGTTAGGGCTAAGAGAATATCAGGTTCGCGAGAAAGAAAGCCTTCTTCGCCATTTTATCCTGGTGTTTTGTGCCTACACTTTTATTCTCTGGCATCACTTAACCGGGGGACTACAAAGGCGATGGGCGAATAAACCTTTGGAGACATTTACTGATGCTTTGGAGGCTTTTCGTACAGCGATGTCTTTTTGTTTTTTCCCTTGGCTAACGCAGAATATTGATGTCTTTTCCGCTCACAAAGCGGCTTTGGGCTACATTTGGGCTTGAAATTTGTTTAAGTACCAGTAGGAAACTTCTATTTAATACTGCACACTTAAAACTCAAATCTGATAACTGATAACTTACCCACTGATAACTGATAACTGATAACTGATAACTGTCTCCCGTCTCGACTAGGAAATTAATTTTGCACGACTACTTATTTAGCCGAGCGAGCTAAACTTTTTGGCTGAGTTAAAGCTGAAAGTAAACGACACAGGGAAAGGGAGGCTCTCTCTCAACAAATTTGGCGGGCTATTTCCTTGAGTTGACACCAATGATCCTATGCACCCAAAATGTAATATAGATATTTCTACAAAATTGAGATGCACCCATTCAAGATTACCCTTCAATCCAAAGTAACGGAACTAAATCATCGACAAAGCACGATAAGTCCGCAAAATCATGAGGATATTGATTAGACATTCTCTTAAAATCATGTTCTGGGATTGTTCTCATTTTTACCCCAGCAAGTTTTTGAAAATTTGTTACTGATTTAATCTGTTTATAATTATTGGTAGGGGTGATAGAGATTATTACTCCATTACAAGCCATTTCCCAATGATTATTATAGGAACGATTCTGACGAGCTAGGGCTTTTTGTCCGCGACTGCCTATTTGAAACTCTTCTGGCCCCCTGATTCTTCCCCAAGGTTTTCTTCTAATCTTAAAACTGGTATTTATATGATTATTTTCTTGAATAAAATTTTTAATCTTTGCGGCTGTACCTTTCGGAGAACAATCTGTCCAGTCATATTTCAAATGAATATGTGGTAGCTCTTGAGAAGTTTGTGGTTTAAACCCAATAATGATTAATCGTCGAGAAAATTCCCTGAGAAAATTTCGGAAGACTAACTCTGATGGTACAATTTGTGGAGATTTAACTTGTGTTCTATTTAGCAAAGGTTGAAAATGTTTAATTAGATATAGTTCAATTTCATTTAATTCTTCATTATTGCAAACTTGCCAAGCTATTCTTACAGGATAATCTTGATTAATTTCTTGTAATTGATATATACGATGGTGATTTTTCCAGCGAGTTAAAAGATTAACTGCTTGACCAATATAAAGAATTCTATTTTGAGAATCGATAGCAAAATATATGGCCGAACAATCAGGAAGTTGATTTAAATTATCTAGTTCTACTGAAGACATTGCCAAAGGATCGAGCAACATAAACCTAGTCTTATTTTATTTTCAAGATAATAATTTTCTGTAATTGCTATCAATTATAACTCATTGTTCGCTTAATTTTTTAAGGCAAGGGTTTTAAAATTGCTGTAACCTTTATCCTGTATGCTTTTTAGCGAATAAGATAAGCAGAAAAGTGGCGATTCCTTAACCTCAAAATGGTCTTTTTGTACTAATAAATATTCGAGTAGAACGCTCAATGCGTTTGCTAGACTGCATTTGAGACAATTTATCAAATTTTCGGTTCCAGAAATGAGCGAAGGGTGAGTGATAAAATTCATGTCAGCGAAGAAGTCCGTCAAGCTGTGGGAGAAGAAGGAGCCTAAGATAGTTTATTTACATCCTTACTCTCTCGACTTTACCTCGATTGAAAACTATTGAAAACTTTTGCCCAAAAGTCAAGTCTATCTTGGGAAAATTACAACCGAAAAATTATCGAGACTTAGACAAGGCTCTCGAAGAAGCTTTTAAGGCAGTCTCCAAGAAAGACACCCGTAATTGCTGCAATCACTATTGTCATTATACCTCATCTGTCCGAGAAAGGCTGTAAGTATTTATAAAGTAAAATTTAAAATAAATAATGTCGTCGGTTGGTAGAGCTAAAATACTATATAAGATTTCAGGGAGTGTGGGCGGAATTATTCTAATCCCGATACCTGACAGGACTCCACCGAGAATTAACTATTTTTTAGAGCCAGAAAATATAATGACAGAAATTTGGGGTTCCCTATTTATTTTTTTAGTCTGTCCCATAATCGGGGGATTGCCTCTGATCGATTGGATAAATTATCTAGTAACTGGACGTAAATTATCCCAATTAGGGACCGGTAATATCGGTGTAACTGCCGCCTTTTATCATGGGGGTAAATTGGTGGGAATTTTGGCGGTAATTTCGGAAGCAGCCAAGGGAATTATCGTTATTTTTCTAACCCGTTTCTTTTTTCCCACCGGCTCCACTTGGGAATTATTAGCTTTAATTGCCTTAGTCGTGGGGCGCTATTGGTTAGGAAAAGGTGCGGGAACTACTAATGTTTTCTGGGGATTAATCGTTCACGATTTTGTCGCTGTTTTTCTCACCTCAATCATTAGTGGGATTAGCTTTACTATTTTTCGAGAAAAATCTACGGGTAGATTGGTAGGATTATTTTTATTAGCTTTAATTCTCACCTTGCGCCGTCCCCACGATTCAGGTTATATTATAACTGCCATTGCTTTAGCCTGTCTATTAGGGGCAATTTTTCAAAAAATAGCCGACGATTTAGACTTACCCGAAGCAAGTGTTAACAATGAATCAAAAACTATGTTTCGTTTTTTTCGTGGAGATCGATCGATCCAAACTCTTGATGACAATCTGACGGCTTTAAAAGTGGGACAAAAAGCCGCCACTTTAGCCTATCTTAAGCGTGCCGGTTATCCCATTCCTAGGGGTTGGATTTTACCACCGGGGGATGATCCACAGCCGTTAATAGAATCTCTTCATCCTGATATTAATCATCCCTTAGTCGTGCGCTCTTCCGCTATTGGAGAAGATAGTGAAACCGCTTCATCTGCGGGACAATATACTACAATTCTTAACGTCATCGATCAAGAAAATTTAGCGGCGGCGATTTTAAGTTGCCAAACCTCCTATAATAGTCCTAATGCTGTTAATTATCGACTTGATCGAGGTCAAGAAAACACGGCCATGGCTGTGTTAATTCAAGAACAAATTCGAGGAGTTTTTTCGGGGGTTGCCTTCAGTCGTGATCCGATTAATCCTCTCAGTTTAGATGTGGTTATTGAAGCTTTACCCGGAGATGCCACCAGAGTTGTATCGGGAAGAATCACCCCCGAAAGTTATCGAGTCAATTTAGAAGAAAATATCATCATCGGAGCGGGAGATATTCCCCCTGCTATTATTCAACAGGTAGCTAATCTTTGTCGGCAATTAGAAACCCTTGATCATGGCATTCCCCAAGATATAGAATGGACTCATGACGGACAAAAATTATGGTTATTACAGTGCCGTCCTATCACCAATTTACAGCCAATTTGGACAAGAAAAATCGCGGCGGAAGTTATACCCGGGGTGATTCGTCCTTTGCCTTGGTCAATTAATCGCCCTTTAACCTGTGGAGTTTGGGGAGATATTTTCCGGTTAGTTTTAGACAAAAAAGCCCTCGATTTGGACTTCAATGAAACGGCGACTTTACACTATCAAAGAGCTTATTTTAATGCTTCTTTATTAGGAACAATTTTCCGTCGTATGGGATTACCTCCAGAAAGCTTAGAATTCCTGACCAAAGGGGCAAAGTTTACCAAACCACCTTTAACGGCAACCTTGGCTAATTCCCCCGGTTTATTAAAACTTTTAGGACGGGAATTACAGTTAGAAAAAGACTTTAGCCAAGATCAAAAAAACTATTTTATCCCGACGCTCGAAAAAATTAACGCTACTTCCCTAGAAGCTTTATCTTCAGGGGAGATTTTAGAGCAAATTGAGGAGATTTTAACCGTCTTAAAAAAAGCTACCTATTATAGTATTCTTGCCCCTCTTAGCTTCGCCTTGCGTCGCAGTATTTCCCGAGTACCTTTTGAGAAATTGGATAACTCCCAAGCACCAGAAATAGCCTCAATGCGATCGCTGTTTGAACTGAGAAAAAATACGCTCGATCGAGATTTTGACTCAGCTTTTTCCCTCTGGTTAGAAACCTACGGTTATTTAAGCGAAGTAGGAACCGATATTTCGATACCGAGATGGCGAGAAAATCCCCAAGAGCTGCTACAACTCCCCTTAGATAGTCCGGGTAATAATAGCCATAAAAAAGTTAAATCTTCCCATACTGTCCAAAAAAGGTTAAATATCAAAAACCAAGGGACTGAAATTTACTCCCGTCTTTTAGCTCACCTACGCTGGCATTTTCTTGCTTTAGAAACCCTCTGGTTACAGCAGCAAATATTATCGGAGACGGGAGATATATTTTATCTAAATTACTCAGAAGTTACCCAGTTGGGTCAGAATAATAAAATCGCCAATCTTAACCAGATTATCTGCCAGCGTCGCCAACAATTCCAAGAAAACTCTCAATTAACCGATATTCCCTACATCGTTTATGGACAACCACCGAAAAGAGAATTTTTAGTTTCAAATTTAACTGCCAAAAAACGCTTACAGGGAATTGCCGCTAGTGGGGGGACAGTGGAGGGACGAGTCAAAATTATGCCAACCCTACAAAATCTAGAAATTGCCCCTAATACTATTCTCGTTATTCCCTATACTGACTCGGGATGGTCCCCTTTATTATCCCGGGCTGTGGGCATTATTGCCGAGGTGGGGGGACAATTATCCCATGGTGCTATTATTGCCAGAGAATACGGAATTCCGGCGGTTATGGATGTGCATCATGCCATGAAATTGTTAAAAGATGGTCAATTAATTCGTCTCGATGGCAGTCAAGGAATTATTGAAATTCTCTAGGCATTAGGGGACAGGGTGTGGGGTGTGGGGTGTGGGGTGTGGGGTGTGGGAATTATGAATTATGAATTATGAATTATGAATTGGGGGAGACCACTTCGTGCGCGTTGCGGGGGGAAGTGGGGAAATTGAACTAAAACCCCAAAACCCCAAAACCCCAAAACCCCAACACCTAAAACCTATCTCCCGACTTCTGAATACTGACTCGGAGACTCCTATCTCCTGAATACTGACTCCTAACGCAATGTTGGTCAAAGATAAGCAAAAATTATCTATTGACTCTACAAACTTGAGAATATTTAAATTAACATTCCGCAATATTTACAAATTCTTAAAAATTAATTGAGAAAGATTTTTATTTAATAACGATGTTACAATGGTTACAGCGATTTTACTGAATTTCATAGTGGGGTACTCTGTGCTTTTTTGGGCAGCAACGGTTGAAACCCTTGCCACACCGAGAAGGTAATCCTAACTAAGACAGGTAAATGAGTCAATTTCACCCACAACGATGATCTTTTTTTTGTGTAGTTTTATTGCAAAAAAAAAGTTTTTTTGACAAAAAGCACAAAGTATGATAATCCACCAATGGATTTCTAGCCGCAAACAGTAAACAGTAATCAGTGATCAGTAAACAGTAATCAGTGATCAGTGAAAAGACAGTAGGAAACTTCTAGGAAAATTAGGTAATTTACCAGATGAAAATGGGTAAAACCCTACACCCTACACCCTACACCCCACGAGAAACTTTTTGCCGCAAACCCTACTTAACATCTTCCTCAACAGCCAACCCCTAACGCTCCTTTTGCCGAGATTATCTGCTATTTTCCAATAAAAACCTTCTTTCGGCGCGAACAATTGCCTCTCTAGTGGCTAAAACTGCCTCCCTATCCACCGAAAGAGAAGTCACACCCCAAGCAATCAGATCATCGATAATTTCAGGATACTGGACGATGGCCATACCGCAAACGGAACAGGGAATCTGTAAAACTTTTGCTTGAGTGATAATTTGTTTTAAAGCTGCCCTGACTGCGGGATGACGGGCGTTAAAATATTCTGAGAAATGTTCTCGATCGCTACCTAAAAGTAATTGAGTTAAATCATTAGTACCAATAGCGATTAACTGTACCCCCGCTTGCACATAATCCGCTAATTGAAAGATTACCCCCGGTACTTCCACCATTATCCCCAATTGGAAAGAAGGGACTTGAGTGAGTAAAGCCGATTGTACCCGTTGCCGGCAAAAAATAAATTCCTCAACCCCGCGGACAAAGGGAAGCAGTAAATTAATATTGGTGGCGCTGGTGGTTTGTACCCGTCGTAAAGCTTGCAATTCCAGATCGAATAGAGTCGGATCTAATATATAACCATGGGTTCCCCGACTGTCTTTAGTCGAATGTTGAGCATCAAAAGAACGGTAAAATAAAGGCTTAGGCTGGATACTAAGGGCAAATTGTGCGATTAAATCACTTAATCTCTCGAGCAATGCTTCTTGATGCTCTGGCGTTAACCATTCTTCTAGATTACGCTGAGAAAGTAACTCTAAAATCATCCATTCTGAGCGCAATAAACCGATCCCATCAATAGGCAGTTCTTGGATTCCGGCAATACTTTCAGTTTGACTGAGATTAACCATCAAACGGGTAGCAATTGCCGTGCCGTCGGTTTCTCTGGGGGGTGGAGGGGGTAAGGAAATCTGTTCCTGAGATGCTAGAGAAATAATTCCCCTCGTACCATCTACTAAAATTATCTCGCCTGAGCGGATAATTTCCGTGGCATTTTTCACCCCGACAACGGCAGGAATGGCTAATTCCCGGGCTAAAATGGCTCCATGGCTAGTTAATCCCCCCTGTTCCGTGATCATTGCCCGAATTTGGCGTAAATGGGGCAGTTTTTTGGGAGGTAAATTAGTAGTAACCAAAATGCAATCCTGAAAATTTGCCTCTGGGGAGTCGAAATTGCTGATCACTTTTGCCACTCCCGATGCCAACCCTGGGGATGCCCCTAATCCTCTTAAGGGATAATGGCAGGTAGTAGCGGTGATTTCCTGACTGTGACAGTTAAGAATATAAATTTGACCATCCAGCATCATCAGCCATTCTATGCTGGTTAACGTCGGTTTTTCCGTCAGCAGAGATTGAGCCAGCTGACAAAGGCGATCGAGGGCGAAATTATCTAAACAGTAGCTTTCCTGTAAACTGGGTGCTAATAATTGTGGTACGAGCAGATTACTGTCACTATTGAGATAATAAGCCCTGGATTTATTGCCTAATTGCCGACTGCGTAATTGACCAGAGCGATCGATAATGTAGGTATCCGGTGCCACTTCTCCATTAACTAAACTGTGTACTAAACCCCAAACCGCCTGAATTTTCCAGTTATCCTCATTAATCAACAGATTTCCCGCACAATTAGCCGGTAATAACGGTTGTACCAGTAAAGATAATTGAATGTTTTCTAAACCAATTCCCATTTTTCGCCAATAAAATAGACTTCTGGCGGTGAATAACTCCGCCCAAGCTTGTTTTAGGGCATTTTCTAGATTATCTGCTTTAATTCCACTGATTGGGGCGGAAAATAAACCGAGAGTTCGCCGAGCCAGATTAGCTGGTAGGGAAAAGCGCCATACTAGGGTATCCATGGATAATTGTGCCACGGCCGCCCCTAGTTCTTCTAACCAGAGAGGAGGAATTTGCGCTTGTAAAATGGCCCGCCGACTCTCTTTGGCGACTAATTGCAGAGCTTTGGCGTCATCTACGTCTAAATAGAGGGAAGACTGCGGAAAATCAGTCAGAAACGAGTCAGCATTGTTGATAGTTTCCAAAAATTCCGCGAAAATGCGGTTAAAAATGGCAAATCCCCTGATAATTGGGTATCCTCGCTGGTGTAATTCACTGGCAATAAAAGCTTTTTCCCCCACCAGGGGGCGATCAGAAGCACTAATGCGATCGAGCCAGCAGAGAATGGTCACGGGATTTATTAAGAATGGTGAAAGGATTATAAAATCATTGTGTGATTTTTGTAATTTTTTAGTTCTATCTGCTAGTTTAACTCACCGTCACTATCTTGAGGATGATCTGGGGTGTGGGAAGTGGGGAGTGGGGAGTGGGGAGTGGGGAAGTGGGGTGTGGGAAGAACAAAGCTGCCTTTTGCCTTTTGCCTTTTGCCTTTTGCCTTTTGCCTTTTGCCTTTTGCCTTTTGCCTTTTGCCTTTTGCCTTTTGCCTCCTGCCGACCGCCTCCTGACTACTGACTCCTATCTCCTTAGCTGATAAGATAGGATTCGGACAATATTCGATCGCTGCGAGAAATTCATGGATACACCTGCGAAAGTTTTGTTAGTGGATGACGAACCGGGGGTTCGTGAATCTGTGCAAGCATATCTACAGTACGGGGATGACTTCGAGGTAAGAACTGCTAGTAATGCTAACGAAGCCTGGGATTTACTCAATCAAGAAATTCCGGAATTAGTCATCTCCGATATTATGATGCCGCAGGTGGATGGCTATCAGTTTCTCAAGAAATTGCGCGAAGATGCTCGTTTTCAGACAATTCCCGTGGTTTTTCTCACTGCTAGGGGGATGACGAGCGATCGCATTCAGGGTTATAATGCCGGTTGTGATGCTTATTTATCCAAGCCTTTCGATCCCGAAGAATTAGAAGCATTAATCAAGTCTTTAATCGAGCGCCGTCGTCAATCCTTGCAAGCCACCAGCGAAAACGCTAGATTAGAAGAAATTGCCCGAGATATCCGGGAATTAAAACAGCAGGTGGGACAACAGAACACTTTTACTACTACTCCCCCCCCGATTAAAATTGACCTTACCCCCCGGGAACAAAGCGTTTTAGATTTAGTAGCGGAGGGATTGATGAATAAAGAAATTGCCAGTCGTCTAGAAACCAGCGTCAGAAACGTAGAAAAATACGTCAGTCGCTTATTTAGCAAGACTGGTACTAATAGTCGCACGGAATTGGTACGTTTTGCCCTAAAACACGGTTTAACCAGTTAATATAGCAGCTAAGGACAAACTAGCGGGCAACTCTCTTCTTAGAAATATCCCTTGGGGAAAAAGGCAGATGACAAGCAACTGAATTACCGATGGAAAACCAACTTTTGCAGCGAATCACCCTCGATTTAAATATCTGTCATGGCAAACCTTGCCTTCGAGGATTGCGTTATCCTGTTGAATTTATCCTAGAATTACTTAGTTCTGGCATGAGTATCGAAGACATTTTAGCCGACTACGATGATTTGGAACGGGAGGATATTCTAGCCGCGTTATTGTTTGCCACTCGGTTGACTCAGGTAAAAAGTATCTACCAAATTGCACCATGAAGTTTTTAGTCGATAAAATGCCACGACAGATGCAGAAATTAACGCTCTTTCAATTCAACAAAATCGTATTGTTATTACCAAAGACACAGATTTTCTCGATTCATTTTTAATTAGTCAAGAACCTTATAAGCTTCTGCTAGTGACTGCGGGTAACATTACAAATGTCGAATTAGAAGCATTATTTCAGAATAATCTAACCCAAATAGAAGCACTTTTTACTCAACATTCGTTAATAGAAATGAGTCGCAACTCAATCATCGTTCATCATTAGTAGTAGGACAAGCTGAAATTAGCTTTAAGTGCTTCACGAAAGGAATAAAATCTTTATCTGAAAAAAGCAGCGGAAGATTATTTTCAATACAAAAGGAAGCAATAATAACATCAGCAGTTTTCCTAATAGTTATCCCCTTCTTGCGTAACTGGCGATAATTGTCCGCGCTTTTCAATGCCATTCTCAAACCTAGTAAATCATAAATAGTCAATGAAGTTAGTAAGCGATAGGCTATTTGATAATCCTTATCACTCCTAAAACCTTGGAGAACTTCGGTGAGAATAATAAGCTGCCCGCGCATTTAAATTGCTTGTTGAGACGAGGCAAGAGGCACTCTTGCAAGAGGCAACAGTAAAGGGATTGGGGGAGATTCGGCTAATCTTAAGAATAAGCGCTTTAAATGCGTCTTAGCTTATCACCAATAGCTATCGGCTCAACTCCCAGCAGTAAATCAATCCAAACACTGGAATCCACAAGAATCATTGATTGTGCCTCATTTCCTCAAGGTTTCCTTCCCATTTAAGCTTACCTTTAAAGGCTTTAATTTTCTCCTGTTGTTTGAGCCGAATCAAAGTCTTAAGACCCAATTCAACAACTTCTTGTTTAGTCTTTAAACCAGTAGCTTTAAGAGCATCAGCCATGAGTTGGTCATCAATGATAATGTTAGTCATCATCCTATCCCTAGTTGTGTGTAGTAGATTGTTAATATACACATTATATAGGGTTTGCTGAATAAATGTGAGATGTAAGCAAGGTAGAGATTTTGTGGCTTTTCTCGCAAAACAGGTGCAAGATTGTGAGAGAATCGTCGTTCAAAATCTTGCGTCTTTATCGGCCCGCGTCCTGTAGGGGCGAAGCATTCGGACAATAACCTATCGGTGAAACTGTAGATTTTCGGCGTTGTCAAATTGAAAGATGCTCCCAATCAGCACCGGAACGGAAATTACTTTGATAGGAAAGATTACCCTGCATCTTGACAATTAGTGTTTAATGAACGAATAGTGCCGATAGTTGGGCTTAAGTGGGGAACAAGACTTGCCCTGAGCCAAGTCGAAGGGGTCGCTCGATTTAGCAGTGGAATTAGCCCTAAAATCGGCGTAGGGCTAATTCATGAATTAGCCCTACAATCGGCGTTGTCAAATTGAAAGATGCTCCGAATCAGCACCGGAGCATTGCATCTTTCCTATTCTGATATGACAACGCCAGATTTTCTATCCGAATGCTTCGCCCGTACTTTTTGCCGCATACCCTATTTAGGAGAAAACTGCTCGATTCAATAATTTGAGCCAAAACCCAATATTTTTAAAGACATCGGTGCAGTTTCCCGCAAGTATCGCTCATTTTTGATAGACAAAAGTTATTGCTGTCACCCCCAACACAACTTTACTGTCCCACTCGCCAAATTTTGATAGTTTTGTCACCACTCCCACTAGCTAAATAGCGGCCATCGGGACTATATACCACTGACCTAACACTACCAGAATGACCAGTAAGGGTACGCAATTCTTTTCCGGTCGCTACTTCCCAAATTTTGATAGTTTTGTCACCACTACGACTAGCTAAATAGCGGCCATCGGGACTATATACCACTGACAAAACCCCTTCAGAATGACCAGTAAGGGTACGCAATTGTTTTCCCGTTGCTACTTCCCAAATTTTGATAGTTTTGTCACCACTACGACTAGCTAAATAGCGGCCATCGGGACTATATACTACTGACCAAACCACATTAGAATGACCAGTAAGAGTACGCAATTGTTTTCCCGTTACTACATCCCAAATTTTGATAGTATTGTCAACACTCCCACTAGCTAAATAGCGGCCATCGGGACTATATACCACTGACCTAACCCCGCGAGAATGACCAGTAAGGGTACGCAATTGTTTTCCCGTTGCTACCTGCCAAATTTTGATAGTTTTGTCACTACTCGCACTAGCTAAATAGCGGCCATCGGGACTATATACTACTGACCTAACCCAGTCAGAATGACCAGTAAGGGTACGCAGTTCTTTTCCGGTTGCTACCTCCCAAATTTTGATAGTATTGTCATGACTCTGACTAGCTAAATAGCGGCCATCGGGACTAACCATTGGTTCAACAAAGCTACCCATAAGGCTATGGGTAGGCAATTGTTTTCCCGTTGCTACTTCCCAAATTTTGATAGTTCTACCCCCGAACCAGTTGTTCACACTACGACTAGCTAAATAGCGGCCATCGAGACTATATGCTACTGATTCAACTGAGTTAGAATGACCAGTAAGGGTTTTCTCTAAGAAGCGAAGACTAGATAAACCAGATATTAATAATTGAGGACTAGCAGGAAATTCGTCATATTTAAAATAACCGTAAACTTGGGTTATTCCTATCCCTAATAACAAAACGCCACCAAGAGCATTCATTCTATTTCTCAGATTATTATTTTTAACCGGTTGTGCTGGTGTTTTTTTGGGTACAGGTACGGGTGAAACTGGCGGAGAAGAATTAATCTTAGGAATAACTGGCGATTGTTTTTGAGTTACAACAGGCTGCGGATTTGGTGGTGGAGATGTTATAGTAGGAGTTATAGGAGGTAACTTTAATTGCCGTTCAATCTCATCTAAACGTTGTAAAATAACCCTAGTATTAGCCGGTCTATTCTTTGGCAATCTTCCCATCAACTCGTCAATAAAATCCAACAATAACGGGTGAATATTTTCCGTTTCTTCTCGCCAAGGTAAAACATCATTAATCGGATCATAAATTTCTAAAGGATGTTTTCCGGTTAATAAATGCACAAAAGTTCGTCCTAAAGCATGAAAATCTGATTGAATCACTGCTTGACCATGTTGTTGTTCATTGGGGGTATATCCGGCTGAGGTAATACCTGTCACCTGTTGACCTTTTACCTTTTGATGATAGGTTTGGGTTTCTTCCCTTGCTGTGCCAAAATCAATTAACACCAACTCGCCACTATTCCGCATCATGATATTAGGAGGTTTAATATCTCGATGCAGCCAATTCTGTTGATGAATTTTATCGAGAATTAAAGTAATTTCTCTCAGCCATTTTAAGGCTCGTTTTTGACTTAAAATATCATACTGGTTTAGCCACTGTTCTAAATCAATACCCTCCACTTTTTCCATAACTAAACAGTGTAATATTTTCCCTTCTCTCGTGGAATATTGAAAATAGGCATCTGCTCGAGGAACACCGGTGACATTTTGACGACTCAACTCTAATAAAACGTCATATTCCCGTTTAAATAATTCCACTGCTTTCGGTTGATTATTCCATTTTTCTTGTAATACCTTGAGGATTTTGGCTGTAAAACCTTCAAAAGCCTCATAAACAATGCCAAAACCGGTCGTATCACTCAATAACCGACTCACCCTATATTTACCATTTAACAACAATTGAGAGCCGCAACTTTGACAGTAACGAGTATTCGAGTTATTATTACTCGGATGCCCTGGTTGAGAACAATCGGGATTAATGCAGTAACAGGGTTTCATCTCGGCTATCAGTTATTTTATTGAGTGAATAATTGAAAGTTTTCCCTTACCTGTCTTTGAAGGCATTTTATCATAAGTAAGTAGTAGTAGTAACGCACCAAATTAAATTAATGATAGGTGTGGTGCGTTACGACGGATTGTTAGATTCAAGTTTAAGCAGAGATTGTCGCCGTCTAACGCACCCTACATTTTACTAAACTGGGATGAGCCACTCTTGAAAAAGGGGACAATTATTAATTATTATTAAAAGTATATTTACTAATTAACCAAAATACCAGTGAAACTAGCTCAAGCTCAGACGATATTAACAGACACTTTAACCGTATTTTGGGGAGAATGGCTAGATTTAAGGGCGAGAGTCCTTCAGATCGCCGCCACAGGTTTAGTTTCTCCCCTAATCTATATTATCGGTTTCGGGTTGGGGTTGGGAAGCGCCCTCGATCGCTCGATGAAACCCTCGATCGGCGATTCCTATCTAGAATTTATTTTACCCGGAATGGTGGCCCTGTCCTCAATGGCGATCAGTTTCGGGGGAACCACCTTTTCCATCTGTGGCGATCGCTTATTTAGTAAAACCTTCGAGGAATTATTATTGCTTCCCGTCCATCCCCTCTCATTATTTTTAGGCAAAGTTTTCGCGGGGATTTTGCGCGGTGTAATGACTTCTGCATCAGTGATTCTCGTTGCTATCTTATTTACAGGAAAATTTGTCAGTTTTCTCAATCCCCTCTTTTTATTAGTTTTAATCTTAAATTGTGCCGTCTTTGCCGGTTTAGGGGCAATTGTCGGATTGCGAGTTACATCCATCGAAAGTGTCGGTCTGTATAATAACTTTTTAATCGTGCCGATGTCTTTTTTAGGAGCAACTTTTTTCGATCCCCAAACCTTACCCTGGGCATTAAAAATTATTGTTTATGCCTTGCCCCTCACCTATGCTAGTCTGGGATTAAGAGCCGCAGCCTACGATATTAATCAATTTCCTTGGTTCGCTATCCCCATTTTATTAATCGTCGCTATTCTTCTCTCGATTGTCGGTGCTTATCAATTCTCCCATCAACGGGATTAAATCAGTTATCAGTTATCAGTGGTCAGTTATCAGTTATCAGTTAAGTACCTAAGCAAAGTTAATTAAACATATCTAACTACCTCTTGCCTATTGCCTATTGCCTTTTGCCTATTCTAACCAAGAAATTCATTTTGCACAACTACTTATCTCCTGACTCCTTTTTCCCTTGAATAAATATATCCTTTTTTATAAACCCTACGATGTATTATGTCAGTTTACTGATGAAAATGGGCGCTCGACTTTAAAAGATTATATTCCCATCCCAAATATCTATTCTGTCGGTCGTTTAGATAGGGACAGCGAGGGATTATTATTACTCACAGATAACGGTCAATTACAGCATCGTTTGGGTCATCGTCAATTTGCTCATCCGCGCACCTATTGGGTACAAGTCGAAAGAATTCCAGACCTAAACGCTTTAGAAAAATTGCGTCAAGGTCTTCCTATTCAGGATTATCGCACTCGACCGGCAATAGTTAATTTACTAGATTTTGAACCAGATTTACCCCCGAGAGAGCCACCGATTCGTTATCGAAAATCTGTTCCCACCGCTTGGTTAGAAATTACCTTAACTGAGGGAAGAAATCGTCAGGTAAGACGGATGACGGCTGCCGTTGGTTATCCCACTTTAAGATTAATTAGAACAGCCATTACTATTGACAAAAACAATAAATTATGCTTAACAGGATTACAACCCGGTCAATGGCGAGAAGTGACTGAAAAAGAGAGAAAAGCCTTGGAAAGGTTATAATTTCTGTAAGTAACCTTGATAACCAAAGTTGAATGTATATTTTGGAACTTGATCAAATGACCCACAATTATCTATAATCGTGAATATTAAACCTAAGACAAACATGAAAGTTAAAATTAAAAATCTTGGCATTTTAAAACAGGCAGAATTCAGTCTAGGCGACCTCACAATTATCTGTGGTGGTAATAATACAGGTAAAACTTATGCTACCTACGCTTTATTCGGTTTTTTAGACAATTGGCGAAGACTATTAACGGGGCCAAGATTTGGACTCAAAGAAAAAATTGAGCAACTACTTTCTGATGGTGTAATTAGTCTCGATCTACAGGAGTATGTTCAACAGTGTGAAAGTATTATTACTACAGGTTGTCAAAGATATGTTCAACAAATACCTGAAGTTTTTGCGGCTAACGAGGAGAGGTTTAAAAATGTTGATTTTCAGATAGAATTAAATTTTGACAATATTCAATTTCAAGATAAGTATGAAAAGAAAATTAGTACAGCAATATGGGAAATTATCTCGATTAGCAAACCTGAAAATGAGCCTTATTTATCCATTGCATTATTAACAGAAACAGAAACAGAAAAAATAAATCTGGGAGGTGATTTTCTTGAATATATCGAATATATCATTTCCAACAGCATCCAAGATATAATTTTCTCTCAGTTTTTTCCCAGGCCATTTATTGCTAGTGCAGAAAGGACAGGAGCGGCAATTTTTCGCAAAGAGTTAAATTTTGCTCGTAATCGTTTACTGGAAGAAATTAGTAAAAATAGCAATTTTAATCCTAGGGAACTGTTATTTAATGTTTCTCAGGATTATGCGCTACCAGTCAAAAAAAATGTAGATTTTACTAGACAAATAGAAACAATTGTCAAAAAAAATAGCTTTATCGCCGAAAATCATCCCAGTATTTTAGAAGATTTTGCCGATATTATTGGTGGTCAATATATGATTACTAGCAATGATGAACTTTATTACATTCCTAAAGGAAAAAAACTTAGACTATCGATGGATGAAAGTTCTAGTGCTGTACGTTCTCTTTTAGACATTGGCTTTTATTTAAGACACGAAGCTCGAATCGGAGATTTGTTGATAGTAGATGAACCTGAATTAAATCTCCATCCAGAAAATCAACGCCGTATCGCTAAACTTTTCGCTCGACTGATCAACATTGGTATTAAAGTTTTTATCACTACTCACAGTGATTATATTATCAAAGAAATCAACACATTAATTATGCTTAACCATAATAAACCACACCTGAAACAAATTGCCGCAGAAGAAGGCTATAGACAAGAGGAATTATTATCGGCTAATCAAGTTAAAGTCTATATTGCTGAAGAAGATTCAAAGATGTTGAAAGGACAAAAAAGAAAAACCAAATTTAACACTTTAACTCCCGCTAAAATTGATCCAGAAATGGGTATTGAGGCGCGCAGTTTTGATACTAATATCGAAAATATGAATCGTATTCAAACGGCTATTATTTGGGGTGAGGAGTAATGTCTGATATTGCTATCCTCAAAGAAATGATTAGCAAGTGTGCGATAGTAGAGTTGGAATATAAAAAAGAGTACAAACGAGATAGTTATTTACTGAAACTGATAGAAAATCAAGATAACTATTCATTTGTGATTAGTGGAATGCCTGAACCCGATCGAGTTATTGTGATCAAGCTAGATGAGTTTTTTGATGTCCGCAAAATTTTTACTGGTAATAAAGGTGAATGTAAGCGTGCAGATTTTATAATTATCGCTAATACCCCTACTGAAAAAGTTATCCTTTGTTTGGAAATGAAGAAAAGCAGAGATTCTAATTCATCGATAATTAAACAATTAAAAGGAGCCGAATGCTTTGTCTCCTATTGTCGTGAAATCGGACGCTTATTTTGGAATCAACCCGATTTTCTTCAGGACTATCAATATCGCTTTGTTAGTATTAAAAATATCAGTATTTCTAAAACAACCACGAGCAGCCGTAAACCTTCTCAAAAAAGTGAGATTCACGATCAACCAGAAAAAATGTTAAAAATTTCTGCTAAAGCGAAGCACTTTCAAGAATTAATTTAGTCCTATAGCTTGACATTATGACTGATTTAATCTCGATCGAATAACGATCTTTTGCCGAGAGTGCCGAAAGAGCCTTATCGATGCTCATTTTTAAAAACTTCAAACACCTGCCGGCTGAAATATTTTAACTTATCAGCCACCTTAGGAGAAGGTTGATAATTGCCGACTAATTGCCAATTTTCCACCGTAGATAGTCGCCAAGCGGTTCCTTGATGGTTAAAAGCCTGCATTTCTAAGCCAATCAAACGCTGATGCTGATCCTCGCTATCGAGATGAAAACGAATTTGTACCAGAATACTGCGCCCTTGAATTCTGGGACTCCAACCGGGAAAATGGAAAGCGATATCGATCGAGTCGGGATCCGTTAACTCCCTTGTGTGGGGATCATTGCGCCAAGGTTTCAGATCTGCCTTTGCATCGGGGAATTGTTGTTTAAACAGGTTGACGAGTGTGGCGATCTTCGCCGTTAATTCTAATCCTTTTGCCTGTTCCGACGCATTCATGCTCACCTCTGATAATTGCTTATAAAGTAACTATTTATACAGTTTAGCCCTGCTTTTTGCGACTATTGGAACAATTATAACGATATTTTCTCGATCGAGTCCAAAATGCCGCACCTGTCAATCAAGATAGCCGCCACCAAAAAGACAAAATCAAAACTAAACTAGAAAAGAGGATAATCGACAGGAACAGTATTTTCTATGAATCCCCAAGAGTCTCTATTACAATCGATCGAAAAATTAGGCTATCGGGTTACGGTGGGTGATGTGGCGGCAAAATCGGGTTTAGAGATTAACGCTGCACAACAGGGATTATTAGCTTTAGCGGCGGAAGCGGGGGGACATTTACAGGTAGCAGATACGGGGGAGATTATCTATCTTTTCCCTGAAAATTTTCGCTCAATTCTTCTGAATAAATATTGGCAATTGCAGTTAAAAGCTTTCGCCAGTAAAATCTGGCAAGTAGTTTTTTATGTTATTCGCATTTCCTTTGGCATTGTTTTAATTATTTCGATTTTAATCCTCTTGTTTGCTATCCTAGCGATCCTGATAGCCTCAATGTTCAAAGATAGTGACT
This sequence comes from Microcystis wesenbergii NRERC-220, assembly GCF_032027425.1. Lineage (NCBI taxonomy): Bacteria > Bacillati > Cyanobacteriota > Cyanophyceae > Chroococcales > Microcystaceae > Microcystis > Microcystis wesenbergii. The sequence continues at coordinate 1,895,617 of NZ_JAVSJA010000001.1, read as the reverse complement.
CAGATAACAATTCTGGAAATAACAACATTAATATTAACTTCTTTCCCACGGACTTTTTCTGGATTTTTTATCCCGATTTTGGTAATAACTACTACGAAAAAAGAGATAGGGAAGTTAAGGCAGAAAAACCCCCTAGTAAGATGAATTTTCTCGAGGCAGTTTTTTCTTTTCTTTTTGGCGATGGCGATCCTAATTTTAATTTAGAGGAGAGACGCTGGCAAACTATCGGTAAAGTAATTCAAAATAATCGTGGCTCGATTATCGCTCCACAAATTGCCCCCTATCTCGATAGTATTACCCCTAGTCAGGAGGAGACAGAAGACTATATACTCCCAGTTTTAACTCGCTTTAATGGGTTGCCGCAGGTGTCCGATCGAGGCGATATTATCTATTATTTTCCCGATCTACAGGTGACAACCAAAGAGAGAAAATTACAAACAGTTTCCCCCTATCTAAAGGAAAAACGCTGGAAGTTTAGCGAAGCAGATAGTGGTCAAATTATCTTAGCTTTAGGTTTAGGGGCGGTTAACTTTATCCTCGCTTTAGTTTTAGGATATTTGCTCAACAGTGATAGTGTTGATTTGAGCGGTTCTCTGGGGTCGATAGTCACAGGTATCTACGGTTTTCTCCTCAGTTATGCCGCTGCTTTTTTGGGGATTCCCCTCGGTCGTTATTTCTTTTTGCAGTGGAGAAATGAGCGGGTGAATCAACGCAATCAAAAGCGAGAAAAAAGAGCAGATCTATTAGCCCAAAATAATCCTGAATTAGAGCAAAAACTGGCCTACTCTCGTCAATTTGCTGACCAAAAAGTGATTAGGGATGCTGATATTAGTTATTCTACGGATCAAGACTATCTCGAACAAGAGATCGAGCGCTCCGATAAAATCGATCGAGAATGGCAAAAACGCTTAGAATCGCCCGATTAAGTAGCTGGTTATAATTAAATTAAAAATGGATTTTGCCTTTAATCCTCCCTTGATCCCCCCTTGATAAGGTAGGGTTGATTCATGAATCAACCCTACCCTTGATAACGGGGGTGTCTGATAATTTTTAACGCCTACCTACTTAATCGCTTTTGCTGTGTGGGAGGTCATTCTGTTATTCTGACTTGAAAGTGGGAAGTGGGAAGTGGGAAGTGGGAAGAAAAAAGCTGTCTCCTGTCTCCTGAATCCTGACGACCGACTCCTAACCCCAGCAACAAACTTTTTGCCGCAAACCCTAACTTAAACGATCGAGAGTGCGATACTGAATTGCTTCGGCAACGTGGGAACTTTTCAGCATTTCACTATCTCCTAAATCGGCAATGGTGCGGGCAACTTTGAGAATGCGATCCATTGCTCGGGCCGATAAACCCAATTTTCGGATTGCCCCTTCTAAAATATGGCGACTGCTATGATCAAGAGCGCAAAAACGCCGCAAATGCTCGGAATTCATCTCCGCATTAGAGCGAATCCCCGTATTCTGAAAGCGATCGCTGGCCTTTTGTCTGGCCCTTTCTACCCGTTGCCGCACTTGCTCAGAAGCTTCTCCCCGACTCTCTTGGGTCATTTCTTCCGGTTTCAGGCGATTTACCGTCACTTGTAGGTCAATACGGTCTAAAAGCGGCCCCGATAATTTCGCCCAATATTGTTCCCGTTGTCGCGGTGAACAGCTGCAGGGTTGCACCGAATCGCCGTAATAACCACAGGGACAGGGATTGGTGCTGGCCACCAGGGTAAAACGGGCTGGAAAAGCGACGGAAAGACGAGTGCGAGAAATGCTCACATAACCATCCTCTAGGGGTTGCCGGAGATATTCCAAGACACTGCGCTTAAATTCCGTTAATTCGTCCAAAAATAAAATACCACGGTGAGAAAGGGAGATTTCTCCCGGTCGGGGATAAGTGCCACCTCCCACCAGCGCTGCCCCGGAAGCGGAGTGATGGGGACTGCGAAAAGGACGCTCGCGCACCAGGGAACCTCGATCTTTCAGTAATCCGGCGACGGAATGAATCTGGGAGACTTCTAGGGATTCGCCAAAGGTAAGCTGGGGCAGAATACCGGGTAAACGTCGCGCTAACATGGTTTTACCGCTGCCCGGCGGCCCGACAAAAATTAGGTTATGACCCCCAGCTGCGGCAATTTCCAGGGCCCGACGACCAATGGCTTGGCCTTTGACATCCTTGAGATCGGGGAGATTTACCTGCGATCGCCCAAATTCTTCGGCAGCGTTAAAAGTCATCGGTGAATAGCGATCGGGTTCATTTAAGAAATTTACCACTTCCGATAGATGACGAAACCCATACACTTGTACGCCTTTGACCACGGCCGCTTCTTTGGCATTATCGGCGGGAACCACTAAACCCTTAATCCCCATTTTTTCGGCAGCGGCAGCAATGGGTAAAACCCCCGCCACGGCACGCAAACTACCATCGAGGGATAATTCACCTAAAAAGAGAAAATCCCCCAGTAAATCGGCTTCTACCTGTTCGGAGGCTCCTAAAATGCCGATACTAATCGGTAAATCATAAATCGGCCCCTCTTTGCGGATATCGGCGGGACTTAAATTGATGACAATTTTGCGGATGGGAAAGGCAAATCCGGCATTTTTTAGGGAAGCTTTTACCCTTTCTTTCGACTCCTGCACGGCGGTATCGGGTAAACCCACCACGGCAATTCCGGGTAATCCCCCCGATACATCCACCTCTACCCCGATTTTAATGGCATCAATGCCGATAATTGCCGCACTCCAAACCCTTGCTAACATTTTGGCTCAAGTAAAAATAAAGTGAGTTCTTAGGAAAATGAAACAGGATGTTAGGCTAGTTTTCCGCATAAAAATGATTTTATCTGGGAATTTACCCAGAAAATCAGCCTATTTATCGGGATAACCTAGCCAGAAAAGCTGAGAGCTTAATGGTATAGTTAAAAAAAAAGCAATTTGTCTATGAGCGAGACTATTTTTAGCAAAATTATCCGGAAAGAAATTCCTGCCTCGATCGTTTATGAAGATGATCTGGTTCTCGCTTTTCGAGATGTTAATCCCCAAGCACCCACCCATATCCTCATTATCCCCAAAAAACCGATTCCGAAACTAGAGGAAGCCAGCGACAGCGATCGCGATTTATTGGGACATTTGTTACTAACTGTTAAAAAAGTGGCCGCCGAGGCTAAATTAAGTCAAGGTTATCGAGTGGTGATCAATAATGGGGAACATGGGGGTCAAACCGTCGATCATCTTCATGTCCATCTCTTAGGCGATCGCCCAATGGCTTGGCCTCCTGGCTAAAACCGTCTTATTTTCCCGCATTTTTGGGGAATTTTAGAGCTAGAAGCGTTCTTTTCCGAGTCGGTCTTCTCGATGTTAAACCCATGAATAGGTCTATTTCTGTGATCGCCTTGTCCAGCACCCTGCTGTTATTTCCCTTCACCACCGCGACTCTCGCTCAATCGGAATGCTTTCTCCAAAGAGCAGATGGACAACACATAGATCTTAGCCGTCTCTGTGGCGGTTCATCCAGAAATAGGAAAAATTCCCCGCAAGTTTATCAGCTACCGATTCAACGCCGGGTTAACGGCATTCCCACGGTGATGGTGGTTTTTAATAACCGTCACTATTATGAAATGCTTTTTGATACGGGAGCTAGTGGCATCGTCCTTACCGATGCCATGGCAAAAGCGATGAAAGTCAAACGGGAAAGGGAAGTACTCGCTCATACCGCTGGCGGTGTCGTTACGGTTTATCTTGGTCGCATTAATTCTGTTAAAGTTGGCGAGGTGGTTTTATCTAATCAGATTGTTGGTATTTCTCCCCAAATGGAAGGATTAGGACTCTTGGGACAAACCTTTTTTGGTTCCTATGATGTCACGATCAAAAAAGATGTGATCGAATTACGTTATCGTTGATAAGTAGCTGGTTATAATTAAATTAAAAATGGATTTTAGGTTCGATCCCCCCTGCCCCCCTTAATAAGGGGGGTGTCTGAAAACTTTTAACACCTACCTACTTAGTCTCATGGGAAAAATGCTCGCTTTTCTGACTCTAATCTAAAGTTCCTCGCTGTATTTGTTCCCGTTCGATCGCTTCAAATAGGGCCCGGAAGTTGCCTTCTCCAAAACCTCTGGCGGCGTGACGTCGCTCGATTAATTCAAAAAAGAAAGTCGGCTGAGAAAAAATTGGTTTAGTGAAAATTTGCAGTAAAGTCGGCTTTTCCGGGAGGGAATAACTATTTTGTTCAAAATCGATGAGAATTTCCCTTTTTTTAATTTCTGACCATTCCCAATCAGCAATATTAAAATCTTTCTTTTGATAGTTAATTTGTTGATAATAACTGTCGGGAACTGATAAAAACTCTACCTTTTTTTCTCTTAATTTTTGAGTTAAGTTTACAATATTTTCTGTTTTTAAAGCAATGTGTTGAATACCAGATTTTTGATTAATATCTAAAAATTCTTGAATTTGAGAACTGTTACTATCTGGTTCATTAATCGGTAATTTTAATTCAGTTTCGGGGTGAACAAGTACCTGAGAATAAAGACCAGAACGCTCCGTTTTAATAGTAAAAGCTTGCCTTTTTTTAAAGCCTAAATTTTCCTCATACCAATTGGATGTTAACTCTAAATTACCCTGAAAAACATTTAAAACTAAATGATCAATTGCCAGAATATCCTGATTATATTGTTCCCTACTATCATACTCAATCAGATTAGGATCGGCTAAAATTGGCGTGATTCCCTGTCTTTCAATCAACGTATGTTTGAGATCAGCAATGCTAGAGATTTGACAGCTTTTTATCTTACCCCTAGCCAAAACAGTTTCCTCAATAAAAATGTCCTGTTTAATTCTCCTAGCTAAACTGTCTAAATCCTCTACTTGAAAAGCTACATCCGCCACCCCTTCAGGATATTTACTTAAAAATTCCGCCACGGGACTAAGGGAATTTAAGGGAGAAGATAAGATAAAAATAATCTGTTTAGTTTTATCTTTTTGGATGCCATTGCCAACTATTTCCGTGTGCGTGTGGAGATTAACTAAACTTGCGATCGCTTGAAAATCCATCACCCGCACAAACCAATCTCGCCATTTTTTGGCCGATTCTACATAAAAATGAATATGATCAATAAACATAGATAAAGTCAAAAAAGCGGTTGAGTGTTAGTAAGTGGGGAGTGGGGAAATGGGGAAATGGGGAAATGGGGGAGTGAGGAGATAGGGTAATTTCAACTAATACCCCAAAACCCCAACTCCCTAAAACCCCAACTCTCAACTCCTGACGACCGACTCCTGACGACCGACTCCTGATGACTAAAAAAAGAGATGACTATCGGGTTGAATATTAATTTCCATGGGGACAGCTTGGGGTTCAGCATTCATGGCAAAATAGATAGCATCGGCGGCGGTTTGAGCGGTTAACATTTTAGTGCGATCAACTTTTAAGCTCACCTGATCCCAAAAAGGAGTATCGACACCACCAAAATAGAATAAAGTCATTTTAATACCATAGCGTTTTAACTCATCAGCCAAACATTTACTAAAACCGACCACCCCGTACTTAGAAGCACAATAAGCGGCAGCCATAGCCATAGAATGCTTACCCAAAATTCCCACCACATTACAGATATGACCGGCCTTATTTTCCTTCATCACATTAGCGGCAGCCTGACAGGTATAAAAACTCCCCTTCAGATTGAGGTCGAGCATTTTATCTAAATCTTCCGGCGTGATTTTATTATATTGTTTCATCACACCGGCTCCGGCCGCATTAACCAACACATCCAACCGGCCGTAATGGGAGACAATTTTTGCCATCAAAGTTTCTACCTGAGTGGGATTGGTGATATCCGTCGGCACAATTAAAGAGGGACAAGACAACTCACTGGCTAAATTAGATAAATTATCGGCATTTCTGGCCACTAATACGAGTTTATGACCATTAACAGCTAGTTTCCGCGCTAAAGTGGCACCGATACCCCCCGTAGCGCCGACAATCAGGACAACTTTTTCGCTCATAATTATTTATAAATTTTTACAAATCTTATTGTAAACTGTTCCAACCGGAAAATCATCGCCAGAGCCAACCCCTTGATTAAGGGTTAACCAACTTCTGATAGGATAAACCGTGACAATGTAAAGAAATTTTTATGACTGTACTGACCGAAGGAATCGCGCCCCACGGTGGGCAATTAATTAATCGTATTGCTACCGCTGCCGAAAAAGCAGAATTTCTGGCCCTAGCTGAAAAACTACCGCGAGTTTCCCTAGATGAACGAGCGCTCTCGGATTTAGTTATGATTGCTATTGGTGGTTTCAGTCCCCTCAAAGGCTTTATGGAACAGGACGACTACGAAAAAGTCGTCGATGATATGCGTCTAATCAATGGTTTACCCTGGGCAATTCCCGTGACTCTTTCCGTTAGCGAAGAAGTGGCGGATCCCCTCAAAGAAGGCAACTGGATTCGTTTAGATGACAGCGAAGGCAACTTTGTCGGAGTCCTAGAACTAACCCAAAAATACCGTTATAATAAAGCCCACGAAGCAGTTAACGTCTATCGTACCGACGACCAGAAACACCCCGGGGTAAAAGTTCTCTACGAACAGGGAGAAATTAACCTCGCAGGTCCAATTTGGTTACTTCAGCGCGATCCTCATCCCCAGTTTCCCAAATATCAGATCGATCCTGTGCAGTCGCGCAAAATGTTCCACGAAAAAGCTTGGAAAACGATTGTCGGTTTCCAAACCCGTAATCCCATCCACCGGGCCCACGAATATATTCAAAAATGCGCCCTAGAAGTGGTAGATGGTTTATTCTTGCATCCTCTTGTCGGCGCTACCAAAAGCGATGATGTGCCGGCCGATGTGCGGATGCGTTGCTATGAGATCATGATGGATAAATACTTCCCCCAAGATCGCGTTATTCTGGCTATCAACCCCTCAGCTATGCGTTACGCCGGCCCCCGGGAAGCAATTTTCCACGCTATTATCCGTAAAAACTACGGTTGTACCCATTTTATCGTCGGTCGTGACCATGCCGGAGTCGGGGACTACTACGGAACCTACGATGCCCAGTATATCTTTGATGAGTTCGAGCCGGGGGAATTGGGAATCGTGCCGATGAAGTTTGAACACGCTTTCTACTGTACCCGCACTTCGGGAATGGCAACCACCAAAACTAGCCCCAGTTTACCTGAAGAAAGAATCCACCTTTCGGGAACGAAAGTCCGGGAACTGCTGCGCAAAGGAGAATTACCACCTCCGGAATTCTCCCGTCCAGAAGTAGCTGCCGAATTAATCCGCGCCATGCAAGGATCTTGACATCCTCGCCGCCCTAAAAGTGCGGCGATTCCTAAACCTCACGATTTAAGTTTCTGCTTCCACCACCGTCGCATACCACAGTTAAAAAACCATGTACTGTCTTACACAGAGTCCACAGACTTTCGCCCCATTTCAGAAGCCCGATTCCGTGTGTCCCACGGTACGTTGACCGCCTATAGCTTCTTGTACTTGTTGCGCGCGACTTTTTACCCGGCCAAGCTTTTCTGGTCGGAACCCCCTAAGCCGAGTTTTCAAGGCTTCGGCCGTGAGCTCAGCCGAACGGTGCTGCGCCGTCCACTTGGTTTTCGAGACTGGCCTTTTAATTCTAACGTAAAGCCGCCGTAGAACGGCGGGGTTTCAGACCCAAAATTTCCGATGAACATAACTAGGCGAGAATTGATCCAGCAGACAGGTTGGGGGTTGCTGACTTTGGCGATTAGTCAAGGGACCCTTAACCGTCATTTGGCCGCTCTCGCCACCCCTAATCCCCGAAAATTGGCTCTTTTAGTCGGTATTGACCAGTATGGTGCGAATATTCCGCCGCTGCCCGGTTGTCTTACCGATGTGGAGTTACAAAAAGACCTTCTCCGTTATCGTTTTGGCTTTCAGGATGCTGATATAGTAACTTTAACAGGACAAAAAGCCAGTCGAGAAGCGATCGAAGCGGCTTTTTTAGAACACCTGATCGCCCAAGCCAGGGCGGGAGATGTGGTAATTTTTCACTTTAGCGGTTATGGCAGTGTTGGGGCCCGAAAAGAGGTTTTTATTACTGCGGATGGGGCAGAAAATGCTTTACTTAAGGAAAATATCCTGCTGATGGCTCGCTGTCTAGCTACGGATAAGTTTAGCTTGATTTTTGATAGTAGTCATCTCCCCCAACCTCAGCCCTATCTCGGTAATCTCCGCATTCGTTCCTATTCTAGAACCATTACTGATCCTAACCCCGCCGAATTAACTTTCGCTGCCGATATTAAAACCCGTTTTAACCTCAAAAATAAGCCTAGTAACGGCGTTATTCTCGCTGCCGCTAAACCAGAGCAAATCGCCCTGGAATTGAGCGGTAATAGCCCCAATGCTGGCTTATTCACCTATGATCTCACTCAGTATCTCTGGCAAGTTTCCCCCAGTCCGACAATTGCGATCGCTTTTCCCCATCTCCGTAATCTCGTCGCTAGTCACAGCAGTGAACAACAGCAGCCGGCAATCCTAACCAGTAATCAAAAAAATAATTCTGCCCCGCCCTATCATACAACGTCAGAAACGTCAAGGGGGGGCGCAGCAATTGTTACAAATCTTATTGATGAACGCACCCTAGAAGTCAATCTGGTCGGCCTGCCCTTAGAAATCCTAGAAAATTACGGAATTAACTCCTGTTTGAGCTTTATTGAGGCGACTGGGGAGGAAATCAGCCTACAAATTCTCTCCCGTCAGGGTTTAAAAGCGAAAGCGCAATTATTATCCCCGGCTGCTTCCCTAGAAATAGGACAGATTCTACAGGAAAAATTGCGGGTTTTTCCGAGTAAAATCGGCTTAATCGTCGGTTTGGATAGTAACTTAACCCGGATTGAACGGGTAGATGCCACCAGTACCTTTGCCAGTTTGCCCGATGTGGCCGCCGTGGTTAATATTGGCGAACAAACGGTAGATTGTATCTTAAGTCGAGTTGGTGGCGAAGAAACTGGCAATTATCAGTTATTATCTGCCAATGGCTCCCTAATTATCGGTAGTTTAGGGGCGGCCAACGAAGCCATTAAATCCGGGATTAAACGACTGCAATCGCAACTAGAAACCCTGCTGGCCTGCAAATTGTGGCACTTGTTGATCAATCAAGAATCCTCCGGTTTAGCCGTCATTGTCACCCTGGAAAGCCTCGATCAAACCTATATCTCCACGGTACAAACCCAAAAAATTGTGGGTAGCAGGGGGAATAATACCGCTAAAAATGACTTAATTCTGCCCGTCGGGACGGAAATTCGCTATCAAATCGAGAATCAAGAAGAACAACCCCTCTACGCACTGATCCTTGTCCTCAACAGCGATCGCCAACCGCTTTTATACTGTTCCTGTTCAGAAACCCCCGATAATTTCAGCAATTCCAGCCCATTAGCCCCCTTTGTCGTGGCGGCTAAAACCAAGGCCACCATCCCCAATGACCGCCAAGGGCATTGGAAAATTAGTCAAGCCAAGGGCATCAGAGAGAATATACTGATCCTCAGTCGCCATCCTTTCCCGAAAACCTTGACCCTTCTCAATGCCACTCAAAGCCTCAAGGGAGAAGCCACCCCACTGCTCACCCTGACTAACCCCCTAGAAATAGCCAGAGCTTTCTGGAGCGATCTAAAATTAGATTTAGGTCTAAAAATGGATAGTTCTGGCAGTGTAATTGATGAATACGCCTTTGATCTAGGAACTTGGTCAGGTTTCCGGTTTATTTATCAAGTTATCGACTAAATCGATAGAATGATTCTATGGAATCCTTAAAAAGAAAAGGTTAAAATCCTAACACAGCTACCCCTAAATTTCCCGATGAATCTTCTGCCCCGGACAACCCAAAGCCGCCTCAAAAAAATCCCACAAATTCCCAGCGTTTGGGAAGGAGATCGTCGTGCTTTATCCTTATCCGAGAGAATGCCCCGGGCCACCCTAGAACCAAATCAAGAAAGCGGTGGCGAGTGCGTGATCTGGGTGGACGGCAGCGAGGGCTGTGTACGCGCTATGGAAGTAGTTTCCCCCGAAACTGGACCGGAGGCCATGGTGAGAACCTTAATCCGCGCCATCGAAACACCCCAAAATCCCGCCCGGCCAGCCAGACCGAAAAAAATTATCGTCCGCGATCGAGAAACACAGTTTTTTCTGCGCGGGGTACTGCAAGATCTCGATATCACCATCGATTATGTCCCCAGTTTGCCCCTGATCGATGATCTCTTTCGCGGATTCGAGGAATTCCAAAATAACCGCCCCCCGGCAATTCCCCCCGCTTGGCAGTCCGCTTTAGTGAAAACCGCTCACGAAATTTGGAAAGCTGAACCCTGGTCCTGTTTAGCTGACTACGATATATTGGAAATTAAGCTCGATCGCCCCGATTTCCCGAATCTTTACGCCTGTGTCATGGGAATGCTCGGTCGGGAATACGGAGTCATTCTCTATCGTTCCCTGGAATCCCTCAAACAATTCCGCCAGTCCGCTTTAGCAGAAAAATCGATGGAAAGATTAGAAAAAGCCTTTCTTTCCCAAGATTGTTGGTTTTTAAGCTATGAATTGGCCGATGATGACGAGGAAGATGACGAGGATGACTACGATCTGGCCTCGGCTGCTCCCTCCCAGATTCATCCGGTTTTCGGCAGCGTGCATCCCTACGAAGGTATTCGCCCCTATTTGGATGAAGAAGAAGCAATCACGGTATATTTAGCTTTAATGGCTCTGTTGCGCTTTTTTAAAGGCAATCAATCCGCTTTATCCGAAGAACCGATCGGAGAATTACAGCGTCGTTTTCGCATTCCCCTCGATCCCGAACAAGCAAAAGGGGAAACCGTGGCGGTGACGGTAGCCACGATGCCCGATCTATGTGCGGAATTTATGCAACTCTTAGAGGACGACGACGACGACGATGATGAGGATGATGAGGATGATGAGGAAGAATCCGTACTCAAGGAGAATCTCGTCCCTGATAATGCACATCTCAGTCTGGGAATGGTTCCCTGGCAATTATTAGATAAAATTCGCAGTCGTCCAAAAATCCATTATCAACCCCAATCCGTACCAACAAAAGGAGAGGGTTTCCCCGTGGTGATGATCCAGACCTCCCGACCGAAAGCCAAGGAACTGATCGAAAAAATCGAACAAGCTGGCGGTTTGGCGGCTATTGGTTTTAACCCCGGCGAAGATCCCCTCGAAGATACCCGTTATGATCTCGGGATTCTGAAAATGGCTAACGGTGATCTCTATCTGTTTGGGGAATTCGAGCAAGATGATCCCGACCACCGTAATGCTCGCCGCAATTGGCAAAAACGCATCAAAAATACCGAGGGTTATTGTGGTTTGATTGTTGCCATGGGGGTAACTGGTTCCTCCTGCGGTAATCCCCAATTAAACGATATGTTAGCCCTCTACGAGGCAAAATCGATCGATAGTAAAGATTTAGACTTGGGAGTTTTGACTCTTATGCCTCACTTCGGTTAATTTGAACGGGCAGCGGCGGAGCTTTTTCAGTGAACAGTAATCAGTGAACTGAAAACTCTGATCTGATCACTGAAATCCCCAAAATTAAGCGACAATGTAAAGTAAGGTAAAACTTTCTGGACAAATTCTTATTATGGTGTTATTCGGATTCGGAAAAAAATTAACTTTGCCCACGGCAAGGGAGGCCCTACCCGGGCGATCGGAAAAAATGCCCGTACCTAGCACCCACTACGTTAACGGTCATCCTTTGCAGCCCCCCTTTCCCGCCGGTATGGAAACCGCAATGTTTGGTTTAGGCTGTTTTTGGGGAGCAGAGCGGAAATTTTGGCAATTAGAAGGTGTTTACACCACGGCCGTAGGTTATGCGGCTGGTATCACCCCCAATCCCACCTATCAGGAAGTGTGTACCGGCATGACTGGGCATAATGAAGTGGTCTTAGTGGTCTATGATCCCAGGGTGATTTCCTACGAACAACTGTTAAAGGTTTTCTGGGAAAGTCATAATCCCACCCAAGGAATGCGTCAGGGTAATGATACGGGAACCCAGTATCGATCGGGTATCTATACCTATAGTCCCCTGCAAAAGCAATTAGCGGAAAAATCTCGATCGATCTACCAAGAAGCCCTCAATAAAGCGAACTACGGTCAGATTACCACGGAAATTCTCGACGCACCTGAATTTTATTATGCTGAAGTTTATCATCAGCAGTATTTAGCTAAAAACCCCGGCGGTTACTGTGGTTTAGGGGGAACGAAAGTGGAATGTCCGATCGCTCTTGATCTGAAGTTAAATTAAGTAGGGTTAGCCGTCAGTGATCAGTTATCAGTTATCAGTTATCAGTTAAGTAGTCGTGCAAAATAAATTTCCTAGTGAAGAAAGGCAAAAGGCAAAAGGCAAGAGGCAAGGGGGGGTTAGATATGTGTAATTAATTTTGCTTAGGTACTTATCAGTTAAGCTGTTCATAATTCAGATCACAAAATATCTTTTCTTTTTTGCAACCAATAGGTAAGGAGAAAATAAATAAGGGAATGAAGAATTAACACTCCCCAATTCAAGAACAAATTATTGAAAGATAATTGATAAACTTGATTGGCATCCTCAAAGGGTAAAGGGAAATTAAAACTATTTTGTTCTTTCGCTTCTGCAATCATAGCTTCCACCTCTACTAATACCCCGTAGGCACCAATTGACCAGCGACTAATCATCAACCATGATAGATATTTTCCCAAACCTTCTAAGCTAAATAATACCCCTGCAAAGATAATCTGAGGAATTAAAATTAAAGGTAAGGCGCTATTTGCTTGGGTGATATTACTAACGCCAGCAGAAATTAATAAACCGAGATTAATCGCCGCAAATATAGTTAAAAATGTGGTAATAAAACAGCCAGTTAACCAGGTCATTAATTCTGGTTGCGGGTCGGTAAATCCCCAAAATATTACGCAGGTAATGACAATTGTTTGCAGAAAAGCTAAGACCGCTAAAACCAGAATTTTTGAGAATAAATAGGGTAATAATCCCAGATTAACTAATCTTTCTCGCTGATAAATTGCCGATTCTTTGACAATTTCCTGTAGGGAACAGGCAAAACCTACCCACAATTGCGCGCAGGTAAAAACAAAGAGAGTTTTTAAGGCTAAAGGTGCGGATTGGATAGCCTCATTAAAACTGGGATTATCCCCCAAAAATAAAGGATTTTTGTCCCCTAAAACCACGGACATTAAGAAAATTCCGATCGGGGCGGTTAATAGGTATAAAATTAAACTAAATTGATCACGGATAATTAACTGGCTATAGCGTTGACATAAAACCTGTAGTTGTTGCCAAAAAGATTGTTGAACCTGTTGTGGTTTACTATTATTTTGCTGAAATATTTTACCGATTCTTGCTTCAATATTATTTTTGTAGTAGTCGGATTGTTGGAAACGTTGGCATTCTTGCTCAACTTTTTCGCTAGTTTCCAGATGAATATAAATATCGGCAAAATCCCCCTGAGGTAAAGAGAAAAAATTTAAGGCCTCCCCCGGAGAACCAAAATAACATAAATTGCCCCCTTGACCAAGAAAAACTAATCGATCGCAGAGATTGATATTATTAGTAGCATGGGTGACTAGGAGAATTGTTCTGCCTTCTTTGGCCAATTTTGCCAGCAATTCCATCATCTTTTTATCTAAACCGGGGTCTAATCCCGAGGTGGGTTCATCTAAAAAGAATAATTTGGGATTGGCTAATAATTCTACCGCAATACTCACCCTTTTTAATTGACCACCGCTTAAGTCTCTGACTAAAGTATTTCTTCTTTCTAATAATTCCACCTGCTGCAGGGTTTTCTCGATCACTTCTTGGCAATTAAGATCGGGAGGTAGCCTTAATTTAGAAGCGTAATATAACACTTCTCCCACAGTTAAATCCCTGTGGACGATATCGTATTGGGGAACATAACCGATTTGGGTGCGATAGATATTAAAATTCTGGCGCAGCTCTTCCCCATTCAGATAAACAGTTCCCGAGGTGGTGGGTTCAATTCCCAATAAAGTCTTTAATAAAGTCGATTTTCCCGCACCGCTTCCCCCGACAATCGCCACTAATTGACTCGGTTCGATCGGTAAGGAGATATGATTGAGAATTATCAAAGGTTGTTTCTTTTTATCCCGCACCATCCTGACGATATTTTCGGCATCCAGACGGATATTATCCCCCGTATCTAATAAAACTAATTCATCTCCCTGCAACCGAAAACTATAGGGGCCGATTCTCACTGTACAACCGTTGGTTAGAATGGCACTACCCGATACTTTTTCTCCGTCGATAAAGACTCCATTGGTGCTTTTGTCGTAGAGAATATAACGATTTTGGTTATCGCTGTCGATAATCGCGTGTTGTCGGGAAATTGTCGGTGCGTCTAAAACCACAGTAGCAGCATTATCTCGTCCTAAAACTACACTGCGATGGCCGAGGGAAACCGATTTAAAAGCGAAAGATTGGCTTTTTACCGGTTGGTTAGGATGATAATAGGTAATCTTGACCGAATTTTTGACATCTTGACCGATATTAATCTCATCCCCATTTCGTAAAAGATAGCCCTCTTTGGGAGTAATGACGCGATTGTTGATAAAAAGTTGATTGGAACTAGGATTAGTCCCGTCTCCATCGTAGATATAGTAATCATCTCCCTGACGACGAAAACAAGCTTGTACTCGACTCACCACCGTCCAGTGTTGGGGAACAACTAAATCCACCTGTTGACCATCCCGCCCCAATTTATAATTAGGACGACTCAGATTAATAGAAGGCAGAAATTCTCCCTGATTGTTAAGAATAATGTAGGGTTCTTGACTAATAACCGTTTTAATGGTGGGAGAATTGGTCATAAAAAGTTGATCGGTGGGTGGCGTTCGCGGGGGACGGTAAGAAGCTAAGATAGAATTAAGGTCTCGATCGCTACTGTTAACCTCAGAGTCTGGAACGAACTCTAGAGATCATGTTAGTAAAACTTCTTAGGATCGATCGAGCTTGTCTAAATTCCTATTCCTAAGACCTATCCACAGGTTATCGTGCTGTTAGACGATGGTTACAACTCCTATTTCTCCTACCGCCAAGGTTTCTAAAGTCGAAGGTATCAAAGAACGCAGTAATTATCTACGAGAACCTTTGGCCAGTGAACTCCTCGAAGATACAACCCATTTTACCGATGCGGCGGTGCAGATCCTCAAGTTTCACGGTTCCTATCAACAGGATAATCGCGACAATAGAGCCAAAGGTCAAGAAAAAGACTATCAAATGATGTTGCGTACCCGCAGTCCGGGGGGTTTTATTCCCGCGCAACTATATCTTACCCTCGATAGTTTGTCCGATCGCTACGGTAACAGCACTTTACGGGTGACAACTCGCCAAGGCTTCCAATTACACGGCATTTTAAAGAAAAATCTCAAAGCTACCCTCGGGGAAATTATCCGCAGTATGGGATCCACTTTAGCGGCCTGTGGTGATGTTAACCGCAATGTCACCGCACCGCCAGCCCCCTACAAAAATCGCCCCGAATACGGCTATGCTTGGGAATATGCCAATAATATCGCCGATTTGCTCACTCCCCAAACTGGCGCTTACTACGAAATTTGGCTCGATGGCGAAAAAGTGATCAGTGCAGAAGAAGCGCCAGAAGTCAAGGCATCGAGACAAAAAGATACAAATGGCATTAACAAAAACGATCCCATCGAACCGATCTACGGTCAACATTATATGCCCCGTAAGTTCAAGATCGGTGTCACCGTGCCGGGGGACAACTCCATCGATATCTACACCAATGACCTCGGTTTGGTGGTGATTACCGACGCAAACGGTCAATTACAGGGTTTTAACATCCTTGCCGGGGGTGGACTGGGAAGGACCCACAATAAGGAGGAAACTTTCCCCAGAATGGCCGATCCGATCGGTTATGTGGACAAAGAAGATGTGTACGATCTGGTAAAAGCGATCGTGGCAACCCAAAGGGATTACGGTGATCGCGGCGATCGTCGTCATGCGAGAATGAAATATATCCTCGAAGAATGGGGAGTAGAGAAATTCCGCAGCACTGTTGAGGGTTATTTCGGCCAAAAAATCGCCCCCTACCAACCCCTCCCCGATTGGAAATATCAAGACTTTTTGGGATGGAATGAACAGGGAGACGGAAAATTATTTTTTGGTCTTTCTGTGGAGAATGGCCGGGTCAAAAATGAAGGCAGTTTTCAGCTAAAAACCGCCTTAAAAGTGATTATCGAGCGTTTTCAGTTGCCCATGCGCTTGACGGCTAACCATAATATCATTCTCTACGACATCGAACCCCAGGATCAGCAAGCGATCGAGGCGATCCTGAAAGAACACGGAATGATCACCGATCCCGCCGAAATTGACCCTTTAACCCGTTATGCCATGGCCTGTCCCGCTTGGCCCACCTGTGGATTAGCGATTACTGAGTCAGAAAGAATTTTACCCAGCGTGATTGAACGCATTCGCACCCTGCTTAATCGCTTAGGATTAAGCAAAGAGCAATTTGTCATCCGCATGACAGGATGTCCCAATGGCTGCGCGCGTCCCTATATGGCAGAATTAGGATTTGTGGGTAGCGCCCCCAACTCCTACCAACTCTGGTTAGGGGGAACGGCCGATCAAACTCGACTAGCGCGCCCCTATTTGGATAAAATGGCGATCGATGATCTAGAAAAGGTCTTAGAACCGATTTTCGTTTACTTCCAACAGGATCAACAAAATAACGAAACCTTCGGAGAATTCTGTCATCGAGTCAATTTCCCTGCTTTACAAGCATTTTCAGCCACCTACACACCTAAAATGACCGAAACTACCACCACTGAATCAAAACCCAAACGCGTCCGTAAAAATCAAAACCGTGTCAGCGTCCCCGATGATATGTTTGTCCGTCTCAAGGAAGCTTCGGAAACGGAAAAACGGCCGATGAATCAAATCATCAATGCGGCACTAGAGGCCTATTTCAGTCAAAAATCCTAATCAGTTATCAGTGACCAGTTATCAGTGACCAGTTGCCAATTGAAGAAAATTAACTTTTGGGAGTTATCGGGGAAGATTACCAATAACTCTTAATTCTCGTATATATCCTCAGTCTATGCTTAAAAATGATTGGATTAAACTCATTAACGCTATACGTCTCCGCAAGCTCTCCTATAGTGGCGAAGATGGCGAGCTAAGTTATTATTGTCAGTATCAAAAGAAGGAAAATGGGACAAGATCGTATATAGATGATAATGATGGGGTTAATTATAAACATGAAGAATATAACTTTAGCATAAGTGAGAAAAATCCTAATTATAGTAACGGTTCACAGCAGATATTTAGACTTACCTTTATTTATGGGCATGAAATACATCCTTGTCGTCCCAAATTAGCATCCTATCCCTTAGAGAAAATCATCAAATCCCATTCTCAAGAAGTTTTTGTCCCTCATATTCGCATATTGGGGTATGGGGGGGGAGCTTTTGGGAATAGACCCAATAGTTATTCTCAGGATTTTCTTTATAAAAGTGGTTTCTATGCTGCCGCTTTTCTTTATGCGTTTGATGTGCAAGAGCCTCGTTTACAGTTAATCGAACGAGAATGGATAGTAATTGATTAACAGATGGGATATTCAGATTTTTCTGTCTATTTTATGAATGCGCGAGTTATCCCAGTAAAATTGCCAATACCTAAATTTATTGAGCCGCAAAAAATGCCAGTTTTAAAATTAGCCGAGGCAGTAGAGATAACTGATACTTGGAGTTTTTATTCCTCATCTTCTGATGATTATGCAGAAGTTGCCAGAAGTTTAAACGAAATTAGAAAAGAAATTAGCTCTCAGAATAATACTGATTGATTTATCGCTGAACTTCCCCCATAATTATCTACTACAATAGCCGAAAACCCTTATCCATCAATTGCTGGCTTGTCAAGTTTTTCTGATTTGTTAAGTTTTTAGTATTTATGTATGGGGGAAGTCCAATTATAATAACTATCACCTAACACTTTGATTGTTGCGAGATAGAAAATAAAAACTGATCGTAAGCTCGATTAATTTTTTGCATAATTTTAATCGCCATGGCCGAGGAATTGTGATCGGGGTGATACTGACGAGCAAGCTGATAATATCTTTGTTTAACTTCTGGCCAACTGGCATTCTTAGAAACTTCTAAAACCTCCCACCAATCCTCGGAATCAGGGGGTAATATTTCTAATTTTTCTAATATTTCTGACCATATTTTTACCTTACCTCCATAACTACCTGTAATTAAAAATTGACCATCAGGACTAAATTTTAAGGGAGCAGTTACCCGTAAAGTTTTAATTAATTCTCCAGTTTGTCCTTGCCAAATTTTAATTTCTGTTCGGGAAGCACTAGCAATTAAATGACGATGAGGATTAACAGCAATACTGATAATTGCCTGCTCGTGTGCCTGCCAACTTTTAATAATTTCTCCTGTCTTGATATCCCAGATTTTAATCGTTTTATCCCCACCGCCACTAATTAGATATTGACCATCATTACTAAAAGCTAAACTGTTAACGGCTGCCCTGTCACCGATAAAAGTTTGATAAGCATAGCTATGATCAAATCGCCATAATTTAATAGTTTTATCATCACTACCACTAGCAATAATTTGGCTATCAGGACTAATAGCGCAGGTATTAACTGCCTCCTCATGACCAATTAAAGTTCGCTTTAATTCTCCTGTATAATAACTCCAGATTCGCAGAGTTTTGTCATTACTAGCACTAACAATAAATGTTTCATTGGCAGCAAAAGCTAATTGTAAAATTACACCATTGTGGCTATCAGGAGCATTGACACGAGCGAAAAAACTACTTTTATACTGCTTAGTTTCTAATTGCCACTGACTAATTCTGCCATCCAATCCACCAGCAATAATCGATTTACCGTTAGGACTTATAGCCAAAGTTTGGATCGGCTCATTAACTCCCACAAAGGAATAAATTAATTTACCCGTTTCTCGCTGCCAAAGTTTTATGGTTTGATCTTCTCCCGCACTAGCGATAATTTTACCATCAGGGCTAATATCGATCGCTCCAATATTTGCCTGATGACCTTTAAGAGTTTGGAAACACTGCCAAGATAAATGCTCTGGAATAGTAATTTCTGTAGAATATAACTGTGGATTTTCCTGAACAGATACTGCTGCTGACAGTTGCTGTAATTCTGCCTCTAGATTTTCATATTTTCCCGTAACTTCTTGCCAAAATAAAGCTTCTTCGTACTCTCTAGTAATGCGATCAAAAAATTCTAGATTGTCATAAAAATTATTGTCGGAGTAGGTGGGAGATAACATTTTCATCAGTCCATAGACTCCTAACCCGGCTACCCCACCAGCGATCGCCATAGAACCGACACCAACAGCGAAAGCTGTACCTTTAACTGCGACTCCCACACCCCCCAAGGTAGAGTAGATACCGATTCCGCCAAGGCTTCCCATCCCCAAAGCTAACCCCACGGTGCGATCGTTTGTTTCTAGTCCTTGCAGACTGGCATAAATTGCCGAACTTGTCAGGATGCCCATCCCCGTCATTCCCACTAAACCGACGCTTATCCCGCCAAATCCGCCGACTAAGCCGATATTTCCCAGATAAGCAGATAAATTGGCTCCTGCGACTCCACCGATGGCGGGAACAACAAAATCAAGCTTTTTAGCCATATTTTTGCGAAATAATGCAGTTAGTCCTGGCGTTTCTCCTCTAGAGTGTAGCCTAGTTTAGAGCCAATTCAAATCTGAATTGCATCACTATCTGATCCTATTTCATAAAATACCTCAAAGGGGGTTCGATGGTCAAGACATTTTCGGGGACAATTGTTAATTAACCCGACAACTTTTGCCACTTTCTCCCATTGGGGTTCCTAGACTGATTAGAGAAAATTAGTAGTTTTAATGAGCTTAAAAACTTAGATAGTATGGAATCGAATAAAGTAAAAATATTTTTGGTTAGAATTAATAGACCTGCTGCCAAAGTAAGTTCTCGAACCGCTATCGGGTCAAAATATCTAAAATCACAGATAAATTTGACATAATATTAGGTTTTATGAATAGTATAGTTGTCTCTTGTCTTTTTTCTCCTCCTGTCTCGGATTATCCTCACCTTTTTTGATTTTTACAGGAGAGCTTTTGATCTCAAACAGCCAAGCTAACTCGATACAATAAAAATTAATGGCAGTAAGGAGATAAAATTTATGGCTGAGTCAAAAAGCTGGGATTTTCAGAGATTTTGGCAAACTCTAGACTATTTTGATAGTATTCCCCTCTGGAGTTGTCTGCAAAGGCTGCTCGGTTTCGGGGAAGATAAAAAAATTCAGCTAACAAATGAGCAAGCAATGAAGACTATTTTAGTCATTGGTGGGGAAAATGCGATCGGTAGAAAGGTAATCACTCAACTACAGCAGCAAAACTCTCAAATTCGCGCTTTAGTCGATAATATTGATGATGCTCGTCAAGTATTCGGCGAAAATGTCGATTTATTCGCTCTGCAAACCCCGCAATTATTCACGGGGATTGATGAGATTATCTACTGTCAAGGGGAGAATAACCGCCATAGTTTAGCTAATTTACTCGATTTACTGAAAAATACCGGTATAACCGCCGAAAAAACCCTCTTTGACTTTAGCAATCCCAGCAGTGATATTAAAGAAATCTGGGGTGCGGTGGATGATGTGGTAATGGGAGGAGTGAGTGAGAGTCAGATAACCCTAACCGGAGGACGCTCGCTCTTTTCTGGTATCGTTAGAACCGAAAATAACGGCGGTTTTGCCTCAGTTCGTACCAGAAACCTGAATCCTCCCCTAAATTTATCTAACTACGAGGGGATTGAATTAGAGGTAGAAGGGGACGGAAAACGCTATAAATTAATTCTGCGTTGTGAAGGACGTTGGGACGGCATCGGTTACTGTTATTCTTTTGATACACTTGATCGCACCCAGCAAAGGATTTCTATTCCCTTTCGCGATTTAATCCCAGTAGTGCGCGCCAAAACGATGAGAGATGCAGTACCCTTTGATAGCAGTAGCGTCTATGCTTTGCAGTTAATGCAGAGTAAATTCGAGTACGATGGGGCCTTAAATCCCCGTTTCTTTCCGGGGTTATTTGCTTTAGAAATTGTCACAATTAAAGCCTACGGTGGCAAAAACCGCTTAATTATCGTTAAGGAAGGAGAAATCGCCGAAAAAAGCCTTTTAGATGCCAGTGGTTATCCCTACGAAGCGATCGATTCTGCTCAGATTTTCGCTAAACTTAATTAATTTATATAAGCTTGCATCTCAAGTTACACTACAGAACATCGGGTTAAGATCATGACTATCGGGAGCATAATTAAGGAGGTATGTTCATGAGTGAACAGAATCCCTACGAACAACTTGGGGTTACTGAAGAATCCTCTTTTGAAGAAATTCAAGAGGCCAAACAAAGACTGGTGCAACAGTATCAGAATGATAGCAAAATTGTCGAATCGATCGAGGCGGCCTACGATTCTGTCCTCATGGATCGACTGCGGATGCGACAGGAGGGTAGAATTAAAGTTCCCGATCGCATTCGTTTTCCCGAACGTCTGACGATTCCGGTGGAAAGTAAACCGGTTACTAGCGGCAAATCTCCTAACTGGTGGCAAAGCTTAATCGATACACCTTCTGCACAGGATATCGGCGTACCAGCAGTGATTTACGCTTGTTTAGGAGCAATAACCCTGTTAGTTCCCGATCCCAGTGGCTCCCTCTTACCGCTGCTCTTAGCTTTTGGCGTTTTCGTTAATATCTATTTTTTCAACCACAAAGAAAAACGTTTTGGCCGCGCCTTGCTATTCACTCTCGCTGGTTTAGTGCTAGGAGTCGCTCTGGGAGCGGGATTAGTCAGTTTAGCGGCCAAGGCTGATTTGAATATTTTCGCCGATCGCCAAATTTATGCGCTCGTCACTTTTCTGATCTTTTGGGTGATTAGTAGTTTTTTCCGTTAACCAATCGCTCGTAGGGAGCCTAAGATCACGTCCACTGCTTCCCCAAGGTTATTGACGATATAATCAGGCTCGTAGCTCTCTAAACGGGAACGGCTGCGAATCCCCGATAATACGCCAATAACCTTAATATTTTGGCTCTTAGCGGCGGCAATATCCGCTTCCGTATCCCCCACCATCCAAGTATCGGCAGCCGCTGGCAGTTCTTTAGCGGCCTTAGCCATAAGCAGGGTTTTGTCGCGCACGTCGTTGGTTTTGGTGTAATTGTTATTTAGACAATAACGACGATTAGCGGCGAAAAAACGACCGATATCGTAGCGATTAAAGGCATGATCTAGCTCGGATACCCGTCGCATCGTCATCACGACTAAATCGATCTTTAACTCTTGGATTTTCTGGAGAGTTTCCAAAGAACCAAGCACCGGGCGATCGTGGACAAGATAGGGTAAAGTATGAACAGTTTGACGACGAAGATGGGCAAATTTCCGGGCCTGATCTTCATCTAATCCTGACATTTCCCCGATACGCTTCTCAGAAACCTGATCCCGTTTTAACTGCCAGAATTCCGCTTTCGATAATTCCCCAATAATTTGACCTTTATAGGCGGTTTTCTGTAAACAGTATTGATAAACTTGGTAATATCGCTCCGATACGTCCATTATCGGGCCGTCAAAGTCGCTAATTAGTCTCAACATCGTTCTAATACTTCTCGCTTTATTAATTTTTATATACAAGTTACCCTAGAGTCTTGACAATTACAAGGGTTTTGTCGGGAAAAAGATTAGGGAAGTGGGAAGTGGGAAGTGGGGTGTAGGGTGTGGGGTGTAGGGTGTGGGGTGTGGGGTGTGGGGGGAGATGGGGAAATTTCAACTAATACCCCAAAACCCCAACCTCCAACCCCTCACTGTTTACTGATCACTGATCACTGATGCTTCCCCTTCCCTAGTCTGGACGGTTAGCTTAAAATAAATGTAAGGATATGTAAACTTTCGTAACTATCTCGCCAATTGGCTAACCAATGATCCCAACAACTTCTTTATTCGCACCCGTTGACGATGATCTCCGTCTTTTGACCGATAACTTAAAAAACCTCGTCGGCGCTCGTCATCCCATTTTAGCGGCGGCAGCAGAACATTTGTTCGAGGCCGGTGGTAAACGCGTTCGACCGGCGATCGTGTTGTTAGTCTCCCGCGCTACTATGTTAGACCGGGATATCACTCCCCGTCATCGTCGATTAGCGGAAATCACGGAGATGATCCACACTGCCAGTCTCGTCCATGATGATGTGGTAGATGAGGCGGAATTGCGCCGCAGTGTTCCCACCGTTAACAGTTTATTTGACAATCGTGTGGCGGTTTTAGCGGGAGATTTTCTTTTCGCTCAATCCTCTTGGTATCTAGCTAATTTAGATAATTTAGAAGTGGTAAAATTGCTCTCGGAAGTGATTCGCGATTTTGCTGAAGGGGAAATTCAACAGGGAATTAATCGCTTTGATACCAGTATCTCCTTAGAAGCTTATCTAGAAAAAAGTTACTACAAAACTGCTTCTTTAATTGCCAACAGTGCCAAAGCAGCTGGGGTATTAAGCGAGCAATCGGCCGAAGTTAATCATCATTTATATAATTATGGTCGTGATTTAGGATTAGCTTTTCAAATCGTCGATGATATTCTCGATTTTACCTCCCCCACGGAAGTATTAGGAAAACCCTCTGGCTCCGATTTGATCAGTGGTAATATCACCGCTCCTGCTCTCTTTGCCATGGAGGAAAATCCCTATATAGAAGTGTTGATCGAACGGGAATTTAGTCAGGAAGGAGACATCGAAAAAGCTCTTGACTTTATTCACTCTAGCCAAGGTATTCCTCGCTCAAAAGAATTAGCTAATCAATACGGACAAAGTGCCTTAAAACACCTTGACTGTTTAGCTTCTTCTCCCTCAAAAGATGTGTTAATTGAGCTAGTGGATTACGTTTTGAGCCGAATTTATTAGGGAATAATAGTTCTCGCCGTAGCAATAGTCCAAGCATCGACTAATAATAAAAATAGGGTGAGAGTAAAAAGAATTCCATACATCCAAGGCTGAGAAAGGGGGCGAATATCGGTCATATCCAGGTTAGTTTTTTCCTCGATTATTTTGACCATGCGATTAAATCCCACTACTCGCATCGGCAATAAATAGGCTTTTTCTGCGGAGCGATCAAGGAAATAATAAACTAAACCACCCTGTCCCGTACTGCGACATTTAAGTTCTTTTATATCTGTCCAATTTAACCACCAACCAGAGCGAAGAAAAGCGGGAAACCATTGGGGATAGGTAACTTGTATCCCTGTCTCTGATAAAATCACTCTTTCACTTAAAGCTCCGTATAAAGCGATTAATCCTAAGCTAATTCCTACCCAAAGAAAATTGGGACTAACAGGGGAATTAGTGACTTTTGCTAAAAAGGGTAAAGGGATGGTTAACGCCACATATAAACTTAATAAAGTTACCCGAATTATTGGTGATATCCGAAAAGTTGTTGTCTCGTTCATTTGATAACCTTAATCAGTAAACAGTAAACAGTGAAAAGAAGGCTCCGAACTTGCCACTTAATACTTTAACACTTTAATACTTAATACTGCTCACTGATAACTGATAACTGATCACTGATCACTGATCACTGATAACTGATCACTGAGTCTCCCTGTCCCCAAAAACCATCGTATTTAGTCACTTCGATATCACCAAAAACTTTGACTTGACAAGCAAGACGACGGTTATTATCGGGGTTATGGGGAGGTAAAGAAAGACGCGCTTTTTCCTGCCAATTGATAGCAGAAACTTCGCCCACAATTGCCACCGCACAGGTCCCACAGCTGCCGATGCCGCGACAATTGATTAACTTGGAACCGCCGTTATACAAAGAAATGTCATGTTTTAATAATACGCGACGGAGATTTGCACCTCGATCGCAGGTGATTGTTTGACCGTAAACTGTTATTCTAGGCATTAGGGGCGTGATTTTAAGTCGCTACAGTTATTAATTAATATTAACACTTATTGACTATTTCTATGAACAATGGTAAGCGCATTTGGGTCTATGACACTACTCTCCGGGATGGGGCCCAGCGAGAAGGTATTTCCCTCTCCCTAGAAGACAAAATTAAAATCGCCAGGGAATTAGATAGAATGGGTATTCCTTTTATCGAAGGCGGTTGGCCGGGCGCAAACCCAAGAGACGGTCAATTTTTCTGGAAACTGCACGAAGAACCCCTAAAACAAGCGGAATTAGTCGCTTTTTGTTCCACTCGTCGCCCCCATATCGAGGCCCGGGAAGATCCGATGTTAACCGCCATTCTCGCCGCTAGAACCCGTTGGGTGACAATTTTCGGCAAATCTTGGGATCTGCACGTCACAGAGGGCTTAAAAACCAGTCTGGAGGAGAATTTAGCCATGATAGGAGATACGATCGAGTATCTACGCTGTCAGGGAAAACGAGTCATTTATGATGCCGAACATTGGTTTGATGGTTACAAAAATAACCCCGAATACGCCCTTTTAACCCTCAAAACCGCCAAGGATGCCGGGGCCGAATGGTTAGTTTTCTGTGATACCAACGGCGGCACTTTACCCCAAGAAATCGCCCCGATTGTGGAGAAAGTGCGGGAGCAATTGGATATCGATCCTGATGATGAAAATGCGCCTCAATTAGGCATCCATGCCCATAATGACGCGGGAACCGCCGTAGCCAACTCCTTAGCGGCAGTTAACGAGGGCGCACGCATGATTCAAGGCACAATTAACGGTTATGGGGAACGCTGCGGCAATGCCAATTTATGTACTTTAATTCCCAATCTTCAGTTAAAAATGGGATTTTCTTGCCTAGAAGAAAATCAATTAGGCCGATTGACGGGAACTAGCCGAAAAATCAGCGAAATGGTCAATTTAGCCCCGGATGATCATGCTCCCTTCGTCGGACGCTCCGCTTTTGCCCATAAAGGCGGCATTCACGTTTCTGCGGTGGCGAAAAATCCCCTTACCTACGAACATATTAATCCAGAAGCGATCGGGAATCAGCGCCGCATCGTCATTTCTGACCAATCGGGATTAAGTAATGTGTTAGCGAAAGCGCGCAGTTTTGGCATCGATTTAAATAAAGATGATCCCACCTGTCGGCAAATTCTGGAACGTTTAAAAATCTTGGAAAGTGAGGGTTATCAATTTGAGGCAGCCGAAGCTAGTTTTGAGTTATTAATGCGGGAAGCTTTGGGACAGAGAAGCCACCTTTTTGAATTAAAAGGATTCCAAGTTTATTGTGATATGCTCCGGGATAGTGGTAATGCGATCGCTACAATTAAAGTACGGGTAAAAGAGGAAGATTTATTAGAAGTGGCCGAAGGTAACGGGCCGGTGGCTGCTTTAGATCGGGCTTTAAGAAAGGCTTTAGTCAAATTCTATCCCGAAATTGCTAACTTTCACCTGACCGATTATAAAGTGAGAATCCTCGATAGTGGTTCGGGGACGGCAGCGAAAACTAGGGTTTTAATCGAGTCCAGTAACGGTCAACAAAGATGGACTACCGTAGGAGTGTCTAGTAATATTTTGGAAGCTTCCTATCAAGCAGTGGTGGAAGGAATTGAATACGGTTTATATCTGCTGCAAAACAATAAACTAGAATTATCGGGTCAATTTTGTCCTTTGGGGATAATTTAGAGAACAGTAATCAGTAATCAGTAATCAGTATTCAGGAGATTATTTTTATTTATTCTTCCCATCCCCCCACACCTCACAACCCACTTCCCCACTTCCTGCTCCCCTTTCTGGGATTGAATGTTTCCTAGGATAATAATCTAGTGACGACAGAATTTTGCCAACGACGAGCTAGGGCCCGCAGATACATATTAACGGGAAACTGATAATATTCGATCATTAACCAGAGTAAACAAATAGCATGGCAAATAAAGGTTAAAATCGACCAAAATAGAGGCACCCATGACAAAGGACTCCCCTCGACCGGAGGAAAAAGATAGGCTCCCGTAGCCACAATTGCTGTGGGAAAAATCACAAATCCTAAACCGATAATTAAGTAAAAACCTGCCATCTCCATGCCTTCTCTCGGTAAACCCTGCCAATACTTACCATTCCAATACCAAGTTAAGGGTAATTGACTATCGGCCATTTTTAAAACCTGTTGTTCTAAATTAGCAGTAAAAATGTGTTGACAAAAGTTACAAGCATAGGCTTCCATTAGGGGTAAAGTGGCGATTTTACCATGGCGACAGACGGGACAAGAATAGGTATCATGATAGTTTAATCGGGTTGGCTCGGTCATGGTAATGTGAGTGAGAGTAAAAAAGGCAATTGCAGATAATTAACTTTTCCCTATTGATAACGATTGAGTTATGCGGCGCTCGCCAACACTATGGCTCATTAGTATCAAACGGGTTCAAATCTTGTGGATGAGTTATGGTAATACTTGATATACCCGCAAAATCACTGGGATTAAAGGTCAACAGATGTGTAATTTCATTGGCAAGCATAGCCGCAACGAGACGAACATCATGAGTGCGTTTACCCATCACTCTGTTAGTTGTGACTAAGTTCAGCCAATTTGTAAAAATCTGCCGAGATTCTGCCAAGACTGGAAAACGAGCGAGAAGTTGATCTATCATGCTTCTGGTTTGTTCTACAGACCAACCCAAACCATTGACTTCAGTTGGTCTGGTGGCAACAACCCAAAACTCAATTATTACTTGTGTCGCAAGGAAACATTCATCTGATTGCATGAGCAGACGAGAAACTGCATTGGTTGCCAGCTTATGCTGTAGGTCGGAACAATTGCACAATCGCATAACAATATTAGTGTCAAGTAAATATCTCGTCATCATTCGTAAATACTATCGCGACTAAAGGCTTCATCTCCTAGACTCGGACTATCTTTGGGAAGTTGTAACACCCATTCACGCAATTCCCTAGCTCTCTGGGATGGTGTTGCTCTTTGCCAAAGCGGAACAGACGATGGGACTTGTCCAGACTGAAACTCAAGGTCGGCTATGAAATCAGCAATCTTTTTCAGTTGATCATCGTTTAGTTTATCTAATTCTTTCTTAAGATCTTCTCGCAGCATAGGTCGGTTTTGAGAAAATAGACACTCTCTATAGTAACCGATATGCTCCTAGCCGTTTGGCTCAGG
The DNA here is from genome assembly GCF_032027425.1 of Microcystis wesenbergii NRERC-220. Classification (NCBI taxonomy): domain Bacteria; kingdom Bacillati; phylum Cyanobacteriota; class Cyanophyceae; order Chroococcales; family Microcystaceae; genus Microcystis; species Microcystis wesenbergii. The sequence goes on along the minus strand of NZ_JAVSJA010000001.1, from coordinate 1,867,484 downwards.
TGCTTGTTTATACGATCGGCTCTAAATAATCTCCCTGATTAGGCTAGACTCAAGTTGCCAGCTTAAAAAGTCTCTGGTGGTAATGCTAAATCTCGTTATTACAGACTGATTATCTATTTCTTCTTTTGCCTATTGCAAGAGTGCCTATTGCCTCTCCTGATATGTAGCCTATACTCAACGGATTTAGTATGACATCTAATTCGCCTTGATTAAGGATAACTAATTAAGCAAGATTGGCAGGAATTGTCCCCAGTTTTTGCAGTTGTTTTTCAATATTAGCCTTTAATTGGGTCCGGGAGATTTCTTTTCCTGTTTGAGCGGTGTGTGCATTTTCCAGAAAAATAATACTATCTACTTTTTCTACGGCAAATAATTGGAATAAAAGATGGGTTACGGGAATCAGGAGCGTTGATAGGGGTGAATTAGCAGTATTTTGAGCAGATAGGGCCATTTTTTCCGTAGCAAAGGCATAGATCACCCTTTTTTCCTGTTGCGGCTGCTGCCGATGGGCTAAAGTGGTTAGTAACCAATCACCCTGGCTATTCTGAACTACATAGTATTGTAAATGTTTTAACTGTCTAGCAAAAGCTGCAAGGACGGGATTAACCGCTTCTTCCATGACCACGGTTGCCAGTCCATAATTGACCGCTTCTCGACTTAAAATATGCAGTTGGGCCTTTAATTTCATGGCTAATAATGTCTATAAACTAATCGATGGCGATGACATTCATACCTTGATTCGCCAAGGCCATTTAAAATTGTCGTCGTGAAAAGATGAGGATGGAGATACCCAATAATAGACCAGTATAAACGAGACTGTAGAGGGCATTACCGATTAAGACATCAGCACTAGGGAGCAAACCATAAACGGCCTCGTTTCTAAAATTTAATCTCTCCAAATCTGGGAGAATTAGATAAATATTTTGGGTGATAGCGAGAATATTGGGATTTTTGCTGATTATACCCAATTGGATCAGATCTTTGCTGATGTGACCCATGAGATAGACCCCAAAAGTCATTAACGTGGCTAAAATTGAACTGGTAAATACCCCAAAAGCGATCGCCAGGGCTGCGATCAGAATTAATTCCAAACCGAGATAGAAAACCGAGACAATCAGGGGTAAAGCTTGAAAAGATACTTTCATCCCCAGCAACATCAGCAGGTAAATCACCAACATTACCCCCAACATCACCGCTAAAACCCCAGACAAACCCAAGTGTTTACCGAGGATAAATTCGGCCCGACTCAGGGGTTTGGGAATCAAAACTAAAATAGTTCTCTTGTCAATTTCCTGATTAATTAGCCCTGTACCCACAAAAACCGCGACAATTACCCCTAATAACCCGATAGCGGCTAATCCCAAGTCAAGAAAGATTTTCTGATGGGTTCCTATCGCAATTTCTGGTAATAAACGCCAAGCGAAGGCCATCAACAAGGCAAAAAACCCGATAAAGTAAAGAATGCGATCGCGGATAACCTCGCGAAAACCATTAGCTGCGATCGCCCAGATTCTCAGGATGCTGATACCCATAGCCTTTCATCAAAATAATATCTATCTTTCCTTTTGAGATTACCCATTTCCGTGACAAAAGTGGACTTCCTCTAAAAATCAAAAATTGTCACGGTTGGTTAGCAGTCCCTAGGGATAACTGGGTGTTGTTAAATTAGCTAAAAAAGCAGCTAATCCTTACTGTTCCAGTATTACCTTATCTTTGTCGAAATCTACCATCAAGAATCAGCCTAGGATAAATTGATCTCTAATAACCCCGGTGGTGGCGAGATCTCGATGCGTGCCGCTTTCAGATCCACCAGTGGCACAATTTCTTTGACAAAGGGAACCAGGACCGTGGCTTTTGAGTCGGAAGAAGGGCTTTTTTTCTTGACAGAGGCGAGATTTGCTTCTAGTTGCACTGCTAAAATGTCATTACCAGCCCAGAAAATATCTACTACAACCCCGATTTTTTCTCCTGTCAGGTGATGATAAACCTCTAAGTTTACTAGCTCACTAACATGATATTCATCGGCTTTTAGGCGAGGTTTTTCTAGTTTATTCGCCCATAATTTATATCCGCGCAAAGCTTCAGCTTGTTCCCGATTTTCAACCCCCTCTAACTTGATAACATAAATATTTTTGCCCGGTAGATCACGTCCCCTGAGCAGAGTAATTTCTCGGATTTCTCCCCCTTTTGGCCCTTGTATTCCCCTAATACCTCGCTTCTGAAAACGTTCGGGAAAATCTGATACCGATAAAACTCGCAATTCTCCCTCCAGTCCCTGGGGTGCTACTATTGTCCCAATTTCTAGCCAATTTTCTTCCATTGTCTCGACATTTTTTGCTATAGCTTTCCCTAGTATATAGCCTTTTTTGTCTCGCTCCTAGATTAGACCTCTTGTAAAAATCAAAAATTGTTGTTAGGGTTAGGCTTCGGCCGTGAGCTCAGCCGAACGGAGTCAGGAGTCAGTAGTCAGTAGTCGGTCGTCAGGAGAATTAAGAATAATACTAAATCTGGTTATTAAAGACTGATTATTTATTCCCCTTTTTGCATGAGTGCATGAGCAGAAAACGGGTTTCTCCGAGAAACCCGTTTTCTGTGCGTTACTTAAAAGTCCTGGTAAGGTAAAATTTTTAGTTGACCTCTACTCCTGACCATTTTTTGACTTTTTACTGGTGGCTTTTTACTCAATTATGACTATTTGGCAAGCGGATTTTTATAAATCTTCATCTTCCTCCCCTCTTGAGACAGTCTGGCAATTGTTAATTTACGATCCTCTCGGTCATCTTATTTATGAAAATTCCTGTCCCCAATCCCAAGCTAATAGCGACTGGTTAACCCAACAGTTACAGCAAGCTTGTCAAGTCTCCTCCCCAGAAATTATCCAAGTTTTTCGCCCCCAATGCGCCAATTTATTTCTCCTCGCCGGTCAAAATTTACAGATCAAAATTGAGTTAACCCGTCACGTTAATGCCCTGAAAAAACAGCTAGAATTACGCCAAATCTCCATCAATATCGACTCCCCTCCACCGCAACCCCTACCAGACCAATTTTTAGGTCAAGAGTGGCGTTTTGCTCGCTTTCCCGCCGTTGATTTAGTCAACTTTTTTGGCGATCGCCGAATACCGATTCTTTCCCTACCAGAGGCCTTTTCTCCCTTAAAATTAGGTTTAGCCTCCACTTTAATGATCCCCGGTGTGGTTATTACCGGTGGTAAAAAATCTCTGGCGATCGCTCGTTGGTTGGAGGAAATTAACCCGGTATTTATCGATCATATTCCCACAGAAAGGGGGCGATCGGGCGGTTTAGTCTTGGAATCGGGTCTAAATGAGCGTTGGATTTTCCTAACCTACGAGGATGAAGATGTAGCCCGGGCAGCCAATGTTTATCAAGCAACCAAACAGGAAAGCCAAGGTTTGCACTTTCTCCTGATACAACCGGATGATTCTGGTCGCACTTTTACCGGCTTTTGGCTACTGAAACAAGTTTAACCCCCAAGCTGTCCCCAAGAGGCAAAGAATACCCGCTAACCCCGCTAAAGGTTGGTTATAGATACCTTTAACCCAAGCTAACCCAGAATCGCTGTAAGACATCAATTCGGCACTGTCTAGCAAGGCCAATCCCCATACCCAACCGCTATGAAGTCCCCAAGCTAATCCTAAACTACCATGATCGATCGCCCGCGCCCAGACCAGAACCATGCCCATCAGAAATAAACCGGGTAGTTGCGGCAGCGTTTGCTGACGCTCCCAAAGCAGGTGCAGCAGGGCAAAAATTAGGCTAGAAATGGCTCCCGCCACCCAAAAACCGTATTCTTGGCTTAATTGGCTCAAAAAGATGCCCCGAAAGATTAATTCCTCGGTAATACCCACCCAGAGGGCCACTATCAACAGGGGTAAACTCAAGGCAAAAGCACGAGTTAGATTTTTGGGCTGCCAATGTACCCAGGTCAAAATCCCCTCTAGGAAAAAAATTATCCCTAATCCCACCACTGCCAGGATTAATCCTTTAGTTAGGGAGATAAATAGGGAAAATGACCAAATTAATCCGTAATTATCGAGGCTGCTCCCCTCTATCTTTAATAATCCCCAGATAACTAAGGGAGCCAAAACGTAAAGAGAGGCCACCAGGGGCAATTTCTGCTCAGGTTTTGTCCCTTGCAGCGGTTGCCATCCCAAACGACTCCCTAAACCAATGGCAATGGGCAGCCAGAGAATTAACCAGGCCAACAGGAAGATAATAATTTTGATTAAGGCAGCCATGTCCATTGTCAATTAGGTGCTAAGGAAGTGGGGGTGTGGGGTGTGGGGTGTGACCCCCCCAACCCCCCCGACATCGGGGGGGCAGGGGGGGTGTGGGGTGTGGGGTGTGGGGTGTAGGGTGTAGGGTGTGGGGTGTGGGGAGAAGGGAGAATAAATAAAAATAATCTCCTGTCTCGGAGTCTCCTGTCTCGGAGTCTCCTGTCTCCTGATGGCTAAAACAACAAACCCTCTAGGGACAGAATAACTGTGGAACTTTGCTCTGGAAAAGCCTAGCTCCCACAAAAATCCATCCCTAGGGGGTTGCGAAAAAGAACAAAAAGTGCTTAGGGAAAACCCCTCGAGTTGATAAAAGAGGCGGTCAGGGGTTAGAATTAGGGATAAGAATCTATATTGTCTTTTTGGTCGGTCTTGTCAAAACTAGCCCTTTTGACTGCCGATTTTTTTTGTCCTTATCCCTACTCCCTAACCTATTTAAGCTTCTACCGGTTCTTCTGATTCCGTTTGTTTGAGGTGGATGTGCTTGTAGCCAAGTTTGATTTCAAATTCATCCCCGGGCTGCAAGTTCATTTGTTCGGTATAGGTGGAACCGATGACGATTTGACCATTTTTATGGACACTAACCCGGAAAGTGGGTTCGCGGCCGCGGCCATCTTTAGTCCCTTCGGGATCGAGGGGAACCCCTTTTGCACCTAAAACAGCATCGTAAAAGTCGGTTAAATTGACCCGAACTTGACCATCTTTACTTTGGGAGTAGTAACCACAACGTTTTGCCGTTTCGCGACGGGGTAAGTGGGATAACTCTTTGACTTTTTGTAGTAGAGCTTTCCCGGTTAGGGGAGTAGGAGAGATATCACTCATGGTACTTTTTAATGTTCCTTGATTTTTGACTGACTGTCAATTAAGTTTACACTGACAAATTGATCATACCAAAAATCTCGCCAAAAATGTCTAGAGGGGAATAATAAATTTTTTAAAACTGATGGTTCGGTGATGACAATCGTGCTAAGAAGACCCCAGACTAGGTAGTAAGTGTAAACCTTGTGGGGGAGAGGAAATTTTTGGTCAAGACTCTGGCAATTTTTGGTCGGGTGCGAGGAAAACAGGAGGAGAAAGTAAGGACATAAAATGGATTAAGCTATACCTAGCAAGGAATTGAGAAACTATACTTGTGGTTGGAGTTGGCAAAAAAGTAATGACCCAGAGCAGTAAATCCGGGGTGATTAAACTGTTTTCGATCGACTTCCCCATCTATCATTAGGCCTAGATACCCACCCCTTGGCTCAACCGACCAGGGCAAATCTTAAGGATTAATTACCATTACTAGCTCCCCCTTGGCCCGTTAACATCGATTATCCTGAGTATTAGGAGTCCCTCATCCCCGTGCCGAGTATGGAAGTTTATTTTAAAATTCTGCGTCAACGACCCAACGACACCCCCTACCTAGAAAATTTTACCCTAGAGGTGGAGGCGGGAAATACAATTCTCGACTGCCTTAATCGCATCAAATGGGAACTTGATGGAACTTTGGCCTTTCGCAAAAATTGCCGCAACACAATTTGTGGCAGCTGTGCTATGAAAATTAACGGTCGTTCGGCCCTGGCTTGTCAACAAAATATCGCCAGTGAATTAAACCATTGTAGCCAAAAAGATGCCGGAGAAATTCCTGAAATCACGATCGCGCCCCTAGGCAATTTACCGATTATCCGGGATTTAATCGTTAATATGCAACCGTTTTGGGACGATTTAGAAAGGGTTGAACCTTATATTAGTAGTCAAGCGCGCACCATTCCCGAACGAGAATTTCTGCAAACTCCAGAAGAAAGAGCCAATCTCAATCAGATGGGTAACTGCATTATGTGCGGGGCCTGTTATTCGGAATGTAATGCCAAGCAAGTCAATCCCGATTTTGTCGGTCCCCACGCTTTAGCAAAAGCACAGCGCACCCTAGCAGATTCCCGCGATGGTAATCAGGAAAGTCGCCTAGAACTTTATAACCAAGGCACCGCAGGGGTTTGGGGTTGTACCCGTTGCTATTTCTGTAATGCGGTTTGTCCCATGGCAGTGGCCCCCATGGATCAGATTAGTAAAATTAAACAGGAAATACTCGCCCGCAAGTCGGACGATAGTAGTCGTCCCATTCGTCACCGGAAAGTTTTAGTGGAATTAGTCAAAGCAGGGGGATGGGTTGATGAACGCAAATTCGGCCTCTATGTGGTGGGCAATTATTGGCGCGATTTACAGGGTTTATTAAGTATTGCCCCCTTGGGATTGCGGATGATTGCTAAGGGTAAATTTCCCACTTCCTTTGAAGCTTCCGAGGGAACCGAGGAAGTGAGAGGTTTAATTACTGCCATTCAAAATTCTCGCTCTTGATCACTCTCGATAGTTAGAGCAATTTTCAGATGTATTATGAGCTATATTCTATTTGACTGGAGAACCCCTTATCATGTTCGATCAAGATAGTATCCGTGGTTTTTCTGCCCTAATCACCCTTGTGGGAGTCGCTTCTAGTTTGGGTTTTAGCTTCAACGCACCGGCTTTCTCCCAAGCTACCTCTAACAATTTACCTTTACTCTTAGCCCAAAAAAGCGAAAAGGTGCGAGTAGCGGTTTTAGACTTCGATTATAGCGGTCTCAGTAATCCCCAGTGGTTAACATTTCTCAATGGTGGGGCCAGTGGTGTCAGCGATATTCTCGTCAATAAATTGGTGGAAAGTGGTCGCTATACAGTCATTGAGCGCAGTCGCATTGATGCTGTCCTCAGAGAACAGAATTTCGGGGCTTCGGGACGGGTAGATGCCGCTACCGCTGCTCAAATCGGGCAAATTTTGGGGGTAGATGTGGTGATTATCGGTTCGATTACCCAATTCGATTTACAAAAAAAACAATCCGGTGGCTCGTTTATTATTTTTAGCACTGCCAAGACAGAAACCGATGCTTTTGTCAAGTTGAATGTCCGGGCAATTAATACCACCACGGCCGAAATTATTACCACCGCTCAGGGAGATGGTACTGCCAATCAATCCGATGGTTCAACCGTGGTTTTAGGAGTTGGGGGTGGTTCCCAAACCTCCAACGAAGGGAAATTACTCAGTATTGCCACCGATAAGGCAGTGGCGCGGGTGGTGGATAATCTCAATGATAAAGCCGACCAAATCGCCGCTACACCTCGCTCGCTCCCGACTGTCACCGCTTTAGTGGCTGCCGTGGCGGGAAATCAGGTAATTCTCAATAAAGGTACGGGAGAAGGTTATCGTGTCGGTTTACGCATTTCCATCGAACGGACGACTCAAACGGTCAAGGATCCGCAAACGGGTAAGGTTATCCGTCAGATTACTCAACCGATTGGCACTCTCGAAATTGTCGAAGCTGATGGTCAATCTAGCGTCGGTCGCATCATTACCGGTAATGGTTTTAAAGTCGGTGATTTAGCTAAACCCATTCGTTAGTTATGAATTATGAATTGGGGAAGTGGGGAAGTGGGGAGATCGGTAAACTTAAATCTGATAACTGATCACTGATAACTGATAACTGATTACTGATAAGTGAACACTCACGAAAATTTGAAGTTATTTGACACTCCCGTCGCACTAAGCGCTTCGGGATTCTTAGTTCAACGAGTCCACTTAAATTAGATGCCTTGCGTTATCCAACCCAGAGGTGGTTCTCTCCCTAAGCGTTACTTTTCGTATGCCCTACGATAGTCCCCCTTGCCCCCCCCGACGTCGGGGGGGGGCAAGGGGGGGGTACAAAGTTTGCTTGAATTGAAACGTTAGCTTCAAATACTGCTTTGTCTATTTCCTGTAAAGATTTTACATCACGAGCAGGGGGAAACTAGAACTATTGAGTAGAACCCCATATCTTTAATTGTCAAGGTGCAGATAGCGTAGTGGTTAGACTACATGGGTTTTTAAAGCGGTTGATTACCCTATCCGCTCTACTTACATGGTAGCTATTTGGCCTGAGTAGGTCAAGACCCTTACAAGAAGAAGTTATTCGAGATTTTGTCAGGAGACTGGACGCTTATTTTTAATCGTGCTTCGTGTCACTGAGCCTTTACGTTGAGCCTTTACATTGAGCCTGTCGAAATGTGTCGAAGTGCTGTTTTATATTGGCGCTTGGTTTCATCCCGTCGCTTTTAGGGACGGGATGAAACCCCGACATTTGAGATAAAATTTATAATCGGAATCCCTTGGATATTCCCTAGACCAGAGCGATTAACGAAAACTATCAAAAAATGGTACAAGATCAAAAACCCACGGTGATCATTACTGGGACAACTTCTGGAGTCGGTCTCTACGCCGCTAAATCCCTTGCTCAAAGAGGTTGGTTTGTGGTTATGGCCTGTCGGGATATCCCGAAAATGGAACAGGCTGCCAAGGAATTGAACATTCCCCGGGATAACTACTGTATTGAATTTATCGACCTCGGTTCCCTCGATAGCGTCCGGCGCTTCGTTAAAAATTTCCGGGCCTTGGGCAGACCCCTAACCGCTTTAGTCTGCAATGCCGCTATCTATCTGCCTTTGCTCAAAGAACCCTTAAGAAGTCCCGACGGTTATGAATTGAGCATGGCCACCAATCATTTAGGTCATTTCCTGTTGTCAAATTTGCTCTTGGAAGATCTAAAAAATTCCCCTTCTCCCGACCGCCGTTTAGTCATTCTCGGCACTGTCACCCATAATCCCGATGAATTAGGCGGTAAAATTCCTCCTCGTCCCGATTTGGGCGATTTGGAGGGGTTTGCCAAGGGTTTCAAAACCCCGATTACTATGGCCGACGGCAAAAAATTTGAATCGGTCAAGGCCTACAAAGATAGTAAGGTGTGTAATGTTCTCACCATGCGGGAACTGCACAAACGCTATCACCAATCGACCGGAATCACTTTTACTTCCCTCTATCCGGGTTGTGTGGCCGATACACCCCTTTTCCGCAACCATTACCCCTTTTTCCAGCAGTTTTTCCCCTGGTTCCAGAAAAATATCACCGGTGGCTATGTTTCCCAAGAATTAGCCGGGGAAAGAGTCGCTATGGTGGTGGCTGACCCCGAATACCGTCAATCTGGTGCTTACTGGAGTTGGGGCAACCGTCAGAAAAAAGAGGGTAAATCCTTTGTGCAAAGGGTTTCTCCTCAAGCTCGCGACGAGGAAAGAGGGGCAAAAGTGTGGGAATACAGCGCTAAATTAGTCGGATTAGCCTAATTTCTGATTTTGAGACTAAAAAAGGACACAAGTTAACTTGTGTCCTTGTGGAAGCGGGGAGCGCCGGAGCAGCAAGAAACAATCCATAACTGGGTTTTTAAAGTTTGATTGGCAGTTAATGATATTATTAAAAACGGATTTGGTATTATTCCGATTTTACTGTAAGCTTTTGCCAATCTTGACGGACAAGATTAGTAAACTTTCCTCAATGATCACTTGATCGGTAAAAATTTTTAAGTCAGAAAATTCAAAAATTGCTGGATGACAAAAGCATTAGACAAATCAATAAAAAATGCCCCCACCAAAGGAACAATAATAAATGCTTGGGGAGAAGCCCCAAAATTTTCCGTTACTGCTGTCATATTTGCGATCGCTGTGGGAGTTGCCCCTAGAGTTAAACCCAAATAACCGGCGCAAACTACTGAAGCATGATAGTTTTTTCCCATTACGGGAAAGACCAGTAAAACAGTATAAATAATGCTGAGTGAGAACTGCACTAATAACAGGATAGCAATCGGTCCGGCCAAATCGATCAATGTCCATAATTGTAAACTCATCAAGGACATTGATAGGAATAAACCGAGACTAACATCAGAAATTAAGGCTAAAGAGGGCGTATTAGCGGGCCAAGGAAAGCGTTTCAATAGCAAAGGTACGGTATTAGTCAGGATAATTCCTGCCAATAAACAGGTGACAAAATCCGGTAATTTTAAACCAAGGGGAGTTACCCAGTAGTTAATCTGATTACCTAAACCGATAGTTAAACCAATCACCAAGATTGAATGGAGCATTGTATTGTAATCGATATTGACATTCCTCTGGCTTTGTTTAATTCCCACCGTTAAATCTTGGTCCTGATTATTGGCTCGCAGTCGATTTCTAGTAATTAACCATTTAGCCACCGGTCCGCCAATAATTCCCCCTAAAACTAGCCCAAAAGTAGCACTGGCTATACCGATTTCTGATGCTTTGGCGATGCCATAATTATCACGAAAAATAGAAGCCCAAGCAATGGCAGTCCCGTGACCGCCACTCAAAGAAACGGAACCAGCAATCAAACCGATGCGTAAATCCAATCCCATCACTTTTGCCACTCCTAACCCGGCTAAATTTTGTAGAATGAGATAAACCACCGCGGTTATCAATAAAATTAGCAAGGGTTTCCCCCCTTGCAGCAGGGTTTTTAGTTTTGAGGACAGCCCGATAGTAGTAAAAAAAACGATTAACAGGGCATCCCGAACATTGAGGGTAAATTCGATTTGCCATTTAAAAACAGCAAAAAATAGACCGAAAAATAAGGAAGCTAAGACACCACCAGCAACGGCATCAGGAATGTTATAATCTTGTAGAAATTTGATATTTTGGCTTAAATACTTACCGAGATAGAGGACTAGAATAGCAATAATAATTGTCTGGCGTTGGCTAAATTGATAAATTTCCATTTTCTTAATCTTAGTTCTCCAAGATGGTTTACTTAAGTTTAGTCCTAATTTTCAGTAACAGCCTTATCTGTAAGAAAGCCGCAATGAAAAAAGGACACAAGTTAACTTGTGTCCTTGTCGGAGCTAGGAACTTAATTTTTATTTAGTGTCGGAGAATTCCGCATCGATGACATCATCGCCACCACCAGCACCACCAGAGGGGCCATTGTTATTGCCACCGGTGGGATTGCTAGGGGCTGCTTGCTGATAGATACGGGTACCGATCTCGTAGAGGACTTGTTGTAATTCCGGTAGGGCTACTTTGATCTTACCATCATCCTCTTGAGCGATCGCTTCTTTCAGTTCTTTAATCAACTTTTGGGCTTTCGTTTTCTCTAATGGGGGAACCTTATCGCCTAACTCGAATAACTGCTTCTCAGCTTGATAAACCAGGGAATCAGCTTGATTTTTGCGTTCAATGCGTTCGCGACGTTCTTTATCAGCCGCGGCGTTCGATTCTGCCTCATTTACCATGCGTTCCACTTCATTTTGCGGCAAGGTAGAAGCGCCGGTGATGCTGATCGATTGTTCTTTTCCTGTACCTTTATCCTTAGCGGTGACATTTAAAATACCGTTAGCATCGATGTCGAAAACCACTTCGATTTGAGGCAGACCACGAGGAGCGGGAGGGATGCCATCGAGTCGGAAAGTTCCCAAACTCTTGTTATCTCTGGCTATTTCCCGTTCCCCTTGCAGGACGTGGATTTCTACGTTAGTTTGTGAGTCTACTGCCGTAGAGAAAACTTCCGATTTTCTGGTGGGGATAGTGGTATTGCGGGGAATAATCCGCGTCATCACACCGCCGAGGGTTTCCACACCCAGAGACAGAGGAGAAACATCAAGCAGAAGAATATCTTTGACTTCACCGGCAAGAACACCACCTTGAATAGCGGCACCCACAGCTACCACTTCATCAGGGTTAACGCTTTGGTTAGGCTCTTTGCCCAGAACTTGTTTAACTAATTCTTGAATGGCGGGAATCCGGGTTGAACCACCGACGAGAACCACTTCATCGAGGGCAGATTTATCGATTTTGGCATCACGGACGGCATTTTCTACGGGACGCCGACAGCGATCAATTAAATCGCCACAAATTTCCTCAAATTTAGCTCTGGTTAAGGTAGTATCTAGGTGTTTTGGTCCTTCGGCGGTAGCGGTGATGAAGGGCAGGTTAATTTCCGTTTGGGTAACGCTAGAAAGCTCAATTTTGGCTTTTTCCGCCGCTTCCGTGAGACGTTGCAGGGCTTGTTTATCTTGACGGAGATCGATTCCTTCAAATTTTTCGAATTCTTCGGCTAAATAATCAACGATTTTTTTATCGAAGTCATCACCCCCGAGATGAGTATCTCCAGAGGTAGCGAGAACTTCAAAGACACCATCACCCACTTCCAGAACCGATACGTCAAAGGTTCCCCCACCCAAGTCAAAAACGAGAATGGTTTCGTTAGCTTTTCTCTCTAATCCGTAGGCAAGAGAGGCGGCGGTGGGTTCGTTGATAATGCGGAGAACTTCAATCCCGGCAATTCTCCCCGCATCTTTGGTGGCTTGACGTTGGGAGTCATTAAAATAAGCAGGTACGGTGATGACTGCTTGGGTAACGGTTTCGCCGAGGTATTTACTGGCATCTTCCACCAGTTTCCGCAGTACCTGGGCGGAAATTTCTTCGGGGGCGAATTGTCTGCCCTGGGCCGGACAGTCTAATTTAACGTTGCCGTTGCCGTCTTGAAGAGCTTTGTAGGATACTTCTGTGGCTTCCTTGCTAACTTCGTTGAATTTCCGGCCGATGAAGCGTTTGACGGAATAAAAAGTATTGTACGGGTTCATTACCGCTTGACGTTTGGCGATTTGTCCTACTAGGCGCTCGCCATTTTTGGCGTAGGCGACGACTGAGGGCGTTGTTCTAAATCCTTCGGCGTTGGCGATAACGGTGGGTTTACCCCCTTCCATAACCGCGACGCAGGAGTTAGTCGTCCCTAAGTCAATTCCAACTACTTTTCCCATAATCTTTGTGCTGCTCCGATACAACTATAGTGAATTCTAGAATCGGAACTGTACTCGGTTTTTAGGCGATACCTACCCCTATCAGTTCCTTCGTTATCTCTATAGTGCAAAATAACCCCGCTTTCTCGATAGTGTAGGTATCCGAACCTTTTTGGTAGTATTACAGTAGTCGGTAAACCTCCGGTGAAAGTGAAAAATTCTCCTGGGGGCAGTCTGAACGAGTAATTTATACTAAATCCTGTTTAAAAAGTATAGGATAGTGGGGTGTGGGGTGTAGGGTGTAGGGTGTGGGGAGAAACAATTCATAACTTGGGAGTTAATCACACTATTAAAAACGGATTTGGTATTAGATAGTCAACAGCTTATCCTCTGGTGCTAAAATACGATCGCCGATAACAATTTATCTAAATTTATCGCAGAATCTCCATTGCCTTATTGTCTTGGTTGTATCCGCTTTTTATCTGATTATTTCATAAAAAATATGACTTACGAAACTCTGGAACTTTCCACACCGACACCGATTTTATCTTGGGCGGGGCATGAATTGGGACCCCAAGAAACCCAAATGGCCAAAAATGTCGCTTCCCTACCTTTTGTTTATAAACACATTTCTTTAATGCCCGATGTTCACTTGGGTAAAGGTGCTTTAGTCGGTTCGGTTATTGCCACCAAAGATGCCGTAATTCCCGCCGCCGTCGGGGTCGATATCGGTTGCGGCATGGCTGCCCTAAAAATGCCTTTCACCGGTGAACAATTGCAGGGAAAACTTAAAAAAATTCGCCTCGATGTGGAGGCGAATATTCCCGTCGGTTTTGCGGAAAATAAAGAAGTGGATCGGGAAGTAACTAAATGGCCAAAATGGGCGGAATTTAAACAGATTCATCGAGGCGTACAAAACCTAGAGAAAAAAGCCCTTAAACAAATGGGTTCTCTGGGGGGTGGTAATCACTTTATCGAAATTTGTTTAGATACAGACAATCAAGTTTGGTTAATGCTCCATTCCGGTTCTAGAGGTATTGGTAATCAACTGGCCCAATGTCATATTGATACTGCCAAAGAGTTAGCCAAACTAGCAGAATGTAAATTACCCGACCTCGATCTGGCCTACTTTGTCGCCGGTACAGAAGAATTTGCCGCCTACTGGCACGATCTACAATGGGCCCAGGAATATGCCCGTTATAATCGGGAAATTATGATAGCTAGATTTAAACGCATTGTTGAAAAACATCTAGCGGGAGGCAAACCAACTAAACCCCTCTTAGTAGTTAATTGTCATCACAATTATGCCGAAAAAGAAATTCATTTTGGGGAGGAGGTTTATGTCACCCGAAAAGGAGCCGTCCGCGCTAGAGAAACCGATTATGGTATTATCCCCGGTTCCATGGGAGCGCAATCTTATATTGTCAAAGGCAAAGGGGAACATAATAGCTTCTGTTCCTGTTCCCACGGGGCTGGGCGCTTGATGTCGAGAAATCTGGCTAAAAAAATCTTTACTCTTGATGATTTAATCGCCCAAACCGAAGGGGTTGAATGCCGCAAGGATGAGGGCGTTATTGATGAGATTCCGGGAGCTTATAAACCGATCCAACAGGTGATGAATCAACAGGCTGATCTCGTGGAAATTGTCGCCACTCTCAAGCAGGTGATGTGTGTCAAAGGTTAACAAATCATGGCAAGAGCGATCAATTTTTGTCGTTTTTTCCCTAGCATGAAAAAGATAGGAATCGATCGAGGATTATAAGCGATGAGTCTGACTATTGCTGCCGAATTAGGGCAAATTCCCGCCCATCATCTCAATATCATGGGCTATGTGGATGAATCCGCCGTTAACGGCCCCGGCTGTCGGGCGGTGGTCTGGGTACAGGGTTGTTCTCGCCAGTGTCGGGGTTGTTTTAATCAAGCTTCCTGGTCCTTCGAGATCAATCAATTAATTACTGTTGAGTCTCTAGCTGCCAAAATTTTGGCTAATCCCCGCAATAGAGGCCTAACTTTCTCCGGAGGTGAACCTTTTTGGCAAGCAAAAGCCTTGACAGAATTAGCTAAATATGTTAAGGAAAAAGGCTTAAATGTGATGTCCTTCACGGGATTTACGATCAAACAATTGCGCTCAACCCAAGCACCGCCCCACTCTCAAGAATTATTGGCCCAGTTAGATATTTTGGTGGATGGGGCCTATGTGGAATCCCTGGCTATTCATTCCCCCGATTCTCCCGTTTCTTCTAGCAATCAACGGATTCACATCCTCAATCCCGCTTGGGAAGATCAGATTAATTGGGCATCGGATCAAGTGGAAATTCATATTCTCAAAGACGGAACCCGAATTTTTACGGGATTTTGGGGACAGATTATTTCTTGATCGGGCCCAGAATCAGTGAACAGTAATCAGTAAACAGTAGTGCGAAACGTTTAGGCATGAAATAAGGAGCCATAGACCTGAAATAACCGCTTGACCGACCTTATAACTGTTTATCTGTCCCGACGTTTAGTATCACTCGATACCATTTTTCTTTATTCTTGGCAGGTATCTTACCCCCCCTGCCCCCCCTGCCCCCCCGATGTCGGGGGGGCAGGGGGGGTGGGGGGCAGGGGGGGGTTAGGGGTGAGGGCAATTAACCATCTCTGCCATTACTTGTGAAAAATGGTAAGCTAAGACGCATTTAAAGCGCTTATTCTTAAGATTAGCCGAATCTCCCCCAATCCCTTTACTGTTGCCTCTTGCAAGAGTGCCTCTTGCCTCGTCTCAACAAGCAATTTAAATGCGCGGGCAGCTTATCACATCTGACAACTCACATCTGATAACTGATAACAGGGCCGAATCTAAAACCTAATTGGTTAAGCTAAAAGCTTTGATGTGCTTAGTTTCTAACCTTCTTTTTAGGTAGGAGAATTGCCAGATTCTGTCTTCTGCACGAGTGCCTGTTGCCCCTTGCCTTCAGAAGCTGATAACTGATAACTGAAATCCCCAACCCCCAACCCCGATCGAGAAAAAATTTTTTTGTACAGGGAATCCTTAAAATAGAAAGGGGACACAAAACCAAGTTGCCGGTATTTTTTCCCTGGGCATGGTGGCGCAGTTTATAGAATTTAGCTGGAATTTATGAATCATTTTCTGCATTCTTTCACTGTTTTTCCTGATTCTGCCCGAAAATCTCGCTCTTACTCCCTAGGTAAACTTCGACGACCGTTAATCTTCCTGTTTACCGTTGGTTGTCTGACTAGCGTGGTCGGTTATCGTTTCTATAATCAGCCGAAATTGGCCGTCGGGACTATTTCTCCAGTCACAATTATCGCCCCCGAAGATGCCCGTTTTGAAGACCAAGAAACCACCGCCCTCAAACGCCAAAAAATTCGGGCTGGACTGCTTCCCCGGCTGAAAAGAGACCCCCAAACCACCGCCCAGATTGAGCGATCGCTGCGGGACACTCTAGGGCAATTAAGTCAAATTAGCCCAATTCTGCGAAAAAATTCCATTTTAATGGGCAGGACTATTTCTGACGCCACAATGGAAACGCTGCTCACCTTTTCTGCCGCTCAATGGTCAACTCTACAAAGCCGCCTCAACTATGAAGAATCTTTTACGAAACTCTTGACAAAAGAGCAGGAATATGCTATATACGAAATCCAAGCCTATGGTCAGCGCGTGGCGAAGGGGAAATTTGAGCAATTTATCGATCGATTAGGTCAATTACGGCAAATAAAGGAGCAAACCAGCCAAAATTATCGGCATTCCAGCTTAAATAAACTCAAATACGCCGATCTGATCGCAGTGGCCCAAATGGGCGATCGAGAGTGGCAAAACCTAGAAACAGCCATCCTGCAAGCGGAGCGCCGGATTTTGGTACAGGGCATTCCCCCGGGGATTTCCACCAGTCACCTACAGGATACCATCGCCGTGCAGATTAGCAGCGATCGCCTCACCCGTCGCCAGCAGTCTTTAGCCGAAAATATCCTTCTGGCAGCCCTAGAGGGACAAACGAACCTGATAGAAGATCGGGAGGCAACCAAAGAACAAGCCACTAAAGCGGTGGAAGCGGTAGATATGGTCATGTCTAACGCCCAAACTGGTCAAATTATCGTTAAAGCAGGTGAAACAATTACTCAAGCTCAGTTTGTTCTCATCGATGGCTTTGGTTTGAGCGAACGGGGCATTAACTGGATGGGTTTAGGGTCAACGGCAATCCTTGTCACCAGTGCGATCGGCACTTTTTGCCTCGTTGCCCAGCGTCTCCATCGGCCTCTGCGTCACCGGGATTTTCTTCTCTTGGGTTTACTAAGTTTTACCACACCGATCCTAGCGATCGCCAATATTCCCTTTACCAATCTGGCCGCCGTGGGTTTATTAGTCAGCAGTTTCTACGGCCCGACTCTGGCCGTCACCCAGGTCCTCTTAACTGCCGGTCTTTCCCTATTCAGCATCCAAGGTATCAGCGCCGATTTAATCGCCGGGACGATAGGGGGACTATTAGCGGCTATGATAGCGGGAAAATTGCGCTCCCGGGATGAATTATCGCTGCTAGGGATGGGAATCGGAGTCAGCCAAGGGGGTGTTTATCTGCTCACTTACCTAATCGTTAGCGCCACGGCCAGCACGATCATCTATACTCTACTACCCACGGCCCTCGTCTATGGTCTATCGGGGATAGCTTGGACGGTAATCGCCCTAGGATTATCCCCCTATTTGGAACGCTGTTTCGATGTGGTCACTCCCATTCGTCTGGTGGAGTTGTCCAATCCTAATTGTAGTTTGCTCAAACGTTTGGCCACGGAAGCACCGGGTACTTTTCAACATACCCTTTTTGTCGCCTGTTTAGCTGAAGCGGCCGCCCGAAAACTGCACTGTAATGTGGAATTAATTCGCACGGGAACCCTCTATCACGATATCGGGAAAATGCACGATCCTCTCGGTTTTATTGAAAATCAAATGGGTGGCCCGAATAAACACGATGAAATTAACGATCCCTATGTCAGCGCCGAGATTATTAAAAAGCACGTTAGTGAAGGGTTAGTCATGGCCCGCAGACACGGTTTACCGCGAGTGGTCCGCGATTTTATTCCCGAACACCAAGGCAATCTCTTAATTTCCTATTTTTATCAGCAAGCTTTGCAAAAATCCGCCCAAAATGGTCAAGAATTCGTCGATGAGGCGGCCTTTCGCTACGATGGTCCGATTCCCCAATCGCGAGAAACGGCGATCGTCATGTTAGCCGATAGTAGCGAGGCCGCTTTGCGATCGCTGAAGGAGGCCTCCCCAGAACAAGCCATGGATATGATCAAAAAGATTTTTCAGGCCCGATGGCGCGATCAACAATTAGTAGATAGTGGTATTCGTCAGGAGGAATTACCAATTATTGCCGAGGTTTTTGTGCAAGTTTGGCAACAATTCCACCATCAACGCATTGCCTACCCGAAAGCAGTTTTAGAAGTCTCCTCAGCCAAAAAAATATGAAAAAAGATACTTGGCTAAATCAGTTACAATTTCTCTACGAACAAGATGAACATCTCTGGTTGACTGAAACAATTAAACTTCTCAAGGAAAATCGTCTAGCTGAGTTAGATATTCAACATTTAATCGAGGAGTTGGAGGCTTTGAGCAAACGGGATAAAAATCGAGTTGAGAGTTTTTTAAGACAGATAATTATTCATCTTTTGCTCTGGCAATATTGGTCAGAAGAATTTGAATTACATCATCGGCATTGGCAAGGAGAAATAGCTACTTTTAGAGTGCATCTAAATGGATATTTAAGTACAAATTTAGAAAAATATCTCCTAGATAACCAAGAAAGAATTTATCAAGATGCCGTTTTTATTGTCGGGCAAAAAACTGAAATATCTCCTCACAATTTTCCTCTAAATTGTCCCTATTCTCTCGAACAAATGCTTGATAGGCATTGGTTGCCAGAGCGAAATTAGTTAAATCCCACAGCTAAAAATCAAGGATAATTACCAAAATGCTACTAATTACTCTCAACGAAAATACTTTATCTTTATCTCCTGGCAGTCAAGTTATTTTTACCCATCAGACTTGGGAAGATTACGAAAGATTGCTGAGTTTACGTCTCCAAAAAACCTATCCCAAACTCTATTTTAATCGCAAAACTCAAGAAATTAGGCTTATGTCTCCTTTACCAAGTCATGGCAATCGTGTTGATACATTAAGGGATTTAGTAAAAATTATCCTCCGTCGCCAAGGCAAAGACTGGCAATGTTTTGATCCGATTACCTTGAAAATGCCGGGGGAAGCAGGAGTAGAACCAGATACTTGTTTTTATATTGATAATAGACAGGCAATTTTAGGCAAAGAGAGAATTGATTTAACTGTCGATCCTCCTCCCGATTTAGCTATAGAAGTGGATTTTACTTCCCTGACTGATGTAGAGGCTTATCAATTGTTGAAAATACCCGAATTGTGGGTTTATCGTCGGGAAGAATTAAAAATATATCTGTTAATAGAAGACAGTTATCAAGAAAGCGAAAACAG
Source organism: Microcystis wesenbergii NRERC-220 (assembly GCF_032027425.1). Taxonomy (NCBI): domain Bacteria; kingdom Bacillati; phylum Cyanobacteriota; class Cyanophyceae; order Chroococcales; family Microcystaceae; genus Microcystis; species Microcystis wesenbergii. The sequence continues at coordinate 1,848,069 of NZ_JAVSJA010000001.1, read as the reverse complement.
TCGTCTCTTTCCCGATATAAATATCAAGAAACTTTTTCCCTATTATGTAGAATTAGGCTGGAGCCAAGGTTCTAGTCTTGCTTTACGTCAATTTGAAGCTTTAGATAGGGCTTGCTGAAAAAGTTTGTTGGTGGGGGCAGGGTGTGGCCCCCCCAACCCCCCCCCGACATCGGGGGGGTGGGGTGTAGGGTGTGGGGTTTTACCGATTTTGAGGTAGTCAGTTACCTAATTTTCAGGGAAAAAGCACCTGAATTTTCCCCCCGATCACTCCAATGGTCGGCACTTTTTGAGGTCAAAAAAGTCTAAAAGCCTTATCCAACAAGGTTTTTAGATTTATTCAGCAAGCCCTAGATAATTTTAGTTAATAATCAATGCTGGTTATGGTGGTTTTCTCAACTAGACTCAGTGAGACTAACGATTAGAAGTCATTCCAGCCTGTTAGTAATTGCTCTTGGGTTTCCTGAACAAGTTTTTGAATTGGCGTTGTAATAAACAAGAGAGCGGCTTATATTACCCAAAAAATCTCCACAGACAACATCAAATAAATTTATTTTTATCAATTCAAATACTAAGTAGTCGTGCAAAATTAATTTCCTAGTCGAGACAGGAGACAGGCTTCGGCCGTGAGCTTTTGCGTTCGACAAAAGCTCACGCCGAGGTCCGAACGGAGACGGTCGTCAGGAGACGGCAGACGGGAGACGGGAGACGGGAGACGGGAGACAGCTATTAGGGATCGGATTTGAGTTTTCAGTTCACTGTTTCCTCACACCAGAAGTCTGACGGAGTAGTGGCTTAGATGTGTAATTAATTTTGCTTAGGTACTTAGAAGAAACAACTCTAGCAGTTATCTTAAGGGTGAGGTACGAAGTCTCTGGTTTTAGGAAACACTGGAACTAGAGATGATGCTAAATCCCGTAATACTTCGTCATTACCACAATTTAGGCATTTTGTCAAAAAAAATTTGACTTTGCAACAAAACTACACAAAAATTAGATCAACGTTGTTAGGGAAAAAAGGGATAATTGGCGAAAGTGTTTGGTTTGGCTAAAAGGGAAAGTCTAGATTTAGCAATGGTTTCAAGGCAAGCTAGACCTTGAAAACTCCAAAAAAGCACAGAAAAATCCACCATAGCATAATGCAAAATTATACCAGAATCGCTGGAAGTATTGCCACCTCGTCAATAAATAAAAATTATTCTCAATAAATTCTTAAGTAAAAATAAATATTACCAATTGTAAATTTAAATATTTTTAAGTATTGAAGGTATTTACATATAAAATACTGATCATTTTGACCCGATCGCCTCTAACTTGTCCCTGCCCACAGCAATCACAGGATAGATATACTTGATACTGTCATAATCTGAGATTTATTAAACTTCTGAAATCGGAGAGTGAGCAAGGAATCAAGTTCTTTTTATGTTTCATCCCAAATCCGTTTTTAATAGTATAGAGTTCTTGCATAATTAATTTTTGATAGTTCAAAAATGAGAAAAATAGGCATAAAATTGCCTAAAATCCCTAAATAAAGCATTTAATTGATTAATGCTCATTCTTAATTCTCCTGACTTGAAAGAGGGTGTAGGGTGTGGGGTGTGGGGAAGGAAACCTCTTTCATCTGTGGGGGTGAAAATTTTTTCATCGGGACTGACTACTGACTACTGGCTCGGAGACTCCTCACCTAAGGTCAGATTTTTGATTTTTGCCAGAGGTCTTATGATTAACTCCTAAGTTATGGTGTTTCTTCCATCTCCCCACTTGTCACTTCCGTTCGGACCTCGGCGTGAGCTTTTGTCGAACGCAAAAGCTCACGGCTGAAGCCCACTTCCCACTCTCCTACACTTTTTAAACAGGATTTAGTATAATCTCATACTACTCCTAATCACTTCTTCTCTCTTGACAATGACCTTAAAAACCGATCACGGTAAAAGCCATCCCGTCGGTGCGACTGTCTTGGCTGATGGTGTCAACTTCTCACTATTTTCTAAGTATGCCACTGCCATAGAATTATTATTATTTGATGATACTAATTCTCCCGTACCTAGCCGGACTATTCTCCTCACCCCGCAAACAAACCGCACCTTTTTCTATTGGCATATTTTCGTTCACGGCATTGGAGTCGGTCAAGTGTATGCTTATCGAGTCTATGGTCCGGATAATCCGGCCCGGGGTCATCGCTTCGATCCTGATAAAGTAGTTCTTGATCCCTATGCGAAAGCGATTGTCGGTGCGGAAATTTATGATCGACAAGCTGCCAGCGAAAAAGGCGATAATTGCCATCGAGCTTTGCGGGGTCTGGTAGTGGATCCGAGCCGCTACGATTGGGAAGATGACGCACCGCTACGCACTCCCTACTCTGCCAGTTTTATCTACGAAATGCACGTCGGTGGCTTTACTCGTAACCCGAATTCCGGTGTTAGCGAGGAAAAAAGAGGTACTTTTGCGGGATTAATCGAAAAAATACCCTATTTGAAAAACCTAGGCATTACTGCCGTGGAATTGTTACCGATTCATTACTTTGATCCCGCTGCGGCCATGCCGGGGTTAACTAACTATTGGGGTTATAGCACGATCGGCTTTTTTGCGCCCCATGCCGGCTACAGTAGCGATCGCTCACCGCTCGGTCCTTTGAATGAATTTCGCGATCTGGTGAAAGCGTTACACAAAGCGGGGATCGAAGTGATTCTCGATGTGGTTTTCAATCATACCGCCGAGGGAGACGAAACCGGGCCGACTCTTTCCTTGAAAGGTATCGATAATCGCACCTACTACATCCTCGATGCGGTCGATAAAAGCCTCTATAGCAACTATACCGGCTGTGGTAACACCCTCAAGGGTAGTCATCCGATTGTTGGCAAAATGATTCTCGATTGTTTGCGCTATTGGGTGTCGGAAATGCACGTCGATGGTTTTCGCTTTGACCTAGCGGCCGTATTATCGCGCAATGTGGACGGGGAACCGATCCTGCAAAAAGGTTATAACATGATCTGGGCGATCGAATCGGATCCAGTCTTAGCCGGGACAAAATTAATCGCCGAAGCTTGGGACGCGGCAGGATTGTATAGTGTCGGTCAATTTGTCGAATTTGCCGATTGGTTTTCCGAGTGGAATGGTCCTTTTCGCGATGATGTGCGCGCTTTTGTCCGGGGAGATACCGGCATAGTCACGAAATTAGCGGCGCGGATTTTAGGAAGCCCCGACATATACCACAGACCTGACAACGATGTCAATAGAAGTATAAATTTTGTTACCTGTCACGATGGCTTTACCCTTAACGATCTAGTGTCCTACGACGAGAAACACAACGAGGCTAACGGTGAGAAGAATCGGGACGGTTGCAACGATAATTTTAGCTGGAATTGTGGGGTAGAAGGGGAAACCAATAACGAGAGGATTAAAAACCTGCGACTGCAACAAATAAAAAATCTCTTAACGATCCTGTTCATTTCCCAAGGAACACCTATGCTGTTGATGGGGGACGAAGTGCGACGCACCCAAAAGGGCAACAATAACGCCTATTGTCAGGATAACCAGTTAAGTTGGTTCGATTGGAGTGCGGTAGAGCAAGAGTTCGATCTTTGGTGTTTCGTAAGGAGACTGATCGATTTTAATAAAAAATTAGCTCTTTTCCGTCAGGAAAAATTGCTAGAAGTCACCTATACCAGTCTCGAACCCCATCTGAGTTGGCATGGCGTACAGTTGAGTAAACCCGATTGGTCGGAAGATTCCCGCAGTTTAGCTTTTTCCCTGCGTCATCCCAAGGCGAACGAGTATTTACACATTATGCTCAACGCTTACTGGGAATCTCTCGACTTCCAGTTACCCCCCCTATTCCCAGAGGAAAAATGGCATCGCGTCATCGATACTGCTTGGCAATTGTCCGAGGCAGCCTGTGATTTAGATGCCGCCGCCGCTATTGAATCGGAAACCTATCGGGTGCAAGCGCGTTCGGCGGTAGTTTTAATCGTTAAACCAGTATAACAAGGGGAGAGATATTGCCCGATCAACCGATGTTGAATGCTTTAACTAATGAACAATGGCATCAATTCAATCGTCAAGTGGAAAAACGTTATTTATTTGCGGAGCAATAGCTGAAATGATGCGGCTTTCATTAGCGAAACGGGTATCGATTCTCTCTTTGTGTTTAATGGGTTTTTCCCTGCCTTGGACCGCATTCAGCGTTTCACCAGTACAGGCGAACCTAGAACCGAATGCGATCGCTATTGGTGATCCCGTCCGAGAAGAAAAGCAAGCTCGGCAGTTAGTACAATGGTTGGGAACTAAACAATACGACAAGGTGATTGCAGCTTTGTCACCCCAACTAAAACCCCTCTGGACTGCCGAAAAACTGCAAAAGGTCTGGGAAAGCCAAGTAACTGACCATACTGGACCGTTTAAGCGCATTGTCAAAAGCAAGCTACTCGATGCTATCAATGCCAATCTGGTGATTGTCACCGTTGAATTTGAGAAAGTTACCGAAGATGTGGTAATTACCTTTAACCGGTCTGGTCAGGTGGTTGCCGCCGATTTTCCCGAATTTCGTAGTATTTCTGAGATTGGCACTGCTTTTGTCACGTCCTTGGTCAACAAAGACTACGGCCTGGCCCGAGGTTTTTTACATCCTCTCCTGAAAGCTGAGGTTTTCCCTACCAGAGTACAAGGCGCTTGGGAGAATTTACTTAAGCGTACCGGCCCCGTGCGTCGGATCGTGGGAACTCAGGTCAGAAAAGGTGCGGATACGGACGGTGTGGATTTGGTGTTGGTGACGATTCAATTTGAAAAACTGACGGATACTTTAATCCTCGTTTTTGATGATCAAAAGCAGATTGTCAACGTGGATTTCCCTTTAGGCAATTAGTAATCAGCCGAAATTACCGCGTAAATTGAGTTGGAGACGATAAGTTATGTTAGATAAAATCGAAGTTCCCATCGAAGCGATCGCAGCTAGGGAGATTCTAGATTCCCGCGGCCGTCCCACCATCGAAGCAGAAGTGCTGTTAGAATCGGGGGCAATGGGTTTGGCCCAAGTCCCCAGTGGCGCTTCTACGGGCAGTTTTGAAGCCCACGAATTGCGCGACGATGATCCCCAGCGTTACGGTGGTAAGGGTGTCCTAAAAGCGGTTCGCAATGTCCACGAAAAAATTGTCCCGGTTTTGGAGGGGATGAATGCTTTCGACCAAGCTAGTATCGATTTAGCTATGATCCATCGCGATGGCACGGCCAATAAACGAGAATTAGGGGCTAATGCTATCCTAGCCGTCTCTCTCGCTACGGCCAAAGCAGCGGCGGCGGATCTGGGATTGCCTCTCTATCGTTATCTCGGCGGTCCGATGGCCAATGTGCTACCCGTCCCGATGATGAACGTGATCAATGGTGGTTCTCACGCTGATAATAACGTCGATTTTCAGGAGTTTATGATCTTCCCCATCGGGGCCGATTCTTTTAAGGAAGGTTTGCGTTGGGGGGCGGAAGTATTCGCCGCTTTGGGTAAGGCCTTGCACGAACGCAAATTACTGACCGGTGTGGGCGATGAGGGCGGTTATGCTCCTAATTTGGCTTCAAATCAGGAAGCTTTGGATATTTTAATCGAATCGATCGAACGTGCTGGTTATAAACCGGGGTCGGAGGTGGCTTTAGCTATGGATGTGGCCGCCAGTGAATTCTATAAGGACGGTCAATACCTCTACGATGGTTCGGCACATTCTCCCGCCGAAATGGTGGATTTTTTGGCCAGTTTAGTCGATCGCTATCCGATTATTTCTATTGAAGACGGTTTACACGAGGAGGATTGGGATAACTGGAAATTATTGACCGATAAACTGGGGGCGCGGATTCAGTTGGTGGGCGATGATTTGATGGTGACTAATCCTATCCGTCTGCAAAAAGCGATCGATCTGGGTATTGCTAACTCGATCCTGATTAAACTCAATCAGATCGGTTCTTTGACGGAAACCCTACAAACGATCGCCCTGGCTACCCGTCACGGTTATCGTTCTGTCATCAGTCATCGTTCCGGAGAAACGGAAGACACTACGATCGCAGATCTGGCGGTGGCTACTAATGCTGGACAGATTAAAACTGGTTCTCTCAGTCGCAGTGAACGGGTGGCTAAGTATAATCGCTTATTACGCATCGAAGAAGAATTGGGCGATCGGGCGGTGTACGCGCCGAAAGTCGGTTTGGGTCCAAAATTCTTGGCCTAAAATTTGAAAAAAGTCTTGCAGTGATCGAAAAAGGGTGTTATACTAAAAATACTGATAACTGATAACTGGTCACTGACTATTGTGGTACTTCGCTGAAACCCTTTTCGGCGAAGTATTTATTTTTGGCCTTTTTTTTGCACAAAGGTATGATTTTGGGATCAAAGGTGTTATAGTAAGGATACTGATAACTGATAACTGGTCACTGACTATTGTGGTACTTCGCTGGAACCTTTTTCGGCGAAGTATTTATTTAAGAGGGTGTTGACCAGAGAGAGGACGATGGGCGCACCGATAAAAGCCACTAAACCCTTAACCGCAAATCCGGGGACGAGGATCGAGGCTAACCAGAAACAAAAGCCATTGAGAACAAGGATAAAGCCACCGAGGGTGAGAATAGTAATCGGTAGGGAAAGTAGCCCTAGAATCGGTTTAACCAGTCCGTTGACTAAACCAATAACTGCCCCCGCAACCATGGCCACAATAAAGCTATCGACTTTAACGCCGGGGAAGATAATATCAACCACTAATAAACTAAGGGCAGTGGCAAGAATATTTAAAAGAAGGCCGATCATAAATTTCTCCTTAATGTTTTCGCAATCACCCCCATTTTATGGCAACTTTAAGGAGAGCAAGCTTAATTTGACACTCCCCCGCTAACCGCTCGCGCGGTGTAGCAAGGGATTCTTGATTCATAGGCTCTTGACTAGATCGAACAGATTTAACTGAACGACCCCCGCCAGACCGCCTCCGCAAGGGTTTTCTAATACGGTCAGTCCGACCGCATTTTTTCCTCGATTCTCGATTACTTTTGCTGATGCTGTATCTCTCGGTTCAATGTGACCGCAAGAATCACACCGGTGAACTCTTTCCGATAACGACTTTTTGCCGGTAATCGCGCCACAATTCGGACACTCCTGGGAAGTTCCGTTTTTATCGACTTTAAGATAATATTTTCCCCGTTTCCAAGCGACAAACGGTAGTATCTCGTTAATAAAACTACCGATACCCGAATCTAGAGATTGTTTTCTGACGATACCCCTAGACCAGGAAACGAAGTTAATATCCTCAACGAAGATATTATCAGCAAAATCGCAAAGGTAATGACTTAATTTAAAGTGCCAATCTCTACGAGTATTAGACACTTTTTCGTGTAATCTTGCTATCTTCTCCTGAAGTTTTAACCAATTGTTCGAGCCTTTGACTTGATGTTTCAAGCGTCTTTGTAGCAATTTAAGCTTACTCTGTACTTTCAACAAAAATCGAGGGGCTTTGATTAAATCTCCTCGTGAAGTAGCGACAAAACTTTCAATTCCCGCGTCAATTCCTAAACAGGTCTTCCCCACTGTCATATCGGGAACTAATTCCGGAGATTGGAAGGAAACCGAAACGTAAAATCCCGACGCTTTTTGGATAATTCGAGCTTGTTTAGGCTCGAATCCGGACGGGTATTCTCTAGATTGCCTGATTCTAATTTTTCCTAATTGTGGAAAATTCAAGCATCCATCCCCTAGAAAGTTTTTTGACAGCGCAGGAAAAACCAAACTCCGCATCTTTTTCTTAAATCTAGGAAAGCCGAAGCCTTTCGATTTCATCTGGTTAAACGCCTTATCTAAAGTTTTTAAGACTTGCTGTAAAACTTGAGCGTTAACCGTCTTTAATATCGGGGAAACTTTTTTAGCTTCCGTTAGATTTTTAGCTTGAACGAAGTAATTTGGATAGGGTTGATCCGCAGGAATTATGTACTCGGAAACTAGCGAACAGTGATCCGCCAGACACTTTCGAGAGTTTAGCCAGTCTTTTCGCTCCGAGAGCGCGTAATTATAAACGCTCTTACAAACATCAAGAATGTGGACGATCTCCCGTTCCTGTTGCCTGTTTACCTTTAGTTTGTACTGGTAGGTAAGCGTTATCACTGTCGTTTGTTTCGTGATGTAAAATTAAATTCTAACACTTACTGCCTAATATGTCAACCGATTACAATCATGGATTTCGCTCTGTTTACAAACTTACTGCTCATGTTGTATTTGTCATCAAATACCGACGAAAAGTTATTAACGATGAAATCTTAAGTAAGTGGTTATAATTAAATTGAAGATATATCCCCCCTTGATCCCCCCTTGATAAGTAGGGTTGATTCATGAATCAACCCTACCTTGATGAGGGGGTGTCTGATAATTTTTAACGCCTACCTACTTAGTCCGACTTAAAGAAATCTTGGCGTCAACGCTGACGAAATGGGAAAGCGCATTGCTTGATTTTAACGGTGAATCGGATCACGTTCACCTGATTATCGATTACAAGCCTGACATCGCTTTATCCAAGTTAATTGCCAATCTTAAAACAGTTAGTAGTCGCTTAATTAGAAAGGAATTTCCGTACTTAGCGGCAAAGTATTTCTACAACAAACCCTATTTTTGGACGGGAGGTTATTTCGTGGCCAGTTGTGGCGGCGTTACTGTCGAACAACTAAAAAAATACGTCGAGAACCAAAACTCCCCAAAAGTGGAAACGCTACCGCGTTAGTTTTATTCTGGTGGCGATTCATCTCTCGTTAACCGCTACGCAGTTTAACGGGAGATAAATCGCTCCATTGAGATAGAATTAAGATTCACTAAAGTCTTTTTGAGGTATGGACAATGTTTCTTCGCCTAGTTTGTGCGTTTTTTTTGCCGCCCTTAGCCGTATTTTTGACCACGGGACTGAGTTTAGCCTTTGTTATTAACATTATCTTAACTTTAATCGGTTATGTCCCCGGCATTATCCACGCTTTCTGGATTGTCTCCAAAGAAGCCGAGAATTCCTAGTTAGCACCCCAGGAGATGCCAGTTTTTCTAGTCGCTGCATTAGACATCTCCAATAATGAAGATTTTAGCTGGGTGGATCAGGCTTCTAGCCTGATTTCTGGAGAGGTATATTACCCGCGGTTAATAGGACAAAATTAACCGGACATATCGAACGGAGTCTTTGATCTAGATGCTTAAAGACTGATTGAGGATAAAATACCTAGTTTCAATGGACAAGAGCTTATCTAATGGCAAGGAGAGAGTTAAACGGCTCTCTCCTTAATTATTGCTATTCGTCGTCGTCGCTGGCGCCAACTTGCTTGAGATGAATATGTTTTCTCCCCAAAGTAATTTCAAATTCATCTCCCGGTTTGAGTCCCATTTTTTTGGTGTAGGCCGAACCGATTAGGAGATTATTATTGGATTGGACACTGATCCGGTAGCTGGCCGAGCGCCCACCTCGTCCGTGGCCATTGGCACTGCTATCTAAGTCAATTCCCTCGGCATCGATTAAAGCATTGAGAAATTTCATCATATTAACGCGTTCAATACCATTTTTTGTCATGGTATAGTAGCCGCATTCCCGGGCTTTTTCTTCTTTGCTGAGGTTGCCTAGCTGTTTAACTTTCTCAATTAGTTCGAGGCCAGTCAGGGGTTCTGGATTGGTAGTTTTGTTCATTTAAGTTCGCGGCAGATAAGTAAAGGTTAGGGTCATCAAGGCTAGTCGAGGAGAATTGCTTCCCCTGACCAGAAACAATCGGGTTACGATTGATCTCTACACTCATCTTACACGGTATAAACTAAAAATTATCACTTGCTTGAGGAAATTGATTGTAATGGATTACACTCTATCTCTCGATCAAAATCTTAACGGAATTTATCAATGTTGATCGAGATGCTGAGTTAGGGGAGGTTAGCCTTTCTGTCATCAATGAGGGCAGGGGGTAGGATAGAGATCAAGAGGTAAAAATGAGGGATAATGAAGCTAACAACTAGGGGTCACTATAGTGTTAAAGCCTTGCTGGATATTAGTTTACAACCTAGAGGAACTCCAGTATCGGTAAAATCGATCGCCCTACGTCAAGATATCCCGGCCGCTTATCTAGAGAAATTGCTGATAGAAATGCGACGAGCGGGGTTAGTTCGTTCCTTTCGGGGAGCGCAAGGGGGTTATCAATTGGCCAGGCCGGCAAATCGTATCTCGTTGGGGCAAATTTTGGAGGCGGTGGGAGAGACGATCGAGCCATTATCAGGTTATCATCCCAGGGACGAACAGGCAGAAGATTGGGTGACATTTACTATCTGGAAACACCTACACGAGAAATTAAAAGAGGCCCTGGGTAAGATTACCTTAGCGGATTTATACTACGATGCGCGTAGCTGGATCGCCGCTAGGGGAGAGGAAACCAGCTTTATTGTTTAGTAGTTTAGAAGTTATGACAGGAACAACTCAAGCAAAGATTTATGGGGGAGGTTGTCACTGTGGAGCGATCCGTTTTCAAGTGGCGATCGAGCATGATCAAGCTCTAGACTGTAATTGTTCGATTTGTCAGAAAAAAGGTTTTCTGCATCTGATTGTTCCTTCAGCACAATTTACCCTCCTAAGCGGTGAAGATTTCTTAAGTACCTATACATTTAATACCCACACAGCCCAACATTATTTTTGTCGTGTTTGTGGTATTCATCCTTTCTATCGTCCCCGCTCCCATCCTGACGCTATAGATATAAACCTGCGCTGTTTGGATGGCAATGTCTTAGGCGATTTTCAGATCCAGTTCTTTGATGGGGCTAACTGGGAAGACAATATTGAGAAAATTCGGGATATAGATGGCAAAAGGGAGTAATGGTGAAGGAAACGGCAACGGAGATCATTTTAGTATTAGGGGCGGTTTTAGATTATCTGATCGGCGATCCTTGGGGATGGATTCATCCGGTGCAGGTGATGGGGGCGATTATTGCTGTTGCCACAAAAGTTATTCTTAATTGGACGCAGGAAAAAATTTGCCAACGTTTAGGGGGCATAATTCTGGGACTAGGTTTAATTATCTTGGCCGGGGTCTTAACGTGGCTAGGAATCCAATGGTTAGGTCAGGTCAATTTGCTGCTGAGTTGCTTAGTACAAATGATTCTCCTGGCTAGTTGTTTAGCCGGCAGAAGTTTACGCCAGGCTGCCGAAACCGTCATCGCAGCTTTACAAGCTGAAAATATCACCCTAGCTCGTTGCCAACTAAGTTTATACGTTGGTCGCGACACAGATAATCTCAGCCGCGAAGAAATCCTCCGCGCCCTATTAGAAACTGTCAGTGAAAATGGTGTGGATGGAGTTACCGCGCCGCTTTTTTATGCCCTTCTCGGTGCTTTTCTGGGGGTGGGACCAGTACCCCTCGCTTGCGCTTATAAAGCCGCTAGTACCCTCGATTCGATGATTGGCTATCGTCGGCCACCCTACACCCATATTGGCTGGTTTAGTGCCAAAAGCGAGGATGTTTTCACATGGCTACCCTGTCGTTTAACGGTCTTAACTCTCGCCCTAATTTCGGGCCGGCCGGGGCGAGTTTTAAGCATTTGTTGGCGCGATGCCCGTCGGGATCCTAGTCCTAATTCCGGTTGGAGTGAATGCGTCTATGGGGCGATTTTGGGGGTGCAATTGGGGGGTAAAAATCAATACCGGGGACAGATTGTGGAAAAACCTTTATTGGGCGATAACCTCAACCCGATTACCGTCAAAACCGTCGAACAGGCTTTGAATTTAACTCGTACTTGTGTATTACTCTGGTTGGCGATCGCTGTTAGCTGCTTAATTGCTAGAGATTTTGCTCAATTTTAGCGACCACAGGCGACGGCGTTGACGGGATTGACGCTGCCAGTAACGGATAATCAGGGAGAAGGTCAAGAATAGGGATTGTAGTATCTGTATCTGTCCGCAGAGACGTTGATAGTTTTGTCGGAGATAATAGGTTTTCGCCCCAGCGATAACAATATATTCCGGGGCGGGGTAAAAAATGTGGTGTAAACGTCGTTCCACCCGGTTTAAAATTTTGGTCACTCGCCCTAAAATCCGCCGCAATTGCCACAATTTCCAGACTAGAAAGCAATTAAATAAAGTTAAGCCTAGATTGAAGCCGAGGACAAAAAAGAACATGATCGAGGCGATGGTCGAGTTATGCCAATTTTAGCCTAGATTCCCCACTTCAAAGTGTAGGGGAAAGAAATCTAAGACTAAATCTCGTTTAAAAGGTCGCCTTAGCGTCCGAGGGCGTGTAATCCGTTAATAATTTCGGCACAGCGCTCGGTAACTGCCTGTAACGCTTCTCTTTTGCTAGAAATCGGTGGCGGCAGCACTTCCCCGATGCGAATAGTTAAGGGGATACTATGGGGAAAAGAAGAACCTTTTTGAAAAATCTTTTCTGTCCCCCACAAACTGACGGGTAACAGGGGAACTCCCGCTTTAGCGGCAATCATCGCCGCGCCTAGTTTTGGTTGATGGATCAATCCGTCCTCGGTGCGGGTTCCCTCCAGAAACAATCCCACTGCCCAGCCCGCTGCTAAGGCTGCCATCGCTGCCCGAATTGCGCCGCGATCACCACTGCCCCGTTTAACGGGATAGGCCCCGTAAAGAGCGATCGCCTGTTTTAAAATCGGGATGGTAAATAATTCTTCTTTAGCCATATAAGCTACGGGACGACGCACGGCACAGGATAATAGGGGTGGATCGAAGTAACTGGCGTGATTGCAGACGATAATCAGAGGATGACGCCGGGGGACATTTTCCACTCCGTAAACGCGACCTCGAAAATAGCCGTGTAGGGTGGGGCTAACGAACGACCATTTAAAGAGATGATATAAAACTAAACTGGCAAAAGGTTCTCGCTCTTGAGGCTGGTTCATGACTGACAACTGTTCCCTAGACATGGAAAAGCCCTTGGGAGTCTTGCCGTGTTTCGACCCCAAGGACTTTGCTTTCTTCTCACTCCTCACACAATTAAAATGTATAGCAATTTATGGGTTAGGGAAAGGTTAAGGGTGCCGCTTTCTTAACTGGCATAATTACTTACCTAGGGTTTGCTGAAAAAGTTTTTCCTCGGGGTAGGGTGTGGCCCCCCAACCCCCCCGACATCGGGGGGGTTGGGTGTGGGGTGTGGGGTTTTACCGATTTTCAGGACGTTCGGCGAAGCTCAGTCGAGTGGACGGTGAGCTTGTCGAACCGCCGTGGTCAATTACCTCATTTTCGATGGTAATTGATTTTGCTTGGGTACTGAAAAAAGTTGGGTTAAAATATAAAGGCCAAATCTAGTCAGAAAAAGAGATTTTTTATGGAAAAACAGGTAAATTGTGCTGTAGATTGCCTAAATGGTTGTATTTTAGGCGATAAATGCCCCAATCAAGCTCATGCCGCCGAAGCAGCTAAATTTATTGCCGAAACTTCTTTGGACAAGATGTTAGAAATGGCAGAAGCCGCTAGACTAAAAAAACTGACGCAACCGACCCAATGGATTATTCCCGATGATTTCTAGGGTTTAGGCCGGGGAACGGGGAACGGGTAAGAAAGTCGCTGTACCTTACTACTCCCAATAGCACTATATCAGTTTTTTCCACTGTTAACCGATAACTGTTGACTGAATAAAAGGCAGACAAGCAAGCATTTTCGGTTATTGAGAATTTTTTCTTTTCGTGGCTTTTTGTTTGCTGGTAGGGAGTAGGGGAGCGGTTAATTTTTCATAAAGTTCAAAGAGGTATTCAATACGGTTTAATTCACTGGTAAAGGGTTGGGGACGATAACACAAATCAACAGCTTTGTCAAGTTTTTGGTGAGCTTTGAGCAAGTCGGGAGGCATGGTTAAAGGATCATATAAATCCGCAAGGCTACTATCAGGATATTTTACCCTAGTATCTAGCACAGCTTGAGCGCAAGTTTCGACGGTTTGTTTTTGTTTGTCGGTCGCCGTTTCAGGAAAAGGAAAATTATTATAAACAATATCTTTTGAGTAACGATAATCACTTTTTAATCTTCCACACACATATTTAACCCATGCCATGTGCATTTCTGAAGTAAGAATACCAAATAAATATAAATCGCCGTTCGGAATAGCTTGACAAGTATCACTAACGATATTATCAGCCGTAAAAAAGCCAATGGGAATGTATTTTCTATTTTCTGACGTAGTTCTAGGTACAAGAATATAGTCTGATTTTGGTTGCGTTATTTGTCGAAATAAACAATGATAAGAATAGTTTCGGGTTGAAGCTGCAATACTTTTTGATCTGAATTGCTTCACGGCTTCCACACGCTCCAAAATTTCAGGTATATTCTTGAGTTCATTGGGTTTAATATCGAGTAGCCACAAACACCATTTTTTACCACCATTTAAAAATTCTCTAGCACTAATAAAAGGTCTGATAAATTTAATTAACAAAGGATTTTTTGAGACAAGAGTATTTTTTTCTTCTTCGGATAAAATAAAATTACCTCCATCTGTTGGCTTATTTCCATACATCATATTAGGGACATTACAGAGAGGATATTTTCGATTAAAAACCAGAATATTGTTTGCATTGATTAAGTAAGGATTAATATTTTTGGCTTTTATTAAAAGCGGCTCACTGGTTATAGTCTGATAGTCGAATATATATTTTTCATTAGCTTCAAAACTAGCAAATCCAATAATCACACAATGAACCGCAGCATTACCTTTAGCTTCATTACTCCATTTGAAAGTTCTATGGGCAAAATGAATACTGATATTAAATTCGTTTATTAAAACATTCCATAAGATAGATGATTGTTCCCCTTGAGAAATAGAATTAGTCGCCACTAATCCCACCTTAATTTTTGTGTTTTGAATAAATTGAGCAGATTTATAAAACCATGCTGATACATAATCCATAACCCCTGATCCAATGATTTTATCAAGAACTAGCTTTAAGTCTTCTTTTTGATCAAAATTTTGGTAATGATGCCCCACAAAAGGAGGATTTCCTAAAATAAAATTGAGCTTCTCTTTTGATATAAGTTCTTCCCAATCAATCCGCAAGGCATTTCCATGAACAATCTTTGCCGCTTTCTTTAATGGTAAACGCACAAAATATTGACCAAAAGTATTACTAACTTTAACATTCATCTGATGATCAATTAACCACATCGCCACCTCTGCCACCCTCACCGCAAACTCATCGTATTCAATACCAGCAAACTGATTTACATCCACCTGAATAATGGTACTAATATCTGTTACTAACTGCCCCGTTTTATCTAACTCCTGTAATACCAAAATCTCTAAATCGCGTAACTCCCGATAGGTAATAATTAAAAAATTGCCGCAACCACAGGCAGGATCGAGAAAATATAAATTAGCAATCTTTTTCTGAAATTCTAGTAATTTATTGCGATTGC
This sequence comes from Microcystis wesenbergii NRERC-220, assembly GCF_032027425.1. Lineage (NCBI taxonomy): Bacteria > Bacillati > Cyanobacteriota > Cyanophyceae > Chroococcales > Microcystaceae > Microcystis > Microcystis wesenbergii. Next base: position 1,832,693 of record NZ_JAVSJA010000001.1, on the reverse strand, counting down.
CTTTAACCTTCTCAAATTCTCTGTATAAATCATCTAAAAATAACGGTTTAATCACCTTTTGAATATTTTTCTCGGAGGTATAATGCGCCCCTAAATTGCGTCGTTCTTTTGGATTCATTACCGCTTGAAACATAGAGCCAAAAATAGCAGGAGAAATTTTTCCCCAATCAAAAGCACAAGCTTCTAATAACATGACTCTCATCTTGCTATCAAAAGCCGCTAAGGGTAATGACTCCTCAAATAACTTGCCATTTATGTAGGGAAATTGAGTTAAATTCTCATCGAGATTTTTTAATCTTTTTTCTTCTGGTGTATTCAAAACCTGAAAAATAGCATCAATGTGCATCGCCAAATCACTGCCATCTTCTTTGGTATGTAGATCAATATATTCCCAGAAAATACCCTTATTAAAAATACCCGTATCATCGGCAAATAAACAAAATAATAAACGCACTAGATAAACTTCTAAATCATGCCCCATATAACCAATTTCTTTGAGGCAATCATGAAGTTTTCCCATTAACTCGGCCGCTTGAATATTGACGGGATCTTCGTCTTTATAAACTCGCTTTTCGTAACCAGCAATAAAATCAAATAAATGAACGTTATCAACAAAATTACTTAATTCAAATTCCCATTGATTGCCCGAATCTAAATCATATAATTTAAACCTTTGAAAATCCGAGACTAAAATATAACGCGGTAACTCATGTTCCTTTAAATTGGGAAAATAATCCTTAGCCTGTTGTGGGGCTTTTTCTAAATCTTTCCCCTTCGATTTATGCTCAACTAAAATCGTCCCTTTCCAAAGTAAATCAATAAAACCCTGTTTATTATCGGCTTTTTTTATCGGTTGCTCAAAACTGGCCACCCTACGCCGTGAAATGCCAAAGACATTAAAAAAATCATTCCAAAAAGACTGAGATTCTGCTTTTTCTGAAGTCTCTCCTTCCCACTCTTTTTGAAAAGCGATGGCGCGATTTTTAATTTCATTCCAACTTAAAGGCATGGTTTTAATTCCTTCCCTACCCCCCTACGAGTCTGGGTAGGGACTCTGGCACATTCGTGGAAATAATCTTGATTAAGGTCTCTGGTCTTGATTTTGGGGATAACTGGGGAATAGATCTCTGGGGAAATCCTCGGCACTTAAACAGGTTTGTAAAGCTTGGGAGGGGTTATTTTTGTCCACATCACGACTGACAGCGATAACGCATTCGGAAAAGCGCCCCGGTAATAAACTTTGACGACAGGAATCTAAAATCTGTCTAGAAATCCCTAATTTATCGGGTTCCTTGGCTGTTTCTGTTTCCGTTTGTTTGGGGGAATTAGCGGCAAACAAGGGGGCAGCGCGATGGATATCGACCACACAATTACCTAGGTCGATGGGACGACGCACTTGAAAACAAGCTTGCAGAGCCAGATTACCATCGATCGGAGTTTTGGATTTAATCATCACCACACACCGGGATAATTCTTTAGGAATTAATGCTTCTGAACAAGCGGTGGCGGCATCTTGGGGACTCACTCCCGTGCGGACAATCTGACTGATACAGGCACTAAATTGATTATTGTTGCCAAATGCGATCGCTGTTCGGTTCATTTCTACTAAGCCAAGGGAAATAGTAGCGATTGCGCTCCAACTAGCAATTTTTTTAATATGGTTTTTCATTGTTTGCTCACACCCAAGATTTTAAGGCTAACTCGCCCTGATCTTAACAGATTCACGGGCAATGGGGGAATGGGGAATGGGGTAGGGTTGATTCATGAATCAACCCTACCTTGAATCAACCCTACCTTGAATCAACCCTACCTTGAATCAACCCTAGGGAGATGGGGGGATAGGGAATGGGGGAATTCAACTAATACCCCAAAACCCTAAAACCCCAACCCCTAACACCCAAGAGCCACAATTAGTATTCTGGTACAGTGGAATCGACTTCGCGACTCCAGGCGCTGATACCACCTTTGACGTTAATTCCTTCGATACCTGCCTCTTTGAGGATAGCGAGGGCTTTAGCGGAACGTCCCCCCATCTTACAATGGGCGATGAGACGATAACCGTTGACTAATTCCTTAATTTTGGGAATTGCCGAACCATTTTCGATATCGGGTAGGGGAATTAACACCGAGTTGGGAATCTTAGCGATTTGGTACTCGTTGGGATTACGCACATCGATGAGAATGTAATCATCGGCATTGCTGTCAAGTAGGGTTTTTAACTCTACTACGGTCATTTCTGTCATGTTTTGCTGTTCTGCTGCTTCTTGTGCTTTCGCTTGCGGGATACCGCAGAATTGTTCGTAATCAATTAGTTTTTCAATGACGGGACGGATGGGATTCGGGCGCAATTTTAACTCGCGGAATTTCATTTCCCAAGCATTGTAGAGCAGTAAACGACCACTGAGGGTATCCGGTGCGCCGAGGATAATTTTAATGGCTTCTGTGGCTTGAATTGTGCCGATTACTCCGGGTAAAACCCCTAAAACGCCGCCTTCCGCACAGGAGGGAACCATCCCCGGTGGTGGTGGTTCGGGATAGAGATCGCGGTAGTTGGGACCACCTTGGTAGTTAAAAACGGTTGCCTGTCCTTCAAAGCGGAAAATTGAGCCATAGACGTTGGGTTTGTCGAGAAGAACACAAGCATCATTAGTCAGATAACGGGTGGGGAAATTATCCGTCCCGTCGATGACTACATCATAGGGGGCTAAAATGTCAAGGGCATTTTCGGAACTTATGCGGGTTTCGTACAAATCCACCTGACAATAGGGGTTAATTTCTAGAATTCTGTCCTTAGCGGAAACAATTTTCGGTTTGCCTACCCAAGAAGTGCCGTGAATAATTTGACGTTGCAGATTGGAACTATCGACGATATCGAAGTCAACAATACCGATTCTACCGATGCCAGCCGCCGCTAGATAGAGTAAAAGCGGGGAACCGAGTCCCCCGGTGCCGATGCAGAGAACACTGGCGGCTTTTAGTTTTTTTTGACCTTCTAAGCCCACTTCGGGCAGAATAATGTGTCGAGAGTAGCGTTGAACCTCCTCTTGGGAAAGTTCGATCGCCGCGAGATTAGGATTTAGCATAGATTGGGTAAATAGTGAAACCTCACTCGATTCGGGCAAGAATTTCGTCTCAGCACGGTTTAGAGACAAAAATCAGGAAGACTCGATCGCTTCCTGGATTTTCAATTCTGTCTATGATTATGATAGTGTGAGGGTCTGGCTCCGTGTTGTTAATATTAGTTAACTTTCCCCTGCTACTTGGGCGCGGTATTCACTAGCGGAGAGGGTATCAGCCAAGGCAGTATCGGGATTTTCTACCCGCACTTTTAATAACCAACCCTCCCCGTGGGGATCATCGGCAATTAATTCGGGGGAGTCAATCATCGCTTGATTGCGATCGACTACGGTTCCCGAGACGGGAGGATAAAGATCTTCTACCGCTTTTACCGATTCAATCGTGCCGAAACTACTACCTACTTCCAGTGCCTCTCCCAATTCGGGCAATTCTAGAAACACGATATCACCCAATTGATCGACGGCAAAAGCACTAATTCCCAAGGTAGCGATTTCACCTTCGAGTCTGACGTATTCGTGGGTTTCTAGGTATCTCAAATCCTCGGGATATTCCAGTTCCATCGTCTGTCTCTAAATATTTACAGCATCAGTTAGTTTACTAGATCTCTTGGGGAAAATGTTGATCGGGTGGGGATGTTTTATACTAAATCCTGTTTGAAAGGTATAGAGAGTGGGAAGTGGGAAGTGGGAAGTAGGAAGTGGGAGTGGGTTTTTAAAGTTCTTGGGAGCGTCAATTATGTTAAATCCCATCTTAGAGCCTCGTGGTGGCGAACATCAAACCATAAGAGCCTTTTTTGAGCCAAAAACCATCGCTGTGGTGGGATTTAATCGCCAAAATCCCCAACTCGATCGCACTCTTTTAAATAATCTCCATCATAATCCCGGTCAGCGCCGCCTTTATCTAGTTAATCCTCACCCCGAAAACTGGCTCGATCTTCCCAGCTATAGCAGTTTACCAGATATCCAGGCGGCGATCGATCTGGTAATTATCACCGCCCCCGCTCCCGAAATTCCCGCTATTATCGCCCAATCTGTCGAAAAAAAGGTTAAATGCGCCCTGATTCTCTCCACGGGTTTTCGGGAAACCGGCCAGATGGGGGAAAATTTACTCAGGGAAATTAAAGCGATCGCTGGTCAAAAATTACGCATCATCGGTCCCCATAGCTCAGGAATCAGCAATCTCAGCCAAAATCTTAACGCCACCTTTTCCCCCATCCTGCCGAAAACCGGTTCAATTGCCCTGATTAGTCAAAGTGGGGCGATCGCTGCTGCCGTGCTTGATTGGAGTTTAAGCGAAAATGTCGGTTTTAGTCACTTTATCTCTCTCGGAGTTCTTTTAGATGTGGATTGGGGCGAATTACTCTATTATTTGGGAGACGATCCCCAAACCAAAAGCATCGTTATCTACCTGGAATCCCTGAATAATGCCCGCTCTTTTCTGTCCTCGGCCCGAGAAGTTGCCCTAAATAAACCAATTATCGCCATTAGTCGCCACAGTACCGACTTTGACCCCACCGCTCTTTCCCATGCGGGCAAATTGACCAGCGATCAGCTAACTCTCTCCGCTGCCTTTGCTCGCTGTGGCATTGTGGAAGTACAAAGACTGGCCGATCTCTTGAATATCACGCAAGTTTTAGCGAAAATTCCCCGATTTCCCCGGGGAAAACGCTTGACAATCATCAGCAATGGTGTTGCTCCCGCTCTTTTAGCGGCCTCGGCTTTACTGGCGGAAGATGGACAACTGGCAACCCTTACCCCCGCAACGATCGAGCAACTAGCTCCTCTTTTTCCCGCGGATATTGTCCCCCAAAATCCCATCGATCTGCGTCGCGGCAGCGATCCCGATAGCTACGCTCGCGCCCTAGAGATCGCTTTAGCGGATGCACATACCGACGCGGTGTTGATGATTCTCTCGCCTCGCTTTAACACCGATCTGCGAGCAATTGCCCGTAGCATCGCCTCAATCGCTCAAAATAGCAAAAAACCCATTTTAGCAAGTTTGATGGGGGGAGAGGGCATTGCAGAGGGAGTAGCGTTATTAAATCAGCAGGGTATCCCCACCTATCGCTATCCCGATTCGGCGGCCCGGGTGTTTAATTTGCTCTGGAAATATGAGGAGAATCTGCGCGGTCTTTATCAAACGCCAATTTTAACCAATTCTCAGGAAAATGGCTCCGATCGAGTTTTAGTGAGCCAGATTATCGAGCAAGCAGGGGATAGAACAATTCTCAGTGAGCCAGAGTCTTTGGATATACTGAAAGCCTATGGAATCCCTGTTATTGTCACTAAAATCGCCCAAAGTGCCGCAGAAGCAGTTAATCTCGCTGAATCTCTCGGTTATCCCGTGGTGATGAAACTGCATTCCCAGACGATTATCCATAAAAGCGCGGTGGGTGGGGTACAATTGCCGCTTTTTTCCCCTAGGGCAGTGGTGCAAGCGTATCAGGCGATCAAAGCTAATGTTAGCGCACAAGTGGGTCCGGAGCATTTTCTCGGGGTGAGTATTCAACCGATGTTAGAGATCGATCGAGGATATGAGTTAATTATCGGCTCTAATTACGATGATCAGTGCGGACCGGTGATAATTTTCGGTACTGGCGGCCGTTTAGTCGATATTTTTCAAGATTACGCCACCGCTCTACCTCCTTTAAATACTAATCTCGCTCGCCGACTTTTAGAAAAAACCAAGATTTATCGGGCTTTTCAGGGACTAAATGGGCTTAAATCGCTTAATTTAGCGAATTTGGAGCAAATAATCGTTAAATTTAGCCACCTGGTTAGTGAACAACCTCGCATTAAAACTATCGATATTAATCCCTTTTTTGCCGATTCAGAGCAATTAATCGCTCTTTCCGCCTCTATCCTTCTTCATCATCCAACTACTCCCCCAGAAAAGTTATCTCATCCGGCGATTCGTCCCTATCCCGAACATTATATAGGGCTTTGGACGACGAAAAGAGGCTTAAAGGTGCTAATTCGTCCGATTCGGGCAGCAGATGAGCCTTTAGTGCGACAATTTCACCATTATCTCTCGGAAGAAACTATTTATTATCGTTATTTTCATCTTGTCAATCTCGATCGCCAAACCGCTTATGATCGTCTTACGCGCATTTGTTTTATTGACTACGATCGAGTAATGACTTTAGTGGTAGAGATTAATAAAGATCAGACGGAAGAGCCAGAAATTATCGCTATAGGACGCTTAAATAAACTGCACGGCGTTAATGTGGCGGAATTTGACCTATTAGTTAGGGATGACTATCAAGGTCAGGGCATTGGTACTGAATTACTACAGCGTTTGGTCACTATTGGCAAAAAGGAAGGATTAGAGGGAATTGAAGGGGAAATTTTAAGGGATAATCGCGCTATGCAGATGATAGCCGCTAAAGTGGGGTTTTCTCTCTATAAAACTGCCGATTTTGTCAAAGCGGAACTTGAATTATGAAGCCTTTTTGACCAGCTGATCAAGCAATGGCCAGATAAATTTTGGCCAACTTATGATAAATTCTCACAAATTAAATTACTTTCATGGTGATTGATCAGATTAGCCTAGTTATTGTTTTCCTTCCTAGAGGCTGAATCGGTAGTTGTCCTGAAGGTAGTATAACAGCATAAAAATAGATAAATATAAATTTAGTTAACTGAATCTCCCTTATCTTTAAGTTTTCGATGCCATTTCATCATTAACCCTCCTTGATTAAGAAGATGATTCAATAGGGATTGTTCATCCTTCAATCAACTTGCTCCCAGAGCTTTTAGGGTTTCTTGCAGCATTTCAGCGCGAGAGACATTACCCTGATCTTTCAATAATTGTAGGCCTTTTTGCCAAATCTCGATCGCCTCATTATAACTACCGAAAACTATATAAGCAACCCCTAGATTTTGGTAAATAGCGGGATTATCGGGGTTTAACTTGAGAGCTTTTTTATAAGCTTTAATCGATTCTGGTAGCCGGTGCAGTTGCTTGAGAACCAGTCCTAAATTATAGTAACCATCGGCATACCTAGGATCAATTTCTACGGTTTTCTCAAAGATAGATAAGGCAGTTTCGTAGTTTTCTGCTTCGTATAATAGCCCACCGAAATTATTATAAGCACCCAGTTTTAATTGATCTAAAATTGGCTGCTCGATTGCTTTGATAAAATGATCGGCTGATTTCTTAAATTCATCCACTGAATAATAATAATTAGCGAGATGATAATATAACTCGTATAAAATATGCGGATTAGAGCCATGGCATTTTAAACCATGTTTAAGCAGCTTAAAACCCTCTTTATCCCTGCCAATCTTCAGATATAACCCTCCCAATTTACTACACACATAGGGATCGTGGGGATGTTGTTTATAAAAGCCCTCCATCGCTTTTCTTGCCCGTGCAAACTTATCTAAGCTGGCTATTTTATCGACGGTGTAACCGTAGTGAAAGATAGCAATTTCTGGCAGTTCAACTATTTTCCAATTAGGCTCTTTTTTTAATAAGATGGCCACATTATCATCAATAATTGAGTGATAGGGACGGGTAAAAGTGACTTGAGGATGTCGGCGAAATAGCCTGGAAATTAGAGAATAAGGTGATTGTACGGCTCCGATTTCATGGCGGATTAAATTAATGACTAAATTTTCCTCTTTTTCGATTGCTCGACGCATTTTCGGTACGATAGCCGGATTTAATTCCTCATCAGCATCAAGGACTAAAATCCAATCGCCAGTAACATATTTTAAAGCCTCATTTCTGGCATCGGAAAAATTACCCTGCCAATCGTAGCTAGGAACTATGGCACCGTAACTTTTAGCAATAGCGATCGTATCATCGGTCGAACCTGTATCCATAACGATCATCTCAGCCACCACCTCTTTCACGCTATCCAAACAGCGCCGGAGATTTTCGGCTTCATTTTTGACAATCATGCAGAGACTAAGTTTAGGCATAACTTTACTCACTCTAAGGGATAGCAGCTAATCAATAACCCACTGATTACCGCTCACCGATTATTTATTATCCTCCGAGTCTACCTTAAACCGTTCTACCGAAGAAAGCAGCTCTTGCGAGATACTAACCAATTTTTGCAGAGAACCCGCCACCCGTTGGGATTCTTGGGAAGTTTCCTGAGCGGTTAACTCCACCGACTGCATAACTTGGGCGACATGGAGGGAATTATCCCGTTGTTTGACCGTATCGGCGGTAATTGAGCGCACCAGCATATCAATACGGTTAGAAACTTGGATAATATCTTTTAGGGACTTCTTCGCCTGTTCCGAGCGCTCGGTGACATCTTTAACCTGTAGAATCCCCTCCGCCATCGCCTCCACTACCTTTGCCGTTTCCTCTTGAATTTGCAAAACTATCTGTTCAATTTCCTTAAGAGATTTAGCGGATCTATCGGCTAACTGACGCACCTCATCGGCCACAATCGCAAAACCCCGGCCCGTCTCTCCTGCTCGCGTCTCTTGAATCGAGGCATTAACAGCCAATACATTAGTCCGCGAGGCAATCTGAGAGATTACCGCCACAATTTTCGATATTTCCTGCGCCGCTACCGCCAAACGCTTCACTTTTCGCTCCGTTTCCAATACTGTCTCGCGGATTTGCCTAATTCCCGCCCCGGTTCTTTCCACGCAATCATCCCCCTCCAGGGCAGCAATCGAGGAAGTGCGGGCGATTTCTTCGGCTTCTCTGGCGTTTTCTGCCACCCTTTGAATTGAGTCGGTCATCATCTGTACCAAATCAAGGGTTGCGGCCAATTCCTCCGCCATCCGCAGGGCTTCGCTGGACTGCTTGCGGGCGAAAGATTCACTATCGGTTGTACCCTGATTCACCTGTTTGGCCGCTTTTTTCACCTGTCGGACAATTTCGCGCAAGTTTTGGATAGTCGAATTAAAAGCATCAGCCACCGCACCTAAAACATCGGCGCTTACCTCGGCTTCCACTGTCAGATCCCCCCTAGCGGCTCCTTCCACATCATCGAGAAGTCGAATCACTTGCCGTTGTAGGTCTTCCCGTTCCCGTTCCGTTTCGGCGGCGCGGCGTTGGGCTGCCCTGGTGGTAGTAACCACTACCCGGGCTACCTGATTAAAACGATTGGCCAGTTGACCGAATTCATCTTCCGAGTAGATCGTCGCTTTACTGTTAAAATTACCTTCCGAGAGATGATCGAATTGGCTTTGCAGATCGTTGAGACTGCGCTTAATCTGACTAATTAGCAACTGTAGGCCTAGCCAAGTCACGGCAAAGGTTCCCACACCCGTTACTAACATCTTGGTAAGGATAAGTTGACTAAAGGGGGAAAGGCTGGCTGGGGCTGGTTTCGGGGCAACTTTTTCGGTTTTTTCCTGACGATTTGGGGCCGGTTTGGCAGCAAATAGAGAAGATAGCCAAGAGGTGATACTAACAGCAAAAATTAACACCACCGGGGTAATGCCCGCTAAAGCCGCTAAAATTAGTTGCTTTTTGCCTAAAGAAGCATTGACGAAAAAGGCTAATTTGCCCGGATTGACTTCCACCACTGGCTTGAGCAAGCGCTCGGAAGCGGCGGGGAGATGACCATCTCTCTTATCGTCGGGTATGTTTGGACGGGAAGGATTAAAACTAGGCTCTCCCACACCAGAACTGGCATTAAGGGGTTCACTGGGTTCGGTGGCCAAACCACCACTTAAAGCTTCCTCTCCCGAACGGGTAAATAGGTCTGAATCTCCTAGACCGTGGGTCATACCCGTCGCACCCATTCGGGAAAAACCGTCTAAATCCTCATCATTGCGTTTTGGTTCCCTAAAATCTCTGGTGTCCTCCTCCTCGTATTTTTTTTGAGTGACTCTGCGCTGATTACGGCCAGTTTTTGCCGCTTGTCGGTGGGTCGGTTCCGGGTCAATGACAAAGGTGCTTTCCCCTATAGTGTCGGTAGAGGATAACTCTGCCACCGTCGGCCCGCCGATATCCCCCTCATTGAAAAGATCACTATCCCCATCCATGCCTTCATTTTGCCAATCGGGGTCAGCCGCTTGCGACTCCCCAGACCGAGAATTGCTCAAACCTTGACCCGGATCGAAGTCGGCCTCGCTGTAGGCAATGGCTTCCGTAGCAGCGATCATAAAATCTTCATCCTCGTCTTCAAAAGGCAATTGCCGAATCCGATCAAGACCCCGTCGAGCATAATCCACCAGATCGGAGCGAGTGGGGAAATTTTTAGCCAATTGCAGCACCTTTTCGTAACGTTCCCTGGCCAAGCTGTATTGTTGTAGTCCTAGATGAATGTGACCCTGTAAAAGGATGACATTAGCATCCTCGGGATACTTGGCGATCATGTCTTTGATAATCACGGCGGCATCCTCAAGGTTGCCCTGGCAATAGGCGCTGTTAGCCTGTCCATAGAGTTTTGCGTATTCTGTCCCTGACGGCATTTGCCTCTCCCCTAGTAAAGTTAAAGTGGTGAAGTAGTTAGTAATTTCCCGAAAGAATGGCTATAAATCATCATCATCATCTGCTGCTACTTTTTTGAGATTTTAAGCCGCCCAACGGGCAGAACGGAGTAGGGCCAGATGATCGAGTAGTCTTAAGGTTTTTGGGGATTCTTCGCCCAGAATCCACTCTCCCCGCACATAGGGGGCGATCTGATCGGGAATGCTGGCGGCACTACCTAGTTTATTTAGGTCAAGCCATTCCATATCTCCCAAACGTTCCACCGCTAAACCGAGTATCGTTTCCTGTTCTTCGATCGCAATTACGGTAATTTCGGCTCGTTCGGTGTTTAAGCGCTTGTTATCCCCCAAAAATTGTCCTAGATCCGCCACCCAGATCACTTGACCCCGGAGATTGATCACGCCGAGGAGCAAGGGTGAAGCATTGGGCATGGTGGTAATGCGATCAATTGGTTGCTGCATCACCTCGCGAATGCCCACGGCACTAAGGGCAAACTCGTCCTGAGAGGGTAGATAGAATCGCAAGTGCAGTTCACCGACGGGAGGAGGAGCGTTACCGGCAAAAAAATCAGCGTTGTTAAGCATTGCTTTTGTTCTCTTGCAACTATATGGTTCGGGCGGCGTTTTTAGCTGTCTTGACCTATACCATAGCTAGACTGTCCGCGGCGAAGGCAATTTTATCGGCGCAGCAGTTGTTTAATAGTACCAATGAACTCAATTGGCTCAAAGGGCTTGACAATGTAGGCATCGGCTCCGATTTTCATGCCCCAATAGCGATCAAAAACTTCTCCTTTCGAGGAACAGATGACCACCGGGACATTTTGGGTTTTTGGATCCGACTTGAGACGACGACACACCTCATAACCATTCATCTGGGGCATGACGATATCGAGGACGACTAAATCGGGATTAACCCTCTGAATATGTTCGAGTGCTTCTACCCCATCTTTGGCGCTCGTGACCTTAATGCCGCTCTTGCGGAGTAGATCACAGATCCATTCCCGTTGCGTTTGGCTGTCTTCTACCAGCAATATTTCACTCATAACTCCCTACCTAGCTAGGATCGCAAGGACAACAATAGATAAATAACGCGATGTGCAACTATATTTTTAGTCTTGATTTACAAGGCTTTCAGAAATTAGCAGAGATAAAGTATCCTCTGGAACCCTGATTCTGTCGTTTTTAGTGGCACATCGCGTTAAATATGCCCGATAATAGTTCCCGTTGACCGGATGCTCCGAAATTGCTCCCATTTTTGCCTCCAAAACAATCTGAAATTTATGACGGGCTTTCCCTCTAAACAAGGACTTGATTGACCCTTTCGGGCTTCATCTCTATATTATATTTCCCAATTCCACTGTCAAAAACGACTAGCCAAAGGAATTTTTTTCAGCTATCAGTTATCTTGAAGCCGTCAGCCGCTACTCCGTCAGCTTTTTCTCCCGTCTCCCCACTCCCCACCCCCCTATCCCCCTGAACGTATTTTTCCAGCAGCAGTAATAATTCATTTTCGCTGAAAGGTTTGCTTAAATAATCGGTTGCCCCGACCATTTTGGCTTTTACCCTTGCCAGCAGACCCTCTTGACTGGTTAACAGAATGATCGGGGTATGCCGCAAAGTTTTGGTTTGTCGCCAGAGATGACAGAGTTGATAACCGTCTAGTTTGGGCAGGGCGATAGCGCAGAGAATGAGAGCGGGTTTGAGCGCTACAGCTTGACCGAGATATTCTAGGTTATCACCCAAAATACTACAGGAATAGTTATAATTTTCGCAAATAATCCCGACTTTTTCACGAATGCTGGGATCGTCATCGATGAACAGAATCCGAGGTGAGGGGATTAGTTTTCCCTGGCTATCTCCCCCAGAAGTTCTCAGGTTATCCACCAGACGCAACCAGCCCCTTTGGGCGTAGGGATAAAGATTGCGGGCAATTGTTATCGGTTCTCGCTTTAAATAGCGCGATAGTTGCCCTAGGGTGAGGCGGCGTTTAGCCCATTGACTGAGATTACTTTCGGCCCGGCAAAACCAATTCTAATTCTTCCGGCTGGCTGAGAGTGATCAACTGGTTGAGGTGTTGGCTCTGGGGATAAAATTGTGGCCACTGTTGCCTTTGTCTGGCAATTTGGGGAATTAAGGGGCTGATTTCTCGTAGGAGAGGAAGAGCGATCGCCGTCCCCCAACTAAAGCTAAAGTCACCTTTTGGTAAACTAAACAAATCGAAAAGGGTTTCGAGAATCATCGCCGTCAAAATTTCTCGACCTCGCTGGGGAGTTAAGCTATTCTTGGCTATTAATTGCCATAGATAGGCGTATTCAGGGATATTGATGATTTCTCTCCGGTTATCGTCCCCTAGTTCTTCTCTAACTTTGATTCTGTCGGGATATAAATAATCTTGCCAACGGGTGAGGGGAAGAGTGCCGGACTCGCTCCCGTTGGCAATTTGACCGTTGACAAAAAACAAGAACCATCCTCTCCCTGCACAGGCAAGGGCGGAGGCTTCAATTAATAGTTCTCCTGTTCTTTGTCCTAATTCAATCAATGGTAAGATACTGCGAGTGTCAATCTCATTTAAGCTTCCTTGCATAATTTCTCGGAATCTCCCCCACCAGACGCTATTTCTTTTAGTCCAGGAGAACTTATTCCCTCCTCTTGTCACTAACAATGGATATGATAAGCTAATTGTATAGCAGTTTTCATCAGAATGAGGCATGGGCAAGGGGCTTAAACCCTTTGTTAGCAAAACTTGTCGATACCTCAGTAACGTGAAAAGCACTATAGCAGTTTTCATCAGAATGAGGCATAGGCAAGGGGCTTAAACCCTTTGTTAGCAAAACTTGTCGATACCTCAGTAACGTGAAAAGCGCCATAACATATTTTTCAGTAAGCTTGACTGCATTCAAACTGTACTGGGCAATTTTCAGGACAAAATTCCTAGCTTCTTCGCCTTGCTTCTGGCTTTCATGGTGTCTTAACCGATCATTTAGATGGGTGGTCAGCTGATTCAAACTTCAGCCAGAGGAGAAAAGAGGCAGAAAACACGAGCCGATTGATGAGCTTGACTGGCGATTTTTTTGAGACTAGGACAGTAAGTTTGCCCTGAAAAATCTTCAAAAAATTTCTTCTGGGTAAAAGGGAAAATTGAGAACAAATGTATGTATCAAAAAGAGAAACTATCTCAAATGACAGAAACTAAAAATTTTTAGGGATCAGATGGGTAGACTAAAACCATAGAGGGGCTGCTCCTAGCCTTGAGCGCCAAGTCTCTCTAAAACCAATTACAAAAACTTTTATGATAGAGGACTACTACTCGTGCTATACCTTGCAGAAGTAAAAAAACAGACTAAAGGTTTTATCGGCGGTTACAAAATCGAATTGAAACTATTGGCTTGTCAGCATAACGATCAGACGTGGAGTGCCATACCGGGGAACGATACCCTAACCTACGATGAAACTAACTCCAGGGGTGAAGGCGCGCTTCTCTTGGTGAATTTGAGCAATAATCGTCAACTGCAAGGAAACCCAGAATTAGCGGGAGCGGAGATGGTGCGGCAACTGCAAAAGATTTCCCGTTTGATGGAGCGCAGCAAGGAAGATCAAGAGAAAATCGAGCAGTGGAAACAATCCCTCACCTATCAAAGCGAGATTCTCAACCGCCAGAAAATGGAAATGGAGGCAAGAATTGAGCAAATTGAGCAAATAGAGGCAGAATTCCAGTATTTAGATCACCAAAGACAAGAACTGGAAACGCTAAAACAACAATTAAAGGAGCAACAGCGAAACCTGGAAGAAGGACAAATAAATTTCAACTCCTCCCCCAATCTTTCCCCAGAACAAGAACAATTTATTCGCTCCCTAGCGGAACGTTTAGCTAATAATCACGACCAGGGCAATTCTCCCTCACCAATTCTCCATTCCACTCTTGAATCCGTGCAGGGACAACAGACAATTTTAAATAGTTGTTGGCAGAGTTTAGAGGAGCAGAAAAAAGCGATAGAAGATCGTCAGGTCGCCAACGAACAAATGCTCAATCATCTCGAACAAAGCTCTAGGGAATTACAGATGAGTCGCAGTGCTTTGGAAACAGCTAAAGTACAATTGCAAATACAAGAAACTATTCTGAGTCAAAAACAGGAATTATTCGAACACCTTAACCTCACCCTACAAACCACTGATTCTAACCGACAAATGCTTCTTCGTCTCGCCCAAGGGCAAGACCTAGATTTTGATGGTAAAATCGATCTAGAAGCTCTTGAAAAAATGCCTTTAGAAGAATTGGAGAGCTTAGTTAACAATTTACAAACAGACCTCGATCGCTTGGAAATTTTTGTCAACGACCAAGAGGAAGAATTAACTCTCCAATCCCAAACCGTGGAAGAATTAGAAGCAAGAATGGCCAGAATAGATGAATCTGAGCGAGCCAATTTCGCGGAAGAATTAGCCGAGGAACAGGAAAGAAAAGGAATGCTGACGGAAACTTTAGTTGGACAAAGACGTAATCTTCGGGAAAGGCAAGCTATTCGCTCTCAACACCTGAAAATTATGCAACGGAGACAGGGAATTTTATCCCCAGAAGATGCCCAAAAATGTAGTTTTGAACCAGTGTTAATTCTGTTGGCTGATGATTATCAAAATAATCTCGAAGAAAGTCAACGCTTAGCAGCAGAAATCAAGCGACTACAAGAGGATTTACAAAAAACCAGAGATAGTATTGACGGTCAATGGTCGGATTTAGAGCAAAAAACTCGTGAATTTGAGGAACAGGAGCGACAATGGCACGATGCTAATCTGGCATTATTGCGCTTAAAAACTCAGGTACAACAGTACGAAACTTTCCTGCAACCCGTGCAGGATCATCTCGATCAAATCCGTCAAAAACTAGAAACTATCTCCCAGTGGTTGACACCTATGGAATCTAATTCACCCTATTAACAGTTAGGCTTAATGGGGGCTTCTTGAACAGATAATACAGGGCAATCCAGACAAAGATGTCGCTGTTTTTGCCGATGACTTTTATAGCTTTTTATCTATGAATAAAATAATTTATAGCAATTTAACTCTATAGCGGTAAGCGCTTGAGTGAGATACAGACCAAGCTTTGCCTAGCATGGTTTATAGCTTGTGACACTGTACCTAATACGACTGCACACCGCTATAAGCTAGTGAGGTACACATATTTTTCTTCCCTTTTGACTTTTGCCGTTCGGCTGAGCTCACGGCCGAAGCCTCTTGCCTTTTGCCTAAAACCCATAACTTTTGTACCTCAGCAGACTGAAAAACGCTATAGGTTAGATGTGGTATAGACTAGGATTAGTAATTTATACTCAGATAGTTATGAGACAATCCGATCGAGAAATAATAATTTTAGCGGCTGTGGCATCCCTCTTGGCAGTGGTGGCGGAAGTAGCGATCGCTTTTTAGATAAAAAAAACTGATTTATGGGGTTAAAGTCTGGCAAAATTGGCAATCAATGACTAGGAAAGATATCGATAGAATGCTTGTAACAGTGGTGCCAATTGCGATCGCCTCGATGAAGGAAATTAAAGCATGAGTATTAGTGTAACCGGTCAGGTAAAAAGAATCGAAATAGGCACAGGAACTTGGGCATTAATTGCTGATAACGGTCAAACCTACGAATTAATGAACCCTCCCGCCGAATTAACCCAAAAAAAGGCAAAAGTGACAGTTATGGGTGAAATTCGTTCAGATCTGATGACTCTGGCCATGATCGGTCCAGTTTTACAAGTGACCTCCTTTCAATCCCTGCCATGAAGCCGCAAAATACTGCTTAAAAACGGGCAAAAACTACTTTTTAAGCTTGTAATCTCGAAAAATTGCCGTAATTATCCCTCACATATCCCAGAAAGAAAAATTGTCAAGAAGACCCTAAAGGTTGATTTTTTCGAGAATAATCTCGAAATTTTGAATAATCATACTACAATAGACAGCAACTTTGTCTTAGGAACATCGGAATACCTAAACCGATCTGTCTGATTGGTTTAACTCGTAGTTACCTAAGTTGGCGTGAGGAGTGGACTGAATGAATTTGCGCGATAATGCTTTAACGATTCTGCAAGAAACGAGTCGAACTTTTTATATTCCCATAAGTCGTTTACCGGATCGTCTGCTCGAGGCGGTAGCCTCAGCTTATCTCTGTATGAGGGCGATCGATGAAGTAGAAGACCATCCCGACCTAGATAACTTCAGTAAATCGCAGATATTAAGACAAATTAGCCTGAATTTACAAGCAGGTACTGAAAATTCCACCAAAGAGGACTTTGCTTTTGGCTTAGTCCATCGGGAGATTTTGCCAGAAGTAACCCTGAGAATTGGAGAATGGGCCCTGTTAGCACCGGATTCGATCGCCCCCCGGGTCTGGGATGCCACGGCGGCCATGGCCGATCGCATGGCCTACTGGGCTGGGAATAACTGGGATATTCGCACAGAAATAGAATTAGATCAATATACCTTTAGTGTGGCCGGTGCCGTGGGTTTATTGCTGTCTGACCTCTGGAATTGGTACGATGGCACTCAAACTAATCGCAGTTATGCCATCGGTTTTGGTCGGGGTTTACAAGCGGTTAATATTGCCCGCAACCATGGCGAGGATCTGCGCCGAGGGGTAAGTTTTCTGCCCCAGGGTTGGACAATTGGTGATATTCATAATTATGCCCGTCGTAATCTGAAATTAGCCGATTATTACACTCAATCGCTGCCGAAAGGGCCAGCACTTGATTTTTGTAAGATTCCCCTCGCTTTAGCCCATGGCACTCTCGAAGTCCTAGCTTTAGGTAAGGAAAAACTCAGTCGCAGCGATGTCATCGCTTTGGTACAACAAATTACCCGATAGAAGAAATCACAATTAGGGTTGGCTGAATAAATCTAAAAACCTTGTTGGGTAAGACTTTTAGACTTTTTGTCAATCAAAAAGTACCGGACTGGGAGTGATCAGGGGGAAAATCCCTGGACTTTTTCCCTGAAAATTAGGTAGTTGACCACCTGAAAATCGGTAAAACCCTACACCCCACACCCCACACCCCACAGCCTGCCCCCAAGAAAAACTTTTTGCCGCAAACCCCAATTAAAATTGCCCACGATCGCTCTTCCCAAGTCAGGAATCACAAGCGTGGGCAAAAAACTGCCGGAGTTCAGTAACTTAGAACAAACCGAGAGTTAAAGATATATCGATGGGGAAAGTGGCACCAATACCTAACCAAATCGTGACCACAGTACCAAATAGGAAGATAGCGGTAGCGACGGGACGACGGAAGGGATTTTGGAATTTATTGACGCTTTCAATAAAGGGAACTAACATCAAGCCTAGGGGAACGCCGGCCATGCAAGCGATACCTAAGAGTTTGTTAGGAAGAATACGGAGAATTTGGAAAACGGGATAAAGATACCACTCTGGCAGAATTTCTAGGGGAGTAGCGAAAGGATCGGCAGGTTCACCGATCATGGTGGGATCCATAATCGCTAAACCGGTGCAGAGTCCGATCGTACCGAAGATAACCACCGGGAAGACATAGAGGAGATCGTTGGGCCAAGCGGGTTCACCGTAGTAGTTGTGACCCATACCTTTAGCCAACTTAGCGCGCAGAGCGGGATCGCTGAGATCGGGCTTTTTTAATGTGGACATGGATAATGTCTCCTAAAAATGATTTCGGATCGACAGAGATATTTTTCTGAATTATAGAGGCCCAGAAATGCCTTGTTTACGGATCATCAAGAAATGTAGCAACATGAAGACCGCGATCGACCAGGGTAGTACAAAGGTATGTAAGCTGTAGAAACGGGTTAAAGTTGCTTGACCGACGCTTTCGCTACCGCGCATCAGGGTGACGAGTTGATCACCGACGACGGGAATAGCAGCAGGTACACCGGAAACAATTTTAACCGCCCAGTAACCCACCTGATCCCAGGGTAAGGAGTAACCGGTGACACCGAAGCTAACGGTGATCACGGCCAGGACAACCCCAGTGACCCAGGTTAATTCCCGAGGTTTTTTGAAGCCACCGGTCAGGTAAACGCGGAAAACGTGCAGGATCATCATTAAGACCATCATACTGGCAGACCAGCGATGGATAGAACGAATTAACCAGCCAAAGTTAACTTCGTTCATGATGTACTGTACCGAGGAGAGGGCCTCTGCTACGGTGGGTTTGTAGTAGAAGGTCATGGCGAAACCAGTGGCAAACTGGATCACGAAGCACACAAGGGTGATACCACCAAGACAGTAGAAGATATTAACGTGGGGGGGAACGTATTTGGTGCTGATATCATCAGCGATCCCTTGAATTTCTAAGCGTTCCTGAAACCATTGATAGGCTTTAGAATCCGTTACTTGTTTGGTAAACATCGCGTAACCAGTAAGAAAAATGAAAGATTTAAGGTTTGACCTTTAAAAAATGTAACACAGTTTTCAGGGCTAATTCTCGCTCTTGTCAGGTTTCTCCACCGGTGGGGAGCAATCGGCGATCGCTGTCTGCCAAACCGCTAACTTTCTAAAATTTCCCTTAAAATGTCTCCTAGACTACAAAAAATCGGGCCAATTGTCCGACACTGGGAATAGGTAAGGTATGGAATGAGGTCAGCGTGCTATTAAATACCTACGATCCCGAAGGCTTCTACGACGAACTATTCTTGGATGATGGTCAACCTCGTCCCCACGCGTCCCCTTTAATCAAATGGTTGCAGAATCTGCCGCCCCGAGAACTTCAACAACACCGGGAAACCGCTCAGTCGGCCCTGTTTGAATTGGGGGTGACTTTCAATGTCTATAGCGACAATCAAGGGGTGGAAAAAATCTTTCCTTTTGATATTATTCCCCGAATTGTCTCGGCTGAGGACTGGGATTATTTAGAAAGAGGACTGAAACAACGCATCAAAGCTCTCAATCTTTTTCTCTCCGATATCTATAATGACCAGTTAATCATTAAAGATGGCATTATTCCCCCCGAATTAATCGCCTCGGCGACGGGATTTCTTAAACCCTGTCTGGGACTGAAACCCGCTGGAGGTATCTGGTGTCACATCACGGGGACCGATTTAGTCCGCGATAAAGATGGTCAATGGTACGTTTTAGAGGATAATTTGCGGGTTCCTTCCGGTATTTCCTATGTCCTGGAAAATCGTCGGGTAATGAAAAGCACTTTCCCCGATATTTTCCAGACAATGAATGTTAAACCGGTGGATGATTATCCTTCCCATCTGTTGGAAACTCTCCTCAATTTAGCCCCAGCCCAATTACCTAATCCCACCGTGGTGGTTTTAACCCCCGGAACCTATAATTCTGCCTACTTTGAACATTCTTTTATCGCCCAACAAATGGGGGTAGAATTGGTGGAAGGGCGTGATTTAGTCGTCTTTGATGGTTATCTACAAATGAAAACCACCAAGGGATTAAGACGGGTAGATGTGGTCTATCGTCGCCTCGATGATGACTTTTTAGATCCAGCGGTTTTTCGTCCCGATTCGATGTTAGGTGTACCAGGGTTATTAAAAGTTTTCCAGGAAGGTCGCGTCGCTTTAGCTAATGCCCCGGGTACGGGAGTCGCCGATGATAAGGTTATTTATGCTTTTGTCCCCGATATGATTCGTTATTATCTGGGAGAAGAAGCGATTTTAAATAACGTTCCTACCTATCTTTGTTGGCGAGAAAAGGACTTAGATTATGTCTTAAATAATCTCGATAAGTTAGTTGTGAAAGCCGCTAATGAGTCGGGAGGTTATGGGATGTTAGTCGGTTCTCAAGCTACCCCCGAACAAAGGGCAGAATTCGCCCCACGCATTGCCGCTAATCCCCGCAATTATATCGCTCAACCGGTGTTAAGTCTTTCTAGGGTTCCCACTTTAATTGACACGGAAGTTGAAGGTCGTCATGTGGATTTACGTCCCTATATTCTCCATCGTGGCGATGAAATTTATGTGCATCCCGGGGGGTTAACTCGCGTGGCTTTGAAAAAGGGTTCTTTAGTGGTTAATTCCTCTCAAGGTGGTGGCAGTAAAGACACTTGGGTTTTAACCAAGTAATCAAGACAATAATCAAAATTTTGCTGGGTTACGGCCAAAATTAAATCATGAGTCGAGTGCATAAATTATTTTCGCCCAATCCACCCTACCCTTTTCACTTTTTCCTGGTTAATTATGCTTAGTAGAGTTGCCGATTCAATTTATTGGTTAAATCGCTATATTGAACGGGCAGAAAATGTCGCCCGGTTTATGGATGTTAACCTTAATTTAATGTTAGATGTACCTACCAGTGTTTTGCAACAGTGGGAACCTTTGGTTTTAACCACGGGAGATTTAGAACAATTCAAGAAACGTTACGGCACAGCCACCGCAGAAAATGTGATCAATTTCTTGACATTTGACACGGAATATAGTAGTTCAATTATCTCTTGTTTGCGCTGGGCGCGAGAAAATGCTCGGTCAGTTCGCGAGATTATTTCTTCGGAAATGTGGGAACAGGTTAATGGTTTTTTCTTAATGGTAAAAGATGCTTCCTCTTACCATCCTCAAACTACTTTACCGAACTTTTTTACCCAAGTTAAATTGGCTAGTCACCGTTTTGCAGGGGTGATGGATGCAACGATGACTCATAATGAAGGTTGGCATTTTGGCGTTATGGGAAGATTACAGGAACGCGCCGATAAAACCGCCAGAATTCTTGATGTTAAATACTATTATCTCTTGCCTTCCGCTCAATGGGTAGGAACTTCTCTAGACCAAATTCAATGGATTGCTTTACTGCGGTCGGTGAGTGCCTACGAAATGTATCGTAAATGTCAACGACGGATTACTCCTAGTGACGTGGCCGAATTTTTAATTCTTAATCGAGAATTTCCTCGTTCAATTCACTTTTGTCTGCGGGAATTAGACCACTGTTTGCATCAAGTTACAGGGACTCCTATAGGAACTTGGGGGAATTCGGTAGAAAGAAGTTTAGGGCGACTTTGTGCGGAAATGGGTTATCTAACTATCGAGGATATTATTGAAATGGGATTGCATGAATTCCTCGACCATATTCAAAAAAGAGTTAATGATGTGGGAACAAAAATGACAGAAACTTTCTTTGTTTTTAATCCTGAACTTGCCTCACCTCTGCCAGTAAATAACTTTCAATATCAATCCCAATTAATAACTTAATGCGTTATCACATTCGGCATCAAACTAACTATTTCTATAATCAACCCGTGATTTTATCGCCCCATCTGCTGCGCTTGCGACCAAAATCCGATGGTGGGCAAACTTTACGAGAGTTCACGCTCAAAATTAACCCGGAACCTTTAACGATAACTAATATTATCGACCTCGATGGCAATTCTTGTTTACAAATTTGGTTTAATCAACCGACGGAAGAATTATTGATTGATGTGGTGAGTGAAGTGGAAACCCATGGGGTTAATCCTTTTCAGTATTTGTTGGAACCTTGGGCGACCTGTTTACCCTTTGATTATCCCATTTCTCTCCACAGTCAATTACAACCCTACAGACAATTTTATGGGTTAGCTAATGACCCTGATGTGGCAGCATTAGCCCAGGAAGTTATGCAGGAAACCGAGGGACAGGTGCTATCTTTCCTGTTTAATCTTAATGACAAAATTTACCGAAATTGTCAGCAAATTATTCGTCTTACCGGGGAACCCTATCTACCCGGAAACACTTGGAAAAATAAGCAGGGTTCCTGTCGCGATTTTGTGGTTTTATTTATGGATGTGTGTCGCTGTGTGGGATTAGCTTCCCGTTTTGTCAGTGGCTATCAAGAAGGAGATTTAGACCAAGGAGAAAGACATTTACACGCTTGGGTAGAGGTGTATTTGCCGGGGGGCGGCTGGAAAGGCTATGATCCTACCCATGGATTAGCGGTGAGTGACCGTCATATTAGCCTCGTTTCTAGTCCAATTCCCCGTTATTGCGCGCCGGTAGAGGGAAATGCTCGACCGGTTAATCTCGGTCATCAAGTGATAGAATCTCAGCTATCATCGACAATTGCAATCGATTTGTTATCTTGAGGAGGATTTTTTATGGCTAAAGGATTTGGCACAGCAACAAAAGGACATTTAGGCTATGTTTTATTGTTGTGTCCTACTGCTAATACCTATGCGGCTAATTATAGTTTAGATGGGGAAGGAGAGGAGTTTATTGGGGTTACTAATAGGTTAGAAATGGCGCAAGTTTGGACTTAAAACAGTGCGGTGCGTGAGGCAATAATCAAATATGGATATTTTTTGATTGAACAGTTAGAAGAAACTCCTAAAGTAAATATTCAGATTAGAAGTTTAAAGCGTTTAGCCAACGGCAAGTTGGTTACGGAAGTGTTAGAGGAGTTAACTTTTGAACAAAATTCGGCTTCTCCTAGATAGAAAGCCATTTAAGTAATTTTCTATGGAGAGTTAAATTATGTCGTCAACTGCCTACGAAACTGATTATAATCAATGGCTAAAAGAGACGGTAAAACAGTTACAAGAGCGTAATTTTGATCAGGTGGATTTGGATAATTTAATTGAAGAAATCGAGAGTATAAGGAAAAGTGATAGACGAGCTTTAATGAGTCTGTTAACCCGTCTTATCGAACAGCTTTTAAAGCTGGCTTATTGGCAAGAAGAAAAAAAACGGTCAGGTAATCATTGGGCGGCAGCAATAGTCAATTTTCGCGCCCAAATTCAGCATCGTTTAGAAGATAGTCCCAGCTTACGGCCAGAATTAGCAGCTATGTATGATAAAGTTTATCCAGTGGCGATTAAATCAGTTTCTCAGCTTTTTTCCCTCAATTCAGACGCTCATATATCCCTCGAACAAACATTAGATGATAATTGGTTTCCCCCGGCTGAAAAATAGTTCTTAACTATAAAAACTGATGGCCTTACCCTCATACTTATTAAAACTTAAATTTTAGGGTAAAAAAAGAGGAATATAATATCAGGCAGTCAAATTAAGGATATTTTCTGGATGAGAATCTTAACATCTACTACTATTGCGGTTTCTCTCTCTTTATCCCTTATCAGCCCCAGCTTTGCCGTTAGCTTGGTAACTAATCGTGCCGACCTCAAGGGTAATGATTCCATCGATTGGTCGAGTCTTGGCAAGGTTTTAAACCCTTTTAACCCTAATTTCGCTGATTTTCTCGGTTTTTCTTTTTCCGGTACTTCCGCCGGAGGATTGGGCTTAGATGTAGATATTAATCCGATAAATCCGCCGATTACACCGCCTTTTGTCTTTAAAACGGCTCCTATTCCGCAGGGCATCCCGACTAACTTTGCTAACGGTGATTTTCTCTTGTTTACGGGGCTGCAGTTTGGTCTATTTCCCGCTCCTGGCAACCCAGGCCCGATTTCGATTAGCTTCGCACAACCGGTTAGGGCTGCTGGAGCGCAAATCGCTGTGGATGATGAGCCGAACTTTGTTGGTACTATCAAAGCATTTGATATTAATGACAATCTTTTGGATAGTTTTAGTGTCAATGGTACATCTTCTACAGTACTGGATAATTCTGCCATTTTTCTGGGGGTAAAAAGTGCGTTGGCCGAGATTAGCCGCATTGAATTTAGTAGTGATTTTAATAACCGCGCCATTGGCATTAATACTCTCAGTATCGATAACCCTGCCATTCCTGAACCATCCCTGACAATAGCTCTCCTCGTTATGGGTTCGGGTTTGCTGTGCCTGAAAAAAAGGCTATGATAGTGGAAAAGACGAGCCTAATTTTGATGGGAAAATTAAGTTCGACTTTCTAAAAGCTGTTATCTCCACAGAATTGAATGAATTGTATAATTTAGAGTCAGTCAGGCTGCATCTAATATTTGTGACTCTCTTCCACTTATGATGATAAGCAGAAGTTATTAAAAGAGGGCGAGCGCAATTCGCCGCTACAATTGGGATAGGTTAGCCTCGGTAAGCTCTACTGCATTTCAACCCTGTACCGATAATTTTAGTAATAATGTTCAAACTTCCTCTCTGGAACCCCAGCACTTGCCACTCCTTACCCACGACTATAAAATTAGCATCCATCTTGCGGGGGTATTACCCTTGTTAATACCCCCTATTTTTGGTCCGATATAGTGTTAAGCTTCTCCTGTGATTGATAAACCCTCTACCCAAACGTAGGGACAAACACCACTGGGAGTAATAACTGCTTCCGGTTCCAGATAAACAATCGATTTCAGCAGTGTTAAAATATCCCCGGCTACGGTAGCGGAATCGATGCTAACGCGCTCATTTTTGTTAACTAACCAACCGTCAAAGGGCAAAGAGAAGGAACCTTGTAGAGAATTAACTCCTGCATGAAGTGCCTGTAAACTATCAATTAAAACCACATTTTCTGCTGTTTCCAAAGAATAGCTCTTTGGTTGATTAGCACTAGCAAAAACGTGATAAAAATGGGGACTAACCGTTACTTTTGCCCCAATGTTACCGTTGCCAGTCGGTTCCGCATTCATCCGTTTAGCGGTAATCGTGCTATGGAGAAAATTACTCAAAATCCCCTCTTTAATTAATTCCACACGACGGGTGGGAGTGCCTTCACTATCAAAAGTTTCTGCGGCAACATTAGCTGGATGGAGGGCATCATCACACAAATTTAAGGCAGTAGCGGCGATTTGTGTTCCTAGGGATTCAGGAGTAGAAAGACTCTGTTTATCAAGGACATTTTGGGCATTAAACAGATTAGAAAATGCTCCCATTAGACTCAAAAAGGCGCGGGGGGCAAAAACCACCAAATATTTACCCGTGGTAATCGGTTGATAGTCCAGATGGCTAACAGTTTTGGTAATCGCTTCCTCGATGCAACCATCGATATCTAATTTTTCCAGCCCCGGACTAACCCGAAAAGCACCAGCGCTGCGGGGTTTTTTGCCTTCCTGTTCGGTTTTGGTGTATAAATACACGCTGGCATAACTACGCGCTTCCTGACGCATTGCCCCGTCGCTATTGAGATAAAAACGTCTGACCTGCTGTTGTCCCAAACCGTTATAGGGAACACTGGCAATAGCCGGATGGGCCGCTAGTAAGGATTTTTCGGCGGCTAATAACTTATCGACGAGAGTGGATACAGGTGCTTGATTAGACATTTCGCTGGCCACTTCTGTGGTAGGTGCGGTGGCAGCGGGACTAAAATCGGGGACATTTTCCTTAACCCCAAAAAAGCTGGCTTCTTGGGCGGTTTTCAGGGCTAATTGCAGTCCCACCGGGTCCACATCGGTGGTAGAGGTGACACCGACTTGATTATCCCGATTCCAGACGCGAACGATAACGCTGGAACGATTGGAAGCTTGTACCTGTTTGGGTTCCCCTTGAAACACATCCACATCGGTTTCATCGACAGAAGAACCATAGATGTCGTATTTAGCAATTCCTAAAGCTTGGGCGCTAGAATTAGCGATTTGGGCGATATCTTCAACTTTTGGCATAGATTTGGTCAGAAATGAGATGAATGTAGAATTGAGCGGTCAGCCATCAGCAGTCAGCTAGATAAAAGTGATATTTATCAGAAAAATGGCTGATTAATTGAAAAACAAAGAACTCAAATCTGAAAACTGATAACTGAAAACTGATAACTGGTAACTGATAACTGAAGAGAGATTGGGCCAAGTGGTGACAATAAAGACGATAACGGCAGCCGTGGCCAGCATAGCTTTGGCAACGTGACCGATAACCGTACCGACGACGATACCGACACAGACTTTTAGGGATTGTTGCAAACGGGGGGTTAATTCCAAATCGCGACGATAGGCGTATTCTCCCAAAAAAGCCCCCACCACAGGACCGACAAATAAGCCGATAATCGGGCCGCCAATGGGTAAAGCGGGTAAAAGCCCGAATATTCCCGCTAATAAACCCACTACTAGCCCGATTTGACTCCAATTGCTCGCCCCAACTTTTTGGGCGCCGAGATAACTAGCGAGGAATTCCACCCCCAGACTGAGGAGAAGGATAACAAAGGCCACGGCTAAAGCGACCCCCATCCCCGCGAATTTGGTCACAAAACCCCACACCACCATGGCGATTAAAATCAAACTCATGCCGGGGACAGCGGGCAGCAGTTCGCCAATTATCCCCACTATCATGATGGCGATGAGGAAATAGTAGAGAATCACTAAAGCCATGATTAACGACCGCCAACGGTAATAGAATCGACTTTTAAATGGGGTTGACCAACGGTGACATAAACGCTACCACTGACGGAACCGCAAAAACCCGCCGCTAGTCCTAAATCTTGGGAACACATAGAGATTTTATTCATAATCTCCTTAGCTGAACCGATTAAAGTCGCGCCTTTCAGGGGTTTAGTCAGGTTGCCATTTTCGATAAGATAGGCCTCCTCGACGGCGAAATTAAATTCCCCGGTCGCCCCCACACTACCACCGCCCATTTTTTTGCAATAAATGCCTTTATCGATGGAATTAAAGAGATTATCGAGGGTATATTCCCCGGGGGCGATGTAGGTATTCCGCATCCGACTAGCGGCGGCATAGGTGTAGTTTTGACGGCGACCGCTACCTGTGCGCGGATGGCCGGTTTTAATTGAACCGGTGCGATCGGCAATGAAGTTTTTTAGGATACCATTTTCAATTAGGAGAGTACGCTGGGCCGGCATTCCCTCATCGTCCATATCGATAGTACCGAAAGCTTTATCGGATAATCCTTCGTCCCAAGCCGTCAGATTTTCGTGGGCGATTTTTTCGCCTTTTTTATCGAGAAAGGGCGTGGTTTTTTGCTCAATTTGCGTAGTTTCTAGCAAATGGCCGCAGGCTTCGTGGAAGATAACACCGCCAAATTCATTGGCCATGACGATGGGATAACTGCCAGATTCTACATAGTCAGCGTAAAGCATTTTACCCGCCGATTCGGCCACTTCTGCCGCCGATTCCTCGGCATTCCACGTCCGCAGAAAATCGGGATTACTGGTACTACCCACCCGTTTACCAATGCTAGAACGATTAGTCCCATCGGCACAGAGGAGATTATAGCCCACCGATTGGGTGAGGCGAATATCCCGGGCAAAAGTGCCGTCACTAGCGGCAACTAAAATTTCTTGCCAATCGCGAAAATAAGCGGCGCGACGAGATTGGACGTGAGAGGCTTTCTGATTGAGTTGAACGTTAGCAGTTAGGAGAATATCACCCATTTCTCGCAAAGAACTGCAATTATTCAGCCAAATATCTTTATTTTTGACCGTGGCATAATCCCGGAACATTTCCAGATTGATTTCGGGAATATAGGCGTTAGGACTGGGTAGGTTTAAACCGAGAATCGATAAACCTTTTTCTAGGGCATTTTTTAAGCCTTGGAAGCTTAAATCGTTGGTACTGACATAACAATCAGCTTTACCGCGAAAAAGGCGGATTCCTGCCCCTGTAGATAGTTTCGGTGAGAGACTGGTGATGGTGTCATCTTCGGCTAAACAACTGATATAGTTGACTCTTTCGAGGAAAAATTCGATAAAAGTTGCCCCGGCAGCCCGTCCCAGTCCCAGGAGAGTGGACAAAGGAGCCG
Source organism: Microcystis wesenbergii NRERC-220 (assembly GCF_032027425.1). Taxonomy (NCBI): domain Bacteria; kingdom Bacillati; phylum Cyanobacteriota; class Cyanophyceae; order Chroococcales; family Microcystaceae; genus Microcystis; species Microcystis wesenbergii. Next base: position 1,804,713 of record NZ_JAVSJA010000001.1, on the reverse strand, counting down.
CCCAAGAGCTATCAAAGCGCTCCAGACTAGGATTATATTTCAGGGTGGGGAGTTCTTTGGAGATGAGTAGAGTGGGTGACATAAAGCTCGTTTATCAGTTAATCTGCTGGTTTCTAGTCTAACAGTTCCCAGTTTTTTCCGTATTGGGGTGGGTTAGCGTGGCCCAACCCAGCTAAATTTTTCTCCTTCATATCTCTTAATAAAAACCTTGATTCGATCGCTGATCGCCCGCAAGATTAAAGAAAGAGCGACTCAGGATCAAAATAATGGCCACAGCGACACAATTCTTAAACATTTCTGACTTGACAAAAGATGATTATTGTGTATTCGGTTTAGCGATTTGTTTTCTTAAACGGGAGGGAGAATTAGAAAAAGTGGCGGTGTTAGAACCGATTCCCTCGGCAGCCCTAGAGGCAATTGTCAAAGGAATTCCCACTTCCTACGAATTTGCCCGCGCCATGGCTTTAGGAGAGGTTTTTCAGGACGATAATCCTCAAATACCCAGTAATTTCCCCGATAATGCCCAATTATGCGAGAATTTTGTCGAAAGGGCGATTGCGGCCACTCGCACCTACAAAAATCAACCCCACCTGCAAGGGTTAATCCCCTTGGGCAGCCAAAAAGACGATTTAAACTTTTCCCTAGAGAAAAAACGCATCTTGAATGCTGTTCATGTCGTGCGGACGGAGGATAACGTCAAACAACATTCTCACACCCATAAGGTTTTGTAATCAAGGTTAGTTCGGGTTAGGGAAATTTTGCCGTTTTCCCTGATTCCGAACTCAGGTTATGGCAGTTATCTTAAGGGTGAGGTGTCAAGTTGTGATTTTGAGGAGTTGATGCCCAATTAAGTAGGGAGGCACAATTATTTGTAGGATGGGTTAGCGGTAGCGTAACATGAGCGGGCGTTGGGTTTCATACTTCAACCCAACCTACGTTCATCTAAAAAGATTATAATTTGTTTTCTCAATTTAGGATTAGTAAACCATGGCAAGTATAGAAACATTATTAGCAGAAATTATTAAGGCTGCATCTCACATTTGCAGAAATAGCGACAATCGGCAATTATTGGTGAATCTTAAATTGGTACAAGTATATTAACAACTGCGTGTAAGCATCTCACCGAAAAGCAAATGCGCGAGGGGTTTGGGGGGTAGAACCCCCCAAAAGCTTGGATTGAGTCATAAAATCGAAAGTAACGCCCAATTTTCAAAGAGAGGTTCCCTTTAAAAACCCCAACTTAGTAGATTTATAAAAATGAGATGCACCCAATTATTAAGGCAATGCTACACATAAATTTTTGCTGACTGAATAAATATCTTCAAACAAATAATTCCATTGATGTTCTAGGTGTCTAGCAATGTGGTAAGCAAGCAAAGGTGGGACAGCATTACCAATTAGTTTGTAACCATCCGTAGCCGAAAGTGAATATTTTCCATCTCCCTTGTTTTGTTGACGCACAAATTGAAAATCATCGGAAAAAGTCTGTATTCTCGCACATTCCCGCACAGTTAAACGTCTCATTTTTAACCCTGCTTCTAACTCATTAACTATCTTTACCCCTAATTCTAAAGATAATCTCCTAAATTCAATATTGCCGTGATGTTCCGAGCGAATAGTCGGACCTAAACCCTGTAAATTAACCTCGATTTGTCCCTGAGTTTTACCATAATATTTAGCTTTTGAATAACTTTTTTGTGAGAGGTCAAATAACTCATCTTCCGGTTCTGCTAAACCTGATAATATCTGACCCACTGTACTGTAAGTTTTAACTTTATGGGTTGGAGGCGGAAAAATATCATTATTTTCTAGATGTCCTATCGCTGTTGCTTTTAAATAGGTTTTATTTAAACCGATAAAGATAATTCTTTCCCTAGTTTGGGTAATTCCGTAATCGGGAGCAAAGAGAAGTTTAGGGATAACTATATATCCATCTTTACCAATGGCACTAAAATCATCTTCAATTATATCTTTAAGATTAGCCAAAGAGATTAAACCTTTGACATTTTCAGCAATAAAAACTTTAGGTAAGGTTAATTCAATAACTCTCTTCATCCAATAATAAAGTTTTCCGCGATTATCCTGAAAACTATCTTCACTCTCGTCTAGTAGTTTACCCGTGTGACTTTTGTGAGAATTAAACCCCTTTCTTTTTCCTGAAACACTAAAATCTTGACAGGGAAAACCTCCCGTTACTACATCGATATTACTGGGAAACTGAAACTCTCCTTTTTCTGCTTGTTTGACTAAATCTACAATACTCCCCAAGTGAAATACATTCTTTTTACACCTTTTTTCAAAGTAGGGAATCCAAGCATTATGAGCAGCTTTAGTTATATCATTAGCAAAGACAGTTTCAAAAGTAGTGCGCGGTAGTTTTAGCCATGGTTCCCGTCTTTCTACTATCCAATCTTGATGAATATTTTCATTAACACAGTCTTGGTGTACCCAAAAACCTCCCTCTAATCCTAAGTCCATTCCCCCGCAGCCAGAAAAGAGGGATAAAACTCGCTTTTGTTGCCTATTCATCACTATTGATTAAATGAGTAATTCAATAATATCATACTGATAATCAACTCGATCGAAAAGGATTAATTAAAGTTAGTTGATTGGATATTATTAACCCATCCTGCATATCTTCAGAGTAAAGAATACTAGCATCGGATGCTAAGGCACTAGCTACAATTAAACTATCCCAAAAAGAAAAACTGTATTGAGTGCGGAGTTCAGAGGCTCTTAAAATAATATTGCGATCAAGTTGAATAACAACACATCCATCGTAAAATTCTTGGATAATTTGTCTAATTTGAATTTCACTTATTTTAGCTTTTTTGGATAAAACAGCGCAAACTTCATTAATAATTTGCGTACTGATTAAGATATTTTCCCTGCTAGTTAAAGCGTTCGCTAGATTGCGTTTTCGCATTTCTTCAGCATCGTTACACTCTGGGTCTATTAAAAGACGGTATAGCCAGATATTAGAATCACAAAAACAAAGAGAATTGGTCATAATTATAGCTGATGAATTTCTTCCCGATTTAATTGACGAATACCTTTAACAGCAACGGGATTTTGAGTTAATTGGGCAATGATTCCAGTGGTTGATACTTTTTTATTTTGTTTGATCACAATAACTTGAACTTCGCTGTCTTCCCTCAAGTCCTGTTGGTATTCTTCGGGAATTTCGATGATACCTTGTTTGATTTTGGCTTTAAATTCCACTGCATTTAACATATTGTTGCTCTCGAGCGACTGTCTATAAGATTAATTATAGCCCTCTTCTGTCAGTGGGAAGTGGGAAGTATGGCTGTACCGTTGACTGTATCTAGAGTAGTTTATTGGTTTTACATTGCTTTAGCTCAAGCTCTGTAAGACTTTTAGCCATAGCTACTATATTTATAGGGGGGAAGTTCAGAAATAAGGCAAATTCGTCAATCAGAATATTTTCATGGGCGGCGATAATCTGCTTAACCCGAACTCAGGTAAGTAGTCGTGCAAAATAAATTTCCTAGTGAAGATAGGCAAGAGGCAATAGGCAATAGGCAAAAGCTTTATCGAAATGTGTAATTAATTTTGCTTAGGTACTTAATATTAAAATTTATTTTGCTAATTACTTTTTGGCTATTCTTTGCTGTATAATGGCGGCATTGGTATCTAATAGACAAGGTTCTCTCGACTCTTGCCTGTTGTGTGAGTTGTTCCCTGACATAATCTAGATGTTTCCATCTCTAGGGCTGGTTAGCTCGCACAATCCAAGCGAGTTGATTGGTCTAGTTGTACTTAGGACAAAAGAAAGACAATGGCTAACCCGATTTTTTTCGATATATTTGACGGCAATCTCCTCGACAATAACATAACTAACGGTTTGAACTCCGATGATCTTATCGTTCTTGATAACGGTAATGACAGTTCTGACGGTGGCGCTGGTAATGATTTAATCTTTGGTAATGGGGGCAACGACACCCTAGTGGGGGGCGCGGGGATAGATACCCTCAACGGCGGTGACGGTAATGATGTTATCACCTCCGATGGCGACGGCGGAATCTATGGGGGCGATGCAGGTAACGATACCCTCTTTTCGGGAATTGGTAACGAAACTATGGACGGTGGCGCTGGCATCGATACCATCGACCACACTGTCTTCGGTGGTAACTACGTGTTCAATATGGCCACTGGGTTAACCAACTTTGGCGGTGAAAGCTTCATCAACTTTGAAAACGCCAATATGGGTGCCGGTAACGACTCGGTGACGGGTAATGCCTCCGCCAACATAATCAACGGCGGTGCTGGCAACGACACCCTAGTGGGGGGCGCGGGGATAGATACCCTCAACGGCGGTGACGGTAATGATGTTATCACCTCCGATGGCGACGGCGGAATCTATCGGGGCGATGCAGGTAACGATACCCTCTTTTCGGGAATTGGTAACGAAACTATGGACGGTGGCGCTGGCATCGATACCATCGACCACACTGTCTTCGGTGGTAACTACGTGTTCAATATGGCCACTGGGTTAACCAACTTTGGCGGTGAAAGCTTCATCAACTTTGAAAACGCCAATATGGGTGCTGGTAACGACTCGGTGACGGGTAATGCCTCCGCCAACATAATCAACGGCGGTGCTGGCAACGACACCCTAGTGGGGGGCGCGGGGATAGATACCCTCAACGGCGGTGACGGTAATGATGTTATCACCTCCGATGGCGACGGCGGAATCTATCGGGGCGATGCAGGTAACGATACCCTCTTTTCGGGAATTGGTAACGAAACTATGGACGGTGGCGCTGGCATCGATACCATCGACCACACTGTCTTCGGTGGTAACTACGTGTTCAATATGGCCACTGGGTTAACCAACTTTGGCGGTGAAAGCTTCATCAACTTTGAAAACGCCAATATGGGTGCTGGTAACGACTCGGTGACGGGTAATGCCTCCGCCAACATAATCAACGGCGGTGCTGGCAACGACACCCTCGAAGGTGGTTTCGGTCAGGATACCCTTACCGGTGGCGCTGGAAATGATTTCTTCAGGCTCACGGAAGTGTCGTTTATATCATTGCCCCCCGGCCCAGCTAATCCCCAGAGCCGTGATCTGATCACCCTATTCTCCGTAGCCGATGACACGATCATTCTGGCGGACAGTCTTGACAGCAGCTTCGCCTTTTCTCCGGGGGCGATCACGGGTCTGAGCTTTGTTGGTGGTAATGTGCCTGGAAATGTCCTTAACGCTGGCTGGTTCTTCGTGGGGAGTCCCGGCTGGAACCCAACAGACCTGTCCGGCATCTACTTTACCCCTAGCGACGGCAACATCTTCTATAACCCTGACTCAACCACAGCCGGTAGTTACCTAATTGCTAATGTTGGGACTGCGGCGATGACTAATGCTGACTTCGTTTACGGGGTGTAAGTCTCAGCTAGGCATCACAGCAGAACTAGGCCATATCCCCCGCCTTTAGCGGGGGTTTTTTGTCGGACACCCATCATTCAGTCACTAAAAATCCCAACTTTAACAGCGATATTAATCCTTTAAAAAACAGCATTATTTTTGAGTATGTATTAACCAGGGAACCAATCTTCATCAACAATTTTCTCAATTGTCCAAGGACAGTCAACTGGTAAAGTTAATCAACTTTTGCGGCTCGCTTTTCCCAGTGCTTTTTGATAACAATAACCAAACCGTTCTAAGGCATGATTGTAGATTACCTGAGAGCGAAACAGCAAGCTCAATTCCAACCTGAAATTATCTATCTCGTCTGTCCAGTGGGGTAGGTAGTAAGGATGCTTCCAGTAGGCGTAAAATCTACTCCTCGGCGTGAGATTAATGTTTAGTCGGATGGAAGCATCAACACCATAATAGCCAGAAATTACTGTAATTTGATGGGCGGAGTCGGACTCGAACCGACATGAGGGGCTGCCTCGCCACATTTTGAGTGTGGTGCGTCTACCAATTTCGCCATTCGCCCTTGGCATTAGCTTTATCATTATAACCCATTTTTGGCCCCTTTAACAAATTGTGATAATCGGGGGAACTAGCCCAACGATCGATTTCTCGCGCACGCAGGACGGGGAGGGGATGGGTTAACTGTTGGGTTTGCAAACCCTTTAACATTTCGCCCATTTCCGAGGCGCTGACGGCATCGTAGGACTTGGCCTGATCGATAAAAGCCTCTAAATTTAATAAAGGTGCGAGACTGGGGGAACCTCCGGCTAACTTCATTAACACCGACATGACGATTTTTGGGTCTTGAACTGCCAATAAAGCCGCTCGATCGCAGCTAAACTCGGCGCAGCGCACCCATGCTAACATTCTCTCCTGTAGGGATCGTGCTAACATTGTCCCCCAATTGGGCAGTAATCCCGCCGCTAGGACCATAATATTGGCTAAAGTGAGATAAACGCCGTGTTCACATTTGAGATGACCTAATTCGTGGGCCATTACCGCTTGAATTTCTGCGGGAGTCAGCATTTCGATTAGGGAAGTGTGCATCACCATAAACGGTTTTTTGCCGCGCATGGCGAAGGTATAGGCGTTAGGAACGGGGTTTTGTTGAATGTATAATTGAGGTGGTTCTAAGTCGAGAACTCGGCAAGCTTCTAGGAGTAGATTATGCAGGTCGGGTAATTGTTTTTCCCCCACCAAAACACTAGCAGCAATATTATTTAAGTAAAAGAATTCCTCAGCGACGGAACCTAATAAACTTCTCACGGCTATATCTAACCCAGGCAATTGTTTAAGGGAATTAGTGGCCTCTAGGTCGATGGGATGCCGAAAATCATTGGCTTTTAAGCCGAGTAATAACTGTTTTGATAATTCCATATTCTTATTCATTTAACCAAACTTTAACGCGTTCTAAACTTTTCCAATCGGGTTTTCTAGCTAAACCATCGGCGATATTTTCATCCACTTCTTGGCGAACTTCTTTGTTTAAACTAATTAATTGTTGCACCAGTTCGATATGTTCCCTAACTCCGGCGGTTTTGGTTTCCAACATAGCTAAAACCAAATTGATCCGGTTTTGGGGGGAAACTTTATCGAGTTTAACGGCTTTTTGGGCGGCTTTTAGGGCTAATTCCGGTTTATCGGTGAGCATATATAACCAAGCCAAACAGGACCAAACGACGGCATTTTTAGGAGTGCGATCGCTTAATTGTTTAAATTCCGGCAATAAACTGGCGGCGCTTTCTCCCTGTTGGTAGCGTTCTAAACCTTGTTCGAGGGTAAAATTGGCGATTTCTGTCATTTTCAGCTAGGGGGTTAATCAAGGAGCAAATCTAACGGTGATCGGCGTATTACACTGTTTTAGTACAATTTGCCTTTATTTAGTATTCTAGCAAAATTTGTCCCCTTGTCAGCAAAATTTTAAAAGACGATGCCGCGTTCTCGCCAGATCATCAATAGGCCACTCATCGAAACGAATAGCATCACTGCTTGTTTAAATTGCTGGGGACTCATTTTTTCTAAAACTTTTTGTCCTAACCAATTGCCCGGCCAGGCCGCTAATCCTAATAATAAACCGTAACCGAGAAAGGGCAGATGTAAAACTCCAAAAGCTGCGTAGGCGATTAATTTGGCCACATGAACTACTACCATGTGAACGGATTTCGTTGCCACCATTGGTTCTTTAACTAGCCCATAGTTGATATAAAACAGGTTCATCATCGGGCCGGTACTACCGACTAATCCTGAGAGGAAAGCGTAGATAAATCCCGAGGGCATAAAATACCAAGTTTTAATCTCAAAAAAAGGATTTTCTTCTTGGGGAAATAATTGTTTAAGCGAGGAGAAAACCAGAAAAATTCCCAAAACTAGCGGCAACCATTTGAATTGTAAATGGGCAAAGACAAAAGCGCCGAGGGTAGATCCGATAATTGCCCCGGGTAAATACCACACCGTCGAGGGCCAGTCAATGGCGCGCCAATACATTCCCATGCGTTGGACATTACCGATTAGCATCCCCGTGGTCAAAACTGGAGGAATGACGGCAGCATCGAGAAACCAACCTAAAACGGGGAGTAGAATCAGGGGGCTGCCCCCACCAGCAAGGCTACTAAAAAACCAAGCTAGACTACCTGCCAACATCAAGGTAACAATGATCATCGAGTTGTAAAGTTAATTCACAAAGAGTTACTTAATCTATTATGATATCTTCTTTTGGGTCTTCATCGGTATAATGCCATTCCACATTGGGCATAGCCTCGAAAGCTTGCCGGACGTAATCTTCCCAGAGTTTCCGCATTTTGGCTAGGTAGGGATCTCCTAGGCGCAATTGTAACTTATGACGTAGGCTTAGGCTATTAGCTTCATACATACTCAAATAGATAGGCGGTCCGACGGAAATATTCGATTTCATGGTCGAATCGATGGAAAGTAAGGCACATTTAGCCATTTCCTCTAGGGGTGTATCATAGGTAATAGTGCGATCAAGAATCGGTTTACCGTATTTAGTTTCACCTATCTGTAAAAAGGGCGTTTCTTTGGTGGCTTGAATATGATTTCCTTGGGGATAAATCAGGAATAATTGCGGTTCTTCTCCTTTAATTTGTCCCCCAAGAATAAACTTACATTTAAAATCAATATTATCTTTTTCTAGCCAAGTTCTTTCCCTAGCTTGTACTTGACGACTTTTATCACCGATATAGTGGGCGATATCGTAGAGATGAGTCAGAGAATGGAGATTTTTATCCTCTTGATTGTGCAGATCTCTTTTTAGTTCGTGAATCACTCCTTGGCTAATCGATAAATTGCCCGATGTACAGACCATAATTACTCTTTCTCCCGATACCGAAAAGTCAAATAATTTCCGATAGGCCGAGATATAATCGACTCCCGCATTCGTGCGAGAATCCGCCCCCATAACAATGCCAAAACGATTGATAATTCCTAAACAGTAAGTCATTTTCAGTAAACAGTAATCAGTGAACAGTAATTAGTAATCAGTAATCAGTAATCAGTAATCAGTAATCAGTAATCAGTAATCAGTAAACAGTAAACAGTAAACAGTAAACAGTAAACAGTAAACAGTAAACAGTAATCAGTAATCAGTAATCAGTAATCAGTAATTAGTAATTAGTAAACAGTAATTAGTGAAGAGTGAAGAGTGAGCGGTGAATAATATCATTTAAAGCTTAAAACTTAAAACTTAAAACTTTAATCTGATAACTAATCACTGATAACTGATAACTGATAACTGATAACTGATAACTGATAACTGATAACTAATCACTGATAACTGATCACTGATAACTGAATTAAGCCATAACCATACCACCATCGACGTTAAAGACTTGACCAGTGATATAAATAGCGGCGGGATCGGCGGCTAAAAAACGCACCATTCCGGCGACTTCTTCCGGTTTTCCATAACGGGAGAGGGGAATATATTTGAGAATTTCATCTGCTTTGAGGTCATGAGTCATATCAGTTTCAATAAAGCCGGGGGCCACGGCATTAACAGTGATGCCTCGACTGGCAAATTCTTTGGCTAAAGTTTTCGTTAAACCGATAACACCAGCTTTAGCGGCGCTGTAATTAGATTGACCCGGATTACCCATCAAACCGGATACAGAAGTGATGTTAATTATGCGGCCGCTTTTCTGTTTTAACATCAATTTACTGACGGCGCGAGTGCAGAGAAAAACTCCGGTTAAATTGAGATCGATGACCGCTTGCCAGTCTTCTAATTTCATTCTTAACATCAGGGTATCCCGGGTAATACCGGCATTATTAACTAAGACATCAATATGACCGAATTTTTCCTTGGTACTGTCCACTAAATTATCCACTTCTTCGCTTTTAGCCACATCTGCTTGTAGTGCTATTGCCTTTCCCCCGGCCGCGGTAATTTCTTCGACAACGGCATCGGCAGCACTGCTAGATTTAGCATAGTTCACCACTACAGTAGCACCCTGGCTGGCTAATTCCAAGGCGATCGCTTTACCGATCCCTCGCGAGGCCCCAGTTACTATGGCTACTTTGTCTTGTAAATGCTGGCATTCTGCGGGTAATAGTTTCATAATTTTCTGCATTCCCCAAATAATCGTCAAATCTCAAGAGAAAACTCTGTACTGATAACTTTGCTCAAAACACTTCATTATCTCACAAGCGGGTTAATCTGACCGCAGAAATCCTCAATCGCGATCGCTTTGTCCCGACTTTCCTGTATAGTATCAGGGAGAATTGGCCGCCACTAATTGATCGAGTTGTTGCTGCATCAAATAACAGACTTTCTCATAACATTCGCGTACATAACGGCGGTCCCGGGCCGCTTTTTTGCCGTAACGTTCAAAAATAATTGGGGGACAAACCCGCGTCTGTATCGATACGGGTAAGGGAATATTCGGCAAGGGACCGATAGCTAATCCCCAGGGTAAACCGAAATAGATGGGACAGGTCCCGGGGTCAATACCGAAGGGCCAAGGCATACCCTGTTTATGCAATTCTTTTAATTGAGGATAAATATCGTCGAGGACAAACAGGGTCGAGTGAGCGCCGTGGGAAATGGCGGGAATAATCGGCACTTCGTACTGTAAAGCTAGTTTAACAAAAGCTAGATTACCGGCAAAATGAATTTTATTTCTTAAACTGTGGGGACGGAAAACATCCGTAGCACCTCCTGGATAAATTAGTACACTAGCACCACTATTCAAAGCGGCGATCGCCATTTTCGGATGAGCATGAATGGCCCCCATTTGGGCCACTAGATGCGCTTGGGATGGAAAAACTCGCCAGACTCGCGAATCCATCAAACCATAGACTAAGCGATCGCTGCCAAAGCGTTGAAACCAATCATACATCATCATAAACATATCGGGAGCCGCTAAACCGCCGTTATGGGAGCCGATGAATAATACTTGTCCTGAGGGGGGAATATTCTCCCAACCATCGGTTTTGACGCGAAAATAATGGTGATAAAACCAATCCAGAAGGGGGACAAATTTTTCGATCACCTGCGGATCGCGATCCTCTAATGACCAACCCGTGAGGGTATCAACAGGGGCCTTGGCTGCTTGTAGGGATAATTCGGCAAAAGTGGCCGTAGATGAGACAAAAGAGCTAAAAATCTGCATTGATGCCAAGGGGATAATTTGAGCGCATCTTATTATCGCAAATTTCGCTTAAAAAACCCATCGTTTTAGAACGGCTTTCCTCGATAATTCTATCATTTTTAATGTCTAATCTTCACAGTTGAACCAATTTTTATCTAATAATTGCTCTAAACTGTAAGGACATTCTGAGGGAAAATCGCCAGAAAAACCAGTTTTTTGTTGAACATAATCGAAAGCATCCTGATAGATTATCGGTAATTCCTCAGCCAAATAATTCTGTAAATTCGTCGTTAAACATTTTCTTAATTGCGTGCGAAAACTGATAATTTCCGCTCGCCAATGATTCCGATTTATTTCTGCTTCTGTTGTCCAATATTGTAAAAGTAATAAATGCCTGATCACTTGTTCAAGTAAGCTACTGACTCGGTTTTTATCTCTTTTACTCAAGCTTTCTAATTCCTCAATTAAATGGATTACATCTAATTCATCTAAGCGATTTTCCTGGAGGAGTTTTATTGTTTCCTCTAACCAAAGATGTTGATCAATTTCGTAAAGTAGAGGCAGGGTTTCTCCTCCCTCTACTTGCCAGGGATTCTGATTTAAAGTTTTCATTGGGTTGTTGGCGGTTTTTAATAGGAAATAAGCACCCTCATATATATATTATGCCACTTTCTCCTAATTTTGATAGTGACACGGGAAAAATCACCGTCCCGCCAATTCTCGTTCATAGTATCATTAGTGCATAGCCAATTTTGTAGGGTGCGTTAACGTAGTGTAACGCACGTCTTTACTGACTCAAGCTATTAAAATATGTCGGATGACTTAAAGATTGGGTTTAATTTATAACTCTACCCAATTCTCTAAACTTAATCCTTCAACCCTCAATAAATCACTGCTATTATAAACAACAATTAAACTTTTAACTATAGCAGTAGCAGCAATTAAAATATCTTCTGTTTGTATGGGTAATCCTCTTAATCTAAGATGAGCATGAATTTCGGCTGCTTTTTATAAAATAGCTAAATCATCTAATAAAATAATTTGATAATCCTGAGAAAGTTTGTTAAATCTTTCTCTTTGTTTAGGTGCAGCAACTGCCAACAATCCCCTCTTAATTTCAAAATAAGTAATGCAACTGATAAAGATACTTTTTCTTTGAGCTTTGACATCTTCAATTTTTTGATAAACTTTAAGATCACGCTTAATAATCAAAGAAACGATATTAGTATATAACAAATAACTCATAATTACCTATTTACGCTTAATTGCTTCATCGAAAATAGCCATTTGTTCAGGAGTAAAATCGCCGCCAATTTTTGACAGGATTTCTGTGGACATAATAAAGCTACAATGCTCTTTCAATTCTGCCTCTGACATAGTGTTAAATTCCTCAAAAGGTAAATTTTTTTCAAATAATTCAACCAAATGTTTCACTATTTCTGAACAATTAAGCTCCTCTTTAAAGAAAGGACGATCTTCCATTAAAATAGAAACAACTTGCTCAATTCTCTTAATCATCGATTTTTGTCTGACATCAGTTGATAACATATTTATGCCGCCAGTAAATTTTCAATAATATTTATCAACTGCCAATATATCAAGTTTCTCGTGGTTATGCAACATCGTGAGTTCGATCTCGAATAGATCCCCGTAACGGTGTCTTGAGTGGGATGTATCACCATTCTCATCCGATGGTGATTTCTACCATGTCCAACCTCTTTGGGGTGAAGATGTCTTTATGGTTAAAAGACCCCAAGGGACGCACCTTGTCAGACGAGGACATATCACACTATCCTTATGATAGTAGTAACCTTAGCCGAAACCATGAAAACAATTAGTTTTAAAACCCATGTAGGAGAAGATGGAACATTACAAATATCTTTACCGCCTGAACTTAAAAACACAGATTTAGAAGTTACCTTAGTTTATCAGCCAATATCTCTAAAAGAACAAGAAGAAAAAACTACATTTAGCCAATGGCAAGAAGGCTTTTTTGAAGAAGTAATTGGCGGTTGGGAAGGTGAATTATTAGTAAGAGAAAAACAGCCAGATTATGAGGAAAGAGAACAACTACTATGACTTATCTGTTAGATACAAATGTTTGTATTAAGCTACTTAATAATAGTAGTTTGGCTGTTACTCATGAGTTAGCAAAACATCAGCCAGACGAGATTTATTTATCTACTGTGGTACAATTAGAATTATATTATGGGGCTTACAAAAGCAGTAGAAAAGAGCAAAATTTAGCAAAGCTAGAGCGTTTCTGTAATCAATTTAGTATTTTACCTTTTGACCAAAATTCTGCAATGGAAGAATTCGTTCTCAATTAAATCAATTAGGTATTCCTATCGGTGGTTATGATTTACAAATTGCAGCTCTTGCTATGGCTAATGAGTTAATTTTAATCACTCATAATATCCGTGAATTCAGTCGTATAGATGGTTTAAAATATGAAGACTGGGAGATTTAATTATGGCTAATACTATAAAATAACGTAAAATAGCGTTAAACTAGCTATAATTTTTGATACAGTATTAGCAGGATCTATTTAATTAAAAAACCTGCCTTTTGATGATTGACATTTCATCAACAATTTCACCAAATCTTTCGTGTTTGATTCTGATTCTTTCTCTGACTCGATAAACTTGACCATTGCTAGAATTAAAAATATCATAAATAAATGATGTTTCTGTTGGATCTTGACCGTAAGAAGAACACTTAAAAGCAATTTCTAATGAAGAAATAAAGCCTCTATATTCGACCCAATCTTCTTCTTGACAAGCTTCTATATAAGATAATTTATCGGATTTTAGATCGTATGTGAAATATCCAGTATCTACTGAACCCCAGTTATTAGCTAAATAGTATCGAGCTAAAATATAATTATTTTTTATATCGAAAGATATGGGTGTGAATATTATATATCCAGGAAATTTTTCTGAACGTAATTCAATCTTTTTTATTTCATTATTATTTTCAATAATAATCTTAATAGATAGAGTTTCCCTGTCCGTTGCTGGTTCACAAAATCCCGATGTATTTGTTTGATCTTCATCTTTTCCTATTCTTCTTAAAAACCCTTCAAAATAAACTTTTGTGCTAGAGTCATTTGATGCTAATTTTTCTGATTGATAGATCAATTCAACTACTCGATTACAATTATCTCCTTCCAAAGCTCGAATAGGAAAAGAAGCCTCATTCTGAGTATATCCATGACTAACCGTCGATAAAAAAAACGTCATAAATATTGCATTGCTCAAAATAGTTTTGTTCATATCATCTCAAGACAAATGTTTTTTCCTATTGATTAAGATAATATTTGAAGTTTTTTATCTAAGTGTTAATAATGACTGGTTGTGGTAATTGTAACACAGACAGACACCAAAGACAACTACTATAAAATAACTTTACATTTCTTTTATCACTTTTGGAAAATGCTATCCTTGTAGATGGGAAAAAAGAGCTAAAAATCTCCATTGATGACAAGTTGATAATTTAAGCGCATCTTATGATAGTCTAAATATTTTCTTAAAGATGGCAGTAGGAAAGAGCGATCAAGAATGATTAAGGATAAAAATCAGCAAACCTATAGAGACCCTAGTATTGTCGGTTATTATGCCCAATTAACCGCACTACAGCCAGCAGAAAAGACAATTTTAACCCTGCTGCAAGAGCGTTTATCAACCATGAAAATGCTTGATTTAGGGGTAGGTGCGGGACGGACTACGAAGTATTTTGCCCCTCTTGTGGGAGAATATATCGGTGTTGATTATTCTGCGGAAATGATCGCCGCTTGTCGTCAAAAATTCCCCCATTTAGTCTGGCAAGTGGCCGATGCTAGAAATCTAGAACAATTTGCCGATAATTATTTTGATTTTATTCTCTTTAGTTTTAATGGCATTGATTATATTTCCCCTGCTGACCGTTTTCTAGTTTTAGAGGAAATTAGCCGCATCGGTAAAACTGGCGGTTATTTTTGTTTTTCTAGTCATAATCTTCAGGGAATTATCCCAGAATTTGATTGGAAAAAAAAGATTAGTTTCAATCCTTTTAGTAGCTATGTAAATTTAGTCCTCTGGGTGATTTTGCGGGCCTGTAATCCCTCTCTTAGCTACCAACAGTTATTGACTGCTGACTATGCAATTATTCGGGATGAACCCCATAATTTTCGTCTCCAAAATTATTACGCCACCCCCAAAGAACAATTAAGACAGTTAAGGTCTTACTTTCAAGAGATTAAAATTTATTCTTGGAAAACCGGTCAGGAAATTAAGAGCGAACAAGAGTTAAATACTAATCTTGATCATTGGCTTTATTATCTCTGTGTTCTTCCCTAATAAGTAGCTAGACACAATTAATTATACATATCTAACTACCTCTTGCCTCTTGCCTGTTGCCTCTTGCCTATCCTAACCAAGAAGTTAATTTTGTCCCATTACTTATTATCCCGCTTTTTTGGGGGATATTGAAGTAATGCTTGGGCAAGATAATGACCGGTGTAGGATTTTTCACATTTAGCCACGGTTTCCGGTGTTCCCACCGCGATTAATTCTCCTCCCTTGTCCCCTCCTTCCGGTCCCAAATCAATAATCCAATCGCTACAGCGAATCACGTCGAGATTGTGTTCGATGACGATAATCGAATTACCTTTATCGACCAATCTTTGTAACACATCTAAGAGATGATGCACATCATAAAAAGATAATCCCGTAGTCGGTTCATCGATCAAATATAGGGTTTTTCCCGTGGCCCGTCGGGATAATTCGGCTGCTAATTTCACCCTTTGCGCTTCCCCACCGGATAAAGTGGGGGCGCTTTGACCGAGTTTACAGTATCCTAAACCCACATCCACAAGAGTTTGTAATCTGGTGGTGGCCCGGGGGACATTTTCAAAGACTTTTAATGCTTCCTCGATCGTCATATCTAAGACATCGGCGATCGAATAACCTTTATACTTAACCTGTAGGGTTTCCCGATTATAACGCGCCCCTTTACACACATCACACTGCACATAGACATCGGGGAGAAAATTCATCTCGATGACGTTTACCCCTTGGCCTAGGCAAGCTTCACAGCGTCCTCCTTTAACATTAAAAGAAAACTGCCCCGCTTTGTAACCTCTAGCTTTTGCTTCGATGGTTTCGGTGAAAATCTCGCGAATAATGTCAAAAACCCCCGTATAGGTGGCAGGATTTGACCGAGGAGTGCGTCCTATCGGTGATTGGTCAATGACAATTACTTTATCAACCGCGTCCAATCCTTCCACTTTATCTAACTCTTTGGGGAAGGGAGTTAAACGGGTTAAATGATGTTGTAAAGCTGGATATAATAACTCATTAATTAGGGTGGATTTGCCCGAACCAGATACTCCCGTAATCGAGACTAATTTTCCTAAAGGAATCGTTACATCAATATTTCTTAGGTTATTTTGATGGCAATTTTTTAAGACTAAAGCATTACCATTCCCATACCTTCTTTGGGGGGGGGTTTCAATAACTTTGCGTCCCGATAGGTAGGCCCCTGTTATCGATTTTTTCGACTTTAAAAGACTTTTAAAACTGCCTTGACAGATGATTTCTCCGCCATGAATCCCCGCTTTCGGACCGATATCGACCAAATAATCAGCTGCCCGAATCGTTTCTTCATCGTGTTCGACAACAATTAAAGTATTACCTAAATCTCGCAATCTTTGCAGGGTTTCTAACAGTTTACTATTATCTCTTTGGTGTAATCCGATGCTAGGTTCATCGAGAACGTATAATACTCCCGTTAATCCCGAACCGATTTGAGTGGCTAATCGAATTCGTTGGGATTCTCCCCCGGATAAAGTCATCGCTGGTCGATCGAGGGTAAGATAATCTAATCCCACATCGATTAAAAATTGTAGTCTCGCTTTGATTTCTTTGAGGGCTAATTCCCCAATTAATGCCTGTCTTGGGGTTAAATGACAATCATTAATTCTCTGCAAACAATCCCGAATGGGAACTCCGGTAAAATCCGTGATCGTATATTGTCCTAAACGTACCGATAAAGCTTCCGGTTTTAATCTTTTTCCGTGACAAACTTCGCAGGTTTGGTTAACAATATATTTCTCTAGTCTTTGTTTAATAACTTCCGAGGTGGTTTCTTGATAATTCCTATCTAAGATATTGATAACTCCCGCAAATTCTCGATAGTAACCGCGACCATTATCGTAACGGTAATCATCTTCAAAATAGATCGGTTCTTTACTCCCATAGAGAATGATATCTTGCTGGGTTTTTGTTAGTTTCTGCCAAGGGGTTTGAATTTCAAAACCTAAAGCTTGCCCTAAACCGTAGAGGAGAGAAAGATAGTAGGAATTATCCTTATCTGACCAGGGGGCAATAGCAGAATATACCGGTTGTTTCGGGTCGGGAATGACTAAATCTGCCGAAAATTTCCGTAAACTGCCCAATCCGTGACAGTTGGGACAAGCACCATAGGGAGAATTAAAAGAGAATAAACGGGGGGATAATTCTTCCATAACTGCCCCGTGTTCGGGACAGGCAAATTTCTCGGAAAAGACAATTTCTTTGGTAACTTCGGGATTATCTTCGTTATTCTCATCGAGAATTTCCACAATCGCTACACCATCGGAATGCTTTAAACAAGTGGTTAAAGAATCCACTAATCTTTCCTGTAAACCCTCTTTTTTGATCAGGCGATCAATAACAATTTCAATATCATGAAGATGTTTTTTATCTAACTCGATGCCCTCGGATAATTCTACTACCTTGCCGTCAATCCGCACCCGGGCAAAGCCTTGGGAGGCTAAACTAGAGATTAATTGCTTATGAGTGCCTTTTTTGCCGCGAATTACTGGGGCTAAGATTTGAAATCGGGTTTTATCGGCTAATTCCATCACTCGATCGCACATTTGATCGATGGTTTGGGGGGCAATATTGCGATCGCAATGGGGACAATGGGGTTCACCGGCACGACCGAACAATAAACGCAAGTAATCGTAAATTTCCGTTACAGTTCCCACACTAGAACGGGGATTGTGGGAAGTGGATTTTTGGTCGATGGAAATAGCCGGACTTAAACCCTCGATCGCATCCACATCGGGTTTATCTAATTGTCCTAAAAATTGGCGCGCATAGGCGCTGAGGGACTCCACATAGCGGCGCTGTCCCTCGGCAAAAATAGTGTCGAAAGCGAGGGAAGATTTGCCCGATCCCGAAACTCCCGTAAAAACAATCAACTGATTGCGGGGTAATTCGAGATCAACATTTTTGAGATTGTGTTGTCGGGCGCCACGGATACGGATTGAGTCAGTTTGAGCCATCGGACGGTGCTAAGTAGTCCTAAACAATCATAGCTTTGACGAATGGGTTTCAGCTACTAAGTAGGTAGGTGTTAAAAATTGTCAGACACCCCCCTTATTAAGGGGGGATTAAGGGGGGATCGGCACCCCCCTTATCAAGGGGGGAAGGGGGGGGAGCGAAGGCAAAATCTATCTTCTATTTAATTAAAACCACTTACTTAGAAAACCAGTCTTCTATCATATCAGAAGATTATCGGGGTTAAACCGCTCGTTCGAGAAACTCGCGCATATCTCGATCGGCCCCAGGACAACAGCTATGACTCGCTTCTTCTTCTAAATGGGCTAAAACTGGGCAATTAATTCGATAATCAGGTTCTTTTGACCGTTCTAGCCGCAATTCGTACACTTGTTTTTCCAGTTGTTCAATGCGGTCCACCAAAGCGCGAATAGCCACCGCTTCCGAGTCGGGTAAATCACCGTGTTCGAGAGGTTCCACCCGCGTCCCGGCGCGATAGATTAAACGACCGGGTACACCAACAACGGTACAATCAGCGGGAATATCGCGCAGGACCACAGAACCAGCACCGACGCGAACGTTATTACCCAGATAAATATTACCTAAAACCTTGGCCCCAGCGCCGACGACCACATTTTCCCCTAGAGTCGGATGACGTTTACCGCTTTCTTTCCCCGTCCCTCCTAAAGTAACTCCCTGATAGATGAGGGCATAATCACCGATAATGGCGGTTTCTCCGATGACAACTCCCATGCCATGGTCGATAAAAACACCCTGACCTATTTGGGCGCCGGGGTGAATTTCGATACCAGTCAGAAAACGGGCAAGATGGGAAATTAAACGGGGAATAAAAGGAATCCCGATCTGATATAGCCAATGGGCGAAGCGATGGCACAGTAAAGCCTGTAATCCGGGATAACAAAACAGTACCTCTAACCAGTTGCGGGCAGCGGGGTCACGTTCAAAAATGATCTTGAAATCGGCTAGGAGAGTAGATAACACGAGTCTTGATTCCATATTGATCGAGCTTATACTAAACCATGTTATCACTCCGGTAAATGAGCCGTTCAACTAAAAAGCGATCGAGTAAGCTGTTTTCCTAGATCGCTTTTACTGTTCTTGGCCAAATTTTGAAGATATCCTTAATTTCCCTCTTGTTTAATCTTCCTTTAACTTGGGGCTGAAAAAATGCGATTGTTTAGCCTTTTTTTGCAGGGTTTCAGCTAAAAATATGATTCATCCTATCTATCGTCACCATTGGAACTTTTTATTAACCTTGCTGTCAATTGCTGGCAGTATCAATATTGTTACCGAATCGGCCTCAGCTTTAAATATCACCCGATTGAGCAGTCTTGGCAATAGTACAAATGCTGCTAATAACTTCGGGGCAGAAATTCCCGCTTATGACCCCGCTAGTCGCAAATTATTCGTGACCGGTCCCAATAATCGTCTAGATATTGCCGATATCAGCAATCCCGATAGTCCTATTACCTTACCCTCGATCGATCTTAGCTCCTACGGTGCAGGGGTTAATAGCGTTGCCATCAAAAATGGTATCGTGGCCGTGGCCATGGAAGCTAGTCCGATTACCAATAACGGCAGTGTAGTATTTTTCAATACTAATGGTGTCTTTCAGAGTCAGGTTACTGTGGGTGCTTTACCAGATATGTTAACCTTTACTCCTGACGGTAATCGCGTTTTGGTCGCTAACGAGGGGGAAGCAGCTAACGGTGTCAATCCCGATGGTTCTATTAGTATTATTGACCTTAGCGCTGGTGTTCTCAATCCCACGGTCAACACCGCTACCTTTACCGGTTTTAATGGTCAAGAGAACGCTTTCAGAAATCAGGGAGTCCGCATTTTCCCTGGTCAAACGGTTTCCCAAGATGTGGAACCAGAATACATCACCGTTTCCGATGATGGAACCACTGCATGGGTGTCTCTACAGGAAAATAATGCTGTTGCCGTAGTCGATGTTGTTAAAGCTCAAGTCACCAGTATTGTACCCCTAGGAGCCAAAAATTTTAACGCACCGGGTAATGGTTTGGATCCTAGCGATCGAGATGGGGTAGTATTTGGAGGAGCGGCTAATTCCCCAGCAGTGAGAATTAATAATTGGCCGGTTTTTGGCTTATATCAGCCGGATACGATTGCCACCGTTACCATCGCCGGACAAACCTATTTAATTACTGCCAATGAAGGTGATACTAGAGATGAGGCTAGACGAGTTTCTACTCTAACTTTAGACCCCAATGCTTTCCCTAATGCGGCCAACTTGAAATTAACCCAAAATCTCGGCCGTTTAGATGTTTCCACCATCGACGGACTTAACGCCCAAGGTCAATATAGCCAACTTTTTGCCTATGGTGGTCGTTCTTTTTCGATTTGGAATGTCACTAATGGACTGTCCCAAGTCTTCGATAGTGGCGATGATTTTGAACAAATTTTAGCGGCTTTTTCGGCAACTCCCCTAACTGCTAGTATTTTTAATTCCGATGGTACTCCTAGCAGCTTCGATAGTCGTAGCGATAACCGCGGGCCGGAACCGGAAGGTTTAGCAGTGGGAACTGTGGGTAATCGTCTCTATAGTTTTGTGGGAATAGAAAGGGCTGGCGGTTTCATGGTTTATGATATCACCAACCCTAGTAATCCTTTGTTCACTAATTATATCAACGATTGGCAATTAGGCGATATCTCTCCCGAAGGATTATTATTTATTCCCGCTGCCGATAGTCCTAATGGTACTCCCCTGTTAATTGTTGCCAATGAAGTGAGTCGTAATGTGGCGATTTATTCCGTCAAACCTGTCCCAGAACCTAGCGCAGTTTTAGGATTAGTAACCCTCGGACTAGCTGGTTATAGTTTGAAAAAAAGAGGGAATTGCTAATTAGGGTTGGCTGAATAAATCTAAAAACCTTGTTGGGTAAGACTTTGAGACCTTTTTGAAATCCAAAAGTGCCAGGCATGGGAGTGATCAGGGGGAAAATTCAGGTACTTTTTCCCCGAAAATTAGGTAATTGACCCCCTGAAAATGGGTAAAACCCTACACCCTACACCCCACACCCCACCCCCCCGATGTCGGGGGGGTTGGGGGGGCCACACCCTGCCCCCACGAGAAACTTTTTCAGCAAACCCTAATCACATCCCGTAAAATGGTAGCGCCTCCGACCAATGGGGGCGTTTTCCCGTTTGCCAATCCAAATAGGCTAAATCGAGGATATCGGGGGCATTTATGCCTAAACAACTGGGTGTGGCTAATCTTTGATAGGGAATAGTTAAGTTTTCTAAAGTCTGCTGCCATTGTTCCAAAGTCATCAGGCTATCAGCTAAATAAACCCGATTACCCCGATAGATGCCCACATACAATTGTCCCCTAGTGGCGGGCATTTCTAGGGCTAGATGGGTATCGACGGGGTAAAAATCCCGTTGTGACCAAGCCAAGGCCGCTAAACTGGAGACGGTAAAAATCGGTAGCTGTAATTGTTGTGCTAGGGTTCTAGCGGTGACTATACCGATGCGGGTACTGGTAAAGCTACCCGGCCCCTTAGCGGTGGCTAGAAAGGCTAAATCAGCCCATTTTTGCGGGGCTAGGAACTGTTTTAGATAGGGGTGGAATAGGTTCGATAAATCCCTGTCTAAGTCCCAAGTTTGTTGACGACTATCATCGCTGAAATTAGAGATGGCTAGTCCTAGTTGGGGACTGCTGGTATGCAAGGCTAATCCGTAAACAGGGGAAGACAAGTCAATCTTTCTGTATTAGTAAGTTTTTATGGGTCGCCTGGGATTCGAACCCAAGACCAATCGGTTAAAAGCCGAGTGCTCTACCGCTGAGCTAGCGACCCTTTTCCGTGTTCTGCACACGATTTATCAATATAACATCTTATCGAGGCTAAGTCAAGGGGAAATTTAAATTTGATTGACTCGCATTTCCACGATCGCCTCGCGGCTACTCTGGGGTTCTAAGTAGGTCAATTGTTCGCCTGTGTTGAGGGCGTTGCGGGGGGCGCTCCAAGGTTCGAGACAGATATAATTTTTGTCTTTCAGGGTCCAAAAAACTAGAGTCGTATAGAGATCGTCGTAACTGAGGATAATTTGACGCTGATGATAGGAATCGCTAAAACTACTTTGATGGCGAGTAATTTGCGGAAAAGCAGCATCAATTTCTTCGAGATTAAAGTCAAAGTTGCCAGAGTAGGAATGGAGGGTTTTCGTTCGTTGGTCGAGGTATTGGGAGGAGGGAATATCAAAGGATAATCGGGTTTTATCGGTGACTTGAAAGTAGGGATGGAACCCGATAGAAAAGGGCATTTTTTCGGGGGAAAGATTAATTACTTTTTGGTGAATTTTGAGGCTGTTTCCTTGCAGTTGATAGGTAAAGATTAATTGAAAATCAAAGGGATAGACTTGACGAGTGGCTTCATTACTGTTTAATTCTAGGGTTAAACTAGCGGCGGTTTCGGTGCTTTGTTTGCTGACTTCCCAGGGTAAATCACGAGCAAATCCGTGTTGTTTCAGGGTATAGTTTCGGCCTTGGTGTTGATAGGTATTATCGGGTAAGTTGCCGCAGATAGGGAATAAAATCGGGACTCCTCCTCGCACACTGAGGTTAGGATATTTGAATCTTTCTGTGTCCAGATATAAAATATCTTCTCCGCAAATTTGCCAACGGGTGATGATTCCTCCCCTAGCGGGAACCACTTCCAGATAAGCATCAGCTTCTTCATCCTTGAGACAATAGGTAAGATATTGATTTTGGTTTTGAGTGATCGTAAAAGTCATTTCAGTTATCAGTTATCAGTTATCAGTTACCAGTGAATATCATCGGTCTTCGGTAGTTTGAAAGTTGAGATAGCCTAGGTTGAGATGAAAATTTGGGTAAGAAAATAGGCAATGGCGGCACTACCAACCGGTACAGTGAGATTATCTATACCTAGTTTCGAGAAAGTTTCTAGAATAGTAGCTCCGATCGCTGTTAATAAAGATACTAAAACAATTGGCGTATTAATGCCATTAATAAAAGATAAAATAATCAAGCTGACTAAAAAACTGATTGCTAACATAGTCAGGGAACCTTCCAGACTTTTGCCACTGCCGAAAATTTTGTAGGGATGTTGACCAAAATTTTGTCCGACTAGGGCCGCTAATCCGTCTCCCAAAGCCATAATTAAAATACCCATTGCCGCATATTCGGGGTGAGAAATTGGCCAAAAACAAGCCACGAGAACACCGATACTCACAGCATAAAAAAAAGTTCCCCAACTGCGGCGACCGACACTATTAAGACTGGGTAAAATGGGTAAAAAATAGGATAGGATAGCGATAGCTGCCGCTAGGATGGCCGCACTTATTCCCACCGAAGCGGGGATATTTAACCACCAGGCAAAAAGGATGACGTTTCCCGTGCCAATGTGGACAACCTTGCGGGTAATTTCGCCATCGGTACTGAAAACCCTTTTTAATTTTTCAGCGATCAGAATCAGAACAGCTAGGTAACAGGCGACTAAACCGATCGAAAATAGGAGAGAGTGGGATAGTTCCACGTGGCAAAAGCGAAAATTGACTATCTATTTAGTTTAGGCGATCGAGGTGACATTGATGAAAGGAATTTTTATTGGTTTAATTAAGGGATATCGACGGTTTATTTCGCCGCTCTTTCCCCCTTCCTGTCGTTTTCAACCCACCTGTTCCCAGTATGCCATGGAAGCGATCGAGCGCTTTGGTGTGGTGCGCGGTTCTTGGTTGGCAATTAAGCGTATTCTCCGTTGTCATCCTTTTCACCCCGGAGGTTACGATCCTGTGCCTCCCTGTCACCACAAGCACGATTAAAAGCCAAAAACCCTGCCTATTTTCTTTGGGGAAAACGCTCGATATCGGCGATACCATAAAAGATAATCTGTTTATCTTTTAAACGTAGTCGATCGACTCTTAATTGAGTACCATCGAGAGCAAATTTATCTAAATCCATAAGGTTGTTAACATGGCTGATTAAAGCTTCTCCTAAAGCTTTCGATCTTTCGTCGCCTTGGTAAACCACCTCGACAAATTGAATTTTTCGCCGTTCTTCCACAACCACAGCAGTGGTCATTTCTAGAAGAATTGGTTCTTCTTCTCCCAATTTAATTAGACTTTTCAGAGTTAAAGTTTTATCGTCATTGAGAATTAATTCCGTGTTCTGACAGTGAATTGATTTACCTTCGTACTCTAATCTTTGCAGTTTTTCGACAATAAAAGGTGTATTAAAAGAGGTGGTTAAGTCTTCTTCCGTTAAAACTACCCGCAAAGTGGCTCGCGTCGGTTGACGGAGTTTCACCTGTCCGGTAAAAATGGCACTAAAATCGATCGCCACCGCTTGCACATACAATTCCATGGCTTCGATGCGTAGGCCATTGTACATCAGCATCGACTGACCGATAAAGTCAAAACCGTCGATACTGCCTTGCAGTAATTTGGCTACGGGTTCGGCGCGGACAGTCGCTGTCAGCTTGCCTGTGCGTTTGAATAATGCAGCGATCGCAGCACTCACCACTTTACTGATGAGTTGATCGCCGCTCTGATTGGGAAAAGGTAAGCTACCAAACACGCCTGCTGTCATATCTCTCATAGGTGGGACTGCAACGATCTTAACATTATTTAAAGTTTCTTTACATCTCGTTTTATTAATCAGGATGATAAGCAATCCGTATGATTCTGTAGAGGTTATAAATTTTTAGCGGTCTATCCCGTGCTAGGGGATAGGATAGAAAAGTGCTACTATCCCAGTGATATAGCGTTTTTCACTTAGAAAATCGGGGTTAAAAACGTGGTTGCCATTTCAGATCAACAACAGTTAGCCGCTACCCACAACCACAGCGATCGAGTGGCGGTATTATTGATGGGATACGGGGAAGTGGAGAGTTACGAGGACTTTGCCAACTATAATGAACAGGCCTTAAATCTGCTGACGGCTAAGTTCGCTCCTGTACCGACTTGGGTTTATCCTCCCCTAGCGAAATTATTGGCCATATTTGACCTACACGAATGGCAGCACCAGCATAATCACTTTATTTCGCCCCATAACCACATTTTCGAGCATCAAAGACAGGAAATCGAGCGCAATTTACAGGCAAAATGGGGTAATCGGGTGGAGGTATTCAAAGCGTTTAACTTCTGCGCGCCTTTTTTACCGGCACAAGTATTAACGGAAATCCGCGATCGGGGATTCGAGAAAATTTTGATCTATCCTCTCCTCGTTGTTGATTCTATCTTTACCAGTGGCATTGCGATCGAACAAGTTAACAAAGCTTTAGCTCAAGGACAAACGGGGGAACATTGGGTCAAAGGATTGCGCTATATTCCCTCGTTTTATAACCAACCCGCTTATATAGATTTAATGGCGCGGTTAGTGGAAGAAAAAATCGCTGCCGAGGTAGCTAGTAGCTGTCTTCCCTCGCAAATTGGCATTATTTTGATGAATCACGGTTGTCCCCACGAAGCTAAGGGATTTACGTCAGGAATCGATGAAAGTCAAGCTTTATACGAGTTGGTCCGGGAAAAATTAATCTATCGTTATCCCTTGATTTCTGTGGGTTGGTTAAATCACCAAACCCCCTTAATTAAATGGACGCAACCGAATGCAGAGTTAGCGGCGAAGAATTTAATCGAATTGGGGGCAAAAGCCTTAATTTTCATGCCGATTGGCTTTGCTACGGAAAATCACGAAACTTTACTGGATGTGGAGCATATTATCGAAGCTTTACGCCGCAAACACGACCAAGTTAATTATGTGCAGATGGCCTGTGTCAACGATAACCCCGAATTTTGCCAGATGGCTGCCGATTGGGCCCGGGAACATATCGAAGCTTTGATATCACAAGAGGCTTTATCTGTCAATAGTTCTGTAACAATTCCTCACATTCATTCCGATCACCATCATCACCACCACGGACATCACCATCATCATTAGGCTTGGACGGCGAAAATCAGTCCTACCACTTGTCACGTTTGGAAGTATGATCTATAATTGTGCTTTCTTGGGTACGTAGCTCAATGGATAGAGCATCCGCCTTCTAAGCGGACGGTTGTAGGTTCGATCCCTACCGTACCCGTTATTGCCGACTAGGGAGCGGATAGGCTGTTTTCAAGTCAGCTAAATCCTCTAACCCAACTGGGTTGATTTCTGCTGTCTCGGTGTGAGAGGAGGAGGGGGATTTTTCTGCCGTTTCCCCCTCATAACTAAGATAGGATTAGTTTTTGCGGTAAAAAACCTTACTGCCTTGGTCACTGACAAAATGACAATTGCGGTAGGACCGCCAGAGAGACTTGAAAATCGGTTCTTTCGAGACGCGATAATAGTCTCCTAAGACGGGACGGATAGCCTCGGTTGCTTCTTGGAGATGATAGTGGGGAATAGTGATAAAAATGTGATGGGCGACGTGAGTACCAATTTGGTGATGGATGGGATTAAAGATGCCATAATCGCGATCGATGGTAGAAAGCGCCCCTTTGAGAAAGTACCAATCTTGACCGCGATACCAGGGAATATCATCTTCGGTGTGGTGTAGGAATGTCACCAGGTCTAACCAAACCACAAAGACGATATAGGGCATGATGTAGTAGTTAAACAGAAACCAAAAGCCGTAGCTGATACCCACCCCGATTAATAGACCTAACATAAAGGTACAGCAAACGGTGCTAGTCAGTACCTGCCAGCGTTCCGAGGGGCGAAAGAGGGGGCTTTCGGGCATAAAATGGGACCCCTGTTTATTAGGGGAACGACGGAAAAGATAGAGGGGGTAAACGAATAAAATTAGCTGAAAACGAGCTAATTTTTCGTACCAAGCCATATTGTTATACTGGGTTTCCGTGACGGGATACCAACTTTCATCGGTGTCGATATTGCCGGTATTAGCGTGATGGGTGCGATGACTGATGCGCCAACCGTGGAAAGGTACGAGAATGGGAGTATGACTGAGATGACCGATTAAGTTATTTAACCAACGATAACGGGAAAAGGAACCGTGACCGCAATCATGACCGACAACAAATAAGGCCCAAAACATGGTTCCCTGCATAAACCAAAAAAGGGGGAAGAACCATGCTTGATTAATCTGGTAAGTTATCCAGTAAAGCAGGGTAATGATGCCAATATCAAAAAAAAAGTAAGCTAAAGAGCGAAAAACGCTTGATTGGAAGCAACGGGCCGGGATAGCTAGACGGACATCCTGTAGGGTAAATGGCAAAAATTCTCTTTTTAGGGAGGGTTTAGGTAGGGTTTGGGACACTAGGTTATAACTCAAGATAGATGACAGAGCAGTATTGACGAAGGCTTGAGTAGCTCAAGTTTTCTGTTTCTCGATGCGCTATCTTTTCTCTGTCTCAGCTAGGAGCAGATAAGACCGAGCGATCGAGAGAATTTCGTCTAACTCCCTAGGATTTTATTCTAGGGCTTAATGTAACTTAACAAAAGCCCCTAGGGAAAGTCAATCACATTCTCCCCCTGTCTGTCCATCTGTCCCCCTGGGCATTTAGTACAAAAATATCTGAGAAAATAGATAAGACTCTCGGTTATTCAATCAACATTATGAACCAGTTACCGATTCGTCCAGCTAACAAAAATTTTACCCATAGTTGCTTGACTTTTGCCGATTTTTATGCGGGAATTGGTGGCTTTCGTCTCGGTCTTGAACAAATCGGTTGGCAATGTGTTTTTAGCAACGAAAATAACCCAGATTGTGTGAAAACCTACAATCACAATTTTCATGAATCCATAAAACCGCAAGATGTTGAAGCTTTAATTCCTAGCTTACTTCCCGATTTTGAGGTTTTTTGTGGGGGATTTCCCTGTCAGCCATTTTCCAGAGCAGGACAACAAAAAGGTTGGCAAGACAGTCGCGGACTAGCCATTCAGGAAATTCTCAGAATTTGCCATGAAAAAAAGCCTAAAGTTATCTTTCTTGAAAATGTTAGTAATATCGTGCGCTTAAATCAAGGGCAGATATTAAAAGATATATTAATCCAGTTAAAAGAAATAAATTATCTGGCTTTTTATGCAGTTATCGATAGTAAATACTTCCAAATTCCTCAATCAAGACCTCGCTTTTTTTTATTGGCTTTCCGCAAGGATTTAGGAATTAAAAACTTTCAATTTCCCCAACCTTGCCATGCAGAAGTGGGTATTGAAAAAATTATTGTTCCGGGAGATTATTCAATTCCCATATCGGAAAAATGGCAGCAGTATATTGATTATTATGCTGGCAGAATTACTGCCGAACAATTATCTTTTCAACTGCCAAAAACAAGAATAAGTATTGAAAGGGCAAGTGTTAATGTAGATTATGATAATTGTATTTATCAAATGAGATCTAGTGGCATCCGAGCAATTTCTATCCAAAAACCCTTTCCTACTTTTGCGGTTAGTGTTAGCGGTGGTGGTGCCATGATTCCAGTGTATAGCAAGGAAAGAAGACATTTAAGTCTCTTAGAAATAAAAAGATTAATGGGATTTCCCGATGATTATTATTTTCCTGTTTCTCGCACCGCTGCTATTAAACAACTTTCTAACGCTGTCTGTCCCCCAGTCATTAAACATATTGGTATAAATATTACTAAATCACTCAATTAGCTCGATTTAGCCGGTCTTCAATATTTTCTTGACTGGGGAAAATAATCTTAGTTACTTCAGGAAAAGCTAAGACACATTCTGAACATTTATCAGGAGCATAGTTACAAAGATTACAGATTTGCCATTTGCATTTATTACAATAGAAGCAGAGAGCTTGAAAATTGTCATCGGCACTATTTCCACCTTTTTCTACGGGAATCCGATGATCCCAAACTAAACGCACTCGATCCCTAGCATAGGTATTTTGATTGATATTTTCTTTCTTTTTAAGAATTGAGCCACAAAAATTACATTTATTTTTTTGTTGTTCTAAGATATTTCTCTGAATTAGGGATGAGGGAGGTGTTCTAATCGGTGGTTTAGTAGTGGTAAAAAGTCGTTGATGATCGGAACTATCTAAAATATATTTTTGACTGCCTAATCTTTTTTGTCCTGGAGGATCAGAAATAAAATTAAATCCCTCTTCATTCCAAAGTTCGCTAAAGGGTTTATTAGCATCAGCATAGGAATCTTGAATTAAATTTTCAGGAATTTTACCCTTGAGTATAGTTTTTATCTCTTGCAAATTATTGGTCGCATTAGTTAGATCGCTCTCACAACCTTCTCCATACCTAATCAGAGTTAGCAAAGCAGCAATAGTTCTTTTTTTATATAAAATAATTACTCTGTTATCATTAAAGATAATTAAATATCCTTTTCCTTGAGTATTCTTGGTAATTTCCCTAATATCTTCTAACTTGATCCCACTCATCTTAATACCTCTAGAAATTACAGATAATTGGCTGTTAAAACCAAAAAAAAGGGCGAACAAAATTCACCCTAACAGATACAGTAATCATCCTACAAAGTGCCGATAAACTTATCAATGCGATCGAATCCTTTTTCAATTGTCTTTAGGTCTGTAGCATAGGAAAGACGAATACAATCATCGGCACCGAAAGCAATACCGGGGATAGCGGCTACTTTTTGGGTTTCGAGAAGTTTCTGACAAAAATACCGGGATTTTAAACCAGTTTGACTAATATCGATAAACAAATAAAAAGCACCGTTGGGAGTAGGACAATTGAGTTCGGGGATTGCTCGCACTCGTTCTAAAATATACTGTCGGCGCTGGCTAAAAGCTTTGACCATTTCCTCGATGCAATCTTGGGGACTCTCCAAAGCAGCGATCGCACCGTATTGGGCAAAAGTGCAGACATTAGAGGTACTATGACCTTGGATCTTAGTCATAGCTTTGACAATTTCCACCGGTGCTGCCACATAACCGACGCGCCACCCCGTCATCGAGAAAGCTTTAGCAAAACCATTACTAATAATACTGCGCTGAAAGATTTCTGGGCCAAAAGAAGCGATACTGCGGTGAATTGCGCCATCATAGAGGATTTTCTCGTAAATTTCATCAGAAACCACTAAAATATCCTTTTCAACCACAATTTTTGCTAAAGCTGCGATTTCTTCGGGAGTATAGACAATGCCGGTGGGATTAGAGGGAGAATTGAGAACAAATAATTTAGTTTTCGGTGTAATTGCCGCTTCTAGCTGTTCGGGGGTGATTTTATACTGATTCTCTAGGCTAGTATTGACGATAACCGATGTTCCTCCCGCTAACGTCACCATTTCAGGATAACTCAACCAGTAGGGTGCGGGAATAATCACTTCGTCCCCCGCTTCAATTAACGCCATGATTAGATTGTAGAGAGACTGTTTACCGCCATTGGTGACGATGACATTATCGGCATTGTATGCTAGTTGATTATCCCGCAGCAATTTCTCGGCGATGGCTTTTCTTAACCCCGCTTCCCCGGCAGCCGGTCCGTAGCGAGTTTTTCCCTCATCGAGGGCCTTTTTCGCGGCAGCTCTGATGTGAGTGGGTGTGTCGAAATCTGGCTCCCCGGCGCTAAAACTACAGACATCTTCGCCGTTTTTCTTCATTTCCTTGGCCAGAGAGTCGATAGCTAGGGTAAGGGAGGGGGTGACTTGATTGACTCGTGACGCTAGTTTCATAGTATTTTACCCTGAAAGGGCTTTTCTGATGACCTACACAACCTTTAGTATTGTCCATCACCTCGATTGTTCTGGGTGTTTTTTTATATAATCTCCGGAATTGCGGCGCTTAGGGATGGGTGTGGGGTGATGGGGAAGTGGGGAAGTGGGGTGTGGGGTGTGGGGTGTGGGGTGTGGGGTGATGGGGAGAATAAATAAAAATAATCTCCTGTCTCGGAGTCTCCTGTCTCCTGTCTCCTTTCTTCGTTATTGAGGATTTTTTCTTTTCGAGGGTTTTTGTTTGCTGGTAGGGAGTAGGGGAGCGGTTAATTTTTCATAGAGTTCAAAGAGGTATTCAATACGGTTTAATTCACTGGTAAAGGGTTGGGGACGATAACACAAATCAACGGCTTTGTCAAGTTTTTGGTGAGCTTTGAGCAAGTCGGGAGGCATGGTTAAGGTATCGTATAAATCCGCAAGGCTACTATCAGGATATTTTACCCTAGTATCTAGCACAGCTTGAGCGCAAGTTTCGACGGTTTGTTTTTGTTTGTCGGTGATATTTTCTGGAAAGGGGTAGTTATTATAAACGATGGTGTTTGAATAACGATAATCGCTTTTTAATCTTCCGCAAACATATTTAACCCATGCCATGTGCATTTCTGAAGTTAAGATACCAAAATGATAAAGAGTTGCATAAGGAATAATTAAACATGAATTACTTGTAATTATATCAGGAGATAAAAATCCAGTTGGAATATATTTTCTATTCTCTGATGAAACACCAGGAATAAGTAAATAATTAGTATCAGGTTGTCTATTTTCTCCAAAAAGAGTTGGAAATTTAGATAATTCTTGAGTGGTTTTTCGATTGCTTTCACTTCGCACTTTTCTAACTTCTTCAACTCTTCTATAAATTTCTTTTGACTTCTTTAATTCTTGAGGTTGAATGTTAACAAGCCAAAGACAATAACGAGAATAACTATTAATAAATTCTTGCGCCCCTGTATAGCGTCTTATCCATTTATCAGCATCAGGTTCATTTTTTAAAAGTTCATTTTTCTCTTCTTCTGTCAAAATCAAATGCCCACCATCGTTTGGCATACTTCCAAAGTTTATGTCTGGAACAGATGAAATGGTTTTTCTTCTACTTAAAATTACCAAGTCATTACCCTCAACTAGGTAAGGATTAATATTTTTAACTTTTCTTTCTGTTGGTTCACCTTTAATATCAGCATAATCAAAAATACGTTTATTGTCAATATCTTCTAGCCCAAAACCAATAATAACACAATGAACTGCGGCGTTTCCTTTTGCTTCATTACTCCAGCTAAAAGTTCGATGGGCAAAATGAATTTTTATTTTATATTTTTGATAAAGCTCTTGCCAAAGAACACCAACTTGTTCACCCTGAGAAATAGAATTTGTGCTAACTAAAGCGCAACGAATTAAACTATTTTGAATAAATTCAGCCGCTTTAATATACCATGCCGTCACATAATCTAAAACGCCTGCTCCTTTAACGTCCCCTAAAACATGATTCATATCAGCCTTTTGGTCGGCATTTTGTAACTGTTTCCCCACAAAAGGAGGATTCCCTAAAATAAAATTGAGCTTCTCTTTTGATATAAGTTCTTCCCAATCAATCCGCAAGGCATTTCCATGAACAATCTTTGCCGCTTTCTTTAATGGTAAACGCACAAAATACTGACCAAAAGTATTACTAACCTTAACATTCATCTGATGATCAATTAACCACATCGCCACCTCTGCCACCCTCACCGCAAACTCATCGTATTCAATACCCGCAAACTGATTTACATCTACCTGAATAATGGTACTAATATCTGTTACTAACTGCCCCGTTTTATCTAACTCCTGTAATACCAAAATCTCTAAATCGCGTAACTCCCGATAGGTAATAATTAAAAAATTGCCGCAACCACAGGCAGGATCAAGAAAATATAAATTAGCAATCTTTTTCTGAAATTCTAGTAATTTATTGCGATGGCCTTTAATCTTCTCAAATTCTCTGGATAAATCATCTAAAAATAACGGTTTAATCACCTTTTGAATATTTTTCTCGGAGGTATAATGCGCCCCTAAATTGCGTCGCTCTTTTGGATTCATTACCGCTTGAAACATAGAGCCAAAAATAGCAGGGGAAATTTTTCCCCAATCAAAAGCACAAGCTTCTAATAACATGACTCGCATCTTGCTATCAAAAGCCGCTAAGGGTAATGACTCCTCGAATAACTTGCCATTTATGTAGGGAAATTGAGTTAAATTCTCATCGAGATTTTTTAATCTTTTGTCTTCTGGTGTATTCAAAACCTGAAAAATATAAGCGATGTGCATCGCCAAATCACTGCCATCTTCCTTGGTATGTAGATCAATATATTCCCAGAAAATCCCCTTATTAAAAATACCCGTATCATCGGCAAATAAACAAAATAATAAACGCACTAGATAAACTTCTAAATTATGCCACATATAACCAATTTCTTTGAGGCAATCATGAAGTTTTCCCATTAACTCGGCCGCTTGAATATTGACGGGATCTTCGTCTTTATAAACTCGTTTTTCGTAACCAGCAATAAAATCAAACAAATGAACATTATCAACAAAATTACTTAATTGAAATTCCCATTGATTCCCCGAATCTAAATCATATAATTTAAACCGTTGAAAATCCGAGACTAAAATATAACGCGGTAACTCATGTTCCTTTAAATTGGGAAAATAATCCTTAGCCTGTTGTGGGGCTTTTTCTAAATCTTTCCCCTTCGATTTATGCTCAACTAAAATCGTCCCTTTCCAGAGTAAATCAATAAAACCCTGTTTATTATCTGCTTTTTTTATCGGTTGCTCAAAACTGGCTACCCTACGCCGTGAAATGCCAAAGACATGAAAAAAATCATTCCAAAAAGACTGAGATTCTGCTTTTTCTGAAGTCTCTCCTTCCCACTCTTTTTGAAAAGCGATGGCGCGATTTTTAATTTCATTCCAACTTAAAGGCATAGTTTTAACTGCGGTTTTATTGGAGTTAAGGTGATAAGCTTATCTTACCGAAAAAAGGGCATAAGCCTTATGTCCCTACCATTAATATCGTGCCAGCTGTGGGGTCGCAAGGTGGTCAGTGAGTTTATAAGGCAAAAGATGCGTTAGGTGTCGATTAAATATAACTAATGAACAACCACAAAGGCACAAAGGACACAAAGATTAGGTTTTTCTGGCAACCCTAACTAAAACTTACCTGAACAAAAGCCCCCAGAAAACATCACTTTCTAGGGGTTTAATTACAATTGACGGAAAACAAACTTATGGGGAGGTTAACCTCCAGCCACCGCAGGAACGATACTGACTTCATCGCCATCTTTTAAGGGAGTTTTTGTCCCATCGAGGAAGCGAATATCTTCACTGTTGACGTAGAAATTTAAAAAGCGCCGGGGTGCGCCCTCTTCATCGCATAAGCGGGCCTTAATACCGGGGAAACTTGCTTCTAAGGATTCGATTAAACCACCGACACTACTAGCACTACACTCGATGGTAGCCTTATTTTCTGTAAATTTTTGCAGGGGAGTAGGAATGAGAACTTTTACAGCCATAGATATCAAGGAAAAAGTGGAAAGGACAGTAAGCTGCACGCGAATTTAAATTGCTTGTGGAGATGAGGCAAGGGGATAATCGCCCCATCATCCCCGAACATCAATTCTAGACGAGAACCTGTTGCCATTCGAGGCGTTCGAGGGTGCGGGAACGTTCCAGGGCCCGTTCAAAGCTTTCTAATTTCGGTTCGATTAACAGGGGTTCACCGATATAACCCTGTACCGCTTCTTGGGTTTTTAGACCATTACCGGTGATATAAACGACCGTGGTTTCTTCGGGGTCGATTTTACCCGCTTCTACTAATTTTTTCAAGACAGCGATAGTCGTACCGCCTGCGGTTTCCGTGAAAATGCCTTCCGTTTCTGCCAAAAGTTTAATACCTTCGATAATTTCGGCATCGGTGACGGATTCAATATTACCGCCAGTTTTACGGGCAATATCAAGGGCATAAACACCATCGGCGGGATTACCAATAGCGATCGATTTGGCGATAGTATTGGGTTTAACTGGGGCGACAAAATCCCGTCCTTCCTTGAAAGCTTGGGCAATGGGGGAACAACCCTCCGCTTGAGCGCCACTAAAACGCACTGCTTTATCTGCCACCAAACCGACTTTGACGAATTCTTGGAAGCCTTTATAAATCTTGGTAAACAGGGAACCACTGGCTAAAGGTGCGACAATATGGTCGGGGAGTTTCCAGCCTAATTGTTCAGCCACTTCAAAGCCTAAAGTTTTGGAACCTTCGGAATAGTAGGGACGCAGATTGATGTTGACAAAACCCCAACCGTAGGTATTGCCCACTTCTGAACAGAGACGGTTAACTTGATCGTAATTGCCTTTAACTGCCATGACCGTGGGATTATAGATTAGGGTGCCGAGAATTTTACCCGCTTCTAAGTCGGAGGGAATGAAAACACAACAGTCTAAACCGGCGTGAGCGGCAATAGCGGCGGTGGAATTGGCCAGATTTCCCGTACTAGCACAGGAAACGGTGGTAAAACCTAATTCTTTGGCCCGGGTAAGGGCGACGGATACCACTCTATCTTTGAAGCTGAGAGTGGGCATATTGACGGCATCATTTTTAATGTAGAGATTTTTTAGACCCAAGCGCCGGGCTAAACGGTGGGATTTAACTAGGGGAGTCATACCCGTACCCACATCGATGGGATTTTCACTTTCCACCGGCAAAAAGGAACGATAGCGCCAGATGGAATTGGGACCTGCTTGAATGCTTTCTCTGGTAACGGTGCGACGGATGAGGTCGTAATCGTAGTCCACTTCTAGGGGGGCAAAGGTTTCTTCGCAGATATTCAGCGCTTTCAGGGGGTAGGATGTCCCTCCTTCCTTAGAAACCAAGCGGGTAAAGGTCGGGATGAATTTTGAGGTTTCGATGTTTGTCGCTAGGGTCATGATTTTCCTGTCTTGCCGTCAACTGAATCTACAAGCATCCTATCACCGGCAAAATCTTGGTGTCAAATATACCCGACTATTTTTGTCGGGTATAAATTTATACAAAAACTAGGGGATAATCTGGGGAGCAGCAAGGGTTAAGGGGAGATGGTTGGGCTGCCGTGTCAGGAAACTTCGGTGTAGTTTTAGGTCAACAAAAGAACTAGAAGAAGTTATTTAAGTTTTTTAGGAGTATATAGCCTTTTTTTGCGGAATTTTATCGAAATAAACCCTAATTTTCCTTTAAATAGCTTAAACAGGGGGCGATTAACTGCGGTTGCCAGAAAGTTTCTCGCTTTACTCAGGATGATTGTCAAGAAAAGTGACAAATTATGTGATTTTGTTGAGAAATAATAATTTTTTCTGGACTGCCAAATAAAATTGACCATTTTCGGCGGTCGGCAGGAGATTATTTTTATTTATTCTCCCTTCTCCCTAGGAAGGTAGGGTTGATTCAAGGTAGGGTTGATTCAAGGTAGGGTTGATTCAAGGTAGGGTTGATTCAAGGTAGGGTTGATTCAAGGTAGGGTTGATTCAAGGTAGGGTTGATTCATGAATCAACCCTACGGGGGCAGGGGGGATCAAACCTTAAGAGTCAGTGGTCAGGAAACATCTGCTTTTTGATAAAAAGTTAAGGTAGTATTGCCGTAGCGTTTTTGACGACAAATGGTTAAACCTTCTAGATTAATTGCTTGCCAAGATTTGGGATTGTGTTCCACGGCAATTTCCCCCAGAGAATCTAATAAATTAGATTGAGAGATGGCAGTTAGTACCGGTAAATATAACCCGCTTTCGTAGGGAGGATCAAAATAAATTAGATCAAAACTTTTCCCCGCTAAAGTGGCTAACTTTGTCAGTACATCCCCCCGAATTACTTGAAATTGCTGGTGAGAAGTTGCTAAATTGCGCCAATTTTCCTTAATAATTTCGCCAGCGCGTCCTGATTGTTCAATTCCGATTACTAGACTCGCACCTCGACATAAAGCTTCCGCACCCATGGAACCATTACCCGCACAAAGATCCAACCAACGACAGCCGGATAATTTCTGTTGCCAGATATTAAATAAAGCTTCTCGGACCCTTGCTGTCGTCGGACGGGTTAATTGTCCTGCTAGGGTTTTTATGGGACGATTGCCGTAAATTCTCATTAGTTAAAAGGCAAATTCAGTTAATCTTTTTTGTAATAAATCAGGAAAAAGAGCATAGTATCTTTGATTGAGAGGAGAGGGATGGGGGAGAGGCAATAAAGTCACTTTCTTTTGCTGTTTTAATCCATCTTCATCAGTAGCGGTAAGGGTAACTAGGAGTTTTTTGGTAAAGCGTTCTTTATCAAGATAGAATTTATCTACTTCTCTGGGTTTACCGTAGGGTTCAAACCATTTAAAAGCTTCCGTACCAAGGGGAATGATATGATCACCTTGCCAATAAAAAACGAGCAGTTTTTCTATAAATGGACGAAAACGATCTTTCACTTCCCCAGAATAAGCTTTATTACCCGGCGGTTTGTAGGGAACTGTATTAGTCAAGAAAATTCGATCGCACACCGATAATAGCTCTTGACGATCATGGGATTTTCTACCCTGCCAAGCTTGAAAAAATCCCTCTCTTACCATTCTACCGGCAGCCCCGATCAAAGGTTGTCCTGCGTACACTTCATCTCGTCCTAAATCCCGGCCAAAAAAGCATAACTGACTAGCAAGATTACCAGCATACAAAACCGGTTCAAAGGGGTCTTTTTTTGCCTCTTGGTAAATCAGGGTATCGATGGGAAAATCCTCTTTTTTTGCCTCTTGGTGTACCTGTTTAATTAGGTTTGTAATATCGGCCATTTCAGTTATCAGTTATCAGTTATCAGTTATCAGATGTGAGTTTTCAGTTATCAGATGTGAGTTTTCAGTTCAGTGATTACTGTTTACTGATCACTGAAAAAAGCTTCTCCCCACACCCTACACCCTACACCCTACACCCTACACCCTACACCCCACACCCTACAACCCACACCCCACACCCTACAACCCAATTCACTCCTCGGTGCGATAGCCAAATTCTGCTAAAAGTGAGCGAGATTGTCGCCATTTCGGTTCTACTTTCACAAATAATTTTAAATATACCTCCCCAGCGATTAACTTTTGAATAGCCGATCGAGCGGAAGAGCCGATCGCTTTTAACATACTGCCATTTTTACCGATGACGATCCCTTTTTGGGAATCTCGTTCCACATTGATGGCGGCAAAAACCTTGGTTAAAGCGGGAGTTTCCTCGACACGTTCAATCACCACCGCCACAGAATGGGGAATTTCCTGACGGGTTTGCAGTAAAATCTGTTCGCGGATTAATTCGCCCATAATAAACCTTTCCGGTTGATCGGTGACTAAATCGGGGGGATAGTAGTAGGGACCGACTTCGAGGGAATCAATTAACAGATTTTGCAATTCTGCGATTCCCGTCCCCTCCAGTGCCGAAAATTTGAGCAGAGGCCAGTTATTTTCCGCCGCTAAGGTGCGATAACTATCGTCGATAGGCTCCCGGTCTTCCGGTTGCTGATCGGCTTTATTTAGCCCTAAAATCGTGGGAGTTTGGTTTTTAGTCAGTAAATCGGCAATATAGCGATCGCCACTGCCCAAAAAATTGCTACTATCGACAACAAATAAAACTAAATCTACGGAATTTATGGCGTTTTCAGCATTTTTAACTAAAACTTTGCCTAATTCGTGATGGGGCTTGTGAATGCCGGGGGTATCGACAAAAATCATCTGGGATATCTCGCTGGTGACAATGCCGCGTAAACGGTTGCGGGTAGTTTGAGCGATGGGGGAAGTAATGGCGATTTTTTGTCCCACTAATTGATTCATCAGGGTGGACTTGCCCACATTAGGACGACCAATAATGCCAATAAAACCCGATTTAAAACCAGTCGGTGCGATGGGAATTACTGCCGAATCGAGATTAAAGGCTTGGGAGTTGATCAAATCGTTCATAATTAAAGAATATTACTTAAAAAATATTTTTACCCATGCAAAGGATAATTTTGTTCTTGTTAGTATTGACTCTGGGCTGTAGTAACCATTTAGAATTATCTATAGCGGGAAATTTAAGCGATCGCTTAACTAATTATCCTCGCTGGATGACTAAACCAGTGGTTAGTTTTGCCAGTGGAGATTTAGTTTATCCCGATTGGATGGTAGGCAGTTGGACTGTCACCAGTACCCTAATCGATTTAACCGCTCCTCTTGCTCCCCAGATTATCACACCTGGTTTTGAAAGTAATCGTCGTTACCTAGAAAAATCGCTCGAGTTTCCGGTGAGATTCATCGAGAAAGCTATTTCCAGACCGATAAATGCTGCCTTTTTATCTACCATTATCAGTAAACCATCAATTGTGGCCGATCGATCCTTTAATGGTTTAGCAATTAGTCGCGCCTATTTAGGTAATCAATCGGTATTATCGGTAAAAACTGACCCCAATAATCCCAATCGTCAGATTACCTTTTTACGGGGCGCTCATCAACTAATTTCCACGGTAATTGCCAGAAATAGCGAAACTCCTAGCCGAAATCAATTTATTGCCACGGAAATTAGTCAACAAATTTTCCGGGGAGAAACCAATACTTATCTTAATGAGGTGGAAACCACCACCGCCTATCAGTTATTATCTCCTAATAAAATTCTAGGCGATCAGGTGACAGCCATTTATCTTTCCCCCCAATCGCCGGATTATTTCCAAGCGCCGAATCGTCCTGTAGCTTTGTATCGTTATCGCCTAGAATTGCTGAAAGATTAAGATCACCAGTGGTTAAACCCTGCTGAAACCAGCGCAGTCTTTCCCCATCCTGTTAAAAAAGTATAGGGGGAGCTTTTCAGTGATCAGTAAACAGTAAACAGTAAACAGTAATCAGTAATCAGTGGGGAGCGCAGGAGAAGGGGAAGTGGGAATTATGAATTATGAATTATGAATTATGAATTGGGGAGCAGGGAGAGGGGGAGAAGAAATAAAAGCTGACTCCTGACGACCGACTCCGTTCGGCGGTTCGGCTGAGCTCACCGTCGAAGCCTGAGCTCACGGCCGAAGCCTGACTCCTGAATACTGAATACTGAATACTGATAGGACAATGAGCTTGCAATCAAAAGTTCATGTCTGCGTCACAGTAAGTTCATATCCCCCGCCTAGATTAGAGATAGTCAGTCCTCAGCCGTTTTCCGAAACACTCCTCTCACACCCACGATTATTAGGACTGACTTTTATTCCCTTCTCAGAATGGTTAAACAATAAAAACTATGACTCACAATATTTTTAACGATAATATTTCCCCGAGCAACGAAGGCAATCCCAAACGATCCAAATCTTCTGCAATGAAAAAACTTTTTGCCTATTCCTCTTTACTGGTTTTGGGCGCCGGGTTAGGTATCGGTGCCACCTACGCCTACAGTCAAAATCCTCTAGAATTAGCCCAAAATATTGCCCCCGCTGCCACTAATCCTCGCCCCTCCACACCAGCGGCAGCGGCTCCCTCGTCTCTTGTTATTCCCACCAATTTTGTCGCTTCTGTGGTGCAAGAAGTGGGGCCGGCGGTGGTAAGAATTAATGCTTCTAGGGAAGTCAATGGAGGCGGTGATTTTTCTGAATTTGCTAACGATCCTGTTTTCCGTCGCTTCTTTGGTTCTCAAATACCAGAGGGAGGAGAAAAACAAGTTCAAAGAGGTACAGGTTCGGGGTTTATTATCAGTAATGACGGTAAAATTATCACCAATGCTCACGTTGTCGAGGGAGCGGATAAGGTGACTGTCACCCTCAAAGATGGTCGCACTATCGATGGTAAAGTCTTAGGTAGTGATCCTTTAACTGATGTGGCAGTGGTACAGGTGGAAACGAGCAATTTACCCACGGTTAAATTAGGTAATTCTGATAGTTTACAGGTGGGAGAATGGGCGATCGCTATCGGTAATCCTTTGGGATTAGATAACACTGTAACCACGGGAATTATTAGTGCCAAGGAACGCAATGGCTCCCAAATTGGTGCTAGTGATAAACGGGTGGATTTCCTGCAAACTGATGCGGCAATTAACCCCGGAAACTCCGGCGGACCTTTGTTAAATGATCGGGGAGAAGTCATCGGAGTTAACACTGCTATCATTCAAAATGCCCAGGGTTTAGGTTTTGCTATTCCGATTAAAACTGCCCAAAGAATCGCCGAACAATTAATCGCCACGGGTAAGGTGGAACATCCCTATCTCGGTGTTCAAATGGTACAGTTAACTTCGGAGGTAAAAGAACAATTAGCCGATAGTCCTATGGCCGATAATTGGACTATTCCCGATGATTCTGGTGTCTTGTTAGTGCGGGTGATGAGAGGTTCTCC
This sequence comes from Microcystis wesenbergii NRERC-220, assembly GCF_032027425.1. NCBI lineage: Bacteria > Bacillati > Cyanobacteriota > Cyanophyceae > Chroococcales > Microcystaceae > Microcystis > Microcystis wesenbergii. The sequence goes on along the minus strand of NZ_JAVSJA010000001.1, from coordinate 1,763,365 downwards.
TGCCGCAGCAGCGGGATTGCGATCAGGTGATGTGTTAAAGTCTGTAGGTGGTAAGAATGTCACCGATCCTGATGCGGTTCGGGAAATTGTTGCTAATACTCAAATCGGCGATAATTTGCCCGTAGAAATTAGCCGGGAAGGACAAAAAATTAATCTGAATATTCAAGTGGGTAGCTTGAATACTGCTAACAGATCCTAGTCTGGAAGATAAGTGGTAGAAGACCTAAACTTTATAGAGAGCTTGTTAGTAAGCTCTCTATATTTCTGGTTTTACTTTTGGCTCTTGAATCTAATAGTTATACTAAATCTGGTTATTAAAGACTGATTATTTATTCCCCCTTTTGCCTATTGCCTATTGCCTATTGCCTCTCCTGATATGTAGCCTATACTCAACGGATTTAGTATTATAGCAGTTATCTTAATGGTGAGTTACTAAGTTTTCCTTTTGGGGAGACAGAAGAAGATGCCTTGTCAGTTTATACTTCATCTTGATGAGAAACGCTTTAAAAGTGATTCCAACAATTCAGTAATTTCCAACAAATCTAGAATATGATGTTTATTTAGAGAGTGTTTTAATTGAAAGTGCTGTAGAAAGACAATAAAGATATCAAGAGATAGCATAGTGCAGAATTATCGCTCATTGCCTGATAATTAGATTAGGGATAGTATGATCAATATTGGCAAAAAGGAAGGATTAGAGGGAATTAAAGGGAAAATTTTAAGGGATAGCGGCGCTATGCAGACAATAGCGACTAAAGTAGGGTTTTCTCTTCATAAAACTGCCGATTTTGTCAAAGCGGAACTTGAATTGTGAAGTCTTTTTGACAAGCTGATCACTAATTTTCTGGCCGAATTGTTCGAGCTAATCCTTGCTCTAAAGTAAAGGGAGGTTGCCAATTTAGGGTTTTTTGAATATGGCTAGAGTCAACGGCAAGAGAACCAAGCAAGCGATCAATATTATAGGTGTTAAAAGGGAGATTTTTCCCTGTTATGGATTCTAGGCTATCACCCAGATAACCTAAGAATCTAAGTAAGGTAGTGGGGACGGGTAGCAATTGACAGGGGTGTTGAATTTGTTGAGCAATGAGTCGAATTAATTGGGGAGTAGAAACAGCTTGGTTATCGCTAATTAAAAAGATTTGATTAGCGGCATTAGGATGATCTAAACAGGTAATAATGGCAGCAACTAAGTTACCCACAAAGACAAAACTACGGCGATTTTTTATTGCACCAAAAGGTAAGGGTAATCCCCGTTTAATTAGTTTCATCAAGCGCTCCATATTACCCGGATTACCAGAACCGTAAACTAGAGTAGGACGAATAATTGTCCAAGTCATGTTGCTATCTTTGGCAAGGTTAATTAAAGCTTGTTCTGCTTGCAATTTACTACGACCATAGGGACTATCAGGGTGACAAGGAGAATTTTCTGTGAGTATCCTATCGCTTTGAGTTGTCATCGCACCGATAGAACTGATAAAAATAAAGTGTTTAACTCCTGCTTGAATTGACTGTTGAACCAAGTTAGCTGTACCTTGAGTATTAACCTTAATAAACTCCGCTTCTGGATTGGGAATAGTTTCGTTGATAATATGAGCGCGGGCTGCTAGATGGATGACTATATCAATTCCCTGTAGTGCCTCTTGCCAATTAGTTTTTTCATCGATATTGCCAACTTTAACTATTCTTATTGGCCCAGATAACGACTGATATAAATTCTTTCGTACTGCCGCAGTAATCTGGAATTTCTGCTGAGATAAAATTGGCAGAAGATAGCTACCGATAAAACCTGTTGCACCCGTGACTAAAATGTTTTTCATAAAGTAAATTAATATTTTTTTAGAACTTTTTCTCTATTTTTAAAACTTTGTGTCTATATATTTGATATATATTTCCGCTAAAATAAGCAGTAGGCATAATCAAAAATGCTATAGTACACCAAAAAACTCTAGAGAAGAAATTAGGTATTTTTTCCTTTTTACCCCGCCAAATTTCTAAATCAAAATCATCTCTATACTTATAATTTATTCTGATCGACTCCGCTAAAATAAAAACAATAGCTACTACTAAAAATAACTGGGAGTGAAGTCGATTGTTTAACCATAATATATCTAACAGGAAAAATAAAATTATAGTAATAAAAATTATTAATGGTAACTTACTTCTTGTGGGAGTGCTTTGTGGATGTTTGAGAAAGGTCAAGTATCTACCTCTACCGTATTTAAAATACTGAATAAATAAAGTTTCCCAAGAGCTTCTAGGATAGTAATATACTTTGATTTTAGAACTTACATAAATCGCATTATTTTGTTTTTCTTTTAATCTTAAATTAAGTTCCGCATCTTGATTAGTTACTTGAAATGGATCAAAAACTGTTAATATTTTTCTCGAATCAACCTCATAAATTTCTTCGGGATTATCTAATTGAACTAGTTCAAGAGCTATTTCTAATAAAGCTTTTCTCCAAAAACACCCTATAAAAACTGTATCAGCATAGCCATCATAGTTGGGATCTCGATACTTTGCCCCTCCATTACCTAAAAAGCTTCTTGATGCTATGGCCAAACCAGCTTGGAAATCATTAGTAGCAACAAAACGTTGAGATCCTCCCACATTCAGAGCCTTTGATTCTAGTAAAGCCTCTACACATTTTTCAATATAGTCTGGTGCGTAATCGCAATGGGCATCAGCACGCAAAAAAACATCTCCTTTGGCTTCAGAAAGCATCTGATTAAGGGCAGCAGATTGAATTTTGAGGGGATTAATAATAAGTTTGACTCTTGAGTCTGCCAAAGACAATTTTTTAACTAATGCTTGAGTTTCATCTTGACTACCTCCATCAGCTACTAAAATCTCTAATAATTTAGGATAACTGGTTTGAAGAAACCCACGAATAACCGACTCAATATGATCGGCTTCATTGTAGGTGGGAATAGCTACAGTTACAGTGGGGTAGGTACATAAAAAATATTCGGTATTTTGTGACATAGACTTTAGATTTTAATTTTTTACTTGCAATCACAATTTACTATTAACTATTTAAGTTTACCTAACTATATAGTATCTATTGCCAAATTTATTATAGGCATAAAAATCAACATTTTTAACCTGAAGATAATCGTCAATATCCCGATAGTCAAACCCAAAATGAGTACACCAATGGCTTCTTTCATTTCTATACTTAGAAACTCGTTCTCCTGTTAATAGACTCCACATATACTTAAGAAAAAGGAATTTCTGCTTGGGAATTTCTTGAAAACAATTAAGTGCATTATACCCATAACGAATTACTCTCCACAATACTCGCAGAAATCCTAGCCAACCAATTTCATCTGGGACAAGAATTAAAAGAAAACCTTGACTTTTTTTCAATTTAATCAGATTGTCGATAGCAGTGGTAAGTTCACCAACGTGTTCTAGGGTTTCCGTACATATTAATACATCGTATTGAGTTTCAGGTTTGTTGTCTTCATTGAGGTTAATCGTTTGGAACTGAATGTGCGGATAACGTTGTTTTGCCAGTTCAAGATTTGGTTGATGAATATCCATCCCTACAGCAATATCTGGTTTGAATTCATCAACGATTACCGCAGTAATATAAGCGGTACTACAACCCACATCAGCAAAGCTCTTTCCTGAAAAATTTACTTCCATTCTCAAAATATCGAGAATTCGGTTGAGCATCGCTTTTCCACTCATCGGCAGGTATTGCCGTAAGGTATGACGGGTATAATGAATTGAGTGATCGTAAACCATTTAAGCCTCCTGAGAAATAATTGGTATGGGATAGTACGAAACAACAGTGTCACTAGAAGTGATTTTCTCTAGCATATTTTTTAATCAATTTTACTAATCTATCTTGGAAAACAGATTGACAAAAGTTTTCTTGGAAAACCTTTTTTGCCCTTTCTCCCATGGCCTTTTGATCCATTTCTGATTTATCCAAAAATTTCGCCAGACCCTTATGTATATCCTCCTCAGAATTAATAGTAATTACATCAGCACCTCCCGCTTCCTCTAAAACAGGGTAGATATCTATACCATCAGAGATTATAAGGGGCAAACCAAGGGCCGCTGCTTCTGCGACAGAATAGCAAAAATTTTCCCGATAGCTTAAATGAATAAAAGCGTCAGCGGCAGCCATAAATATCCATTTATCTAAACCATAAACTGAGTGATGGTAGTAAACTTGCTGATTATCAACAACCAATTCTAAACAATATTTTTCTGATTTAGACAAGCTACCAACCATTAGATAAACCCAGTCTTGTGGATTATTTTTTTTAAAAGCTAAAGCAGTTTCAATAGGGCGTTTCATTGGGTCAATTCTACCTAAAAACAGCAGTATTTTTTTACTCTTATCAATTCCTAGTTTTTCTCGTACCTGATTTTTGTACTGTACAATTCCTGGCAAGTCTGGAACTTCAATTCCCAGAGGACAGATTTCTACATTAGAATTCCGTAGATAATTGCTTGCTTTTTCAGCTTCCCGGTTGCTAGTGCAAATAACAGCACTAGCTTGTTGTAATATTCGCTGGCCTATTCCATACATCCATAAATATTTAGGTATAGCGCGATAGGAAAATACATAGGGGTCTAGAGTACCATGTAGAAATACTATGTAAGGGACTTTTTTGATTTTTGACAATACATAACCAATAACAACATGAAACTGAAAAAGACAGTGTATAGTAATTAAGTTAAGCTCCAATGCCCACAATTGAGATAATAATTTATAGGTAATGATAGGTATTCCATAGTTAGCTCCAAAATTGAAAATATTCAATTGTTGCAGATGATAGTCCGCTTCCGATTCTGCACTGACCGAGGAATTGATCGGTATTGTATCAAGGGTTTTAGCTGCTATCAGATTGCTAAAGCTTTTTTGAACAACATACAAACCGCCTCGATCAGGGTGAAATGGCTTCGGAGAAATTTGTAGTATTTTCATAAATATTCTGATTATTCGTATCCAAATCGACTGTTCTTTAGATTTTTAACTAACTTAACTAGAAAATGAGGCAAAATTTTTACCAAATAGCTATTAATCGTATAATAGAGAAATAGTAAATAGGCATAAGTTTTGTTAACTCCGTATTCAATGGCTATATCTCGGCTCTCTTCCTTAGCAATTATTTTACCACTTAATCCGCCTGGTCTAATATTTCCTAACACTTTTTTTATCTCTACTCCTTGATAATTTTTTGTATGAATTCTGAGGCTAAATTCGTGATCGGCCGCTACTTTATACTTGGTATTAAAAGACCCTTCCTGTAAGTAAACGAGCTTCTTGACAAAAGCTGAAATATGGGGATAAGGTTGAACATAATAAATACTTTGATTTAACTTTTCCCCTGTCATTGCTGAAAACTTACCTATTCTCTCTCCTTTTTGATTAACTAAATAAACACTGCCATAAGCATAATCAGCTTGAGAATCATTAAGAGCTAAAACACTATTTTGAATTGCATCTAGTTCGTACCAATCTCCACAGTTAAGATTGCCAATAATTTCACCCATAGCTAGACTTATAGCCTTATTCATAGCAAAGTATAAACCTTGATCTGGTTCACTCAGCCAATAATCAATAGCATCTTCGTATTTATGGATAATTTCAACAGTACCATCTGTAGAACCACCATCTATAACAATATACTCAACATTATCATAGGTTTGATTAATCACACTCTGAATCGTTTGCTCTAAATACTTCTCACCATTGAAAACTACAGTAATGATGGTAACTAAAGGAAGCGGTGAATTGTCAGACAAACCACTCGCTTCATCGTAAGACCGTTTGAAATATCCCTTTGTTCTTAATCCCCCTTCTCCCTTGCGTTCTGGATTTGGGGGAGATAATATTGGATATTGTAGGGGATCAGAAGTGAGCTTGCGAGTCGTGGAAAAGTTATGATTAAGATTAATTATTTTCATGATTGTTTGGAAGCGCGTAATTTTTAAGCAATCATCCAGAAAGAACCGGGTAATCGCTCTTCATTATAAGCATTGATATTATCAAGAAACACAGAATTATTATAAGAAGATACCATAGATAAGGATGCCAAAATTTCAAACTTTTTGTTAAATTGTAGAAAGGTCTCTAAAAAGTATTGCTCGTTCCAGTATCGTGATTCTTTGAGATTCCATTCGATGGGATAATCATAGGGAAAAAATATATCGTGAATATGAACTAAGACTCCTGTTTGTAAACGGGGATAAACTTGAAGAAATTCAAACTCCACATCACTACCAGACTTAAATACATGACTGGAATCAACGAACAGAATATCATTGGTTTGCAGGGATTCAAAAACAGACAAATCTACGGCTTCTACTTTCTGGGTAAGCAAACTAAATTCTAGAAAATCTTGACTAACATTAGCAAAGTCTTTTAAAAAATCTTGAGGATAAGGCTCGATCGAGATCAGTTGTGATTTTTGGGAATTTTCTATAAAATTCATTCTTAAAGCTGCGGCGATAATTTTAGTGCTACCACCCGACCCAATTTCAATTACCTGAGAGGGTTTCCTTTCTCTGACCATAGCATAGAGTACTTCTGCATCGCCACTAATGAGAGCAGAACTATCTTCGGAATAACCAAATGCTGAAAAAATTTCTTTATTGTTAAATTCCAAACCATATTTTTCTAGTAAATACCTAACCAGTTCAGTTTGCTTGTCTAGATGCCATTCAATTGAGCTAAGAGGCCTTTCTTTGCCCGCGTATGTCATAATTTCCTGACGGTTGGGTATCGGCTGATAAAAATGGTCAGTAATTAGGGTATAGCCAATATTTCTTAAGAGGGGATTGAATATTTTTCTGGCTAGGGCAAATTTAATATTTTTTCTACCCTGTTCGGTTTGCATACGGTTAAGTAATTTCTTCAACATTGTCAACCTTTATACTACTAATATTTACTGTCATGTTTTGTCGTCAAAGCCAACTCGGAACTGGTATCCTTTATCAAAATATTACTAGCTGGTTGCCTCCTATTAAATCTTGACAAAATACTGCTGGAGCAGGGTTTCAATCATCATGGGCAATTCCATTAACTAACCAGTTCAAGACCGGATTCAATGGGCATATTGGCTAGATTGTACCTGATGATCAACTTCTTGTAAAGAAAATTTTTAATCAGCTAATACCGGAAAGTGAACAAGAGTTCTCTAAGGTTATTGGTCGTCCATGCTTGATATTCCTATCCTATTAGCTTTCTGGAGAGTTATTGTACTTTAGCTGGTCAACATCCAGATTTATTCTGGCAAATCTCCAAAACGCTCTCGATAGCGTTGGAGCAATGCTTCTAAATCCTCAGCCCGCATTCTTTCCTGTTGGGCCCGCATTCTTTCCTGTTGGGCCCGCATTCTTTCCTGTTCAGTTAGCTCTGACTCCGTGGGCAATAAATCGCCAGCAAAAGTCGCCCAACGCAACCAAACTGCCTCGACTCCCTTATACTCCCCTTGCCAGCGTACCAAAGCCAACCCTAGCCTTTGACTGAAAAATCTTTCTCCCGTCTCTAGAGATAATGGCTCGTAGTTGCCGTCTCTGAGAATAAAACCCGCCCAGTCTTCAGGATTGAAGGGATCGTACCAGAAATATTCTGGCACTCGCAAGCGGTCTTGATAGATAGCTTTCTTTTCAGTTTTATCCTGTTGAGCGGTACTTTCAGAAAGGAGTTCGATAACCACATCGGGAGCTTTCCCCTCTTGCCAAACCACCCAACTTTTTCTTTCCGCTTTGGGAACCCCCAGGACAGCAAAGAAATCGGGACCGCGAAAGTCCTCGTTTTTTAACTGTGCGGCACTGAAATAAACGAACATATTGCCGCCTACATAGCCATCTTCCCTAGCAGCTAACCAGGGTAACAAGGTATCTATGAGTATATCCATCTGGAGTTTATGTCGTTGGGTTTCCATGGGAACGCCGTCATCGCAGGGCAATTCATCTTGGGTAGGCAGTGAAAGTCGAGAAGGGGCAATAGTTGAAGTCATCGGAGTCACGCTGGTGATGAGACTTAAGGAGCTTTTTCCCCAATGCTAGGGGAAAATATCTAGGGGCTAGAATTGAGATGGGGGCAAAATGTTATGGTAATTATAGCCTTCTTCTAGGAAATTAGTTTTTTAAGCACATATTGTAGGCTTGATCCGCCTTCAATTTTTGGTACAGCAAAGGACTCTTTTCTCTACAAGACTGTTGTAGTTGCTGAAACTCGGCTTCACCCTTTTTCAGATAGGCATTGACAAGCTCTCGATTGGCCAGATAGAAAGCGATCGCACCATAAACCTGTTCGAGGGAAAGGAGTGGGAAATTTTGGGCAATACTTTCGGGCGATTCTCCGTTCAAGAAAGAATAGACAACTGAATCAAGGGAGATACGAGTTCCTTCGAGCCAATATTCTTCTTCTCGTTGCTCGATGTACTGTTTTGTTGGGATGGGGGCTAATTTCATAGGAGCAATGTTGCTGTTTAGCTAAAAGGATAAGAAATCCCATTACCAAGTAGGAATACCATTGCTAGGACTGGGGTATAGATTTTTGGAGATGTCTATTTCTTATGATGATATTAGCGTCGAGAACGATGAATTTGAGTCTCACTTGTCCAAATCCTTTCTCTGATTCGCTCTGTCCGCTTCACACATCTGACCAAACTCACGAACAATATCGTCTTCGGAAATTCCCTTTTGACTTAACAGGTACTCAAATTGAGCGGCCACCGCTTGTAAGGCAGCGATATCGGCGCTTTTACTCCCCTGTTTAACGGGGAAATAGAACCCAACAGTATGACCGTGACGTAGTACCTCAACGGGAGTCTCACCGTATATGTATTTAGGGAGTTCGCTCCGAAATTCTCGCACCCCAATTTTCTCAATGTCATACTTATCCATAGTCTCTCTCGTTGTGTACGCAATGTGTACATAGCGTAGCACTATTTGAGAAAGGATATCAACAAATAGCTTTGCTCATGTTTTACCAGATTAAATTTTTAATCTGGTTTGAAGAAAATTCCATCCATCTGCAACATCCTCCCAGTTTTTTCGGCAGTAAACCCTGGTTCAATACCGTACAGTTCGTAACCTAATTTTTCTACGATATCAATCATTTCTTTAAACAGGACTTGACCTTCATAGAGAGGGACTAAAGATAATTCAAGCTTAATGCCTTTAACCAAAGGCAAAATTGCAGTTGCCCCTTCTAGCACTTGTTTTTCCAATCCTTGCACATCTATTTTGAGGAAAATGGATTTTGTTTCGCTTTTGATATAGTCCTTGGCAATGGTATCTAGCCTGCTCAATTTTACTGTTTCTGAGCCAGAGTAAGCTGATTCAGGTGCAGATTCTAAGTGAGCATCCAGCATTGGCAAAGCTGAACTACTATAACTATTACCAGCAATATTGATCGTAATTTCACCTTCTTGGTTGCCGATGGCAGTTTGGGGAGCAATTTCCCACAGCGGGTCTTTTTTACTAACAGCTTTTAATTGAGAGTAAGCACTTAACAGCGGTTCAAAGGAAACAATCCTCCCTGAATAGCCTAACTCTCGCAGTAATTTAGCATATTGCCCAATATTAGCGCCAACATCGAATACTAAGTCAATATTGTGATAGGCTAACAAGCGCTGCATTTTCGCCGCTTCAGATGTTTGTACATTGTATCTTTTTAGATCAATTCCTAAACTCCTGGAGAGTTTCTTGATTACTTTTTTAGGCATAAATTTCTAACGGCAATTAATTTTATTCAAGAGGCAATCCCACGCAGTCCCATGAAACAAATACATCAGGACTATTGATTTGACATAATTTTCCTTTGGAACTAACTCCATATATCTCGTACTTATGTTCAGCCAAGAACTCTTTTGTTTTGTCAGTTGACAACCAATTTTCAACTGCTTCTACCACCAATATTGGTTTGTCTCTTTTAATTATAGTCTCGCCTCCTTGAAGAGCAAGAGGCTCAGCTCCTTGGATATCCATTTTTATGATATTTACATTTTGCACCTGGTCAATCAAATCATCTAGTTTACATACTTGTATTTCATATTCTTTAATTAAATCTGGATTATTTCCTTGTTCTAATACTTCTACGCTTTCTAATTGACAGCCACTATTCTCACTAGAATCTGCCAGTAATTTTTGTCTTCCTTCTGTATTGGATACGGCTTCGTTATGAAGAATCACGTAATCAGTTAGCTGATTTTGCTTTACATTGTATTCGAGCAAGGAAAAATTTAGTGGATTTGGCTCAAAACTATGAATAACTCCTGACCAACCACGAGATTTTAGCTCATAGGCAACAATTAGGGTATAAACACCATGATGTGCCCCTACATCTAACATGACAAATCCAGGTTTAATTTGACTAACAATATATTGAACTAAGTGGTATTCTATTTCACCAACATAATATCCTTGAACTGACATTAAACTGCCAGAAGAGCGAAAATTGATTTTTCCTCCATATATCTTGAAGTCTTGGGGATGCTCTACAACCAATAAATCATGAAATTGTTTTAATAAAAAAGGTTTCAGATAGAATTTACTATCATGACGTAATAAGAGGGATTGGTGATAAAACCAACGCATCGGTTCTCGAATAGACTTTGTAATTGGCAGTAGAGGATATCCAGCAGATTTGTAAGCTGAGGCAACACTCTTAAGCGTATTTTTGAACATTTTTTTAAACATAGTAATATAAAAAATGAAAGTTGTTGGTTTCCAAGTATTTATTGAAAGTCTCAGATTTTCAATATTAGCAAACAAGTAAGAATTGTATTCAAAGCTTAAAGATTGTTTTTAATTTCCTCTCTATGCGCTCAATCAAAGATGCCTGACAATAAACACGATAGGTAAAGTTATCTGCATCAATATGAGGAATTACATAGGGTGGATGACGTAGGGGGAAGTCCATCTCTTCTACATTAACACTGTTAACCGGAGTTCTAGCATTTATTGTGTGCGTAGCGTTTGCACCAAAACCAATATTGCTAACTAGATTCATATTAGGAATAATCGCTAAACCATGCTGAAGAAAACAAGAGAGTATCCAGCGGTAGCCCCAGCTATTAATCTCTTCATCATAAGTTTTTTGAAATACTTTTGTCCAATATTTTGTTTTTTGAGGATTCCGTAAAATATACTGAAGCAGATTATCCTGTTTGACTTCGGGCCACAGACTCATATCGCCATCATAATAGTGCCACGCCCGCCTCCAAGTTGCCCACCCCCATATAAGGTTAATCTGAGAAAAATAATAGCTATACTCGGTACGCTGGCGACCGAACTGAAAGTTACAACCGATAATAGACATGATTCTCTCATCATTTTGATAATGATCAAGCAATTCCTGACAAAATCGAAAGAAACTAGGATGTGGTAAGCAATCATCTTCAAGAATAATAGCCTTCTCAACCGTGCTAAAAACCCAATCTAAGCCACTTGATACCCGCTTCCTACAACCTAAATTCACATCTGAATAATTCTTCAATACCTCACAATCCCAATCAACTCTATCAATAATAGCACGAGCCGTCTTACACTTTTCAATATCATCCGGTTTATCGGGGCGCGGACCATCGGCAACCACTAATAACTTAGGTGGTTTCGCCTGACGAATGGCTTCAAATACCCTCGCCGTCGTGTCTGGTCGATTGAAAATCAGGAAGGCGACAGGAGTGGTCAGTTGGAAGTCAGCCATAGACGGATTTACTGTTAACTCGTGGCATCCTAACCCACCCTGACCAAATTGTCAACTCTAGGCTAGTGGGACTACCAAAATCCGCCTAGACGAAGTCAGAGACTTTCAGGATTAATCCCCAATTCCCTGAGTTTAGCCGCCAATCGTTCGGCTTTTTCTTCGGCTGCCTCAGCTTTCTGTTGTGCTTCCTCAGCTTTCTGTTGTGCTTCCTCAGCCAACTCTCGCGGGGTTGGCAACAACATTCCATCTAAAGTTGCCCAGCGAATCCAGACGGTTGTTACCCCTCTATATTCTCCCTGCCAACGAACTAAAGCTAATCCCAAACGACCACTGATTAGCCATCCTTTCTCGTTGGGTTGCCGTGGTTCATATAGGCCATCAACTAAGACAAATTCGGCAAAATCTTCAGGGTTAAAAGGATCGTACCAGAAATATTCAGGCACTCGTAACTTATCTTGATAAATCTTTTTTTTCTCGGTTTTGTCTATTTGGGTGGTACTTTCCGAGAGCAGTTCAATCACTACATCGGGGGCTTTTCCCTCCTCCCAAGTAACCCAACTTTTTCGCTCCCCTTTTGGTACGTCTAAGACGGCAAAAAAATCAGGTCCTTTGAAGTCTTGATTTTTCAGTTGTGCTGTACTGAAATAGACGAACATATTGCCACTGGCATAACCATCTTCTCGTCGGTCTAGCCAAGGGGATATAGTGTCTATTAACAGATCCATCTGCCATTTATGCCTTTGAGTTTCCATCGGTACTCCATCATCGCAGGGAAGTTCATCTTGCGTGGGTAATGCAGTTAACTGCATTGGTTGAATAATAGTCAGAGTTTCCATATTTTTTTCCTATATTTTGTGGTTTAATTAGTTAGATTTCGTAGATTTTTTGCCCTCTTTTAGACAAATACTACTTTAATTGACTGGCTATAGCAATTCTAAATGAGTCGTGAACGAGTAAGGAGCTTAATCCCATTGTTCAGCTACCTGTTTTCAAGGGTTTAGGGGATTACTATATGTTATATCACAATTCTAGGCTAGGACTCATTTAAGTAGAAATCATCATCCAAGAGCTGCTCAATTGAAAAAGGACAGGTGATTGGATACTCATTTTCTAATGGTATGCGAACGCCAAATTTAGCTTTTTTTCCATCTCTAATTGCCAGCTGGCGAGCGTCTGGATAGACTGAGGAAACTGCTGTGGACAGATAGGGATTGAGAGATGGAGTATCTCGTAAGCTTTTTTGAACTCGCTGCCGGTGTTCGTTGATTGAATCATACCAACTGCCTGTCATAGTCTCAGGCGCATCGCCTTGTATCTTGAGCTTGAGTAAATGAGCCAACAAAACCATTAAGTTACTTTCTAAGGCTCTTTTTTCTGACTTGCCCAAGTCTTGTAATTCCTCAATTAAGTGTTCAACGTCTAGTCGTTCAAATTGACGATCTTTTAATTGTTGGATTGTCTGCTCAATCCACAAGTCAAAATCAGAATCATATAAAATAGTGGACATTTCTAGCAGTTTTATTAATGATATACATTGTTCAACGTTAATATTAACAAATATTGTCCTTTTTGTCAATCAGCGATCGCCCGATAATTTCCTTGTACTATTTATCTTCCTTAACCTTCCTTTTATGAACTGAATTCTACATCTCTTGCAGAACTATCAACTTCTATTCTTAAATTTTTAGCTATTTCCTGCGCCTTGAAATCTAGCATCAGTGAAATAACTATCTTGCCGTTGTATTCTTGTTGGTATCGCTGCTGATAAAATTGGACTTTTACTTATAGAGGATTGGATTTCGCCAATTATCAACAGTCCATTTTTGATTAACAAATCCAATTCTATCTGGTCTGGTCTGCCAAAGACTTCGCCTTCGTCATCATATTCAGTAATATTAATCACCTGCACTCCGAAAGACTCTTCTAAAATTGCTTTCAGAGCAGCGCGGAAAGATTCCTCCGAGTTCAGTCCCCCTATCGATGCCAAAGCACCAACACTACTGTCGTAATCGTCCCGCATTTCCCTATCTTGCAGAATTTCGGCCATTTCTTGGCGGATAATCCCTTTAATATCTTCTTGTGTCATGGCTTTTAGAGCGCAGGCCACCTCTTTAATTCTATTAGACCTCTTGCAAAAGTCTTAAGTCGATCCTTGTACAGCAACATTTTTGAAGATTATCAACTACTAATAAATAATTAACTGAAAGTCCCTCCCATTATTGTTTCTATCGTTTGTTTTCGGATTTATGCAAGAGGTCTATTATATCGAGGGCAGGGCGATTGCGGTTGTGTCCGTCAGGAAAATCTACAGGAAAAATCCTTCAAGTTTATAGTTGTAAGCAAGCCTAAATGAAATATGAATAAGACATGGCAGGGACGGGGACGCAAGGATCGCGCCATTGAATCTGTTCATGAATTAAATAGACTTGCTATATAAGCTTCGCTGAGAGGATAACTGATATTTTTTGCTAATCTCAACCTCTCCAGATAATCTCGCAATAACACCCAAGAAAAAGCAAGTCATTCCAAATTCAAAAACAGAGGCTTGAATGATCGGACCTAAAGACATATTCAATAAAATGCCAATGCTCATTGTCGAGAAATATACAATGACAATTTTAGGCAGATCAGAATTAAGTATTTTCAAAAAGCATTTTATATGTAGAATAAAATATAACAAAAGTAAGAACATTGGCAGAAGACCTGCATCATAGGCTACGTCTAACCATAGATTGTGAACCCATTTACTTACTGGCAACTTAAACTCTCTGCCTCCAAAAGGGTATTGCCATATCTCTGTTAAGGCAACTTGATAATTGTCGAATCTACCACTCTCAGTTCCCTGACTTAAAAAGCGTTTATTGAAAACACCAAATTGAGCCAATACAGTAGATACAATGATTTCAATAATGTTCACTCCAACGGAGACTAGGGCGAATAACCCTACAAACAAAGGTAGAGTTATAAATTTTAATTTAGATTTAAATTCTAACAAAAAACCGATAGTTATAAAACCAATAGCTGTTGCTATCAACGCAAGTCTATTTTCCAGCAAAACTGTTGCATTAAATGAGAAAAAAACAAAGATTGCTGAAATCAGCACAAAAAAGAGATAAAATAGCTTAGATTCTTTTTTATGTTTATATCCATAGAAAATTACGACAATATACAATAATCCTAGACATAAGAAATCACCGACTCCAGTTGCAGGCCATTCTTTGTCAGTCCAATAATCTAAGTATTGTCTCTGTTCAATCAAGCTTGGACGAATTTGCAACGTTTTCAGGACTGATAAGACAGAATAAAAAATAGTTGAACCAACGAGGGAAGTCATCACGATAATGGTATTGTAAGGATAGGCTGGAAGCCGAGAGTAGTTAATCGAAAATCCTACGATATAAGAAAATAAGACTCGCATAATTGACGCAAAGATTGACAGCAAGCTTGTTTCTTTATCTAGGAAGCCATAGTCATTAATGGTAGTCCAATAAACAATACAAAATAGGGTCAAAATTAATAGTGATTGAATAAATTTTGTTTGTTTCAATAAACTCTTATTTAACGAAAATAATTGCCAACCCATCAATTTATCTACTATTGCCAATACGGGCAATAAAATAGTAGTCAAGGTAGAAATTCTTGGCATTTGCAATGCTGATATGAAAAGCCAAAAGCAAATCAATAAGAGCAGTATATATCTGACAGTTGAGGGTTTGTATTTGTGTTCGTATAACATGATCAATGTATTTCAATGCATTATTGTGCTTTGAAAAATGTATTATTGTGCTTTGAAAATTTTGATAAACTAGAGTAAAATCAAAAATCAAATGTTTCATGATATTATCTAAAATTGAACGGCAGTTATTTTAGATAACTTTACTTCAACAAATGATTAGTTAATTATTTCCTGATTTTTGACACTCCATGTATAGGGTTTCCCAATTTCGTTGTTCTTGATCTTTAATAAGCCGTTCGTCTGTTCCCTTTCCAAAAGAAACTTCTTTGATTTTGACAAATCCTGCCTCTGTTAAAACCCTAGTTAGTAAGTCGCTATCCCAAACGGATAGATGTCCATAGTTTTGTGTTAGAGACCGGATTGCTTCGCAGCCCGTTTTCCATTGTAAAAACATTTCATGTACTTCGTTGCCACAGTAGTAATCTATGTATTGTTTTAAATCAGGAACAGTAACCCTTAGCCAAGCACCAGGCTTCATAGTTCTATTTAATTCTTTAAGTAAGTTTAATACTTGGACTGGATATAAATGTTCGAGAGTATGTTCTGTAAATACTCCATCCCAGACATTATCATCACAATTCAGAGGCAACCTTAAATCGAGCATCCATTCAGGCTTATTTTCATATTTCTTCCAAGGTTTTAATCCACCCCAAAAATCGGCATTAGTCCAACCATCAAATATACTTCTACCACAACCTAAATGTAACAATTGGATATCAGATTTTTTAAGACTTATTCTCTTTTGAAGAAATAGTCTGCCGCACAAACTGGCCAATTCAAAAATCAATAAACCTTTTAATGTAACTTGATACTTAGTTGAGTAAATACTGTAATCTCGATCAACCATATTTTTTTATCCTTTTGTTTTAGATTTTATTAAGTTCATGGTTCAGCAATCAACTAACCGCAATCCATATTATTTTACTGATCTCATATTTATTTTACCTAAATACAATAAATTTTGGCGAATACGAAATGGTATAAATAAAGCCTTAGTTAGCATCCAACCATTGGGGAATAAGGGAGGATAAAATATACAAGAAACATGAGAAGAAATTGCATAAGAAATCATAGTAGCTATAGCGGCTCCAACACCTTGATAAGCGGGAATTAGCACCAAGTTTAACAAGATATTAGTAATTGCTCCCAACGATGTTTTTGCAAAACTCAACCGCGTAAAGTTTTCGGCCATCAACCACTGACTTTGAGCCACCCCCAAAAAGACGAAAGGACTTGCCCAGATGTGCCATGCTAGAATTTGACCAGCCTCAGTATATTCCTTACCGAGCAAATTTGTCAACAAAGGAACTGAAGCCAAAGTCATGGGAACTGCAATGGCCAGTGCCATCCAAGCCATGAGATCGTACAGTTGTTGTAGTCTAGCATAATATTCCTCTCTACTCCTCTGCTTCGCCCGCAGGATTGCGGGAAAAACAGAAGAACAAACTGCCATAGGAATAAAATACCAAATTTCTGAGAACCTGACCGCCGCCGCATAGTTTCCCACTGCTTGAGCATTTGCCATATTACCGAGCATTATTTGGTCAATCTTAATGTAAATCGTGATCATGACACCCGATAGGATCAGCGGCCATGAATCTCGCAGCATTTCTAACCCTTTCGACCAATTGACTGTCCATTGCCATATAGATTGGTGGTACTTAAGGTAAACCCAGAGCATTCCCAGTACCTTCACAACCTGCTCTGCCAGAATTAACCAGACAAAAGCGATTAACGGCAACTTGAAGGCAATCAATGAAAGTTTGATCAGGGAACTCAGAATTAACTGGACGCTTCTCAGTATAGCTAGGACTCCTGAAAGTACCTGTGATTGAAACCAAAACTCGATCACGTCAAAAGCACTGAACATTAAGCTAAAGGAAATTATTAAGGTCATCCAGCGAACGTTAGGATCGGCATCAAACGTCCAGATGGCTATACCAGTTATAATAATTGTCAATAAACTGGCTATCAACTTTAGCACAAAAGCAGTACCCAAAATCTCTGGAGCCGCTTTTTCCTCTTGGACGATATTGCGGACGACGATGGCATTCAAACCCAATTGAGAGATCGCACTAAAAAGAGCAACGAAGCTAGTAGTATAACTTAGTTTGCCAAAATTTTCTGACCCTAAATATCTAATAACCCAGATTCCGACGAAAAAGGCTAGTATCATGGTCAGGATGCGCTCGACAAACAGCCAGCCGACGTTACCGAGAATTTTACGCAATCCTGGACTCAGTTTCTGAGTGATCCCCGTCAGTT
This sequence comes from Microcystis wesenbergii NRERC-220, assembly GCF_032027425.1. NCBI lineage: Bacteria > Bacillati > Cyanobacteriota > Cyanophyceae > Chroococcales > Microcystaceae > Microcystis > Microcystis wesenbergii. The sequence goes on along the minus strand of NZ_JAVSJA010000001.1, from coordinate 1,745,678 downwards.
TATCGAACATTCCACCTCGACTTCATAGACATTGACACTATACCACCGATACCTACCTATGGATGTTCCGATCTGTGGGGAGGATTATCAGCAAGCTTGACCATAAGACAAAGCATCACAAAAATTAGCAGTTCTGGAAAAACTAGAGTTATCATCGTAGCACAATGTTATGATTGAGCGGTGACTAATCGAGCCAGATTGCTACCGCAAAATTTTTTAATAAAGTTATCCCTTGACTATTTGATTAATGATGAACAACCAACAAAACGAGGCGATGAACAACCAACAAAACGGGGCATTGAAAACCCACAGCCAAGGAAATCTGCCAGTTTTTGCTCAAACCGCTTTTATTCCCTCCGTGACACAGGAAGAAGAGGAACTCAACCTGCGTCAAGTCCTTTCTGTCGTCAAACATCGCTGGTGGTTAATCGCTGGCATCACCCTAGGACTCACAGGTGCGATCGCTGCTTGGACTTTCTTAAAAACCCCTATCTATCAAGGTAAATTCCTGCTGCTCATCGGTCAACCCATTGAGGAAAATCAAAGTTCTCTCAGGTTGGCAGCCCAAGATATCCTACCTCAGTTGGGTGGAGAGAACATCGATTATGATACCCAAATTGAAGTCTTGAAAAGTCCTCAACTCCTTAATCCCATCCTTAGTAAAATAACGCCTAAATATCCCGATTTTACCTACAGTGATTTAATTAGTAAAACTGGCAAATCTGATCTCAAAATTAGTCAATTAAAAGAGACGAAAGTTTTAGAAATTTCCTATCAGGATGAGGAACCGGAAAAAATCAAGCTGGTTTTAGATAATTTAGCCCGTCATTACCTAAACTATAGTTCTCAGGAACGCAAGACCGAAATTAATCAAGGGTTAGATTTTGTTAACGCTCAATTGCCCGTGCTGCGGGAACGAGTTAATACTCTACAAAAACAAATGCAGCAATTCCGGCAGCAATACAATTTCCTCGATCCTGATAAAGAAGCGACTCGTTTATCACAACAGTTAACCGCTACCGAACAAGATTATCGGGCAGCCCAGGTCGCCCTTAACGAAATTAACTCTCGCTATCAAGCTTTACAGCAACAGGTGGGATTAGCCCCCGATCAAGCAATTATCGCCACTTATCTCAGTGAATCTCCCGGTTATCAAGATTTGCTCAAGCAGCTACAGGAAGTAGAAGTGGAATTGGCCAAACAATCGGCAGTTTTTGCCAAGGATAGCCCGATAATCGCCACCCTAGAGGAAAAACGGGCTAATTTACTGCCCCTACTGCAAAAAGAGGCCCAGAGAACCCTAGGGGAAAAACTGCCCCAGACAGTGGGTAATTCCCCGGCTTTGGTATCACGAAGCGCTTTGCGGGTAGAATTAACCCAACAATTGGTGGAAGCCGCTAACACTCGCCAAACCCTAGAAATTAAGGTAAAATCCCTTGCCCGGGCCCTGGAACAGCAGAAAGCCTCGGTCAAAAATCTGGCGGTTTTAGCCCGTCGTTATACGGATTTGCAGCGAGAATTGGAAATTGCCACCACCAGTCTCGGCCGTTTTCTGGAGGAACAACAAAAACTCCAACTCAAGGTGGCACAACAGGTCGTCCCTTGGCAACTGATTGCCCCTCCAGAAGTAGAGGAAGATTTCGTTTCTCCTAAACCCGTGCGAAATCTGGCTTTAGGGGTTATCGGTGGTCTGTTACTAGGCCTAGGGGCGGCCTTTTTAGCCGAAAGATTAGACCCCGTTCATCACAGTGCAGATGAACTAAAAGAAGATACCAAACTACCCCTTTTGGGCGCAATTCCCTGGCAAAAAGACCTTGGCACGATCGAAAAAGTGATCACCGCCGCCCTACCCCAGTTAACAGTCGGCGGTCGCAAAATCACTATCCCTAATACTACTGGGAAATCAGCCCACGAAAACCCCTCCTACTATAATTTCTCCCCCTTCTCGGAAGCTTTCCGCACTCTCAACACCAATATTCGCCTCCTCGGTTCCGATTCCCCCCTCAAGTCCCTCGTGATTAGTTCTGTATCACCGGGAGATGGTAAAACCACCATATCAATGAATATCGCTAAGGCGGCCGCTAGTATGGGACAAAGAGTCTTACTGGTGGATGCCGACCTGCGACGACCCCAAATTCATCTGCGACTTAATCTCGATAACGACCACGGACTTAGTAATGTCATCGCCGAGGGTCTCGATTGGAACGAGGCAATTCAATCCCTACCCCGCTACGAGAATTTATCGATTCTTACCGCCGGTCCAATTCCCCCGGATCCCACCCGTTTGCTTTCTTCCCAGAGAATGCAGGAGATGATCTCGCAATTACAGCAAGACCACGCCTTCGATCTAATTATCTACGATCTACCACCGATCGCCGCTTTTGCCGATGCCAAAATTCTCGCCGCCATGGCCACTGGCCTCATTCTTGTCACCAAACTGGGCAAAACCGATCGCTTTGCCCTGAAAAATCTGCTCGAAGACCTGAGATTATCCCACATTTCCGTATTAGGTTTACTGGCTAATAATGTTAGTCGGAAAGACCACAATTATCGTTACTATGGCCATTACTACGGCAAAAGATAAGCTGTTCGTAATTTAAATTGCTTGTTGAGACGAGGCAAGAGGCAAGAGGCAAGAGGCAACAGTAAAGGGATTGAGGGAGATTCGGCTAATATTAAGAATAAGCACTTTAAATGCGTCTTAGCTTAATTAAATTGAAGATAGATTTTGGCTTCGATCCCCCCTTAATCCCCCCTTAATAAGGGGGGTGTCTGATGGTTTTTAACACCTAACTACTTATTGATCGGTTATCAACTTTTAATTGATGTTAAATGCGGGTTTTAATTTGGTATCGCAATGATCTGCGGCTTCACGATCACGAGGCAATTTATCAAGCTGTTCAAGAACAATTAGAGATAATTCCCTTCTATTGTTTTGATGAGCGTCAATTTGCTCTTACTTCCTACGGGTTTCCAAAAACTGGCAAGTTCCGGACTAAATTTTTATTAGAAAGCGTAGCAAATTTACGACAATCTCTGGAAAGTTTAGGCGGTAATTTAATTATCCGACGGGGAAAACCAGAAGACATTATCCCGCAATTAGTTCAAGAATTGCAGATAGCCAAGGTTTATTATCATCAAGAGGTAACAGCAGAGGAATTAGCGGTAGAAAAAGCGGTAAATAAGGCTTTATCCGGGGTTCCTGTGCAGATAAAAACTTTTTGGACGGCCACTTTATATCATCCTGATGACTTACCTTTTACCCTTAATCAACTGCCGGAATTATTTACTAATTTTCGTAAACAAGTAGAACGTCATTGGGAAATAAGAACAACTTATCCCACCCCGAAAAAGTTGACAAAATTGCCTAAAATAGAGTTGGGAAATCTTCCTAGTTTAAACGATTTAGGCTTAACAGAACCAATTCTAGACCGGGGAGGTGTTCTGTCGTTTCAAGGCGGTGAAATGGTAGGAAAATCACGGGTTAAAGAATATATTTGGGATAGTGATTCCTTAAAAACCTATAAGGAAACCCGCAATGAAATGTTAGGGACTAATTATTCCTCAAAATTCTCAGCTTGGTTAAGTTTTGGCTGTCTTTCCCCCCGTTATATCTATGAGGAAGTAAAAAAATATGAGCAAAAAAGAGTAAAAAATGACTCTACCTATTGGCTGATTTTTGAATTATTATGGCGAGATTTTTTCCGATTTATTTGCAGTAAACACGGTAATAAAATTTTCTATAAATCTGGTTTGCAAGAACTTAATTTACCTTGGCTAGAAGATTGGGAAAGATTTAATCTTTGGTGTGAGGGAAAAACCGGTTATCCCCTTGTAGATGCTAATATGAGAGAATTAGCCGCTACAGGATTTATGTCGAATCGTGGCCGGCAAAATGTCGCTAGTTTTCTGACCAAAAATCTCGGTATTGATTGGCGCCTGGGAGCAGAATGGTTCGAGTCATTATTAATTGATTATGATGTCTGTAGTAATTGGGGTAATTGGAATTACACTGCTGGTGTCGGCAATGACGCGCGAGGGTTTCGTTATTTTAATATCCCTAAACAGTCGAAAGATTATGATCCCAAAGGTGACTATTTACGTCACTGGTTGCCCGAATTAGCCCGAATAAAAGGCGATAAAATTCACGAACCTTATAAATTATCTCTGGAGGAACAAAAGCGTTATGGGTTGATTTTAGGGGTTAATTATCCCCGTCCCATTGTCGATTTTTTTCAATCGATTAAACACAATGAAAAAATTTATCTTCAGCATTTCAGTAATCAGTAATCAGTAATCAGTGGACTTCTACCTAATATTATCTCAAGACTATAATTCTTTCTAGACAAGAAACTTACCCAAATAAAAATTATTTTAATAGCCCCATATTTTTTCCGTTAAATTGAATTAGCAACGATAGATATATATTGGGATTATCGAACTATTCATTAGTACAAATCATCAAAGCAAGCTCTGATTGGGTTATAATTTTTGCCGATGTCTAATCAACTGAAAACTCACATCCGATAACTGATAACTGATCACTGATAACTGATAACTGATTAAGACATTTCTAACATTCTTTGAATCGGCAACAGTGCCTTAACTCTTAAATCTTCAGAAATAGTAATTTCTGGAGTTTTATCTCGCATACAGAGATACAATTTTTCGAGAGTGTTCAGTCTCATGTAGGGACACTCATTACAAGCACAGTTATTTAAAGCTGGTGCGGGTATAAATACTTTCTCTGGGGCGGATTTTTGCATCTGGTGAATAATCCCCGGTTCTGTGGCGACAATAAAGGTTTTTTCGGAACTTTTCAGGGAATAATTTAATAGTGCCGTCGTGGAACCAATATAATCGGCATGGCGTAAAACCGATGCTTCACACTCAGGATGGGCGATAATTTTTGCTTCTGGATGGGCGACTTTTAATTCTATTATCTTGCGTTCGGAAAAAGTTTCATGGACAATACAACTACCCTGCCAAAGAACTAAATCTCTACCAGTTTGCTGACTGACGTAACGGCCTAAATTGCGATCAGGAGCGAAGATAATCGGTTGATGGGCAGGGATTTGGTTAACTATTTTGACTGCATTGGAACTTGTGCAGATAATATCACTCATGGCTTTAATTTCTGCACTGCAATTGATATAGGAAATCACGATATGATCGGGATATTGGGCTTTAAAACGAGCAAAATCTTTAGGATGACAACTATCAGCTAAAGAACATCCCGCATCTAAATCCGGCAGCAATACTAACTTATCCGGATTTAAGATTTTAGCTGTCTCTCCCATGAAGTGAACCCCCGCAAATACGATCACGTCTGCCGGGGTTTGGGCAGCCTGCTGGGATAAACCTAGAGAATCACCAATATAATCAGCTATATCCTGTATGTCAGAATTTTGATAGTAGTGAGCCAGAATAACAGCGTTTAATTCCCGTTTAAGCTCTTTAATTGCTGTAAATAGGTCATCAGGTAAGCTCGATCGATTTGCGGGTTGAACAGTTGTGAACACGGTAGGATTTATGGTTATTTTTACCAAATACTAAACAAGTCCCTATATCATAGCAAATTTTTTTAAAGTGATTAGGGACTGGGAGCTTTTTTCAGTGATCAGTAAACAGTAAGCAGTAATCAGTGAAAAGACCGCAGAAAACTGCCATTTAATCCTGCTCACTTGCTATTCTCTTCTCTTATCTGATCAATGACCCCTGATTAAGACTGTCCACTAAAAACTCACGTCTGATATCAGTAAACAGTAAGCAGTAATCAGGGAAAAGACAGCAGAAAACTGCCATTTAATGCTGCTCACTTGCTATTCTCTTCTCTTATCTGATCAATGACCCCTGATTAAGACTGTCCACTAAAAACTTACATCTGATAACTGATAACTGGTAACTGATAGCTGACGGCTGATAGCCAAGGGTCAACAATGCTAGGATAAAGGCTTGAGTAGAGAACGATCGAGCCAAAGCCATGTCATCGACAGAAGTAAAAACCCCACCCCCAGACAGTCCTGAATTCCTCGATGAGTTACCCGGAGAAGTGGAAATGTCCTTATTTGACCACTTGGAGGAGTTGCGGCGCCGGATTTTTTATAGTTTAATTGCCGTGGCTGTAGGTGCGGTGGGATGTTTTATCTTCGTTAAACCCCTAGTGCAAGTGCTGGAAGTTCCCGCCCAAGGAGTAAAATTTTTGCAGTTAGCTCCGGGAGAATTTTTTTTCGTCTCCCTAAAAGTAGCTGGATATAGCGGCATACTGGTGGCTAGTCCCGTCATTCTCTTGCAAATTATCCTCTTTGTGCTGCCGGGGTTAACCCGTCGCGAACGGCGTTTAATTGTCCCGGTAGTGTTAGGATCGAGTGTTTTATTTTTTGCTGGTTTATTTTTTGCCTATATTGCCCTGATTCCCGCCGCTTTAAACTTTTTTGTCAGTTATGGGGCGGAAGTGGTCGAACAAGCTTGGTCGATCGAGCGCTATTTTGAATTTGTCTTACTTTTACTTTTTAGTACCGGCATCGCCTTTCAAATTCCCGTTATTCAATTGATTTTGAGCTTTTTAGGCATTATTTCCTCGCAAACAATGTTATCGGGGTGGCGTTTCGTGGTTTTAGGGGCAGTGATTTTAGGCGCGATTTTAACCCCTTCCACAGATCCTCTCACCCAATCCCTGTTAGCAGGGGCGGTCTTGGGTCTATACTTTGGGGGCATTGGGGTGGTGAAATTAACGGGACGTTAGCAGTTTTTTGATAAAATTTGACGGCTGAAAACTAATTAAGCCAGAAAGCTAGAGATTGATTCTAGATTGAGTAACTAAAGTGAAATATTTTTTCTTAACGGCAGGTTGGACAATAGGACGGGTGTGGGAATTTGGCGGTTTGTGGGATCATGCGAGTAGTTGGCGACGACCACCGCAGATAGAGCGATTAAATATCGGTATTTTAGAGGGAGAACAGGTTTTATGGCTTTATAAGGTGGAAGAAGCCGTGATTATGGTGGAAGTTGCCCCCAAGAGTGCCGAAATTGCCGATACTGTCCCCACCATTGGGCAAGTGGTGCTAAAACGCTTGATTAGTGCCGAACAAGTCCTCGAAATCCTGCAAAATGCCGAAGAATTGCTGAGGAAGTAATCAGTTATCAGTTATCAGTTATCAGTTATCAGTCATAATTCCCCATCTCCCCACAGCCCACAGCCCACACCCTACACCCTACACCCTACACCCTACACCCCACACCCCATCTCCCCACACCCTACACCCTACACCCTTCTCCCCACACCCCACACCCTACACCCCTATCTGGACTATTCTGGCGGAAGATCGATCGCAAAGACTTGAAATCTGTTCTAACAATAGTTACACTTCTTTAGAATAGATACACTTTTCAAGGGATAATGTAGGTCGGCTAACTCTTGCACTTAACCGTCGAGAGTGTTGGGCTTATATTTTGACCCTGAATATAAAAAGCGTCTAAGTGGACACTAAATTGTCAATAGGAGGAGCGTAGTCAATGGGACTACCTTGGTATCGAGTACACACAGTCGTTCTCAACGACCCGGGCCGTTTAATTTCCGTTCACCTGATGCACACCGCACTGGTAGCGGGTTGGGCTGGCTCCATGGCCCTCTATGAGCTTGCTATTTTCGACCCCAGTGACCCCGTATTAAACCCGATGTGGCGGCAAGGAATGTTCGTGCTGCCCTTCATGGCCCGTTTAGGTGTCACTGGTTCTTGGGGTGGCTGGAGCGTCACCGGCGAAACTGGTGTTGACCCCGGTTTCTGGTCTTTTGAAGGCGTTGCCGCCGCTCATATCGTCTTATCCGGTCTGCTATTCCTAGCGGCGGTTTGGCACTGGGTTTTCTGGGATTTAGAATTATTTATCGATCCCCGCACGGGCGAATCTGCCCTCGATTTACCGAAAATGTTCGGTATTCACCTGTTCTTATCCGGTTTACTTTGCTTTGGTTTCGGTGCTTTCCATCAAACAGGCCTTTGGGGTCCCGGGATGTGGGTTTCCGATGCCTACGGTTTAACTGGTCATGTGCAGCCCGTAGCTCCCGAATGGGGACCGGCTGGTTTTAACCCCTTTAACCCCGGGGGTGTGGTGGCTCACCACATTGCCGCGGGTATCGTCGGGATTATCGCCGGTTTATTCCATTTAACCGTTCGTCCCCCCGAAAGACTCTATAAAGCCTTGAGAATGGGTAATATCGAAACGGTGCTTTCTAGCAGTATCGCCGCTGTTTTCTTTGCCGCTTTCGTCGTGGCTGGAACCATGTGGTACGGTAATGCTACTACCCCGATCGAACTCTTTGGCCCGACCCGTTACCAATGGGATAAGGGCTATTTCCAAGAAGAAATTGAGCGTCGTGTGGAGGCCAGCATCGCCAATGGGGCCACCATCGCCGAAGCTTACCAAGCAATCCCCGAAAAACTGGCTTTCTATGATTATGTCGGTAATAGCCCCGCTAAAGGTGGTTTATTCCGTACTGGTGCCATGGATAGCGGTGACGGTATCGCTAAATCTTGGTTAGGACACCCTGTTTTCAAAGATGGCGAAGGTCGCGTCCTCAGCGTGCGTCGGATGCCTAACTTCTTTGAAACCTTCCCCGTTGTCCTGACTGACTCGGAAGGTATCGTTCGCGCTGATATTCCTTTCCGTCGTGCGGAATCGAAACTGAGTATCGAACAAAGTGGTGTCACCGTTTCTTTCTACGGTGGCTCTCTCGATGGTCAGGTCTTCAGCGATCCTGCTGATGTGAAGAAATTTGCGCGTAGAGCGCAACTCGGTGAAGCTTTCGAGTTTGACACCGAAACCCTCAAGTCTGACGGGGTATTCCGCACTTCTCCGAGAGGTTGGTTTACTTTCGGTCATGCTGTCTTTGCTTTACTATTCTTCTTCGGTCACATCTGGCACGGTTCTCGTACCATCTACCGCGACGTATTCGCCGGGGTAGATCCGGATCTGGAAGAACAAGTGGAATTCGGTTTATTCCAAAAATTGGGTGATCTTAGCACTCGTAAACAAGAAGTTTAGTTTTAGCTAAATCATCTATATAAAAAAAGGAGTCAAGTCTTTGACTCCTTTTTTTAATTAGGGTCTGCTGAAAAAGTTTTTCGTGGGTGTGGGGAGCAGGGAGAAACAATCCATAACTTGGGAGTTAATCACACTATTAAAAACGGATTTAGGATAAATCCGTTTATTAAAAAATGATTATTTATTCTCCCCTTTGCCTTTTGCATGAGTAGAAAACGGGTTTCTCCGAGAAACCCGTTTTCTGTGCGTTACTCAAGGGATTTAGTATTAGTATAAAGTTTGATCGAGCTTTACCTTTAACCGAATAGTGAAAAAACCGCTAGTTATTTCTATAACTAACGGTTTTCTGCTGGGGATAATTACCCGAAATGGAATTACATAGAGGAACCTAAACCAGCGTAAGCTCCGTAGAAGAAAAGACCAACCACGGCGATAACGCCTAGACCGGCGATGGTGGCGACTAACCACAAAGGAATACGACCTTCTGCGAACATGAATAACACCTCCTAATTGCGATGACAATAAATCGGGACTAATTAGTTAAAGAAATAGCTGGAAAATAAAATTCCCAAGACAGCAACTAGGAGTAAACCTAGGTAAAGAGAAGTACGATTTAACTCGACGGCTTGCCGATTCGGATTAGGTGTTCTTTCCATAATTGTTCTCCTAGCGTTGAATAAACTGCATTGCCGCAATTGCACCGATAAAGAAGACAGTGGGGACCGCTAAGGTATGAACTGCCAACCAGCGAACGGTGAAAATGGGGTAAGAAATGGGTTGATTGGGATTACCACTAGCCATTGTTTTTATCCTTAATTAAAGTAAACTACTGATTAAACTGCTCGATTTGATTTTTGGCCTCAAAGCGATCATTAATGATCGGTAATTCTTGACGCTCTTGAGTGTAATACTCATCGGGACGGGGAGTGCCAAAAACATCGTAAGCCAAACCGGTACTCACGAATAACCAACCTGCGATAAACAGCATGGGGATGGTGATGCTATGGATAATCCAGTAACGAATACTGGTAACGATATCGCCAAAAGGACGTTCGCCGGTACTACCTGACATGGACGGTTCTCCTCGGAATGATAGGACTTGAAAAATTCAATCTCTATAATAGAGACTTTCTTGACCCTGAGACAAGTTTTAGGCCGGTTCGCTAGGGGGATTATATTTCAGTAAAACCCCATTTTGTCCCAAGACAAAACCCTTGTCGGAATTGATAAAAACAATTCGATAGAGATTGGAGGGGACACTTTCCACCGCGCGATCTTTTTCCCAAGATTGGCCGCCGTCATCACTGACCAACAGATTGCCGCTACCACCAGCGACCCAAATTTCTTCGGGGGTGCGGTAGTTGAGGTCCAAAAGTCCCCAACTGGTGGAAAACTCGGGGAATACCTTATCTTCCCATGTATCGAGATCATTGGGGCTAGTAAATTGTAGTTGACCACCCCGGGCCAGGGCCCACAGTTCCCCATTTTCACCATAACCGACTTTTTGTAAGCGGCGGGAAGAAAGACGATTGTGGGGTTGCCATTCTGTTGACCCCGGTTCCCAAGTGGAATAAAAGTTCCCGCGTGCGGAAACGGCCACATATTTACCATCATGGGAACGAACAATTGTCCGGGCCACACCCACGGCACCTTCCACTAAAGCTTGCCAAGTTTTGCCCCCGTCTTTGCTGCGGTAGATAGCACCTAAATCCGTGACCATTTCGGCGGTTTTGTCGTTCAGGGCGATAATTCCGTAGGGGGAACCGGGTAATTTTTCACTTAAGGGGATACGGGACCAGCTGCCGCCCCCGTCTTCGCTATGGAGAAGAATCGAGGGTTTACCGACAATCCAACCCTCTTGGTCGTGGAAACTGACGGCGCTAAAGCTAACTTTTTCGTCGCCAAGGTTGAGGACTTTTTGCTGCCAGCTGTCCCCCCCATCGGTGGTTTCAAAGAGGGTAGATTTGGTTCCCACTAACCAACCGTGCTGCGGGTCGTCGGTAAAGGCGATATCGGCAAAAGTGGAGTCAGTGTCGAGGGTGAGGATTTGCCAAGGACTACTGCTCAGGGATGGCACACTACTACAGCTAAAGCAGAAAAAGGCTACAGCTAGAACTATTACGAATTGTTTCAGTTTTCTCATCAATGGTTCAGAGGTATTGGTCAAGAAATCGGGACGGATTAAGGTTTGTACTCGATAGGTTACAGGCTCATAAGAGCCGTTGGATTAAAGATAATGAGTGCTTGAGTTAGTTTAAACCATATAAACTAATAAAGAAAACAAATCCTAGCGCTAAAGCCCCGAAAATCAAAATATTTTTTTGTGCGGGAGTGAGACGATTGACTCCAAAACCATAGCTAAGATTTTCTTGGAATCCCGAAGGAGCATCTTTAGCTCCGATGTTGATAAATTGGGAACGACGCACACCACACACGGGACAGCGCCAAGTTTCTGGCAATTCCTCGAAGGGGGTTCCAGCGGGAGTGTTGGTTTTACTATCTCCCTTGCTGGGGTCGTAAACGTAGCCGCAGGAGCGACATTCGTAGTTGGCAGGGGCCTGGTCGGCTAGGGTTAGTTCTGGTGGGCGATCGCTCATAACTAAGATTAAAGGAATTTTCAACACTCTGTTACAAATTATCCTTGAAAATTGACCTCTCTCACGGCCAACCCCTGACAGAATACCAAGTTTTCAAGTCTTAAAAGGATTAGCGAGGCAGCATATCGGCTTTAAAAAAAGTAAGATTAATCTATTAGGGATTAAATGTCTATTAAAACTTTATTAAGTTGATATTTGGGCTATTTACCCTGATTTTGGTACTCAAATTTATTCCGAGAAATTGAGAAATTTCAGACATGGAAGAAATCAGACCCCTGATTTCTCACCTCTAACCGATTATTCTTGACTAAATTGACTAAATCTCTGGCTTAATTTCTTCTTAGAGGCGAGAGTAAAGCTAAATTACTTGTCTCCGCTTGTCATATTGGATAAATTTAATCACTTATTTTTAGCGATCGCTTTTATATTTTGGCATAAATGGGCTGCTCCCCCAAGCAACAAAGTTGATAACAATTGAGTAATCTGCTGATAGGAGAGTCGCTACTCATCGAATTGTTGTGACTTAGTTTAAAACAGACTAAAAAGGGCTTTTGGACTCAAAAGGCTGGAAAATCGGAACCTTTTCCGATTTTTTAGAGTTAACACCTGAAGAGATTATCCTTATTGAAATCAAGTTAGCTCTACCGTCAGTTTCACTGGAATTGCTGCTCCGCTTGTTGTTGGCAACAGGTGCTACTCCTCAAGACATCGGACAAATCATTGCTGGTATGAACGGCGTTGCTGAATCAAGATCTGAATACTAATTGTGCATCCTATCCACCAGTTAGCCTAGCCCTAGGTTTTAAAAAGTACCTAGAGGACAATTCCTACTTAAAATCAGCAACGCCAAATTATCATCACCTAAACCACTTTCTAGCCTAATTAATTAATAGGGCCATTTCCAGTTAGTAATCTCCTCCTTATCGATGCCATTGGTAAAAGCATAATCGAGATTGTCGATAATAGCATTTTTCATCCGTTCTTTCACATGACCGGCAGCAGAACCTAATTTCGGCACGCAATTAATGACATCAATTACTAAATGAAAACGATCAACTTGGTTACGAATCGCTAATTCTAGGGGAGTATTAATATTCCCTTCTTCTTTGTAACCGCGCACATGAATACGTTCTTGATTACTGCGACGGTAGGTAAGTTTATGAATCAGCCAAGGATAACCGTGGAAATTAAAGATAATTGGCTTATCAGTGGTAAATAAGCTATCAAAATCCCGTTCCGATAAACCATGGGGGTGTTCACTTTCCGACTGTAATTTAAACAGATCAACCACGTTGATAAAGCGAACTTTTAAGTAAGGTAATTCCTCCCGCAGAATTGCCGTTGCCGCTAAAGATTCTTTAGTAACAATATCCCCACAGCAAGCCATAATTACATCTGGTTCATCGGGATTTTTTCCGTCATCATCGTTACTAGCCCAATCCCAAATACCGATACCTTTTGTGCAGTGTTTAATTGCTTCTTCAATGGTCAAGTATTGCAGGTGTTTCTGTTTATCAGCAACGATAATATTAGTGTAATCCTTGCTCTTGAGACAGTGGTTAGCCACACTTAATAAACAGTTACCATCGGGGGGAAGATAAACCCGCACCACGTCGGCACTTTTATTGGTTACTAAATCGATAAAACCGGGGTCTTGGTGACTAAAACCATTGTGATCCTGCCGCCAAACCACCGAGGATAATAACAGATTCCAAGAGGAAACAGAAGCGCGCCAAGGCACATGATTTTTGCAGATATCGAGCCATTTAGCGTGTTGGTTGAACATGGAATCGATAACGTGGGCAAAAGCTTCGTAGGAGTGAAATAAACCGTGACGACCGGATAATAAATAACCCTCTAACCAACCGACTAAAGTATGTTCACTCAGCATCTCCATCACACGACCATCGGGAGACAATTGGCTACCATCTAAATCCTCCGGATAGGTATCGGCTAACCAAGCTTTTTTAGTCACTTCATAGAGAGCAGATAAACGATTAGAAGCAGTTTCATCGGGACCAAAAACGCGAAAATTAGTCATATTATTTCGCATTACATCCCGCAAAAATACCCCCATCACTCCCGTGTTTTCCGTTTCCACTTGGCCCGGGTGGGTGACGGCCACGGCATATTGACGAAAATCAGGCATTTTTAGGTCTTTACGCAGCAATCCGCCGTTAGCGTGCGGGTTAGCACTCATGCGACGATGACCCCTAGGAGCGAGTTCTTTAAATTCTGGCTTAAATTTACCCGTGGTATAGTCAAATAATTCCTCCGGGTTATAGCTTTTCATCCACTCCTCTAATTTTCTCAAGTGTTCGGGGTTTTCCTGCATGGCCCCCATGGGGACTTGGTGAGCGCGCCAGAATCCTTCTACTTTATGACCATCAACATTTTTCGGGCCCGTCCAACCCTTGGGGGACCGGAGGATAATCATCGGCCAGGGGTAACGTTTAGCAATACCCGTGCTGCGAGCTTCCTGTTGATAGAAGCGAATCTGATTGATACAGTGTTCTAGGGTAGCGGCCATTTTTTGATGGCAGTGCATGAGGTCTTCATCTTCCTTACATTCGACGATGTAGGGAGTGTAACCGTAACCGACAAAGAGACTTTCTAACTCGTGCGTCGAAATACGGGAGAGAATGGTGGGATTAGCGATTTTATAACCGTTTAAGTTTAAAATTGGCAGTACCGCACCATCGCGAATCGGGTTAAGGAATTTATTCGAGTGCCATGCGGTGGCAAGGGGACCGGTTTCTGCTTCCCCATCACCCACCACCACGGCCGTAATGAGGTCGGGATTGTCAAAAACAGAACCGTAGGCATGGGAAACACTATAACCCAGTTCGCCGCCCTCATGGATAGAACCGGGGGTTTCGGGGGTGACGTGACTACCGATGTGACCGGGAAAAGAAAATTGTTTAAAGAATTTTTGTAATCCTTCCTCGTCTTCACTTTTATCGGGGTAAATTTCCGAATAGGTTCCTTCTAGATAAACCGGACCGAGTACCCCCGGCGCCCCATGGCCAGGACCGGCCATAAAAATCATATCGAGGTCGTATTTTTTGATTAAACGGTTGAGGTGAACGTAGGTAAAACTTAAGGCCGGACTTGCTCCCCAGTGACCAAGTAAACGATACTTAACGTGTTCTGGTTTAAGATGTTCTTTGAGCAGGGGATTATCGCGCAGATAAATCATACCTACAGCTAAATAGTTACAAGCGCGCCAATAGGCATGGGTTTTGTAGAGTTCGTCTTGAGAAAGGGGATTTTGTTCTGTTAAGGGTCTTTCTGGTGCGGATACCATGAATATTTCTCCAATATCTATGAAGGATGAGATTAAGAGAGTTGATAGACAATTTCTCCAGATTATCGAGAGGGTTAACCCTCGGTCAGTTTTCAAACTGTAATCAAGAGTCTAACCTTTCGGAGCGTAAAAAACTATTAAAATAAGCTATATTTTGCCAATCCGGCTAGGGGAATTTATGTCAGTCGGGCGGGGTTTTTAAATGGCTTTTAAAGGCATATTAATATGTTCTTAACTTAGGAATCCACAAATTCTCAGAAAGCTTTTAATGATTTTTTAATGTCAACTTTTCCCAAAAGGCTATATAATCAGACTCTCGTTGGTCGGCCAAGGCCTAATCAGGTTTTCTCGATGCCGGTGGCGGGGAAGACTAGGGTAGAAAATTTATTATTTTTTATCTTGGAAGCACTGAAACTTAAAATCTTTCTATACTTCATCTAGCGATCAATAAAAGCTGATTAGCATATATAGTGATTCTCTACAGGCTAATCAATTCTCGGATTGTTTTTTCTTGATCGTGCCTAAGCTTATCGCAGCTGCAAAGGAGTTTTTTTCATGACAAAAGTAAGAGTCGCCATCAACGGATTCGGTCGTATCGGTCGCCTCGTTTTTAGGGCGGGTATCCAAAATCCTGATTTCGAGTTTGTTGGTATAAATGATCTGGTTCCCTCCGATAATATTGCCTATCTGCTCAAATACGACTCCACCCACGGACGTTTTCAGGGTACGGTAGAAGCAAAAGAAGATGGCATCGTCGTGGATGGTAAGTTTATCCCCTGTTATTCCATCAAAGACCCCGCCCAACTGCCCTGGGGTGCAACCGGGGCCGATTATGTGGTCGAGTCCACTGGTTTATTTACCACCGCCGAAGGGGCAGGAAAACACCTAGAAGCCGGGGCCAAACGGGTGGTTATCTCCGCACCCACCAAAGATCCCGACAAAATTCGTACTATTGTACTAGGGGTTAACGACAATGAGTACGATCCCGCTAAGGATCTGATCGTCTCTAACGCTAGTTGTACCACCAATTGTTTAGCCCCGATCACCAAAGTTATTAACGATAACTTCGGACTAGCGGAAGGATTAATGACCACGGTACACTCGATGACCGCCACTCAACCCACCGTCGATGGTCCATCGAAAAAAGATTGGCGCGGTGGTCGCGGCGCCGGTCAAAATATTATCCCCTCCTCCACGGGGGCAGCCAAAGCAGTAACCCTAGTTATTCCCTCCCTAAAAGGCAAATTAACCGGTATGGCCTTCCGTGTGCCAACTCCCAACGTTTCGGCGGTGGATTTAACCTTTAAAACCGAAAAAGCCACCAGTTACGAGGAAATCTGCGCCGCTATGAAAGCCGCCAGCGAAGGACCGATGAAAGGTATCCTCGGTTACACCGATGAGGAAGTGGTATCGAGTGACTTTATCACCGACCCCCGTTCCAGTATCTTTGATGCTAAAGCCGGCATTCAACTTAATGCCAATTTCTTTAAGGTCGTCTCTTGGTACGATAACGAATGGGGTTACTCCTGCCGGATGTTAGACCTGATGAAAATGATGGCAGCTAAGGAAGCAGCCCTAGTAACAGCCTAAATCAGTTATCAGTTATCAGTTATCAGTTATCAGTTATCAGTTATCAGTAACCAGTGAAAAAACAGCACTGTTAATGCAGGGTGAGAGCATATCAAAAGCTATTGACAATGGGCCAATTTTGTGATCTGCTTGCTGTGTGGGCATTTCAGCTGATACCAGTCAATCAAAATAGTTACGAAATCTTAACATTTGGTCGATTTTTGCTTAACAATTGAGATGGCAAATTCTCCTCAAATATGCCTTAATCTCCCTCTGGGTAAGCAACTCACATAAAGTTCATTTTGTCAAGGATTGTTAAGATGCGCTTGCCCTGACTGTTAATGCCGTTATCACTTAATACTCAAATCTGATCACTGATAACTGATAACTGATAACTGATAACTGATTAGATGAATCCAAAATTTAAAGATATTATCGCTTGGGAACAGGCACAATTGTTAATGCAGCCGGCATTTATTCGGGTGCTGGATAATCTGCGTAAACAGTTAGAAAATTCCCTCTGGAAAGGAACTTATACAGAAATTCAAGATCCCTATCCCAGTTATCTGCTCTGTTTGACTTATCTCGAGCGCTCCGTTACTGTAAATATTTGGGAACTTTGTTTTCAAGTCTGTTTTCTCGATTATCCCACCGATGAAGGAGAGAGCGTCACCATCGATACCAGTCTCCTCGACCCCACCGGTGAACTTGATTGGCAGAGTTTGGAAACGAAAACCGAGCGTATTATTAACCGATTATTCGCTAATTTACCCCAATGAAAGCAGCGTTAGAAACGATCAAGGCAGAGTATGCCGCTAATTTTCTGAAAAATTACAGTAATGATCCCCAAAGTTTAGCATCCCAAACAATTTTAATCGATCGCTCCGATTGGGGTTTATTAGAATTAAAAGGCCAGGACCGACTGCGTTTTCTCCACAATCAAACCAGTAACGCGATCGATCGCCTGAAACCGGGTCAGGGTTGTGAGACAATTTTCCTTAACTCTACCGGTCGTACCCTCGATTTTGTCACAGTTTACGCCAGCGATGATTCCCTCCTCATCCTCGTTTCTCCCCAACGTCGTCAATTTTTACTGGAATTGATCGATCGCTATATTTTCCCCTTCGATAAGGTGGAAATTAGCGACTTAACCGATAATTTTGGCATTGTCACCCTAATAGGTACTGAAAGCGGGCAATACCTGCAAAAAATCGCCATTCCAGAGCAGATTTTAACGGGGGTGCAGCATAGTCATTATCTCCTTTCTCAACCCGCCCTGAGAGTGGCCGTCGGCACCGGCTTAGACCTACCCGGATATACTTTAATCGTCGCCGCCGCCGAAGCGGGCCCCTTTTGGGAAAATTTAATTAAAAATGGCGTTACTCCCGCAGATGAGCAGGTGTGGGAATACCTGAGAATCCATCAGGGCCGACCGGCAGTCGATCGAGAATTAACCGAAGATTATAACCCTTTAGAGGCCGGTTTATGGCGAGCGATCGTTTTTGATAAGGGCTGTTATATTGGTCAAGAAACTATCGCCCGTCTCAACACCTATAAAGGCGTAAAACAAAGACTTTGGGGCATAAAACTCAGCCAACCCGTCCCCAGCAATACCCCGATTATTTTAGAAGCGCAAAAAGTCGGTTTACTCACCAGTGTGCTGGAGGATTTTGGCTTGGGTTATGTGAAAACAAAAGCGGGAGGAGAGGGTTTAAAAGTACAAATCGGCGAGGCAACAGGAGAATTAATCCCCTTACCCTTCCTCTCTCACGAATACCCCTTTCAGTGAACAGTAATCAGTAAACAGTGATCAGTAATCAGTAATCAGTAATCAGTGACCAATCACTAATCAATGATAACTGATAACTCACATCTTATAAGTAGTTGTGCAAAATTAATTTATTGGTTAGGATAGGCAAAAGGCAGGAGGCAAAAGGCAAAAGCTTTATCGAAATGTGTAATTAATTTTGCTTAGATACTTAACTAATAACTAATAACTGATAACTGATAACTGATAACTGATAACTGATAACTGATAACTGATAACTGATAACTGATAACTGATAACTGAAAAACCCCCTAACCCCAGCGACTAGCGATAGGCATTCGCCAACCAGTGCCAAAAGCGCGATCGCTAATTTTTAGACCCGGGGGGGCTTGTTTGCGCTTAAATTCGGCATTTTTAACTAATTTAATCACTTTCTGCACAATTTCTGCCTCAAAGCCGGCGGCGATAATTTGTTCGGCGGATTGATGGCGATCGATTAATAGTGCTAAAATAGCATCTAAAATCTCGTAGGGAGGTAAAGAATCTTGATCCTTCTGATTGGGTTTTAATTCAGCACTAGGAGCTTTATTAATCACATTGAGGGGAATAATTTCCCCGTGCCGATTTAACCAGCGACAGAGGGAATAAACCCTCGTTTTCGGCACATCAGCAATCACTGCTAAACCACCATTCATATCACCGTAAAGAGTGCAATATCCCACCGCCATTTCTGATTTATTGCCAGTGGATAATAGTAAATGACCGAATTTATTAGAGAGGGCCATTAATAAATTACCGCGAATGCGTGACTGAAGATTTTCTTCGGCAATACCAAAATCAGTCCCAGCGAAAACCGGCTCTAAAAGTTGATCATAAGCGGTCATAATTTCCTGAATTGCTAACTTCTCACTTTTGATACCTAAATTATTAACTAAAGCCACTGCATCGCTAATGGAATGGTCGGAACTATAGGGAGAAGGCATCATCACAGCGAGAACATTTTCTTTACCTAATGCGTCGCTGGCAATAGCGGCAACTAAACTAGAATCAATGCCACCACTCAAGCCGAAAATTACCCGTTTAAAACCGCATTTCTGCACATAATCTCGTACTCCTAAGACTAAAGCTCGATAAATTTCCTCATCTTCATCGACAGGTAAAGGATGAATAACTGCGGGTAACAAATCCTGATTAAACTCGATCAATTCTAGGCTAGAAGTAAATGCCTGAGCGCGATAAATCACTTCTCCTTGTCGGTTAAAAGCCACGCTGTCACCATCAAAAATTAAATCATCATTACCTCCCACTTGATTGACGTAAACTATCGGTAAATTATATCTAGTGGCACTATGGGATAATAAAGATTCTCGCAATTTTTGCTTACCGACACTGTAGGGAGAAGCGGAAAGATTAACGATTAAATCCACTCCTAAATTAGCTAAATCGGCGATGGGATTAACTGCGTATTGACGCTGACCCCAAAATTGTTCATCATTCCAAACATCTTCACAGATAGTTACACCGATTTTTACATTATTTTCTGTTAGTTGAAAATATTGACTTTCTTTCCCAGAAGCAAAGTAACGATCCTCATCAAAAACATCGTAGGTAGGCAATAAACGTTTAGTAAAAATTTGTTTAATCTCTTGACTTTTTAACAAAGCTATGCTATTAAATAACGGCTTTTCTCCCCTGACCGTTGCCGAGGGATTTTTTTCGACAAAACCGACTAAGACGGCTAACTTTTCTGGTAATTGTTGGGACAATAATTGCAATTGTCGAGACATTTTCTCCACAAAACCCAGATTTAATAACAAGTCTCTGGGAGGATAACCACAGAGGGATAATTCCGGGGTTAAAAGTAATTCTGCTCCCTGATTAAATGCTGTTTGAGCAGCCTCTAAAATTCTTTGGGCATTTCCTTCGATATCTCCAACAATGGGATTTAATTGAGCGATAGCAATTCTCATATTTTTTCCTATTTAAACAAAAACTAACGGTTGCTCTTTAAAGGGAGCAAAAGCTTTTTCATCAAAGCGATATAAACTAGCGGGACGACCGGCACCACGCGAGACTTTTAAACCCATATCCTTGAGAAATCCTAATTTCAATAGCCGATTTCTGAAGTTAGAATAATCACTAAAATTTTTACCTAAAATTGTCTCATAAAATTGATAAAGATCATTTAAAGTAAATAATTCTGGTAAAACCTCAAAAGCGACGGGACTATATTCTACTTTATTGCGTAATCTTCGCCAGCCATATTCCAAAATTTGACCGTGATTAAAGGCTAAATCTGGCACTTTATCAATCATATACCAAGTGATATTATAATCCCGTTCAGTGATTAACTTTGCTTCTTCAAACCGCACTAAAGCGAAGTAACTCACCGATAGATAACGTTTCCCAAAACTCTCGGCCGCTGCCGGGGAATCTCCCTCTGGACTGCCAAAAGTATATAACTGTTCCAGATAGAGATTATTGACGCTAATTTTCTCGGCTAAAATTCGATAGGCTGCCGTTTCCAGTGATTCCCCATTTCTCACTAAAGTCCCGGGTAAACTCCAGTAATTACTAAAGGGTTCTTCCCGTCTTTTAATCAGAAGCACTAGCAGCCGATTTAATTGGGTATCAACGGAAAAGATCACGTTATCAACTCCGACTTTAAAATCAGCTAGAGATTTATTAGCTAGGGTATTTAGCGGTTTCATGGGTAAAGTTTTTGACCTTCGATATAATCTTTAATCGGTGCGGGAACAGCCTGTTTATCGCCTTTTTCTCGATAATCTGTTGAGGATACAGCCGGAGCAAAGACATCGGCAATCAGACAATCACCCCCTAATGTTTGCAGTTGTTCAATATCATCTTGGTTAATAGGATAACCGGGACGAGGAATCACGAGAATTTTGACTTTTTCTAGTAATTCTTGGCTGCGATACCAGTGCCTAATTTGTCCCGCTAAATCAGAACCAATGACTAGGGTATATTCCTCCTGTTCTCCCCAAATTGTTTGCGCTTTTTCCACACTAATTAAGCTACGTCGATCGCTTAATTCTCGTCGCAGTTGTATATTATCCCTTGGGGTTTGAATGTCCCGGATGAGCAAATTTAACATCCTCAGACGATGTTCGAGACTGGTTTGATGATTTTTAAAGGGATTATCGGCAGCCCAAACTGCAACGATATCGTACTGTTCCGATAACCATTTTAGTATGGCTTGATGACCGGCAGTAGGAGGATCGGCACTGGTTCCAAAAAGGGCAATTTTAAGCATAGGATTCAATTGCTTGCTCACTGAGGGATTAGTTTAACTCTGCTCAAGCTTGGCAAAGATTAACTTCTCCCCATTATAGTTGATTTTACCAAAATAGGGCAAGAGGATCAGTCATCTCCTGCAAAAGTAAGTTATCGAGCCGCTATCGGGTCAAAATATCTAAAACCCCGGATAAATTTGACATAATCTTAGGTTTTATGAATAGGATAGTTATCTCTTGTCTTCATCGACAAAGAAGCGGTGAGGAATAGTTCATTAGACCTATTCAGGATGGTTAGGCAGAGAATGATATTGAAAAATGCCAAAGATACTGCCGACACTGCCAATACTGAGAATACTGCCGACACTGCCAATACTGAGAATACTGCCGACACTGCCAATACTGAGCATACTGCCGATACTAACCAGACTTAAAATGCTGCTGGCACTAGCGAGACTTAAAATACTGCCGGCACTGCCTAAACTCAAGATACAGCGATAACTAGCTTTGCTCAGATAATTAAGACCAGAAATCATTTTAAATCGGGGAAAGATTGGGGAATAGTTAGGGAAGTATTTTGCCAAACCTGTTGTAAACGCATAGCCGGCATAGTTAGATAAAGAATATCACCTTGATCGAGAGTAATTTCCAGTAATTGCCAACCGTGGATAGTTTGACCTTGTTTTTCTAGGTAAAGTGGCACAAAATCGGCATTCATCGCCGCTTCCTTGATAATTTGCCCCATAAAAGGATGATTAGGTGTGATTAATGTAGCCAAAGCAACCCAGAGGAGATCATCGGTCATGCCATTACCGAGAATTCTACCGCCCAAAGCGGCTGCGGCAAAGGAATAGGTAGCCAGATCCCGGGGACATAATACCGTATCAAAATCAAAAACTTCTTGAATCGATCGCCCGAATTGTTCCTGAGAGCAGCGTAAAACTAGATTAATTTTAGGAGCGATCGCTTTAGCAGTGAGGGCAATCTCCACATTAATCATATCCTCGTAAGTAACCACGATCAAAGATTCAGCGTTGTTAATATTAGCCGTTTCTAGGGTAGCCACTAGACGCGCATCCTCGATGATGACGGGGATTCCCCAGGAGCGCACGGAATGCAAAAATCGATTATTGGGGTCCGATTCGATCACCACCACTTCACAGCCTTGGTCGTGCAATTGTCGCACGATCCGGGTGCCGATACCTCCTAAACCACAGATAATGTGATGATTGCGGACGGGAATGCGGGTAGCATCCCAAAACTGCTTAAAGCGACTACCGAGAATAAAATCGTTGAGGAGAGCATAACAGATACCAATAACCCCCGCACCGACAATCATCATGACCACGGTAAAAATTTTGATACTATCGGGGGTAGATTCGGCCACTTTTTCGTTACCTCCGGCGCCGGTAATCATCCCGACAGAGAAATAGAGGGAATCGACGAGGGAAATTTTTTGATTAACGCTGAGATAGGTAACGGTAGCAAGGGAAATCATCCCCAGGAGGGAAAGGGTGACAAGAATTACTGGTTGGACATAGTGCTGATAGGGACGGAGATTGAGTAGATTTCTCAGCCACTTTTGCAGTTTAAAACGCTGTTTTGCTCTAATTGTCGGTTTATTGCCGATAATGAGATGATCGCCAGTTTGGAGTTTTTTGCCCGAAAGAACTGCGGAAACCAGATCGATTTCGTCGTGAGCGGGGAGATAATAGATTAACATCCGGGCCGGATCGTCCCAAAGTTCGTAAAGGGGTAATCCCCACCAAGGATGATTTTCCTCAATAATTATCTCTTGAATTGGCCAAAGGCGATCGAATAGCTGTAATTGACCGATAGCTTTATTACCAAGGGCAGCAAAGGAAAAGATCGGGGCTGCTAGGGAAGCAACGCTCATGCTAACGTGAGCAGGGAGGGTTTGATCGAGTCTTTCTCCCAAAGTTTCGTTAAATAGTCGGTTAACTATCCGAATTTTCGGGTTAATTATCCTGGCGCGGGTGAGAATTTCCAGATTGAGTGCGTCGTTATCGATGGCCAAAACTAGGGTTTCTGCATCTGGAAGGCCAGCTTGCAGGAGAGTTTTAGGAGAGCAGGGATCGCCGATAATAATATCAGACTGGTATTCGCAGACCATTTGGCGATCGCTAATCGCCGCTACTGCCGCAGATTGTTGTTTGAGTAAACAAAAGATTTTATAACCCGTGCGACCTAATCCACAGACGATGATTTGCGGTTTCATTCGTCGAGCGCGTTTTTTGCTGATTAACCTTTCAGTTTTAGCGCAAAAACTAGGAAAAATCTGTAACTAAAGCTGCAATGCTGCCAATTTTCCTAATCAGGCTTTGAAGATGATAAAATAACCCTCATCACTGATTTAATCACTTAAGTCTTGACTCGCTTTCTTTGGGACAAATTTAGTAAAGATTACCTCGAAACCTTTCTCTCTTCTTCCGGTGACGTGAAAACTAGCCTTGATGTGACGGCAGAAACTCAAGAAATCGATGTGTATTTTCGGCCGACTTCTCCCAAAATACCGCCTGAATTAGGCTTATTAGGCCGATTAGCTCAAACCCCTTGTTTATTGGAACCCTATCGCAATCCAGTCACGATTGAGGGCATTATTGCCTGTTTATCTAAACTGTTTACTGTGCGGGAACAATTACAAAGAGAAGCTCACCGTCACCAACAACCCTTATTAGCATAAAATATTCCTAGACTATGGATACTAACTCCTACTGCCAGTCAAAGAATTATAACTGCTTTTTCCGCTCAATTAAACCCAGATTGGGGAGAAGGAATTTATTTTTTACCTCCAGCATTAACCACAGCCCTTATTGTCCTACATCAATTACCCGAAACCCCTGAAACCCTTTGGTTAAGATTACTAGGCAGAGGAGGAACCAGAACCAGAGCGATTGATGAATTAGAGGCATTATCTTCTAATCATCCCTTTAAATCAGCTGCCTTAAAATTATTATACAATTTGAGTAGAAACTTGCAAGCCTTACCCAAAAGAACCCAAGAGGAGAGGAAATTTATTATGCGTTTAGCCCCTTTATACGAACAAGATAGAGAAAAAGCTATTCAACAAGGAGAAGCTATCGGACTTCAAAAAGGAGAAGCCAACCTAGTGCTACGCTTACTTAAACGACGTTTTGGTGAACTACCCCCGCATATTACCGAAACTATCCAAAAACTAACCGTTGAACAATTAGAAGACTTAGGAGAAGCATTACTAGACTTTGAGAGTCAAGCTGACTTAATCAATTGGCTTAATCAAGCCTAAAACGGGAAAGGCAATTTTAAACTCATCTGATTGTTTTCTTGATCCTCAGGAAATTGTAATTACTGGACTTCCACCTTTATCTAGAGAGGAGTTAAAAAATAACCTAGATTTATCTGCCAGTGATTTAATCAATGGTTTACAATCCTTGCAACAACGTTATTTAACTCAAAGGGAGCAAAACCGATTTCAATTATCATCTATTTTTAAAGAGTATATCAAAAGCGATCGCTTTACCCAAATATGACTATAAGAGTTTGCTACCCCTAAATTCCCCTTAAAAAGGGGTACTTAAAGCCGAAAAAAGGGGCTTTGCGCCCCCTAAAAATCTTTAGTCAACGGATTAAAAATCTACACCAGACTATAGACAATTACTAAACCCAAAACTGCGGCAAAGACAATTAAAGCGTAGAATTGGGCGCGACCATTTTCAAGGTATTTAAGACCTTCACCACTGACAAGAGTAGCTAAACCAGTTAAATTCACCGCCCCATCGATAACCCGATAATCCACTTCCATAATTTGCCGCGCAAGACGACGACAACCCTGGACAAAAACTCGATCATAGAGATTATCAATGTACCATTTGTTCAGGGAAAAACGATACAAAACGGGGAATTTTTGGGCAATAGTTGCGGGGTCAATTTTCTTCTGGAGATACATCAAAGAAGCGACAGTAATCCCGATTAAAGCAATCCCCACCGAATTACCCGCCATAATCAGAAACTCTGTCCAATCAAAAGCATGAACTTCTTCTACCACTTCGTTAGGAACATGAATAAAACCCTCGAAGAAATTCTGCCAAGGTTTACCCACCAAACCAATCAACAAAGAAGGAACCGCTAAAATCATTAGAGGTAAAGTCATCGTAATTGGCGATTCGTGGGGTTCATGGGCATGATGGCCGTCGTTGTCTTCTTCCTGCGCTTCCGAGTCCAATTGCTTAACATTCATTGCCCCCGGTCCAAAAGCCGGAATCGCGCCCGCATTGGCTAACAGTCGGCGTTTAATCTCCTTATTAGTCCCTCTAAACTCCCCTTCAAAGGTGTTAAAGTACATCCGGAACATATAAAAAGCTGTTAAACCCGCAGTGGCCCAACCGATTAACCATAAGGACGGGTTCGCCTCAAAAGCTAAACCGAGAATTTCATCCTTCGACCAGAAACCAGCGAAAGGAGGAATCCCACAGATGGCCAGAGTTCCCACCAGGAAAGTTAGGGCAGTAATGGGCATATACTTGCGTAAACCGCCCATCATCCGCATATCTTGCGCTAAAACCGGCTCATGACCGACCACATCCTCCATACCGTGGATGACCGAACCAGAACCGAGGAACAACATCGCTTTAAAATAAGCGTGGGTCATCAGGTGGAATAACCCGGCACTATAAGCGCCGATACCCATAGCCATAACCATATAACCCAATTGGGAGATGGTGGAATAGGCTAAACCCTTTTTTATATCATTCTGGGTGAGGGCGATACTTGCCCCTAGAAAGGCGGTAAAGGCCCCCGTCCAAGCAATTACCGTCATCGCCGTGGGAATTGGCTCAAAAACGGGATACATCCGGGCAATCAGGAAAACTCCAGCGGCCACCATCGTGGCGGCGTGAATCAGGGCCGAAATCGGGGTCGGACCTTCCATGGCATCCGGTAGCCAGACATGAAGGGGAAATTGGGCTGATTTGGCCACCGGTCCAAGGAAGACTAAAACGGCGAATAATGCCGCTAAACTGCCGGCAATGGCTCCAGAAGAGACTAATTCCTCTAGACGTTCACCCATGATATCAAACTCGAAGCTACCAGTGGCCCAGAAAAGCCCCAGCATTCCCAGTAATAAGCCAAAATCGCCGACGCGGTTGGTAACGAAGGCTTTTTGACAGGCCTCGGCAGCCGCCGGACGAGTGAACCAGAAACCTACTAGCAGATAGGAACACATCCCCACCAATTCCCAGAAAACGTAGATCTGGACGAGGTTAGGACTGATGACCAAACCGAGCATAGAACTGCTAAAAATGCTCAGATAGGCGTAAAAACGCACATAACCGGGGTCATGGGCCATGTAACCATCGGTATAAATCATCACCAAAAAGGCCACGGTGGTGACGATAACCGACATTAAAGCACTGAGGTGATCGATCGTATAACCCATTTTCAGGTGAAAGTTACCCGCCGATGCCCAATCGATCATTTGGGTATAGGGAGCGTGTCCATTGATTTGACTCCACAGCAGCGCAAAAGACAGCACCATCGACGCACCGAGGGTAGAAATGATCAATACAGCATTCACCTGTCGCAGACGATTGGTGACTTCATTAAAGGAAATTAAGCCCGCGCCCACTAGGGTAGCGCCTACCAAAGGCAGGACGGGAACTAGCCACGCGTACTGATAAAGCGGTTCCATTCAGTAATACCTAGTTTACAACTTCACACTATTTGGTTTATCTTCATCTATTGTGACATAGGTTAATTCTTAAGAAAGTGTTTATACCTAGTTTTGCTCAATAGGGCGGCGAAAGGTCAAAGGATCTTATCAATTTGGCAGTTTAGCGAGCGGGACGGTAATTTTTAGGGAGAAGCGGTAAAATTATCGAATAACCACGAAAGCAAGGAAACGATTAAATACGGGTTTCTCCTAGCCAATAGGACAATTTATTTAGTACAATTTAACTATACCGATCAAAATTAGTCTAAAAGGGAAATCATTCTTCATATAGTGCCTGTCACAGTTAAAATCATTGAGTATGATGGGGAGTTTAACTTAACGAGGTATCATGTCCACCGCTCGCCATATCCTAGCACTTCTAAAAAGTCATGTAGAAGGAGAAGAGCAGCAATTTTATTCTGCTGCCCTACAGATGGCTGCACACGAAGCAAGACAAGGACATGGTAAGTTAGCCCAAGAAATTCGCGAATTAATTGACCAAGCAAAGGCTAGTAAATCGGTTATTGAAAAAAAATCTGATCCAATTCCTTTAGTACAACCAAAAGGAGACGGATTCGACAAGCTCACCGTAAATTTAGCCAATCTGGTTTCGGTCAGATATCCCGATACTCGATTATCGGATATGATTTTAACCTCTGACCTTGAATTTAGACTTAAACGAGTATTAACTGAACAAAGACAAGGAAAAAGACTCAGAGAACATAATCTTATGCCTCGTCGGAAACTGTTGTTAGTAGGTCCACCGGGTTCTGGTAAAACAATGACGGCTGAAGCTTTAGCAGGAGAGCTTAAATTACCTTTGTTTACGACTTTATACGATAGTCTAATGGGCAAGTATATGGGAGAAACGGCTAGTCGTTTAAAAGTGATTTTTGAGGCAATGACAATAACAAAAGGGGTCTATTTTTTTGATGAATTTGATGCGATTGGGACTCAACGTCACAATTCTAACGACGTGGGAGAAATTCGTCGCATTCTCAATTCTTTTTTGATGTTTTTAGAACAAGAGCAAGGGGATAGTTTGATTTTGGCAGCAACTAATCATCCTCAGTTACTAGACAAAGCTCTTTTTAGGCGTTTTGATGATGTAATTGAATATCAGCTTCCCGATGCCGCAATTATTCGTGAATTGATTGAATCTCGTCTTATTTCTTTTGAAATTGACTGGAAAGATTGGTCAAACATTCTTAATCAAGCCAATGGACTCGCTCAAGCTGAAATTGTCAGAGCGACAGATGACGCAGCCAAGCAAGCTGTTTTGTCAAATAGTCAGAAGGTAAGCGAAGATTCTCTGATTTCAGCTATTATGGAACGTAAGGATCTGAACTTCAATGAATAAAACCTAATCCCATAATGTCGCAACGTTCTCGCCGTCTTCCTCACTTGTATCTACGGAATAACGATAAATTTCGTGAAAGCGTCAATTATACTTCACCGCTCTCAGTTAATGCTCCACCACCACCCGATCGGAACAGAATAGAACACGCTGCAAAATTAGAACTTGCTATTGGTGAAGCGATTACGAAAGCTCGTCAACAATTAGAATCACGTTTATCGGAAATTGCCGTCGGACAACCCGGATTCTATTTAGAATTTCAGGTAACAAAAGATCAAGCGAATGCTTTTGAAAATTTAGGAGATAAACGCAAAAAAATTGAATTAGTTGCTGTTAAGCCTTCTCCTGACCAAGAAAATATAGTTAAGGCTACCGTTTTTGTACCAGAGTCAGCGACAGAATTTTTTGAGAACAAAGTAGAAGAATATCGTGATGAAGAAACAACAAAAGGAAACCCAAAAAATGCATCCCTAATAACCCGACTAGAAAACGTTGAAATTGGTACAGTTCAATCATTATTTACTGATGATACTGCTTTATTTCCTCAGAATGGACAAGCAATCTGGTGGGAAGTATGGTTACGTCGTGGACAACTTGAAGACTTCCAAACCATTGCTCAAAGACTCGATATTATGACTAAATCTCATATACATTTTCCCGAAAGAACTGTTACTTTAGCTATGGCTAATGTAGAAAAAATACAGCAAGTTCTTCAAAATTCTGATACGGTTGCAGAATTAAGAATTGCTAAAGATACGCCTTCCTTTTTTCTTGATATGAAATTAATTGAAAAGGAGGAATGGGTCGAGGATTTATGGAATCGAACTTTACCTCCTAGAGATAATGCTGTTGCTGTCTGTCTTCTTGATTATGGAGTTAATAGACGACATAAACTGATTGAAAAAGGTCTTGATAGTAGTGATTTATATACTTGTGATCCTAATTGGGGAACTCATGATCCTCATAATACACATGGTACAGAAATGGCGGGTTTAATTCTTTCTGATGATTTATTTAATGCTTTACAAACACAAGGATATATAACGCTTATTCACCGTTTAGAATCAGTTAAAATTCTCCCTCCTGTCGGACAAAATGATCCTGAACTTTATGGCGCAATTACAGAGCAAGCAGTCTCTCGTCCAGAAATACAAAATCCCAAGCGAAAACGTATTTTCTGTATGGCTGTAACTAGCGAGCAGCCATCACCAAATTATGGAACTCCCTCCTCATGGTCAGCAGCAATAGATCAACTATCTTTTGGTGAAGATAATTTTAAGCGATTAATCATTATTTCAGCAGGAAATATCAGAGAAGAAATATCTTTATCTGATTATTTAACCCGCAATGATGTGGCAACAATTGAAAACCCAGCACAAGCTTGGAATGCTCTTGTTGTGGGAGCTTACACTGAAAAAGTTAATATCAGTCATCCCGACTTTCAAGGTTGGCAACCTGTAGCTCCTTGGGGTGATTTATCTCCTAAAAGTTGTACTTCTGTTTCTTGGGAAAATCAATGGCCAATTCGTCCGGATATTGTTTGTGAAGGAGGAAATTATGCCTCAGATGGGGAAAATTATGCACAAATGATTGACGATTTATGCTTATTAACAACTGCTCATAGTCATAACTATAAATTGTTTACTTATATGTGTGATACCAGTTGTGCAACTGCACTCGCTAGTTATATGGCTGCTCGAATTCTTTCAGAAAATCCCAAATATTGGCCAGAAACAATACGCGCTTTAATCGTTCATTCAGCCGAATGGACTGTTAGGATGATAGCTAATTTTCCAAAGAAATTGAAGCAGCAAGATAAAAAAAATTTGATTCGTCGCTATGGATATGGTGTTCCTGATTTAGACAGAGCTTTAAAAAGTTCAAATAGTGATTTAACAATGGTTATTGAAGATCAATTGACACCTTTTAAAAAAGATGGTAGTGACATTAAAACAGACAAAATGAATCTTCATAGCTTACCCTGGCCAAAAGAAAAGCTAGAACAATTAGGAGAAGCCAAGGTAGAACTGAGAGTAACTTTATCGTATTTTATAGAACCTAATCCAGGGGAGCGAGGTTATAAAAGAAAACACCATTATGCCTCTTATGGACTCAGATTTCAAGTAAAAAAACCTTTAGAGACCGATGACCAATTTCGACATAGAATTAATAAAGCTACCAGAAAAGAAGAAAAAAATATTTCTGGCAGTAAAGAGGAAGATAACTGGTTTTTGGGTCCTCATTTAAGGAGTCAAGGTTCACTTCATTCTGATATATGGACAGGAACGGCCGTCGATTTAGCAAGTAGAGGAATGATAGGCGTTTATCCTGTTGGTGGATGGTGGAAAGAACAAACACAAGAGGAACGCCATGATCAACCTGTTCGCTATACATTAATTGTAACGATTCGAGTACCAGAAATTGAGTGTGATATTTACACCCCTGTATCTAATTTAATTTTAATCAGTCAAGATACACCCACTAACATACCAATAGAAACAGAGATTTAATCTTTACATCGAACTTCATCCATTAAATATATCTCAGGAATTGAGACAATTGGTAACAATTCTCTGTAAGTTTCCCTACCAACTTTTTCACCTTCCCTCCCCAACAATCCAACTTAATCAGCGTGATTCAGACATGGCTAGAGGAAATAGAGGTGTAGATGAACTAAAAAGTTAGTCAATAGTGGGTAAAATGTTTGTGTATAGGACATTTTTTCCCCATGACTAAACCCTTAGACTCCCTGAAACAGCCCAATCCCTCGGAAAAAACAGCCCCTAGAGATGATTGGTTAGATAGCGAACTATCTCGTTTAGAAGATTATGAACCTTACGATTGGGGAGAAATAGATACCTTAATGTTAGGCAAACCCGTACAATATGTTTCTAGTATTGGCTTAGTTGTCGAGGGTGGCAAAGATTGGGGTTGCTGATTTGCAATAGGAATCTTCTTGTGTGGGGTTTTTAAAACCTAGAGCCAAACTAACTTTTGGATAGGATGCACAGTTGGCATTCATAGCTTGAGTCAGCAACACCCCTCCCCAGCAACCCAAGTTAATCAGTGCGATTAAAACATGGCTAGAGGAAATAGAGGTTTAAGCGATGGTTAATCTTCTGGATCTTAGTCAGTTATACTAAGTATATCCATAACTTATACTTCTTAATAGCAGAACCGACTGAAGAGCAATATTTACCTATTCAGGTATTAGATACCCTAGCTGATCCATCTGCCAACCTAACTTAGTTGGCTGCTGATAAACCTTTTTTAAAGTGTTAATATCCCGGCTAGAAATCGGGGCAATATCTCTAGTTTGAGCGAAATACATCACATCCGTCTCCAGGGGACTATGACCCCAAATTCCCAAAGCGTGACCTAATTCGTGCCGCGCTGCCGCTAAGGCCGACCGATCGGCTAAATTAGGACTAATCTGGATACTCATCCGATGAGTTAAGCGATTTTCCTTGACAAAAATCTCGTATTGTGTTACGGCAGAACGCACCCGAGGCAGTTCTAACTTGCCGGTTTCGGCATTAAAACGAACTCCCGACGGCGGTAACTCTCGTTTAATGAGGATATCGGCCAATTCTGCCCGATTTACCAACTCGATCGGCAAATACTGCCCCCATTCAGCGATCGCCTGTTGTACTAAACTCAGCCAAGAACTGCGATCGCTATGAACGTAAATCTTCACGGGAAATTGCGACCAAATCAACGCCCCCACGGGGCTGATTTCCACAGCATCAAAATAATCCCCGGACTGGTTTTGCTCTTGCCATTGGGCTAAATTAGCGGGTAAAGGATGGGTTTTTAACTCTGGTAGCGATCGACTGTCGGCGATCAAAGAATAGGAAAACAGCAAAAGACTCGCCAAGGCTGCGAGTCCTAGAAAAGAGAACCGACCTCTTAGCATTTAGCGATTTAACCAGCCGGCGCTCAGTACAATAGTTAGGGTGATAAATACCGTCCCCAAGGCCCAAGTCACCTGATTTAAGGTTTTTTCCGCCGTTTTTGCGCTGGTAAAAATCTGTGATTGACCGCCAATACCGCCAATACCATCCCCTTTGGGACTGTGTAATAACACCAAAATCGCCAGAAAGGCCGCCGCCAGCGCCCAAATAATCTGTACTACCAGCACCACTGTCATGATTATTACTCTCTATTTTCCATTACAAAGTATAGCAGTTATGATCAGTTATCAGTTATCAGTTATCAGTTATCAGATGTAAGTTTTAAATTTTTATGGCTCTCTCGGAAATTGGCTGAAAAATGTTCATTATCTTACATTCAAAGATGCCCTACGCCCTTTCTTCGATAAGATTTGCTGATCACCATGACTGTTAGAGAGCGGTTTTTATTGGTCATTTTTCTGCTAATTAGGGCTTGCTGAATAATGGTGAAATATAGACGAGGTAAGGGTTTTAGGGTCTTGTTTCGCGAAACAGGTGCAAGATTTTGAGAGAATCGTGCTTCCAAACCTTGCGTTTTCATCGGCCCGCGTCCTGTAGGGGCGAAGCATTCGGGCAATAACCTATCGGTGAAACCGGAGATTTTCTATCCGAATGCTTCGCCCGTACTTTTTGCCGCAAACCCTAATTAGCCAATTTTTTAATTATTTCCACTGATGACTGATTACTGATTACTGATCACTGTTAAAGCGAGATGCGGACGGGAGTGCGACTGGCTTTAATTTCCACTTCGGCCGGTTTAATCAGCGATCGCCCAGTCATTTCTACTGGGACGGGAATAGAGAGAATTTCCAGGATAGTGGGGGCAATATCGGCTAAACGACCATCATCCCGCAGCTGCACATCGCCACCATGGCCTGGTATTTTTCTCTGTTCCCCTTCAATTAAAATTAAAGGAACGGGATTAGTCGTATGGGCTGTCCAAGCATTACCCGACTCATCCACCATCGTTTCCGCGTTACCGTGGTCGGCAGTGATTAACACTGTTCCCCCCAATTTATTGATGCTACTTAACAACTTAGCCAAGCATAGATCCACCGTTTCCACTGCTTTCATGGCCGCGTCTAAAATGCCCGTATGACCCACCATATCGGGGTTAGCGTAATTGACCACCACGAGACTATAGATCCCCTGTTCGATCGCCGCAGAGACCGCTGCTGTCACCGCGGCTGCCGACATGGCCGGCGCTTGGTCATAGGTGGCGACTTTTGGACTAGGAATTAATTCGCGCACTTCTCCCTCAAAGGGTTTTTCTAACCCCCCATTAAAAAAGTAGGTGACGTGGGGATATTTTTCGGTTTCCGCACAACGAAACTGTTTTAATCCCTGTTGAGCGATCACCTGTCCTAAAATATTATTTAAATTCTGGGGAGCAAAGGCCACATCTACCGGTAATTTCGGATCGTATTGGGTGAAAGTGACAAAACTGAGCGGAGAAATTAAATCTCGATCGAAATCTTCAAAATCGGGCATAGTCAGGGCATAACATAACTGTCTAGCTCGATCGGGACGGAAATTATAGAATATCACCCCATCGCCCGCTTCGATCGCCCCCGGGGCAATTCTGGTGGGGGGAATAAATTCATCGGTAATATTTTGATCATAAAATGCCTGTAATACTTCAGTAATCGATCGCCCGTCGATACCTTGATCACTGGTCATCACGTTATAGGCTTTTTCCACCCGATCCCAACGGCGATCCCGATCCATGGCATAATAACGGCCACTGAGAGTCACCAGGCGACCGAGACTGATTTTATTAATATGTTCTTGAATCCGTTTAATAGCTGGCATTCCGTCGGTGACATTAGTATCGCGACCATCGGTGATGACATGAATGCAGACATCGCTAATCCCTTGCACTTTCGCTAAGTCTAATAATCCCAGTAAGTGATCGAGATGGGAATGGACTCCCCCCTCAGAACATAAACCAATTAGGTGTAATTTGCTTTTTTTGGGGCGAATCTCCCCGCAGAGTTTTAATAAAGCCTGATTTTGTTGAATCGAACCATCTTCGATCGCATCGGAAATTCGTACTAATTCTTGTGGTACAACCCGCCCCGCTCCGATATTCAGGTGGCCAACTTCCGAGTTGCCCATCTGTCCTTCTGGTAGTCCCACATCCTTAGCGGAGGTGCGGATTAAGGTGTGGGGATACACTTCCCAGAGACTATCCATAATCGGGGTTTTCGCCATTGCGATCGCATTATCCGACCTTTGCGGGCGATAACCCCAACCATCAAGGATAACCAGCACGACTGGGGATATAGGTGCGTGGGTCATGATATACAGTCCTAAATCAAGAGTGGATTTCCATGCACTAAGATAATATCATCGAAACTTCCATTGATCACCGGTGTCGGGGCGATCGACCCCCTAATGTCAGCAAATGATGGGTATGTCTCAAAAAAACGAAACAACTGCTTTAATAATCGCTCTTTTAGCCACTGCGGGCATTTTAGGTGGGGGTTACTTCTGGCTGCAAAGTCAATGTGCCGCGGGTAAAGAATTCTTTCTCTGTGGCAGCAGTAAAAGTCCGCAAAAACCGCCGGTATCGGAAAGTGCCTCCTCTCCCTTACCCCCTCCCCCCTCACCCCAGGGAGTGGTCAGTTTTGCCCCACCGACTTCTATCCCCAGTGGCACGACAATTCGCATTAACGGCTCTACCAGTATGGTACAGATTAATCAAGCCTTAAAAGCCGCTTTAACTGCCAAATTTCAGGGGGTAGAGGTCTTGACAAATGCTCAAGGCTCTGATAATGGATTAGAGGAAGTGGCCCGGGGGGCGATCGATATTGCGGCGGTGTCACGACCTTTAACCGAGTCGGAACGCTCTCAGGGATTGGCTTCTAGTCCGATCATCCGAGATGCGATCGCTATTGTGGTGGGGGTAAAAAATCCTTTTGCGGGGGGTTTAACCACTGCCCAAGTTAAAGATATTTTTACCGGAAAAATCACCTCTTGGTCGGAGGTGGGCGGTTCTGCTGCTACTATTCAAGTGATTAATCGTCCTCCTATTAGTGGCACTTATCAAAGTTTTCGTCAGGAAGTGCTGCAAGGGGGAGAATTTGGTAGGGGAACTAATTTTAAAATGATGGAGAGGGATGCCACTACCCCAATTTTGCGAGTTTTGGGACTGAATGGCATTAGTTACGCAACCTATAGCCAAATCGCCAACCAAAAAACCGTCAGGGCGCTCGCTGTGGACGGAATTTCAGCCAGTGAACCTAATTATCCCTGGCAGCGTACCCTTTACTACGTTTACAAAGAACCTGCTAGTGAAGCGGTCAAAGCTTTTATGGGTTTTGTGGCCTCTAGTGGTGGTCAAGAAGCGATTTTTCGGG
The DNA here is from genome assembly GCF_032027425.1 of Microcystis wesenbergii NRERC-220. NCBI lineage: Bacteria > Bacillati > Cyanobacteriota > Cyanophyceae > Chroococcales > Microcystaceae > Microcystis > Microcystis wesenbergii. Next base: position 1,709,762 of record NZ_JAVSJA010000001.1, on the reverse strand, counting down.
CTAATGAAGACCTACAAAAGTAGTCAGCGAGAATATCTGAAAATCTGGGAAATTTTACCTAAAATGTCGGATGAATGCCCCCGCTACATTTTTCGACTGTATAAAGACTAGACACCTCCAATTCTAATTAGCTAGAATTGCCCCAAGGCCCGCTAATTGTTATTGTGAGATTATGACTGGGAGACAAAAAAACCCTACTTATACTCTTTGGGACACAGAGAGTCTGCCTCGGTGATAGGAAACTATTACGCCAGTTAGTGCCTTCTTTAGGGAAGAGCAAAACCTGCGGAGGCTGAGTAAGACCAAAGCTAAGGAACCACTTGGCGGAGGCATTGGCCGATGAAAGAGGAAGCCCTCGCTTTTAGCGACGAGTATGTCACTATTACCAGACTAATTGAAGGTGAAGAATTAAGCTATGAACAAAAATCGTCTGAATGAGATTGAGTCCCATCTTAAACTGCTTTACGAACAAAGAAGGGAGAAAGAAGAGGCTATTATTGTGGCTGCAAGAGGTGATAAAACAATCCTAAAACAGCAACTTCGGCTTGAAATTCTTAAACCCATTCGAGATTATGAACAGGAATATTGGCAAATTATCGCTGGTCAGTCTAATTTAGTTAAAATCTCAGAAGCAGACGCAGAAGTTGTTATCGCCGAATTTGTGGAAGGAGTCGGACAACTTCGGGGAGAAAATGCAGAAGTTATAGAATATTTGCAAAAAATCCTCGCTAAAGTCGAAGAACCCGGTCCAACAGCCGCCGCTAAACTTAAAGCGGTTGTTTCTTCGATTCCTCCTTTTGTGGGAATTTCCTACGAGGCTGAGTTGGACACGGAAAATTTCTTAAATCGCCATTTTCCTACTTTGATGAAGGCGGTGCAACGCCTAAAAAAGTAATAGGGCAGGATGTCTCATCAGCCCAACAAAAAGAAACTCCTCGCTCTTTTAATGAACCTAATCCACAAACTTCTGGTACTCATGGAAACAGAAATAAACCACAAGAAAGTTACGAACAGCTTTCAATTTTATTAGCTGAGAAAAAATGGAAAGAAGCAGATTGGGAAACAATGCAGATTCTGCTTCGTATTGCCGAGAGAACTGAACAAGGTTGGCTACTAAGTATTGACGAAATTCCCTCTGAAGACATCAGAAAAATAGATCTTCTCTGGTTAGATGCCAGCAAAGGTAAATTTGGTTATAGTGTACAAAAGAATATCTGGGTGAATGTTCAAGGTGAAATTGGTGTGTTTGATGCTTTAGTATTTTATAAATTTGCTAAACAAGTAGGTTGGCAAGTAAATGATCAGTTGCGAATGAACTATGATGATTTTGACTTTTCTTTAAATGCCCCTGACGGTCATTTACCTACATTTAGATTTCCTTCCGATACTGATCAGTTAGGAACATGGCTGGATGCTTTCAAAGATTTTTTACCTCGCTTATAAATTTACCTTCTAAAATAGCAAAAGGAGACAAAATCAATGGTTTTTATTAATATCAAAGAAGATGAAGTAGGCATTGTTTATAAACGATTTGGTCGTCCCTTGCCTGCGGGTCGTCGAGTTGCTCTCAATGGAGAAAGTGGTTTACAAGCGGAGGTGCTTACCCCTGGACGGCATTTGAGTTTGCCTAATGTGGAAATTCGCATTGCTAAGGCAATTGTAATTGCTTCTGATGAGGTGGGATTAGTGGATGCAAAAGACGGGGCAAGCTTACCTCCAGGAGAAAACTTTGGAAAAGTCGTCGAGTGTAAGGATTTTCAAGATGCTAGGGTATTTATCCATAATGGTGGACAAAAAGGAAAACAACGAGCCATTTTGACTAATGGTACTTATTATATTAATACTGAGCTATTCTCTGTTGAGATTGTTAACGTTATTCGTATCCGTGAAGACGAAGTAGGACTCGTGGAAGCGAGGGATGGTAAACCTCTACCGCCAGGTCAAGCCTTTGCCAAGTTTGTAGAATGCAATAATTTTCAAAATGCCCAAGCTTTTTGGGACAATGGTGGTCAAAGCGGTAAACAAATGGCAATTTTAACCGCCAATACCTATCAGATTAATACCAATATCTTTAAAGTAAAAAATGTAAAATGTATTCGCATTGCGGAGGATCAAGTAGGATTGGTTCGGGCTACCTTTGGCAAGCCGTTGCCTCCAAATCGAACTTTTGGTAAGGTTGTTGAATGCAATAATTTTCAAGATGCTCAAGCTTTTATCAATAGTGGCGGAGAAAGTGGTAAACAATTAGCCTTTTTAACACCTAGCACCTATCAAATTAATACTGATTTGTTTGAAATTAAAATTGATTCAGTCACTAAAGTTCCCCAAGGAGAAATTGGCTTAGTTGTGGCTAATGATGGAGCAACCCGCCCCGAAGATAGGAATTTAGGTAAAGTTGTTGAATGCCAAAATTTTGAAGATGCTGAAGCTTTTATTAAAAATGGTGGTGAAAGTGGCAAACAGTTGGCAGTTCTACCTGCGAGGACTTATCAGATCAACACTGACTTGTTTACTGTTATTACTTCTGCTAATGCCACTCAGTACAATGTAAACCCTGAAGAATTAAAGGTTTATACTGTGGCCAAAGACAAAATCGGTATTGTTACTACACTTGAAGGAAAAACTCTTCCTGAAGGTGTAATTGCTGGGGATACAATTAAAGGTCATGATAATTTTCAGAAACCTCAAAAATTTATCGAAGCTGGGGGCTATAAAGGCTTACAGGAAGAATTTTTACAGGAAGGTTCCTGGATTCTCAATCCCTGGTTTGTTTGTGTTGAGCAAGTACCATTGATTGAAATTCTTGCCGAGCAAGTCGGGGTGATTATTTCTTATGTCGGCAAAGATAACGAGTCAGAAAATGATGATCGGCTTTCAAAAGAAGGAGAAAAAGGCGTACAGCGCAAGCCCCTTCTACCAAGTAAGTATCCGATAAACAGAAGAATTCAAAGTGTTCATGTTGTTCCGACAAACGAGATTATCCTAGAGTGGTCTAAAGCGGAAGGAAAAGATGCGGATAATTATGATAAAATCCTTGAGCCATTACAACTTCGATCAAAAGATGGTTTTGTTTTTCAGTTGCAATTAACTCAGACTATCTGCATAGCAGCAAAAGATGCTCCACAAATGATTCTCAAAGTCGGTACTCAAGCAATTGATCCTTTGAGCCTAGAGTATTCTAATGCTCTTGATAATATTACTGATAAGAAATCTGTTAAATCTCCTGCTATCAGAAATTTAGTCGGTAGAGTTTTAGCCCCTTTAGTGAATTCTTATTTTCAGAATGCCGCTCAGTATTTTGAGGCTCTTGATTTTTTTAGTAAGCGAAGCGCTATTCAAAAGCATGCAGCAGATTTTATTAAAAAGGCACTTAATGATTATGGCGTACAGTCAATCCAGACTTTGATTACAGACATTGATTTGCCTGATGAATTGGAGGAGCTATTAAGAGAGCGTCAAATTCTGAAACAACAAGCCGAAAACTATAAACGACAAGAGTTAACTGAACAAGCCCGTCAGTCTCTCATCAAACAGCAAGAGGAAAACAAAGCTCAAATCAAAATAGTTGAGGCTCAAAGTAATTTAGAGGTAGCAACTCTTAATGCTAAAGCTAAACTTGAGGAATCAAAAGCAGATGCACAAATTCAACAAGAAAAAGATGAGCTTGAGTTAAAGCGGATGCGGGCAGAATCTGACATGAAAACCGAAGACGAGAAAATTGAGTCTGGTATTCGTATGGAAGAGTTTCGTCAAAGAGTTCAGGTTCTTAGTCCTGCGATTTATGCTCAGTTAGAATCAGAAGGGAAATGGGCTGAGGCATACGCCAACAGCCAAATTAAACTTCCAGAAGTGTTTATTGGTGCTAGTAGCGGTGGTGGTAATACTTCTGGTGGTGGAGGGATTGTTGAAGCCAGTGCTATGCAGATGGCGTTCCTAGAAATCTTAAGAGACTCCCTGAAATCAAAAAGACAAAATGAGCAAATTAATATGTCACGAGAATATGAGATTCTCCCCCCTTCTGAAAATGATTAAATTCAGAGAGCGTTAATTCCTTTATTTTTGCTCTGAATTAAGAAGTATAACCATTAACTAAGGTAATCAAGTGCTAACTAAAACACGACTCAATTCTGTACAAAAACTTTTAATCTGGTCTGCTGGTGCAGATCAAGAAATTTTGTCTCAAGAAAGCTGCCGCACAGAAAGGTATAAATATGAGTCTATCGGCACCACCGTTATTCTCACGGCAATAATGGCTTTTTGTTCAGGAGGCTATGCACTTTTTACGGTTTTTGGCTCTTTAACAATTTCAATTTCTTTGGGTTTTATTTGGGGTAGCATAATTTTTAACTTAGATCGCTTTTTTATCCTTACAGCTAGTCAAAATAAGTCTTCATCAAAACTACAATTTTGGGTAGGAGCCGCCACTCGCTTAAGCATAGCAATTCTTTTAGGTTTTATCGTTGCTAAACCTCTAGAGTTAAGATTGTTTGAGAGTGAAATAAATCAAAAAATTAGCCAACAAAGAAGAGAAAGAGAAAGAGAAGAAAGCAGAAAAGATCAAGATACTCCAGATGTCAAAAGGATCAATAAAATCAATGAAGAGATTGACAATCTCACAAGAGAAAAAAATCAAGCTTCAGACGCTTTACAAAAAGCTCGTATAGATGCGATAGAAGAAATAAAAGGTAAAGGTGTGACAGGTAAACCCGGTGTCGGTACTATTGCAAAAGAAAGACAAAAAAATGTAGAAACAATAGAAAAAAGTGTTACTTTTTTGGATAGTAGAATCCAAGATTTACTCAAGGAAAAAAATAATTTAATTAAACAAAAATCAATTTTGAGTGTCAAGACACCACAAAAAAAGGAATGGCAAGAAGGAAGTCTTTTGGATCGTATCTCAGCCCTAGAAGCATTATCGAAAGATGATCCTGCTATTGCTATTACAAATAAATTAATTACTCTGTTATTAATTATTATTGAAATTGCTCCAGTTTTGGTAAAAATCTTGTCGAAAGAAGGTCTTTATGAAAAACTGCTTGAGAAAGAAACTATCGATAGAATGAATCAAGAAAATCTTGGCAAAATGGCAGAAAAAGAACTCTCAAAAATGAAAGAACTAAAAAATTTTCAGCTAAATATTGAAGCTTTAATGATTGAATATATCCGACTTAGAGAAAGAAATAAAGAAAAAATCGAAGATATACAAATGAATAAAGCAAAAAATATTTATCAGCAACATGATGAAGAAACTGCTAACTTTATTAAGTTATGTAGAGAACGAGTAACTAATTATGAAGATTTAGTAGATTAAACTTTATCTTAAGATAAAGATAATGAGATTTTTAAAGATCAATAATAATCTCTAGAATTGCTATATCGTATGATTTTGAAATAGTGATTGCATTTTTTTAATAACTACCAATTAATCAGCGATCACAGTTTTAGCTCCTGCGATTGATTTTAACACTCGTACTATCAAGATAGTGGGTTAGCAGTCAAGCTATAGTTAGCCAACGAACACAAAACAGCAAAAAAACGATGATGCAATACAAAGGCTATGAAGCTGTGATTGAATACGATGAAAGCGATCGCTTATTTTTTGGTCGTGTCATCAACATAGAAGATATTATCGTTTTTGATGGTCTTTCCGTTGATGAACTAGAACAAGCTTTTAAAACTGTTATTGAACAATACTTAGCAGATTGTCAAACCCTTAATAAAAACCCTAATCAACCGACTTATCCCTTATCTTCTCATTAGTTAGAAGGCGATTGCGTTTTGTGGTGAGTGATTAGGCGATCGCCTATAATGAGGATTATTGTCAAGTTCAGGCGCTAGGACTACCACAAACAATCAAGAAAGAAGAAACCAGTTGATGATGAAAGAAATCATTCCTTTCGATCAACGACTAAATTCTAGATTAAATAAACAAAAAATTACCATATTACAAGTTAATTTAGGCAAACGCTGCAATTGAGCTTGTAATCATTGCCATTTATAACCGCTTCTTGAGGTTCTTTACTCGGCAGATAATCGGCTATTGCGATTGATGTTTGACGTAGGTTCGTAATACATCATTAATTAGGTCGTGATAGCTCTTTTCTTGAGCATGATTCCTAAACCACTCAAGGATTTCTGAATCCAACCTGATACTAATTTGCTCTGTTTGTGGATTTGGTTTGACCAGTTTAGCATTCTTGAAAAATTCATCATCTAGGGGAGGAATATCTGAATAATCAATATCCTCATCGGACATTTGCATAAATTTCTCCTGTCGCTCTTTAAGAGGCATATCAAGGGAAAATTCAGGGTTGCTCATAGCGTTTTCTCTCCCGTTCATTGGCTTTTCTGGCTGATATGAGAAGAATGCTTTGACTTCTTTGAGTGTGAATAACTACGATGATCGCTTTCTTTTCTTGGGTGGCAAGCGTTATTTGCCCTATTGAAACAAATCTCGTTTCCCCATAGTTGCATCGGGTATCCTCAAAGGTCAGGATAGAAGGATCAGCGAATATAGCGATCGCTTCCTCGAAACTGATACCGTGTTTGATGAGATTGCTTTGGTTTTTATTGTTGTCCCAGTCGAAGACCATATCATCAATATATACATTTTTGTGCGTACAAGATCAAAGCATCTGAACAATCACTTTTTCTGGGAATGAAAAGTAATTCATTGATCTATTCAGCTCTTCTGGTTTCTGTGTGGAAACGAGGTCTATACTAGAGTTCTTCCATAATTAATTTTTGAGAGTGCAAAAATGAGAAAAATAGGCATAAAATCGCATAAAATCACTAAATAGAGCATTTAATTGATTAATGCTCATTCTTAATTTTCCTGACTCCGAGACTACTGGCTCCTTACTCCTCACCTAACGGAAGATTTTTGATTTCTGCCAGAGGTCTAGTACAAAAATTCTGCACTATCCATAGCATGGGAATGGGAGTTAGAAGACAAAACAGGATAGACTTTTCTCTAGTCTGATCGATTTTGAGGGCCATGAAGGATTTATTGGCAATTTTTAGCAAGGAATTAAGCTCCTGGTTTCGGCGCTGTTGGTTAGCGGTACTATTAACCGGCAGGGTTTTTTACTTCCTATTCACACGCAAACCCGATTGGCGCGTCACCCAAGAACAAATGGTGGCAGCCGGGCCCGCCTCGCTGATTATCGCCATGATCACGGCTGCGGTGATCGGCATGATCTTTACTATCCAAGTGGCCCGGGAGTTCCAAGCCTTGGGCGCCGGCAGTATGGTGGGGGGAATTTTGGCCCTTGCTCTCGGTCGGGAACTCTGTCCGATTATGATGGCGATCGTGGTAGCCGGTCGGGTAGGATCGGCTTTTGCGGCGGAAATCGGTACCATGAAGGTGACAGAGCAGATCGACGCACTCTATATGCTCAAAACCGATCCCGTGGAATATCTGGTGCTGCCCCGTTTAATTGCCTGTTGTCTGATGGTTCCCGCTTTGAGTGTTATGGCATTGCTGATCGGTTTGGGTAGCGGTTTGCTGGTCGGCCAAAGTTTATACGGGATTGCTAATTCAGTTTTTCTCGACTCGGTTCGCGGTTTTCTGCGCGTGGGAGACGTGCTGAGTGGACCAGTTAAAGGGGTGGTTTTTGGGGCTTTAATCGCGATTATCGGCTGTAATTGGGGTTTAACGACCGATGGCGGTGCTAAAGGAGTCGGCCAAGCTACGACCGCGGCCGTAGTCACTATGCTCTTAGCGATTTTTGTATCTAATCTGCTGATGACTTGGATCTTGTTCCAAGGATCTGGTAATAGTTCGGTTTTGTTTGGACAGTAATTTCAGTTAAAAACGCTCATTTTCTAGCCATTGTTCTAAGTCCTCTACTGACTGAAAATCTAATAAAGCTTCTCCTAAGTTTTCTAAATTTTCTAGGGAAAGACTTTGGATATTGGCGGATAATTCGGCAGAAATGCCACCTATACGCCGATTTAATAGACGTAGAAGCAAATTGATGGCTTCTTCTTGTCTTCCTTCCCCTTTGATTTCCTGATAGATGACAGATTCTTTCATAATGTCCTTCCTCAACAATTGTTGAATGATGTCTTTGTTTAATACTAATCCAGCGAGAATTGCGGTGGAGGCAGCCAGATTGCTTTGTTCTCGACTGTCGCTGATTTGTTCGATTTTTTGGGCGATTTGCCGCAGTAAATTCTCTTGCTCCTCAGCTTGAGCTAGTATAGCAAAGGGCAATAGTCCTGGTGCTTGTAATAAGGGTTGATAGGGTTGTTCCCATAGTCTAATCACCTCAAATTGATGATAAGTTTTTCCCTGTTGATAGTCATTCTGTCTGACTAGGGGCAAGGTACTCCTCCTTAGATAAATAACTACCTGATGGATAGGTTTGCCTTGATAGCGTCGATAGAGTCTTGTGGCATAATCGAGCATTCTATAGGGAATATCCTCTTTAGGGTCGGTTTGGAACTCAATATGTAAGATTAATTCTTCTGACTCTAAAAAGATTAAACTATCGGCTCTTATCGGCTCTAATGACAACTCTGGGGGTTTAATTTCGGTTAAATCTAAAGGTTTACCTAATAACCAAGTGGCTAAATCTCTCGAATATTCCAGGGCGATAAATTTACAAGTGGAATCATACATCGGTCTTGACTATATTTTACCTAAAATGTCGGATGAATGCCCCCGCTAAATTTTTCGACAAGATACTCACCTTTGCGGGGGATGAAATCCGACCAGGATATTGACTGCGAAGCACGATTTTAATTCTACCATTTGTAGGTAAACTGTGTTATACTTAATTGATACAGGGTCGAGGATTAATCGATGCTAGTCGTAGAAGCCAAGTTAAAAAACGGGACACCAGAGCAATATCAACGGCTTGATGAAGCTATCAAAACTTCTCAGTTTGTGCGTAACTCTTGTGTTCGTTATTGGATGGACAATCAAGGGACAACCCGCAATGATCTCCAAAAACTTTGCTCGGTACTAGCTAACAATAAAGAGACACCTTGGGTTAATAAATTAAACTCACAAGCACGTCAATCGGCTGCTGATAGAGCCTGGCAATCAATTAATAGGTTTTACCAGAATTGTCATGCTAAGATAGCGGGGAAAAAGGGTTTTCCTCGGTTCAAAAAGCATAGCCGTTCGGTTGAATATAAACTAACGGGTTACAAACTATCTGATGATAGACGTAAAATCAAGTTCACTGATGGTTTTAAAGCAGGAGAATTTGATTTATGGTGTAGTCAGAAAACCTTAGTTTATTATTCAGAACAACAGATTAAACGGGTAAGAGTTGTTAGACGTGCTGACGGTTATTATTGCCAGTTTTTAATTGACGTAGAGCGGCAAGAATACCATGAACCAACGGGACAAATAACAGGAATTGACTTAGGGTTAAAAGAGTTTTATACTGACGCTCAAGGTAATACTGTAGAGAATCCACGTTATTTAAGAAAGTCAGAAAAAAGACTTAAAAAAGCACAAAGACGATTATCAAAACTATTTCGTCAAGGAAAGAAACAGTCTAACAACTATCACAAGCAACGGATAAAAGTGGCTAGGCTTCATCTTAAGGTGTCAAGACAACGTAAAGACAAAGCAATTAAAGACGCTTTGGCGTTAGTCCAGTCTAATGATTTGGTAGTCTATGAAGCTTTAAAGGTAAGAAACTTAGTCAAAAACCGTAAGCTTGCCAAGTCGATTAGTGATGCTTCTTGGTATCAATTCACTGAATGGTTGAATTATTTTGCCAAGATTTATCGGATTGTTTGTATTGCTGTTCCTCCCCATTTCACGACTCAAGATTGTTCAGTTTGTGGGACGAGAGTTCAAAAAACATTAAGCACTAGAACTCATCAATGTCCCAATTGTAAAACAGTCTTAGATAGGGATCATAATGCAGCAATAAATATTCTTAAAAAAGGGTTGCAATATTTGGGAAAACATCTCAATGCCTCGACTTCGCTCGGCATTGACACTGAGCGAAGTCGAAGTGTCAACGGTACTGTTGGGCAAACAGAAACCGACCTAAACGCCTTGGGAGAGTCCGACCTCTGGGTTTTTAATGGAGACATTGAGAATCTAAGTTGTCTCGTTGAACAAGGAATTTCTAACAGCGATGTGGAAAGAATCCCCCGTCACAGCGTAGCTTGACGGTGGGAGTATGTCAATCAAAAATAGAGATAAATAGACTAAAGCCTGGTAAGACATCCTCTCCGCTTAAATTAGCGGGTAGTTCCATAATTTCTACGGGTTGCTGAGGACGATAAATTTCCACCTGTTGTTGTTGAGGATTAACTAGCCAACCTAATCGCAAACCACTGTGGAGATATTCCCGCATTTTAGCTTGAATTTCTGGGAGGGAATCGCTACGGGAGCGCAGTTCAATGACGAAATCGGGACAAATAGGCGGAAATTTCTCCTGTTCTTCTCGACTTAGAGCTTGCCAAAGAGTTAAACTCACCCAAGCAGCATCGGGAGCGCGATATCCGCCTTTCGGTAAACGAAAAATCGTCGCCGAACTAAAGACTTTACCCAATCCGGTTTGACGATTCCACAACCAAAGCAAACTAATAAAATCGGCCTCTCGGTTGCCGCTAATTCCCCCAACAGGTGGCATCACAATTAATTCTCCTTGGGCGTTTCTTTCCAGTTGCCAATCTGGGTTAACTTGACAGAGACGGTAAAACTGCTCATCGCTGAGATTGACTGTATCTAAGTTTAAAATCACTGCTGCCATAGCTATATTTCGCCCTAGAAAACACTCTAGTCTTAATTATAGTCAATTAGATTCCCCGCCAGATTGCGATCGCACCGTCCCGATCTCCAGTGACTAACCAACGACCATCTTGACTGGCAACCATTCTTAAGATGACGTTTCCCTTGAGGGTATTCAAGCGCTGACGGGTATTAACATCCCAAAATTTGACAGTTCCATCCCCGGAAGTGCTGGCCAAAACTGTACCCCCATCGAGCAAGGCCATATCGGTAACAGCGTCGTTATGGGCGAGAATAGTCGTGGTGCCGATGCCGCTTTTTACTTGCCAACTGCGGATCGAACCGTCTTGACTAGCAGTACCGGCGATATTACCATCCTTGGAAAAAAGCACCCGATAAACGGGGAATAAATTACCCGCATAGGCGCGAATAAAGCGACCGGTACTCACTTTCCACAGTTTAACGAAGCCATCGTAATCGGCGCTAACAATTCCTTCACCATCGGGACTAAATGCGATCGCCTGAATCGGATGATGATGGCCGCGCAGGGTTTTTAACAGTTTACCCGTCTGAAAATCCCAGAGTTTGACTGTACGATCCCAGCTACCCGTAGCCAAAATTTTGCCATCGGGAGAAATAGCGGCATCGGTAACGAGAAAAGCATGGCCAGGATAGGTCATTTCTAATTTTCCCGTGCGCGTATTCCAGCGTTGCACTTTTCCCCCCGCATCGGCAGTTACGAAAGTCTCACCATCGGGACTAAATTGGATAGCGTTAACGGTATCACCTAGTTGCCAAGTCCTGAGAGGTTTTTGGGTTTTTAAATCCCATTCCCTAACAGTACCGTCAAAACTACCACTCAGCAGCAGGGAGTTATCGGGACTAATGGCTAAAGCATAGATGGGATCCTGATCGGCTTTTAAAATAGTAACCCGTTCGACCATCTGCCAAGGAACGATTTCTGCTAGGGGAGACGCTTGCGGAGTGGTGGTTTTCTCTTTTTCCCGATTCACTGCACAACCCCCCGATAGCAACAGCAGCAATAATAACGATAATGTCGGTTGATAAAGGGTTATTTTCATAGAATTTTGCCGTTGTCAAAATCATCTTAAACTACTTTAAACTTGAAGGGGTAAAATTTGCATAGAATAACGACAACGAGGAACAAGATAAATGACAAATTCTTGATTGGTTGTGTTGGCTTCTTCCAGAACATTCTGTAAATTTTCACCGTGAGCAATGACCCCTTTTTCATTATAGGCAATGTATTGATTTTTATACAAATCAAGCACGGTGTCACGATTTTTGTTTAACCAACGTAACATTTCTTGGGCTTTTTCTTTAGAGATTGAGTTGGTCATAATCTTTCTAGGGAGAGACGTTTTTGATCAGAATGAAAGCAGTGCTAATCAGTTTATTTTTGTCAATTATAGCTTCTATTTGCTCCGATTGATACCGACCTGCTTCGACTTCTAAAGAAGCGGCATCCAAAGCATTAAGATAAGCATCGTTTAAAGTGTCTGTTAATTCCTGATCACTTAAATAATATCCTGCTGCTTTTCGGCGTTTATTTTGGCGTTGAATTTCTCTAACACTATTGCGAATGGAGACATCCCAAGAACGAGTGGTTCGGTTTTCTGCCTGTTGTTTAATTAAATGCAGTAATAAGATAACAGCATAACTACGAATGGTGCTAATAATCCCATTTTTGCTCATATCTTCAAGTTCTTCTACAATCGCCAGTGAACCTTTAATATCACCTTTTAAGAGCAAAGCTTTTAATTCTAAAAGTTCTTCCATAATCGAATTTCTTCCCTCAATACCCCTTAATTATATCTTGCCACAAGTCTCTCTATCTAAAAGCTCATCCCTCACTAACGCTCTTGGAGGGAGTCTGGCAAAAGTCTTACAGTCTCTAAACTCTAGCTCTCTTATGGGGTAAGCCTTCAAGCTATCGCTAACTAACAGAAACCCGAAATTTGAGTTTTTATTAGAAAAAAAGTTAGCGATCACTTGTCAACCAAGGCTTTCAGAATCTGGATTCGGTCAGGGATTTCCGAAAGTCCCAGAAGCTCCCTAAGTAGTCGGACATAAATAAACAACACTATGTTAAGGAATGTAAAATAGGCGGTTTTTGCTGTTGCATACAGCTTTCTACCCTATTTACAAAACTTTATACAGCAGCGAAAACTTATGTTCGACTACTTAGGGTTTGCTGAAAAAGTGTATTGGTGGGGTTAGGAGTCTGGGGAGTCAGGCTTCGGCCGTGAGCTTTTGCGTTCGACAAAAGCTCCCCCCGATGTCCGAACGGAGCCGGTCGTTTCACGCTTTGTTGCCCTTGTTTTTTGTACCAAGCTATGTACTACAAGAAGGATAATGCAAGGTTTTTGAAAGTCCCAATCCTATTTTCGCAGCATGAACATCGGATTTTAACAGGTCAAAAGCCTTATTTTAAAAGGGTTTTACCATTATTCAGCAAGCCCTACTTAACTGTTATTTAAGGCCATCGTAACCGTTCGGGGGGGTGATTCGGTAGTATTGATGGAGGCTTAATCCTTTGCTTTGCTGTGCATTGTAGTCATGGATAAAATACCGGCTCTTCGGTAATTGTTATGCAAATAATTAACTTAAAATAAAATTCGATGATAGTGCTTACGCTCAAAAATAGCTGAAATCTATACAGGGAGAAATTTTAGACACAAACAGGTTAATACCAAAAGATAGACAATTGAGTTAAGATTTAATATAATAGCCAAAAACCAGAGTATTTTACTTATGATACTTGACAAATTTTTGAACCTAGAAGGAACCTCTATTCAAGGCTATCGACACCTAGAAAATGTCGGTATAGTTTGACGAATCGAATCGAAAAAGAAAAAAGCAATCTGTCCTCGTTGTGGGTTAGAGAGCGATAAACTACACCAAAATCATCGACATTTAGTCAAAGATTTACCGCTCTCAGGCCAACCAGTGTACCTACAAGTTAATCGTCGTCAATTTAAGTGCGATAATTGTCAGAAGCCCTTTAGCGAAGAGTTAGATTTTGTCGCCAGTAAACGAACCTATACGAAAAGACTAGCCGAGAATATACTTGAACAATTAAAATCAGGAGATATTTTAAATGTTAGCCGAAGAAATGACGTAACGGAAGAAGAGATTCAAAGAATGCTAGAGGACATCGCTGAAGAAATTACCGAGCCAGATTTATCGGAATTAAAAAGACTAGGAATTGATGAAATCGCTCTAGTGAAGGGACAAAAAAATTACTGTGCAGTTTTAGTAAATTTAGATACGGGAAAACTAATAGCTATTCTGGAGAAGCGAACACAAGAAGAGTTTAAGAAAACCCTTACGGGCTGGGGAAAAGAGGTGTTAGAGCAAATTGAAGAAGTGAGCATAGACCTTTGGTTGTCCTATAAAAATCTGGTAAAAGAATTGATGCCGTCGGCCGAGGTAGTCGCTGATAGATTCCATGTAATGAAACAAATTAATCAAGAGTTAGACGAACAGAGAAGAGCGGAAAAAAGAGCCGTAGAAGCGCGGAAAAAGAAAAAACAGAAAGCGGAAAAAGAAGCGAAGCTAGAAGTTTTAAAGCGAAGTAAATATAGCCTGTTAAAAAATGAAGAAGATTTAACGGAACCCCAAAAAATCAAACTAGAAGCTATCAAAAAAACTTGGCTAAATTTGAAAGAGATGCACGAATTAAAGGAAGAATTCAGAAGGATTTACGAAACCTCAAAGAATCCGACAGAGGGAATGCTATCCATCTCGGAATGGTTGGCAAAATCCTCCAGTGTTTTTACCAAGAGTTGTCAAACAATCCGAAACTGGTTTGGAGAAATCATTAGTTATTTCGAGCGAAGGACAACGAATGGATTAGTCGAGGGAATCAACAATAAACTTAAACTAATAAAACGAAGAGGCTATGGCTTTAGAAACTTTCGAAATTTTTGGGTTAGAAGTATGTTGTCTTGGCATCTTGTCTGTTGATTTAGCATAAAGAGTAACGAAGAGCCAAAATACCAAAGGGCTCCCCAACGTGATTCTCCATTTTTTTAGAGAAAGATAGACTCTCTCTCACCAGCCGAGAAATCCTTGGTCGAAAGGTATTATTTAATCTTTCAATAGGATTAGTTTGACCAGTTTCCAAAGTTTTTTGGCTGATTGGCGACTCCTATGGCATAGAACGAGTTAGTTAGGACAGATGCCTGAAGGCTTTACTCACAGCATCCACAAGGTTTTCACTATCATTGATAATCTGACTAACATAGTTTTTCAATCTAGCCCAGAACTTTTCAATTTTGTTGATATCTGGAGAATAGGCGGGTAAAAATAGCACTTCACATCCCGCTTTAGCTAACAATTTTTTGATTCTCTCTTTGGGATGAAAACTGGCGTTATCAATGATGATAATTTGACCGGGTAGTAGTTCGGGTAATAGCAATTGTTCTATCCACTCACACACCAACTCTGTATTACAGTACCCCTCAAACACCATTGGCGCGATCGTGGAACCACGCCACCAACCGCTGATCACACTAACTCTTTCGCTACAGTGACCTAACTTTAAAGCCTCAAATCTTTCTGATTTGTGACAATATCCATAAGGGTAATCGATGGTGTTATCTATTCCAGCTTCATCAATATAGACAAATCTTTCCGGGGCATAACCTCTGATTTTTTGGAGAAACTCTTTTCGGGCTTCTTCATCTCTTTCTCTGTAGCCATAAGTTTTTTTTTTCTAGTAAATCCAATTCTTTTGAGCGCTTGACCAATTCTCATCCTACTGACTGGGTTAGCCCATTTTTGCGCCATTTTTTCTTGGGTCAAATGCCCATATTGTTCGGCCAACTTTTGAAAGGCTTCTAAATCGTCAATTTTGGGCTTCGGCCCTCGACGATAGTTAGTTTTAGCGGCCACCGTCCCAGTTTGTTTCTTCCGTTTCAGCCATAGGTCTAATGTATTACGACTAATATTGAGGGTGCGACAGACATGGCTTTTTTTCTCCCCTCGCTCTACGGCACTCACTGCTTTCTGTCTTAAATCATCACTATAGGGTGCTGCCATGAAAGCTTCTCCTCATTTCTTTTTCTCTATTATGTCCTAACTATCCCGCTCTTTGCTATAGTAGGGTTGATTCATGAATCAACCCTACCCAAACCCCCCGTTGGGGCCCAAACCCCGGAGCGCATTAGTTTTTCGGTGGGATGCTTACACGCGATTGTTCATATTTTTGTACTAATTTAAGAGTCACTGATAATTGCTAATTGTCGGTATTTCTGCAAATGTGGGATGCACTCGCTAAAACTCCTTTCTTTCACTTTTTACTTGACAAATTACTGGCTATTTGCTGCGCCGGCTGATATTCGGGAACTAAATCTTGTAGGGACTTAACTAAGCCCTGACGGTCATTAACTTGAATATAATTAAGCAGTTGCTCTAATTTGATTCGCAATTTGTCCCAAGCAAGAAAGTGTTCATGAGCGCAAAAAATCTTTGGGTGAGCGGTGGGACGAGCTTTATCGGTATCGATTAATAATTCTTCGTAGAGTTTTTCCCCCGGTCTTAATCCTGTGATTTCAATATCGATATCTTGCCCTAATTCCAAGCCACTTAAACGGATCATCTGTAGGGCCAAATCGTAAATTCTTACCGGTTCACCCATATCTAACAGGAATACCTCACCCCCTCGGGCCATGGCTCCCGCTTGTATAACCAAACGCACCGCCTCTGGAATAGACATAAAATAGCGAATAATATCGCGATGGGTGAGGGTAATATTCTTACGTTGGGCGATTTGTTCCCGGAAACGCGGCACCACGGAACCGCTACTATCAAGAACATTGCCAAAGCGGACGATAGCGCAACAGGTGGAAGTATGGGGTAAAGCGGCCAAAGCTTGCACGACTAACTCAGCACAGCGTTTGCTGGCCCCCATAATGTTAGTCGGTCTGACGGCCTTATCGGTGGAAATGAGAACTAAATTACTAACTGAATTCTCGATCGCGGTCTGAGCGACATTTAAGGTTCCCCAAACATTAGTGTAAATCCCTTGACTAGCATTGGTTTCCACAAGGGGAACGTGCTTATAGGCGGCCGTGTGATAAATTGTCTCAATTTGGTGTTGTTGGATGACTCGGTCTAGATGATTGCGGTCAAGAACATTGCCTAGATAGGCATACTTGGCTAAATCGGCATAATTTTCGCTTAAATCGAGATCGATTTTGTAGAGGGAAAACTCGTTTAATTCGTAGATTACCAAGCATTTTGGCTTGAGGAGGGCGATTTGTCGGCATAATTCCGAACCGATGGAACCGCCACCCCCGGTGACTAACACCGCTTTACCCGTGACATTTTTTCCCAAAAGTTCGGGATGGGGTAGAATTTCTTCCCGTCCTAATAATTCCGAGACATCGACACTGCGAATCTGATTGATGGCCGCTTCTCCCGATAAAATTTTTGAGAGGGGAGGGACGGTTTTAATGACGATGGGTAAAGTTTCTAGACTTTCGATGATTTGCCGCTTTCTGGTCTTGTCTGCATTCGGAATAGCGAGAATAACCCAGTCAAAGGCCCGTTTTTGGTGCAGTAGTGCCAATTGAGAGGGGGGATAAACCCTAATGCCTTGGATAACTCGCTGCTGCAAATCGGGATTATCATCAACAAAGGCCAATAAACGATAGTGGGGGTCATTTTGTAGGGAACGTGCCAATTGACAACCCACAACCCCGGCACCATAGATAACAATTGTCGGTTCCCTATCGACACTACTGACGTAAATATTCAGACGGTGAAAGACAGAACGAATCAACAGTCTCACCCCAATAACCAATACTAGGGTTAACAATGCGTCGATAATCAGGACTGAACGCGGCAAAAAGGCATCCCTTTGAAAGTAGGCAAGACTGATTAAAACCCCTGAACTATAGAGAACCGCTTGCAGTACGGAGGAAAGAAACTCTAATCCTGTATAACGTAGTACGGGACGGTAAATACCTTTAAGATAGAAAACTAGAAGTTTAATGGCAATTAAGCTGAATATTTCCCCGAAAAAAGGTCTAATTTGCTGATATTCGAGGCTAAGATTAAACCTGAGAGAGAAGGCTAGATAGATGGTCAGACAAAAAATAAGGCAATCGGTGACAATTAGAAGAGATCGCTTCGATGATCTAGATAGGCAATTAGCTAATTTAAGGATTTTGTTCGCCAGTTTTCTATACATTATCCAATTGATTAATTAATCTTAAGGTAAATTTACTTAGCTCCTCTCGACTTTGTGCGATAATCAGTGCTTATTATTCGGACGAGTTTTGCTAGGCAAGGCTTTGAAGAATATATTTCTGGAAAATTACCCCTATTCTTCTCCCTTCCATACAGAAACAAGAAGAGCCGAGCCAATATTCTTTATAACAGTAGCGCTGCCTGTCTTTCCGCAAGATGATATCACCCAAATCCAATTAGGGCTGGCTGAATAATGGTAAAACCCTTTGAAAATAAGGCTTTTGACCTGTTAAAATCCGATGTTCATGCTGCGAAAATAGGATTGAGACCTTCAAAAACCTTGCATTATCCTTTTTTTAGTACATAATTGGTACAAAAAAGGAGGGCAACAAAGCCTGAAACTCCTGCCTCCTGCCCGCTGCCGACCGCCTGACCCCACCAACAAACTTTTTCAGCCAACCCCAATTATATCAAGCGGCGCGATTTGTCAAGACTTTTGGCTCTTCTAGAGTAGTTATGATATATTAGCAGAAAATAATCCACGCAAGCCTTGCCAAAAGGCTCACCAGAATTCAAAAAAGCAATTTTAATCAAAAAAGCTTTTGGCTTTGTTGGATTCCAGGCTATTTAAGGGGTTAGGCTCATTTAAACTACTAATTTGCTATAACCAGTCTAGGAGAGCCGACACAATTAACTCCTTGGTTAGGATAAGCAAGAGGCAGCTTTTTCTGCCTATCTCCCCACCCCCCCAATTCATAATTCATAATTTATAATTTATAATTCCCACTCCCTTTTTTAGCTTTTGACTTTTCATGACTATCATTGTCGATTATCGCTTTCCTACCGCTATTAATGCCGAAAAACAGGCAAAAACGATCGCTATCGGTCAAACCGCTGGCACTTGGAGCGATCGCCACAGTCATCGTCAACAGCAGCTGCAACAACACCTAGGGGAAGTGGTGGGGATCAGGGAGGAAGCCGACGGTTATAAGGTGGCTAGGGTGCGTTTTCCCCAGATAAACGTTGAAAATGACATCGCCAGTCTTTTAACCATGATTTTCGGCAAATATTCCATGGCTGGAGCCGGAAAAGTGGTGGGGGTGTATCTCCCCGAAAGCTACGGCACGAAAGCCAAGCTGGGAATCACAGGAATTAGGCAACGTTTGGGGGTTTATGATCGACCTCTAGTAATGGCAATTTTTAAACCCGCTTTAGGACTATCGGCCCAAGATCACGCCGATATCCTGCGAGAAGTGGCTTTTGCTGGCTTAGACGTGATTAAAGATGATGAAATCATGGCGGATCTTCCCGTGGCTCCCACCCACGAGCGCCTAGATTGTTGTCGTCGGGTTTTGGAGGAAGTGCGGCAGCAAACCGGCAGAAATGTTCTCTACGCGGTCAATGTCACTGGAAAAGCGGACGAATTGCAGAGAAAAGCCCGTTTATTGGTGAAACATGGGGCTAATGCCCTGTTATTAAACGTTCTTACCTACGGTTTTTCCGTTTTAGAAGCTTTAGCCAGTGATCCGGCGATCGATGTGCCTATTTTCGCCCATCCTGCCTTTGCCGGAGCGATGTGTGCCGGTAGCGATACGGGATTAGCCTATTCTGTGGTTTTGGGGACGATGATGGCCCACGCAGGAGCCGATGCGGTGCTATATCCCGCCGCTTACGGTAGTTTACCCTTCGATCCCCAGGAGGAGGGCAAAATTCGCGATATTTTGCGCGATAGAAACGTTTTTCCAGTTCCCTCGGCCGGCATTCGTCCAGGTATTGTTCCCCAGGTCCTTGGGGATTACGGACGTAATGTTATCCTCAATGCGGGAACCGGAATTATGGACCACCCATCGGGGCCTGCCAGTGGTGTGAGGGCTTTTTTTGAAGCTTTAGCCAGAATAGAAGCGGGTGAGTCTTTTGATCCAGCCAATTTGCCCGAAGGAGCCTTAAAACAGGCAATTCTAGAGTGGGGTTAAGTTCAATTCTTTCAAATGCACTATATAGGGTTTGCGGCAAAAAGTTTTTCTTGGGGGCAGGGTGTGGGGTGTGGGGTGTGGGGTGTAGGGTTTTACCGATTTTCAGGTGGTCAACTACCCAATTTTCAGGGAAAAAGTACCTGAATTTTCCCCCTGATCACTCCCATATCCGGTACTTTTTGATTGACAAAAGGTCTAAAAGTCTTACCCAACAAGGTTTTTAGATTTATTCAGCAAACCCTATATAGAGATTTTGTCAAGCATTTTTATCAAAAATTAACAAATAACTTCCCGTTTTAGATAGGGTTGCAGCACTTCTGGCACTTTTACCGTCCCGTCCGGCTGTTGATAATTTTCTAGGATAGCAGCCATAGTACGACCGATCGCTAATCCCGAACCGTTGAGGGTGTGGACAAAATTAGTGCCTTTTTGCCCTTTTTCTTTAAAGCGAATATTTGCCCGTCGTGCCTGAAAGTCTCTAAAATTAGAACAACTGGAAATTTCCCGATAGGTATTAGCCGAAGGTAGCCACACTTCTAAGTCATAACATTTGGCTGCCGAAAAACCCAAGTCACCGCTACACAATTCAATCACCCGATAGGGCAACTGTAAAGCTTGCAGGATTGCCTCTGCATTAGCGACTAAACTTTCATGTTCCTGAGCAGAAGCGTCAGGATGGACGATTTTGACCATTTCCACCTTATTAAATTGATGCAAACGGATCAAGCCCCTCGTATCTTTGCCATAGCTGCCCGCTTCTCGACGAAAACAAGGGGTATAGGCACAGTGTTTGATCGGTAATTGCTCCGATGAGAGGATTTCATCGCGATAGAGGTTAGTTACAGGTACTTCTGCCGTTGGTGCTAACCAAAGCTCATCATCTCGACATTTAAAGCTTTCTTCCGCAAATTTCGGCAGTTGTCCCGTCCCGCGCAGGGAGTCACTATTAATCAGAATTGGCGGTAAAACTTCTGTATAACCGGCGACAATATGGCGATCGAGCATAAAATTAATTAAAGCTCTTTCTAGGGCTGCCCCGAGGGCGATAAGATTAACAAAACGACTCTGGGCGATCTTTACTGCCCGTTCAAAGTCTAAAATGCCCAATTTTTCCCCAATTTCCCAGTGAGGCAAAATATTCGGGTTGGTGGGTTTATATTCCTCTCCCCAGCGTCTGACTTCCACATTTTCCCGTTCATCCTTACCGATGGGAGTGGTTTCACTAGGTAAATTGGGTAAATCTAAGATTTTTTGGTCAATGGCCGCTTTAATGGCTTTTTCCTGCGGTTCTAATTGAGCTAGTTTACTTTTAATCTCGTTTCCTTCTGTTTTCAGTCCCAAAATTTCGGGACTGTTGACATCGCTGCCACTTTTCACTTTTTGTCCCACCAGTTTACCGATTTCGTTACCCCGGGCCTGTAAACTGCTGCGTTCTAACTCTAAAGCCTTCTGTTGTTGATTTAACTGGAGAATAGGGGCAATATCATAACTCCCTCCCCGACTATCTAAGCGTTGCTGTACTTCCTCTGGATTTTCTCTAATTTGCTTTAGGTCTAACATGGTAAGTGGGTGGGTGGAATTAAATATAAGATGAACGTAGGTTGGGTTGAAGCATGAAACCCAACGCCCGATCATGTTACGCTACCGCTAACCCATCCTACAAATAATTGTGCCTCCCTACTTACGAGTCAGTAAAAAGTAAAAAGTAAGTGGGGGAGTCGGGGAATCGGCAGCCTGAGGGGAAATGTTGTCAACCGCTAACCAATGCTCAATATAACTCAAAACTTAACTAAAATATCGGTTAAAAGCCGCCGGTAAAATTAGCGGCAGCGGAAACTGGGGTATATTTAATTTTGGTGTCTGGAGTAAGTCTCATGCTCAAATATCTGCCTGTTAAATTCCTGCGTTTTTTAGCAATTAGCTGTCTTGTCACGTTAATTTCTCTAGGATTTGACCGTTTACACCCCGTTAAAGCTAATCCCACTCTCATAGCTCAAAATGCTTGGGCCGGGGCCTCCTTCCCCGTGGAAAACTTTCAAACCTATACCTCCGGTTTCGGTTATCGTTTCTCTCCCATGGATGGCAGTCAACAATTTCATGCCGGGTTAGATATGGCCGCACCCTTGGGCAGTTATATTCGCAATTGGTGGACCGGCAGAATCGTCGAATTATCGGATAATACAGGCTGTGGCACCATGATTAAGATGCAATCCGGTCAATGGACGCATATTTATTGTCATCTCATGGGTTCGGTTCAATCCGATAGCCGTGGTACTTTTTTGATTGACAGGTCAGGAGGAATCGTCCTTACTCTCGGTCAGGATATACCGGCAGGGGCCCGTATGGCTAGAGTGGGAATGACCGGACGCACCACCGGACCACACCTGCACTGGGGACTGATGTACGGCAATCAATACGTTGACCCCGCTTTGGTTTTAAATGCTATGTACGGTTCTAATCCTTCCGGTAATACTTAAGACTTGCTGAATAAATCTAAAAACTTTGTTGGATAAGGCTTTTAGACTTTTTTTCCCTCAAAAAGTGCCTACCATTGGAGGGATCGGGGGGAAAATCCCTGGACTTTTTCTCTGAAAATTAGGTAACTGACTACCTCAAAATCGGTAAAACCCTACACCCTACACCCTACACCCCACACCCTGCCCCCACGAAAAACTTTTTCAGCAAACCCTAGTTAAGAGGAAGGGGGAATTAGGGAATCTGCGATCGCATTCTGTGGAGAAAAAACATCGCTGCCCGGATTTAGTGAATAACGAGGGACACTGCTAGAATTAAGCTGATCGATTCAGGTATATCCAGATAAAATGCGAATATTAACCCTTGTACCGGGAGGAATTAGCGATCAACTGCTGTTTTTTCCCACTCTAGAAACCCTCCGGCAAACTTACCCCCAAAGCAGCATTGATGTTTTGGTCGAACCTAGGGCAAAAGCTGCCTATCGTCTCTGTCCCCAGGTTAGGGAAGTGCTTTTATTTGACTATCGAGATCAGTACGGATTAGCGGATTATTTAAATATTTTGGGAGTAATTCGAGACCGGGAGTACGAAATCGCCATTAGTCTCACTAATCGTCCTGCTATCAACCTTTTACTCTGGTTAAATGGTGTTCCTAACCGTATAGGCTATGAAAATAATGGCAGCTGGTTCTTATCGGAACAAGTACCCCGGCCAACGGAAGGCTATCTAGCGGATAATTATCACGCACTGGTCAAAGGGTTAAAGATTGCTCCACCCTGTCCACCTTTAAAACTAACCTTGAATCGCGATGATATCGATTGGGCCCAAATGGAGCAGCAACGCCTCAATATCAAGGATAGCGGCTATATTCTCCTCTACGCCGGCGGTAGCGATCTCAGCATCAGCCAAGGACTAGAAACGGTTTATCCCCTAGAGAGTTGGCTAGAAATTATCCAAGGTATTCGCCATCAACAACCGGATTTGCCAATTGTCGCAATCCAGGGAGAACTGGATGAAGATTGGGTTTTAGCCCTCAAAGCCATGGATAATAACTTAAAAGTGTCCAGAACGGCCGATATCGGTAAAATGGCGGCCATGATCGCCGGTGCTAATTTATTGTTAGCTACCGAAAGTGTCCCTTTACAGTTAGCCGTGGCCGTGGGAACCTATACCCTCTCTCTGCTGCTTCCTTCGTTGCCTAAGAGAGTTTTACCGAGTGGGGGAGAGCTTCATCGATATATTGAAGCTAATACGGGAAAAGTCGCCGATATTACTCCCGAAACTGTCCTGAAAAAGATTTGGGGCCGGTAAAGAATCGGGTTTCGATCGCTTTTCTCGTGGCTCGAAACCCGAAAAAAATCGGCATCAAGGCTCAATTTTGCGATTGAGATAACTGACTTTTCAAGGATTCTAGGGAGGCCCAACGACCATCGATGGCAGTATTTTCTGGAAGAAAAAAATCGGGTGGTTGACAATTGGCTCCGCAGAGTTGACGGGGGGGCAAAGTTAGACACAACTGCTCGTATAACCACATTTGCGGGTCAAAATCCCCGTTAGGATCGAGGGTTTCCGAGAGGTCTTCGTAGGCTATTTCTCGCTCTAGAGGATAGGAGTGATCGTAGTCTTTATTTTTGTCTAGCCAGATTAATTCGGAAGTGTTTAATTGCAGACGATGATTATATTGCTGTAAACAGCGATCGCAGGTTAAGGTGACGATGGTTTCTGCTTTCACCGATACTTCCAAAAAATTCCCCCCATGTCTAACCAGCAAGGTCCCCCGCACTGGTGTCAAGGTTTCTAGATCGGGGATAAAATTATCGATGATGATGACTCTTTGTCGATCAGGAGATTTGAGGAGGTGGGGGATAAAAATAGTTTCCATAGATAACTCCTGTATCATTTATCGGGTGTCAACTGCGTTAGCGAGTAACGCCACCATAATTGCTCGGTGACAATCTTTCCTTTATCAGCTTATCGCAGACTGACCTCTAGAGACATAGACCAGTCCTAGACTGTGGGGTGTGGGGTGTAGGGTGTGGGGTGTGGGGTGTGGGGTGTGGGGTGTGGGGTGTAGGGTGTGGGGTGTGGGGTGTAGGGTGTGGGGAGAACAAAGCGTTCGACAAAAGCTCACGCCGAAGTCTGCCTTTTGCCTTTTGCCTTTTGCCTCTTGCCTTTTGCCTGTCCTAATATGTAGTCTATATTCAACGGATTTAGTTTGACAGGCTGTCTGTTGATCGATCGAGAAAGTTTCCTCAGAATTGGGAGTATATGCACAAAGATACTCCTATGTCAACGGTTTTGAAAAATTTTCTTCCTCGCCTCGGTGGATTGGTTATTGTTGCACTGCTCTGCTCGCTTGTGCTGGGGGGATGGCCTCGGCAGGGAAAAGCGGCTCAATCAGTACATTTATCCTACTGGTTGCGATCGGGAATTGAACAACTAGAGGCAGGTAATTATCAGCAAGCTTTGCAGGATTTCAATCAGTCGCTGGAACAGGAAAATAACTTGGCCCTAGCCTACAGTAATCGCTGTTTAACTCAGATTTATTTGCAGGATTATCTGCACGCTTGGCAAGACTGCACCCGCTCTTTACAACAGCAATCCGATAATTATCTAGCCTATTTCCATCGGGGTTTAGCTTTTTATCGTTTGGGAGATTATTCACAGGCGCTGACCGATTATAACCAGACTATCCGGTTAAAACCCACCTATTATCAAGCCTACTATAATCGGGGTTTAGTTCAGGCGGCCATGAAAAATTATCCCCTTGCCCTAGCCGATTTTAATCAATCCTTGCGTCAAATTACTAACTGGCAACCCGACACTTTAGCCACTATTTATAATGATCGAGGTTTATCTCATTTAGCCCTCCACAATTTTACCTCAGCCAAGGCGGATTTTAATCAAGCTCTCCGGTTAAATAAAAATAACGCCTCAGCCTACTATAATCTAGCTTGTACCGCTCACCAATTAGGTGAATACGACCGCTCGATCGCCGATTTAAATCGGGCGATTGCCATCGATCCTTTTTATGCCGATGCTTATATTAGAAGGGGATTACTGCGGCATCAATTGGGTTATTATCAATCAGCTTTAGCGGATTTAAATCAAGGAGCAAATCACCTCTATCATCAGGGATTGCACCACAATTATCAGCAAATCCTCGCCCTAATCGAGCAGATTCACCAACAGTTACTTTCCTTACCATCTCCCATTGTTTAAAAGAGCGATCAATATTAGACCTCTTGCATAATTAATTTTTCAGGGTTCAAAAACGTCAAAAATAAGGATTAAATGGCATAAAATCTGTAAATATACCATTTAATTGATTAATGCTTATTTTTAATTCTCCTGACTACTGACTACTGGCTACTGGCTCCTAACCCTAACAACGATTTTTGATTTCTACAAGAGGTCTATTATAAAGGAAAGCGCTTCATGGCTGTGACGGCGAGACGGGCATTATCTTTAAGAACTTGGGAAACCCGGGGAATTTGGGGAATTTGCCAGAGAACATCGACGGTGCGCCGTAATAATCGCACTAGATCTCCCTCATCGAGGCTAGTATTTTCGCACAATTCCGGCCAGGATGTCCCCTGGGCCCAACGGGAGGCAATCCCCATCAGTTGGGTTTCTAACCAGACGGGAATGGTGATATCGTAGCGAGATTGAGCTTGATAGAGTAAACGGCGAACTTCTCGCAGACCGGGGGAATTTCCTTCTCCTTGCCGCAAAATATCGATAACTTCTGGCACAGGCGGGTAATTGCACCAAGTATCGGGGCGAGGGGGTTCCGTAATCATGGCGCTGATGGCGGCGGCTAGTTGGCTAGGAGTCAATCTGTCCAAATCTCCGGACATCATCGCTAATCCTAACCAGAGTTCATTTTCCCCGCGAATAGTGGCCGCCGCTTCTCCGAGGGGAGTGGGCAAATAACCCTCTAATGCTTGGAATTCTCGCAAAATCTCGATTAGATTCAGAAATTCTTCCCAGTAGTAGGATTTGCGCGATTGTTGTTTCTGGTATTTAATCTGGGCTTTGTGTAACTTATCGCGAGCAATCTCTCGATCGTAGTATAATTTCATCAATCGCCCTGGATTTTTGCGTTTTTGCAGGGGATGAGCGGCAATTTGACTATTGACAATTTCAATTCTTTGTGCTTGTGTTGCCAGTTCCGTCACCGGTGGGATGCCCTGCACTTGTTGGGGGATTAAATCGGCGATCGCCTGAGTATTTTCCTCACCCTTGCGCCAACCCCCTAGGGAGACTGCTGCTAGAGAAGGGGGTATCAGTTCGCCTAATTCCGCAGGAGAGAGAAAACCTCGATCGATCTCGCTAATATCGGCATAGGCGGCTAAATACCAGCGATTATCACTGCCTAAACAAACAAGGGTTCGCACTTGACCGGCTCCGTGCAGGGTATTGACAAAGATAGCGGGGACGGGGACGGGAACCTTAATGTGTTTGCCCTTGAGATGGAGGATAGTTCCGACGGGAATATTCGGCAATTTTAGATGTATTTCCTGTCTTTTCTGTGCCTCTGACTGACTAGCGAGGATTTTATACAGTCTTTCTTCCTCCCGCAGTCTTTCCCGTAGCTTTTCGTAACTGAAGACCTGCTCCCGCTCGATCCCGGCTAATTCCATATCCAACTTAGCTAATTCGGTGGTTAAGGCGGTAATCTGTTGTCGTTCGGGGCTTAACTTCAAACGAGCGAGATATTCGGCGAAACTGCGCTCTAAGAGGTCTTTGGCCTCCTCTAGACTGTGTTTTTGCAGGAGATTTAAGACCATGCCGTAACTGGGCGCAAAACAGCTTTGCAGAGGTTCCGGTTGGGCGGTGGCCAGAAAAGCCGCTTCTTTTGCCCCTTCAAAGGGCGTTTGTACTGTCACCACATGGCCCACCGCGTCCATTCCCCGGCGACCGGCCCGGCCGGCAATCTGGACAAATTCCGAGGGAGTCAGCATACTATGGCCATCATCGGTGCGTTTGGAGAGGGCCGAGATAACGGTGGTGCGGGCGGGCATATTAATCCCGGCCGAGAGAGTAGCGGTGGCAAAAACCACCTTAATTAAACCGGCTTCAAAGAGTTGTTCGACTAACTCTTTCCAGAGGGGTAAAACCCCCGCATGGTGAACACCACAGCCCCGGGTGAGGGGTTCCACTTGGTCGGCGCGCACCAATTGGGAAGCACTGGCCAGGAATTCAAACAGTTGATTTTTCGTCTCGGGGTCGGCGGTTAAGAGGCTGAGGAGTTGCTCGTCGGACTGGGGGTTATTCGCGAAAAAAGCCAGTAATTTTTGGTGTAGAGGCGGATTTTCGACGGCAAAGAAGGAAAGGGCGAGTTCTTGCAGATTGGGATTATCTTCCAGGAAGAAAATGAGTAAACGGTAGTAAATGGCTCTAGCTTCTTCTGGATTAACGAGATTGAGGTTTTTTAGCTCTCGAATCGCCTGATCGCAACCTTTACGGCTGAAAATGACGTAAATGGCCGGGAGCATATCCTTGTCCCGCAGAGTGGTGACAATCGAGGCGATGGTGGGACAATCTTCTCGTTTTAAGCGTCGGGGTTTGCCGTGGCCGACTTTTGAGTGTAGTTTCGGGTTAACTTTGCTCTGTTTTGGGTCGAGCAGCGGGAATAATCCCTCTTTATTGGCGAAATAAAAGCGCAGGGGGACGGGGCGAAAATCGGAGTTAATTAGCTCGCAGCTGGAGGTCTGTTTATTGTCGCCGGATTGGGGCAGTTGCCGCACCCAGTTAATCCAGTCGGTGAGTTCCCCCGGGTTGCCGATGGTGGCGGAGAGGGCCACTAATTGGATACTAGGGGGACAGTAGATAATTGATTCTTCCCAAACGGTGCCGCGACCTCGATCGCTGATATAGTGACATTCATCGAGAACCAGGGTTTCCACGTTTTCTAGGGAAGTGCCTACCTGACCGATCGGAGTCCTATACAGCATATTGCGAAAAATTTCTGTAGTCATGACTACAATTAATGCTGAGGGATTGATCACCACATCGCCGGTAATTAATCCCACTTCCGCAAACAGCAGCGGGGAATCCTCATCGCCATCGGTGGGGGTGCGACCGAATTTTTCTTGAAAATCCCGGAATTTTTGGTTAGAAAGAGCTTTCAGGGGAGTGGTGTAGAAAACCCGTTTGCCCCTTTCTAGGGCGCGATAGATAGCGTATTCTCCGATTAAAGTTTTGCCGGAACCCGTGGGAGCGCAGACAACCACTGATTTACCGGCAGCGAGAGATGCGATCGCCGATTGCTGGAAGTCGTCGAGTTTAAAGGGAAAAATGGTTTTGAGATCCAAAGAAGTAGGGTTGAGGGACTCTTTCACGTCAAGTCTAAGAGGAGAAATTTTCTTAATTGTGGCTATTCTGACTGGCTTTTTTTATTCTAGTCGAAAAAAGCGGACTTCTAGAAACTAGAGGCGGATTGACCTTTACAATGGTTATAATGAATGACTTTTTTTCTATCACCACTAGCTCGCCATGGCATTAAAGCACCTGCCCAGATTGGGTAACAAATCATTGCCCCTGTTGGTTATATCAATTATTTTAGGCTATTTGGGCAATTATTTTTACCTGCATTTATTTTTGAGACTAGATTTTCTTTTTGGCAGTAGTTTTGCTTTGATCTCGGTTTCGCAACATTTAGCCCTGAAGATAATAATCTAGAAGCGGTGATCGAGCGGGCTGATCATGCCATGTTCGCCGCTAAAAATCAAGGTAGAAATCGAGTTAGTTTAGGTAAAACAGTATGAAAAATTTGTTATTTATTCTTGGTTTTTTGCTCTTAGGTGTAGCTCCAAGTTTTAGCACCGATCTCGATACGATTATACGCCGGGGAAAATTAATTGTCGCTGTCAAAAATAATCTCCCTCCCCTCGCTTTCCTTGATTCTCAGGGGAATCTGCAAGGATTGGAAATCGACATCGCTAAACGTCTAGCCGCAGAAATTCTCGGTTCTGACAGTGCTATTATTCTCCAACCCGTTAGTAATCAAGAACGTTTACAGGTGGTTATTGATGATCGGGTGGATTTGGCGATCGCTCGTGTGGCGATTACTCCTGCACGTCAGCGCTTAGTGGATTTTAGCCCCTTTTATTACCTCGATAGCAGCGGTTTTGTGACGAAAAACCAGCAATTTCAGCGTTTAGAAGACCTAGCTAACTCTAGAATCGCCGTACTCAACGGTTCGACGACAATCGCCCTTGTGCGTTCCAATTTGCCTAACGCTATCCTGCGCGGGGTTGCTTCCTATCAAGAAGCTTTTAATTTACTGGAAACGGGGGAAATAGACGCTTTTGCGGCTGATAATAGTCTTTTAACCGGTTGGGTGCGGCAATTCCCCAATTATCGTCAATTACCGATCCAGTTGGGCGCGATCGCTCTAGGAGTCGTTCTCCCTAAAGGTTTACAGTACCAAAGTCTCCGAGAACGCGTCAACCAAGCGATCGAGCGGCTAGAATCCACCGGCTGGTTAGCAGAACGGGTGAACTATTGGGGCTTACCCCTGAGAATTCGGGAAATGGGGAGATAGGGTGCTTTTTTGCTGTGAACAGTGAACAGTAATCAGTAATCAGTGAACTGAAAACTCAAATCTGATCAGTGATCACTGATAACTGATCACTGATCACTGACTAAATCCTGTTATAATTTGAGGGAATAAGTATAAAAATATTGATTGCTCGATCGCTAATTATGGAAGATACCCTGCCGCTTATTTACGTTTCTGGATTGCTAATTTTCGTGATTGGTTTAGGAATTTTTGTCATCGTGCAAATCTTTAAAACCCGTCGAGTGGAAGGAACCTTTAACAAGCTACAAAAGAAATTGCAAAAAGAAAAAGGTACAGCTAAAGAATACTATGAATTAGGGAGTCTGTATCTCGATAAAAAACTCTATGTTCAAGCATTGAGTTTACTACAAAAGGCTTTAAAAATCTCTGAGGAAGAAAACATCGAACCAGAAAATCAAGCTCTAATCTACAATGCGCTCGGTTTTTCCTATTTTGCCCAAGAACAATTAGAATTAGCGATTCGTAACTACAAAGAAGCAATTAAACTTTATCCTCAATACTCGATCGCTCTCAATAATCTTGGCAATGTTTACGAAAAGAAACAGATGGCTAAAAAAGCTCTCGAAACCTACGAAGAAACTCTCAAATTTGATCCTAACAATACCGTAGCGAAAAAGCGAGCCGAATCCCTGCGTAAACGCTTCGCCGAATCGAAATAGTTTTGACTACTATCAAATTCTTTTTAGAGATCGAAGATTCTTCGATCTCTTTCTTTCTTTATTTCAAGCCATAAAACAAGACAATTAAACTAGGGGTTAAAATCGTCAAAATTAAATTTAGGGGCGCACCCAAACGGGTAAAATCGAGGAATTTATAGCCGCCTGGTGCATAAACCATGGTATTAGTTTGATAGCCAATCGGTGTTAGATAACTATTAGAAGCAGCAAAGGTGACAGCATACATAAATGCCAAAGGATTTAAACCCAACGTTTTCGCTACTTCCACGGCGACGGGAATCATTAACACCACGGCGGCGTTATTAGAGAGGATTTCAGTTAAAACTGAGGTAATTAGATAGAAGAAAACTAAGATCCAAAACCCCGAAAGATGACCGCCGATAGCCACTAAATTATCTGCCAACCATTTAGTCGTTCCCGAGTTATCCATGGCAGTACCCAGGGGAATTAAACCCGCTAATAAAAAGATAATATCCCAACGAATGGAACCATAGACTTCTCCCGGTTTTAGACAGCCAGTAATTACCATTAAAACCACCCCGACTAAACTGGTGACAAGAATCGGTTGAATATCAAAAGCAGCAATAATAATCACTAACAAAGTAATCATTAAAGCAATAATGCCTTTATCCTGTCGCAATGATTCAAGCTCTTTTTCTTCTAAAACTAATAATTCTCGCGTGGTTTGTAACCCCACAAAACTCTGTTTTGGTCCCTGAACTAAGAGCAAGTCGCCAAATTTTAAAGGAATTTTCCCTAATCTTCCTTGTAGTAATTCCGAACCACGCCGAATCGCTAGAACTGTTGCATTATAACGCTGACGGAATTTTAGATCTTTTAAAGTTGTCCCAATTAAACGGGAATTAGATAGAATCAAAACCTCGGCTAATTTTTCCTCACCTGTAGTAATTGTCGATTCAATATCTCCTTTCTGAAATTTGACATCGGCAAAGATTTCTAAGCCTCGTTCATCTTTAATTTTTAATAGTTCTTCCCGACTACTATGAACGATTAAAATATCGCCAGCATTGAGAACTTTATCGGCTAAAGGTTGGGGTAAATGTACCTTATTTCTGATTAATTCCAACACATCAAAATCAAACTTTCTTTGTAGTCCACTTTGGGATAAAGTTTGACCGATAAGATTAGAACGAGGGGTAATAATTACCTCACTCAGATATACTTTAGAACCATAATCATCGTCTAAAAATTCCCCTGCGGAAGATTTGCGATCGGGTAGTAATTTTGGGGCAAAAATTGTTAAATAAATCAAACCTGCTAAAAAAGTGACTAATCCTAAAGCAGTAAATTGAAATAAGCTAAATTCCCCATAACCCAGCTTGGCAGAAATACCACTAGCGAGAATGTTAGTAGAAGTTCCCACCACGGTAATCATCCCCGCTAAAACTGTGGCGTAGGAAAGGGGAATTAATAACTTAGAAGGAGAAATTTTTTGTTTTTTACACCAATCTTCAACGATGGGTAAAAAGATCGCCACCACTGCCGTGTTATTAATAAAAGCACTAATCGGCCCCACTAATGCCCCTAGGACAAATACCTGTTGGTGGGGACTTTTGCCCCCCCAAACCAGCAAGCGATCGCGAATTACTTGAATCACTCCCGTGCGGGTAATTCCGGCACTAAGCACAAACATCGCCATCACTGTCACCGTGGCAGAATTACTAAACCCGGCGATACCTTCTTCGGGAGTAACTAAACCCAAGAGAATGAGGACAATCGCCACGCATAAAGCGGTTAAATCTACTGGTAGCCATTCCGCCACGAAAGCGACTAAAGCAACGACTAAAACCGTTAAAGTCAGAATAATTGGTGTTGGCATTGATTTATTTTTTCGTCATGAACCAGCGAATAAATAACTTCTCTAACTCAATCCAAACAAACATTAAGGCGCTAAATCCAAAACAGATTAATAATTCCGTGCCACTAATCCATTGAGTACCGAAGAAGTTTTGTAGAGGAGGAGCATAAATTAACAACAATTGTAGGATCGTTGTCAAACCCACGGCGGCGATAATGTAAGGATTAGAGAAGGGATTCATTTGCACAGCTAACTGGGTATGGGAACGCACCGCCAAAGCATGACCCATTTGTGCTAAACAGAGGGTAGTAAATACCATGGTTTTCCAACGTCCGGGATCTCCGATTTCGGGGGTTGCTTGAGTATATCGGTAAGCCCAGTACATCATAATAATGGTGAGAATGGCAAAGACGATGCCGATGCGAATCATATACCAACCCAAACCGCGGGCGAAAATGCTTTCCCGGGGGCTAAAAGGTGGACGTTTCATCACATTAGGTTCGGCGGGTTCCATTGCCAGAGCAAGAGCCGGTAAACCGTCGGTGACAAGGTTCATCCAGAGGATTTGCAAGGGAGAAAGGGGTACACCGCCTAAACCGAGCAGAGGAGCCGCTGCAATGGTTAAAACCTCGCCAATATTACTGCCGAGAATGTATTTAATAAAGCGCCGAATGTTACTGTAAACCACGCGCCCTTCTTCGGTGGCGGCGACGATGGTGGCAAAATTATCATCCAGCAAAATCATATCGCTGGCTTCTTTGCTGACATCGGTTCCGGTAATGCCCATGGCGATACCGATATCCGCTTGTTTTAGTGCCGGAGCATCGTTCACCCCGTCCCCCGTCATGGCGACGAATTTGCCCCGTTTTTGCAAAGCTTGGACGATTCTCAGCTTATGTTCGGGAGAAACACGAGCATAGACGCTAACACCATCTACCTCTCCCTCTAGGTCATTCTGAGACATTTTTTCTAATTCTTTACCGGTGATTACTCGCTCCCCAGCAGCCGCAATGCCCAATTCACTGGCGATCGCCTTGGCCGTTAATTGGTGATCTCCAGTAATCATAATCGGACGAATTCCCGCTTGACGACAGAGGGCAACCGCTTCTTTAACTTCTTTGCGGGGTGCATCGAGCATTCCCACCAATCCCAACCAAACCAGGGATTGTTCCTCACTATCTTCTCTTTCCGCTTCCGGCACTTCTGTCATCGGTTTATAGGAAAAACCTAAGACTCGTAGGCCATTACCCGCCATTTCGTCATTTTGTGCCAAAATACGGCTTCTTTGTGCTGCTGTTAAGGGTTGACTTTCCGCCCCAACTTGGATCAGAGAACAACGTTCGAGAATTAATTCCGGTGAGCCTTTGGTAAACATTAAATAGGCAGAATCCCCCAAACCTAACTGGGCATTCTCACAGATTACTGACATTCTCTTTCGTTCGGAAGAAAAGGGAAATTCGCCTAAACGAGGGCTTTTTGGTTCCAATGCTTCCCGATATAGTCCTCCTTTACCCGCTAACGTCAGTAAAGCTCCTTCGGTGGGATCGCCTAAAATTGACCATTCTTGCTCTTTATTCTGCAAAAGTGCATCATTACACAGCACACAAGCCGTTAAAATTGCCTGTAGTTCGGGATCACTTTCACTAGCACCACTAAACTCACCGATGGGCGCGTAACCTTCCCCCGCGACAGTAATGACATGGTGGCAAGTATTGACTTTCTGCACCACCATTTTATTTTGAGTTAAAGTTCCGGTTTTATCGGAGCAAATCGTCGTTACCGAGCCTAAGGTTTCCACTGCTGGCAATTTACGGATTAAAGCTTGTCTTCTCACCATTCTTTGGGTTCCAATTGCCAAGGTCACCGTTACCACTGCCGGTAAACCTTCGGGAACAACGGCCACAGCCATACTGAGGGAAGTTTCGAGGAATGATTCAAAAAACTGCCAACCAAAGCGAATTACGCCCCCAAGCACGACTAGAGCCACTAAAGCTAGGGAACTACTCACTAAAACGTTACCTAACTGCGACATTCGCTGCTGTAGGGGAGTTGGTTCACTTTCTACTCCTTGCAACATGGCGGCGATTTTACCGATTTCCGTATCCATTCCCGTCTTGGTAATCGCCACTTTCCCGCGCCCCTGTACTACTTCTGTACCCTGATAGACGAGGTTAATGCGATCGCCTAAAGAGGCATCTTCAGGTAAAACCTTCTGTGCTTGTTTATTCACCGATTCCGCTTCCCCCGTGAGGGCAGCTTCGCGGATTTGCAGGTTTTGTGCTTCTAATAATCTGCCATCGGCGGCAATTTGTACCCCCGCTTCCAGTAACATGATATCCCCGGGTACGAGTTCCTTGGCCGCCACTTCAAAGGTGCTACCATTACGGATAACCCGGACTTTCGGCGAGGATAACTGCTTAAGGGCGGCTAATGCCTTTTCTGCCCGACTTTCCTGTAAATATCCTAAAATACCGTTTAAAATAACAATCGTAAAAATAGCGATCGCATCTTTGGGAAATTCCCCTTTTTTCAGGTCCAAAACCGCCGAAACCACCGCCACGGCAATCAGCATCACTAACATAATGTTAGTAAACTGTTCCCAGAGAATCATTAACGGGCTACGTCCCCCCGTTTCTTTTAGTTCATTTAACCCGAAAATATCCTTTCTTTTAACAATTTCAGCCTCGATTAAGCCGGTTTCCCCATTGGTTCTCAGTATTTCTAGGGTTTGTTCGCCAGTTAAATTATGCCAAGCACGATTATTCTCTATTTCCGAGACTTGGGGTGACGTAGTGGGAAAAGTCATAGCGATCGATTGAAGAGGGTGTACGCGTGAACTAAAAAGGTAAGCGAATTAAGCTAATTACATATCACAATATCAGTTATCAGTTATCAGTGACCAGCAAACAGTTATCAGTGAGCAGTTATCAGTGAGCAGTTATCAGTGAGCAGTTATCAGTAAGCAG
Organism: Microcystis wesenbergii NRERC-220; assembly: GCF_032027425.1. Classification (NCBI taxonomy): domain Bacteria; kingdom Bacillati; phylum Cyanobacteriota; class Cyanophyceae; order Chroococcales; family Microcystaceae; genus Microcystis; species Microcystis wesenbergii. The sequence goes on along the minus strand of NZ_JAVSJA010000001.1, from coordinate 1,674,333 downwards.
TCAGCAGTTATCAAGGAAGTGGGGAGACCACTTTGTGCGCGTTGCAGGGGGAGAATAAATAAAAATAATCTCCTGCCTCCTGCCTTTTGCCTCCTGCCTCCTGCCTTTTGCCTTTTGCCTCCTGCCTCCTGCCTTTTGCCTTTTGCCTTTTGCCTCCTGCCTCCTGCCTTTTGCCTCCTGCCTTTTGCCTCCTGCCTTTTGCCTCCTGCCTTTTGCCTTCTCGACAATCTGAAAAAAATGTAACGAAATGTGAAGTATAATAGCGAATGTGATAAAGACAAGACATTAGAGAGTAGATAGGAAACGATGCGAGTTGCGATCGCTGGTGCGGGACTAGCCGGATTATCTTGTGCGAAATACCTTGTCGATGCGGGACATACGCCCATCGTACTGGAACGTCGCGATGTATTAGGGGGAAAAATTGCCGCTTGGAAAGATGCCGATGGGGACTGGTACGAAACCGGTTTACATATCTTCTTTGGCGCTTATCCCAATATGCTGCAATTATTCCAAGAATTAGGCATAGAGGATCGCCTACAGTGGAAAGAACACTCGATGATCTTCAATCAGCCGGAAAAACCTGGGACCTATTCGCGGTTTGACTTCCCTGATATTCCCGCCCCAATTAACGGTATTGTTGCCATTCTCCGCAATAACGATATGTTAACTTGGGAGGAAAAAATTAAATTTGGACTCGGTTTAATCCCTGCCATTGTTAAAGGACAAAGTTACGTCGAGGAGATGGATAAATATTCTTGGTCGGAATGGTTAGAGAAACAAAACATACCCCCTAGGGTAGAAAAAGAAGTGTTTATCGCTATGTCGAAAGCCCTAAACTTTATCGATCCTAACGAGATTTCCGCCACGATTCTACTAACAGCCCTCAACCGCTTTTTACAGGAGAAAAACGGCTCAAAAATGGCTTTTCTCGACGGTTCACCCCCGGAAAGACTCTGCCAACCTTTAGTCGATTACATCAGCGCTAGAGGTGGCGAAGTGCGCTTAAATGCCCCTTTAAAAGAGATTCTCTTAAATGAAGATGGCACGGTTAAAGCCTTCTTAATGCGCGGTTTAGACGGTGGGGAAGATTATCTTTTTGAAGCCGATATTTATGTTTCTGCGATGCCTGTAGATCCTTTAAAAGTTTTACTGCCTAAGCCTTGGCAAGAGGATAAATTCTTTCAAAAATTAGAAGGATTAGAAGGGGTTCCTGTTATTAATTTACACCTCTGGTTTGATCGCAAACTAACCGACATCGATCATTTATTATTCTCCCGTTCGCCCTTACTCAGTGTTTATGCTGACATGAGCAACACCTGTAAAGAATACGCTAACCCCGATCGCTCGATGTTAGAATTAGTTCTCGCTCCCGCTCACGATTGGATTACTAAATCCGATGAAGAAATTATCGCCGCCACGATGAAAGAACTAGAAAAACTCTTTCCCCAACATTTTACTGGCGATAATCCCAGTCAATTGTTAAAATATCATCTGGTGAAAACTCCCCGATCGGTTTATAAAGCCACCCCTGGCCGACAAGCTTATCGACCTTCTCAAAAAACTCCGATCGAGAATTTTTATCTCGCCGGTGACTATACCATGCAAAAATATTTAGGAAGCATGGAAGGAGCGGTTTTATCGGGGAAATTAGCGGCAGCAGTGATCAGCAAAGATCACCCCGCAGCACCGCTAAACCCGAATAAAACCCAATCTACACCAGTGTCCAGCGCTCGTTAATTCTCTGGCTAGGGACTAATGACGAAAATGGCCTTGAGTGAGACAATGCTATATCATTAGCCACAGTTCGCCGTTAATCTAAGTCAATCATTCCGCCCCAGCAGAATGCTCCAATTGCCAAAACCGACCCACCCCACCAAACCCCTCGTCTCCCTTGCGGAGTCCTACGAACTCTGTCGCCGGATTACAGAGAAGTATTCCAAAACGTTTTATCTCGGTACTCTCCTGATGCCGAAACCAAAACGTCAAGCGATCTGGGCAATTTATGTCTGGTGTCGTCGTACCGATGAACTGGTCGATGGCCCCCAAGCCCGGTTAACTACCTCTGAAACCCTCGATTTATGGGAAAAACAGCTAGAAACCGTCTTTTCTGGGGTTGCCCTTGAGGATGCCGATGTCGCTCTCGTGGATACTCTAGAAAAGTTCCCCATGGATATCCAACCCTTTCGGGATATGATCGCCGGGCAACAGATGGATCTCTATCGCAGTCGTTATCAAACCTTTGATGAACTAAAACTGTACTGCTATCGGGTAGCGGGGACGGTGGGGTTAATGTCCAGCGCGGTGTTAGGATTGGAAGATGGCGATCGCTCGGCTCCTTGGCGACGCAATCAAAGCGTCTATATCCCTCAAGAAGAAGCGATCGATCTGGGTATTGCCAATCAATTAACCAATATTTTGCGGGATGTGGGGGAAGATGTCCATCGTGGGCGGATTTATCTACCTTTAGAGGATTTAGAGCGTTTTAACTACAGCGAAGACGATTTACTCAAAGGGGTTAATGATGACCGTTGGCAGGCGTTAATGCGCTTCCAAATTGAGCGCGCCCGTTATTACTACGATTCCGCCGAAAGGGGGATTCGCGCCCTTAATCCCGATTCCCGTTGGCCGGTTTGGGCGGCTTTACTGCTTTATCAAGGCATTTTAGACGTAATTGAAGCAAATAATTACGATGTCTTTGCCCGTCGTGCCTTCGTGCCTTTACCCAAGAAAATGCTCTATTTACCCGTGGCTTGGTTGCGATCGCAGGCGTTATAAAAATGCGACGGGTTTTGTCGCTTGCCGACTCCACCCGTCGAGTCTCAACTAGGGTTTGCGGCAAAAAGTTTTTCGTGGGGGCAGGGTGTGGGGTGTGGGGTGTAGGGTTTTACCGATTTTGAGGGGGTCAATTACCCAATTTTCAGGGAAAAAGTCCCTTAATTCTCCCCCCGATCACTCCCATATCCGGTACTTTTTGACCTCCCAAAAGTCTAAAAGTTTTACCCAACAAGGTTTTTAGACTTATTCAGCCAACCCTAACTATTAACTGTTCCCAATTCAGTTGCTGAACTTGGGTTGGCTTTTTCAGAGCGATTTAGGAGTCACCAACCAGAAAGGTCCGGTTTCCGTGCAGGGAACATCTCGATCGGTTTCGTAAACCACAAGGCCATCTTGCCGATCCAAAACCAGGGCTTCTCCTAGACGGACGTAGGATATAAATGGGCCGAGATAGCGGACAACAGGCTCATCGCTACAGGCCGGCAACACCCTCTCGTTAAAATACTCCCACCCCACATCCTCGACGCTTTCATAGTAGCGGATGCTGAGATCATCGATCGCTTTCCCCGGAAAACGTTCTCGGATAGCTGACCGGAGAAGTTCTGGCAGCGGTCGATCGGGCGATAATAATGTGGCAGATTTCATGGCTTTTCCCCCTAAAACTAAAGGAAGCGGGAAACTCTGACAAATGCCCCCCCTATCGGGACTATTGGCTTCCGCTCCCCACCCCGCCAATTTCTTACTATCTAGGGATGGGATATGGTGCGGGGAGTCCCCTTGTATTCATTGTAACAAATTTCTCCGCAAAGGTTCGGGGCGATACCGTGAGAACAGGTTCTCTGGATTTTTCGTTACAAAGATTGACAAATTTATCCTTTTATTTTGGCGATAATAATAATTACCCGGCGACAAGCCAGAACAAATAATGGAAATAGGGAAAGACCGACGAGGATGGGACTAACTAACTGGCAATAATGATAGCGAGAAAAGAAGTGGTTTAGTCGTGCCGAATTCTCGTTCCCGATCATTTAGGAGGCAGGAAAGATGACAATTTATGTCACCCGCGAGGGAGATAAACTGGTGGCCGATTCCCCACTGGAGTTGGTGGAAAAATTGCAACAATGTCAGGGTAGAATGACCGAAACAAGACAGGACTTCATGACTCGGATGGCCGCACAGATGGTGGCCAGTCAAGGCGTTACTGTTCCGATCACCGATCCGGAGAATTTTATCGCCGAGCTAATCCACAACGATTTTCTGAGCGTGGTGGACAGTATTGATGGCTAAAAGTCGGACGGGGAATTGGCGGCAAAACTTAGCCCCTAGGGTTCCTAACACTCAAACCCACTAAGCTGCCCGCGCATTTAAATTGCTTGTTGAGACGAGGCAAAAGGCACTCTTGCAAGAGGCAAGCCCCCCCTGCCCCCCGACATCGGGGGGGTCGGGGGGGCAAGGGGGGTGGGCTAATCTAAGGATAGGCGGTTAAGATGCGTCTTAGCTTACCCTAGGTCAAAAAGCAAAATTTCCGAGTCTTCTAGAGATTGAATAGCCAAAGAAGTTTCCTCGCTAATTGCCGCTCCATCCCCCGCTCGTAAATGCACGCCATTTAGGTTTATTTGCCCTCTAGCCACCTGTAACCAGCCATAACGACCAGTGGCTAAGGAATGGGTGAGGGACTGGCCTAGGGGCAAAATTCCCGCGTAGAGATTAACGTCTTGATGGACTTTAACCGCGTTGCCAGCACCGGTGGGAGAGGCGATTAATTGTAGGGTATGGGGAGAAAATTCGATCGCTTTTTGTTCATAACCGGGTTCTAGATTTTTTTGGTCGGGAATAATCCAAATTTGCAGAAGATGGAGGGGATTAGTGGCAGAATGATTAAATTCACTGTGTTTTATCCCTGTTCCCGCGCTCATCCGTTGAATTTCACCGTGTCGAATCACGGAACCCGTGCCGAGACTGTCTTGGTGTTCTAGTTCTCCCTGCAAAACATAGGTTAAAATCTCCATATCATGGTGTGCGTGGGTGTGAAATCCTTTTCCCCCAATCACTTTATCCTCGTTAATAACTCTGAGACTCCTAAAATTAATCTGTTGGGGATCATAATATTGGGCAAAAGAAAAAGTATGATAGGTATCCAACCAACCATAGTTAGCGTGGCCTCTTTCCTCAGCTTTGCGTATAGTAATCATCAGTTTTCCTCTTTTTTATCTCTATATTCCCAGTCTATCTAATAAGCGTTTGTTGTCGATACGATGCACAATTACTATTCATAAGTACCTGAGCAAAATTAATTACACATTTCGACAAAGCTTTTGCCTCTTGCCTCTTGCCTCTTGCCTATCTTCACTAGGAAATTTATTTTGCATGACTACTTATCTTGATTCAGCAACGCCGACTTTTAGTCTTGAGATAATATAAGGTCGATGTCTGATAACTGATAATTGCTCGCTGAATTTAACTTCTTAAAGAAACTTGGAACTGTTTAACTAAAGCTTCTCGCACTTTTGTCATTAAGGGTTCCACATCTTCATCGGTTAAAGTTCGATCGCTGGCACGATAGACTAAACTAAAGGCCAAACTACAATGATTTTCTGGCACATTCTGCCCCTGATAGCGATCAAATAATTCGACTTTTTCTAAGAGATTACCTCCAGCATTTTTGATAGTTTTTGTCAATCTATCTACGGGTATATCTGTGGAAACAAAGAAGGCGATATCTCGCGCCGCCCCCGGATAGGTAGAATAGACCTGTAAACGCGGGGTAATTTTGGCACTATCGCTAAGAGTTGCTAACAGGATCGGGAACTGGATTTCAAAGGCATAAACTGCCTCAATTAATCCCTTTTGCTGACGCAATTGCGGGTGTAGTTGACCGAATATACCTAGGCGTTGTTTACCAATCCATAAAGAGGCTGTTCGTCCGGGATGAAAACGCGCATCTTCGGCATATTTTTCGTAGCTTACTGTCAGCGAAAGGCGATCGAATACTGCTTCTAAAATGCCTTTTGCTTCATACCAAGTCATGGCCACCTCTTTACCCGATCGCAGCCAACGTCCGGCAGGGAAGAAATCACCGCCGAAAATACCAGCAATTGCATCGTATTCGTTGATATTATCCGATTCTAAGCGGAAAACTCGCCCGATCTCGAAGCCATTTAAGGAACCGTTACCCTGAGACTGATTATACTCAAACGCTTCGATTAAACCGTCTAGGAGATTAGTCCGCAAAGCAGAATACTCGACAAAAAGGGGATTAGCGAGGACAACTTCCGCTAATTCCGGTTTAACTAGGGAATACTGGACTAATTCCGTCAAACCCACTGCGCGAAAAGCTTCCCGCACTCGACGCTGTATAGTTTCCTCAAAGGATAATCCTCCGGCTGCGGTTTTTGCCGGCAAAGTATCGACAAAGCGATCATATCCGTACAGTCGCGCCACTTCTTCAATTAAGTCAATTTCCCGTTCTAAATCCCGATAACGGTAGTCTGGCACTGTCACAGTCCACAGAACAGGATTTTTCGAGGTTAACTGCAATTCACAGCCTAAATTGCCTAAAATCCGTTCCACATCTTCGGCGAGAATTTCACCGATCGCACCATCATCTAGGGTAACTTGACCCAGTAGCTGCTGTAAACGTTCTAAACGCAATTCGATCGAACGACTGGACTGATCGGCACGATAATCAGCTTTAACCTGACTGCTGACAGTTCCCCCAGCTAACTCTAGAATTAAATCGATCGCCCTTTGACAAGCATATTCCAAAGCGGCGGGATTAACACCGCGTTCATAGCGTCCAGAAGATTCGCTGCGTAAACCCTGCGCTTTTGAGGAACGACGGATGGCGATCGGATCGAATAAAGCCGACTCTAGCACAAGATTAACGGTTTCCTCGTTAACTTCCGTCTCTTGACCTCCCATCACCCCCGCTAAAGCTACAGGCTGATTATTGGCAGTAATTAATAAATTAACCTCTTTTAAGCTTCTTTCCTGACCATCAAGGCTAATAATTTTTTCCCCTTCCTCGGCAAAACGGACCCCAATAGTAACGGATTTACCTCCGGCAAAACTTTGTAAACGATCGCGATCGAAAGCGTGTAAGGGTTGTCCCCACTCCAAGAGGACATAATTAGTAATATCGACCACATTATTGATCGATCGCAATCCGGCAGCCTGTAAACGCTGTTGCAACCATAGCGGAGATGGGCCAATTTTTACCCCCTCGATCACCGTACCAATATAAGCAGGACAGGCTTTATTTTCTGATATTTCCAGCGTTAAATCTTTTTTAGGGGAAAATTCCTGTAATTTGACTTTTGGTAGGCTTAATTCTCCTCCTGTCAAAGCCGCCACTTCCCGCGCGACTCCGATCATACTCAAAGCATCGGCACGGTTAGCGGTGGGAGAAATATCTAAAATCACCTCATCGAGTCCTAAAAGGGGACGAACATCTGTACCTAAAGGGAGATTTTCCTGACTAAAAATGTGGATTCCTTCAGAATCTTTAGTTAATCCTAATTCTGCGAGGGAACAGATCATCCCTTCCGATTTTACCCCGCGCAATTTAGCCGGTTTAATCGTTAAATTGATTTTGGGTAAATAGGTTCCCAAAGTAGCCACGGGAACTAGAATATCAGCCCTAGCATTGGGCGCACCACAGACAATTGTACTAGGGTTTTCCTGACCGATATCCACCTGACAGACACTTAATTTATCCGCATTGGGATGGGGTTGGCGATCGATAATTTTACCAATAACCACACCCTTTGCCCATTCTCGGCGATCCTCGATCTCTTCCACTTCTATTCCCGCAATTGTCAATAATTCGGCTAATTCTTGGGGAGATTGGACAATTTTGACTAATTCTCGTAACCAGTTGATCGAAATCCGCATCGTTAATTCTTGCTTGCCGTTGGTTCTTAACTATTGTAAACGGTGGGTTGTCACCGCGACTGGGTTGGCAGGAAAATGATTGCTAGTCAAAAAAAGAGCCACAAATGAGTTATAATACAAGGGTTTTATCGTAAAAATTGCAAATTTTATCTTTGATCCTAGCTATTTCAGTTGTTATCGGCAATATTGTAGGAGCCAGTAAAAATGACTCGGCTTTTTGAAAGTTTACAAATCAGTGGTTATCGTGGTTTTGAACAAATAGAACTGTCTTCTCTAGGACAGGTGAACATTTTTGTCGGTAATAATAATTCTGGCAAAACTAGCATTCTCGAAGCTGTTTCAATTGTTTGTAATCCCCTCGATCCCTTTCAGTGGCTAGAAGTGGCTCAACGTCGATTATATCTAGGCAGAACATCTTTAATGCGACCGGATTTGGAAGCAATTAAATGGGTTTTCTTTCGTCAGAATAATCTTGCTAGTAACGCATCCTATCAAGGACAAATTTCGATCAAGTGTACTGGAAATTCACCGATTAAAAATCTAGCAGCTAATCTCACCGATATTTACGGTGCGAGCAACGAAAAAGGCAACCCAGAAAAGTTCAATGATGATTCCACCGATTCGGAAACCGATCTGGTTATCAATGGGTTAGAATTAAGTGTTACCGCCCATATTTTAGAGCAAGGCAGTCTGCTTGGGATAGATAAGGAACAAGTATTTCAGTTTTGGGAAAAAGAGCGTTTTATTCAAAGGAAACGACAAAAAATACTGGTGAAAAATGCCACCATATTTCCTGCTTATTTGTCCTCGGAACCAATTCTAGATAGACTCTCACAAATCATCCTAAAGGAAGAAAATAACAAAGATGACATCCTAGATTTAATTCGGTTATTTGACGAGGAAATCACCGACCTACAAATACTTTCACCCAACAATAGACCAACTCTTTATATAGAACATAAACAGCTTGGTTTTGCTCCTCTCTATGTGTTTGGTGACGGATTTAAAAGAACCTTAGTTATGGTGCTTAGTTTGTTGACAATTACCGATGGGGTACTTCTAATTGATGAAATCGAGACATCTATTCATATTTCTGCCTTAAGTCGTGTATTTTCTTGGTTAATTAACACCTGTAATCAAAGAAGAATTCAACTTTTTGTAACTACCCATAGTTTAGAAGCAGTTGATGCCATGCTACGGTCAGAAAAGGCCATAGAAGACATGGTAGCTTTTCGATTAAATTCTCCAAGGGAAAAACCTCAAAGATTTTCGGGCGATTTATTGCATAGATTGCGTTGGGAACGTGGGTTAGATGTGAGGTAAAGATGGTGAGATACTGCTATATTGTTGTCGAAGGTCCGCAGGATGTCGAATTCTTAATTGGTTTACTTAAATTTTATGACTTAAAGCGAGTTATTCATTTATCTTCATTGGATAAATTTTGGGAAACACTTATCCCGACAGCTTATCCACTAGACGGTGATTTAACCAAACGAGTACCAGTACCATCTTTTGTTCAAAATGAGCAACTATCAATCGCTTTACATAGTTCTATCGGCATTACACGCATAGCGCAAACCATCGAAGAAAGTCTCAAGTTTATTCAACCTTCACAGCTTTTTAGTGTGGGGATTTTTGCCGATGCTGATTACAGGGAAACACCTCAAGAAAGGTTCAATAAACTAATTACTAAGTTATCGGATATTGACTTACCAAATTTGCTACCACCTTCTCAAATTGGTCAAGTTAACAATCATTCGCCTCGCTGTGGTATTTTCATCGCTCCTAACAATCGTGAGCAAGGAACTTTAGAAGATATTCTTCTCGAATGTGCTAGGATAAATTATCCTAATTTACTCAATCTTTCTCAAACCTACATAGAAAGTATTGACAGGAATCAGTTAACTAAAAAAGACCTCAAATATTTTGATAAACCAGCAGGTGAAAAGAAAGCAATTATATCCAGTATTAGTAGTATATTAAGACCGGGTAAAGCCCTACAAGTTTCCCTACAAGATAATCGCTGGCTAGATAAGCAAACCCTAGAATTAGAGAGCATCAAGCTTATTAAAAATTTCCTTGAGCAAATTATCGGACTTTGAGAAAAAAAAGATAATTGAATAGCTGCTATCGAAATTATCCCCATCTCCCCTAAAAACAAGCTATCCTAAAGATTGCCATCCCGTTGCGATTCTATCCGTGCCTTACTATTCCCAATATCCCGACGCTTTTACTCCCAGTTATCTGAGCGAACTACAAGGACAGATTCTCGCTTGTCCCCACTTCACAGTTAACAATTTAAATCGAGATTTCGTTAAAACCAAAGGCTTTTCTATCGCTTTTCGACGCACACAAATCAGCGAAGTCGCACGAATGTTTCCCTATTTTAAACCCTATCTTGATCGCAGTTTACAAGCTGACTGCAACGCTTTTTATCTTAACCCCTTACTCCTACAAACCGGTTCACGCGTCGATCCCCATATCGATCGCTCCCTGCGCTCCTATTGTAAAACAATCGATCCCCCGCTCCTAGTTAGCGTCCTTTATGTGCAGGTTCCTAAAGATATTCAAGGGGGGGAACTGGTACTAGCAACAGGCAATCGTTCCGTGGCCCAGATTCGTCCTTGTGCTAACACCTTGATCCTCTTTCAAGGAGATCTCACCCATTCAGTTAATCCCGTTAGCTGTTCTGGTATTCGTCTGAGTCTTGTCTGCGAACAATATCGTTTAGATGCCGAAGAATTGCGAGAGATTCCCGAAATGCAGATAGAATCGCGAACCATAAAACCAGAAAAGAAAAAAAAGAAAGATCGGGTCGTTGCCCTACAATAAAAGGGGATTTTTGTAAAGATATTCTAGATGGTGATGCGCGAACCGATCGTCGAATTAAGGGGAGTAACCAAAGCTTTCGGCAAGAAAGTAATCTTAAATAACGTCGATCTGAAAGTGTACGAAGGGGAAGCGATCGGCGTGATCGGTCCGTCCGGGACGGGAAAATCGACGATTTTACGCTTAGTCGCCGGATTACTGGCCCCCGATCGGGGAGAAGTGTACATCTACGGCACAAAACGCCAGAGAACCGTAGAACAGGGGGAAGATCCCCTCGGTGTTGGTCTAGTTTTCCAGCAATCGGCCCTTTTTGACTCCCTCACCGTCGGGGAAAATGTCGGTTTTGCTCTCTATCGCAACTCAAAGCTAAAACGAGCCGAAATCCGCGATTTAGTGGAAGAAAAACTCGATTTAGTGGGTATGTCCGGTTCCTACGACCTCTATCCCTCTGAAATATCCGGAGGGATGCGAAAACGGGTCAGTTTAGCCAGAGCAATTATCAGCGATCCCTCGATCGCCGCCGATCGATCGAATATTCTCCTTTACGATGAACCCACTGCCGGACTGGATCCCGTCGCTTCTACCCGCATCCAGACGGTAATTATGGAACTTCTCAAGGTAAAAAAAGCCTGTGGGGCCCATCTCATTGTCACCCACGTCCACAGCACCATCGAAAATACCACCGATCGCATCGTTTTTCTCTATAAAGGTCAATTTCAATGGGTTGGACCGACTCAAGAGGCTTATCACTCCGAAATCCCCGTACTCAAGCAATTTTTTACCGGCAGTATCGACGGACCAATTCAGTGATCAGTCAATTGAGGGAAGTGGGGTGTGGGGTGTGGGGTGATGGGGTGATGGGGTGATGGGGTGTGGGGTGTGGGGTGATGGGGAAGTGGGGTGTGGGGTGATGGGGAAGTGGGGTGTGGGGTGTGGGGTGTGGGGTGTGGGGTGTGGGGTGTGGGGTGTGGGGTGTGGGGAAGTGGGGTGTGGGGAAGTGGGGTGTGGGGTGATGGGGAAGTGGGGTGTGGGGTGTGGGGTGTGGGGTGTGGGGTGTGGGGTGTGGGGTGTGGGGTGTGGGGTGTGGGGTGTGGGGTGGTCACTGCGTGCGCGTTGCGGGGGGAAGTGGGGAGAATAAATAAAAATAATCTCCTGAATCCTGAATCCTGAATCCTGAATCCTGACTCCTGACTCCTGAATCCCGACTCCTGAATACTGAATCCTCACTCCCGACTCCTGAATACTGACTCCTTGACTCTTGCCTTCAGAAGCTGATCACTGAAATCCCACGATTTCTCCTGTAAGATACTTTTTAGAGATGAGGAGTAATTATTTATGGAAGCTGGCGGTTCACAACGAGGGATTTCCCCAACTCTGCGGCAAAGTGGTATCGGTTTAATGTTACTGACATCGGGGGGAATATTAATCTGGTTTATCGCCTGGTTAAGTAATTTTAGCTTCGGGGGGCGCAGTTATCGAGCCAGCTTCCTTTTTCCTAATGTGGGTGGCATGATGGTGGGAACCCGCGTCGGTTATCGGGGAGTGAGAATCGGGCAAGTGACGGCAATTACCCCAGAACCGGAGGGAGTCGCCGTAGAAGTGGAGATTTCGCCAGCAGATCGCCTAATTCCCAGTAATTCCCTCATCGAAGCCATTCAATCCGGTTTAGTGGGTGAAACCACGATCGATATTACTCCCCTGCAAGCTTTACCCGTCGGTGGTGTTAAAGAACCCCCTTTGAGTCCTAACTGCAATGGGGAGGTGATTATCTGTAACGGTTCCCGTTTACAAGGGCAATCGGCGCTAAATGTCAATACCTTGATCAGATCTTTACTGAGAATTTCTAATCTAGTTAGTGATCCCGATATGGTGGCCGGATTTCGTTCTTTTACCCAACGCGCTGCCAATGCCTTGGGGGGACTCGATCGCTTTAGTGGTGAGGCAACCACCGCTTTAAGTGAGGTACGTCGCAGCGGTACTCTAGGTAAACTTAATTCGGGGATGAGATCTCTAGAATCCTTACCCCAAGTATCCGGTTCTCTCGATCGCCTTTCTAGTGATCTTTCTGGTGTCGGGGGATTGAGTCAGGAAGCGACTACTTTACTGAGAAGTTTACAGGGAAGTGGCGGCCTGAGAAATTTAGACGCTACTCTAGTAGAGGCCCGAAAAACGCTGCTTTTGGTGGGACAAACCACCGAAGAACTGCGGGTTTTTTTGGCAGCTAATCAAAATCGTTTAATTGCCACTCTCGATAGTATCAAAACTACCAGCGATCGCCTACAAACTACTCTCGCTGCTTTGGATCCCATCCTGACGCAAGTGCAGAAAAGCCAAATTATCGAGAATTTAAACACTATTTCGGCAAATGCTGTTAAATTAAGCGAAAATTTAGGCAACTTTACCGCTTATCTCTCCGATCCTGCCACTGTTGTCACCCTACAGCAACTCCTCGACTCCTCTCGTGCCGCTTTTGCCAATCTTCAGAAAATCACCTCGGATGTGGATGAAATTACCGGTAATCCGCAACTGCGACAGGAAATTATCCGTTTAATTCAGGGTTTAAGTCGTTTGGTTTCTTCTAGCGAACAACTACAGCAGGAATTCGCCCAAGGTCAAGCAATGACAAGAATGGCCGCCCAAATTGCGACAATAGCCCCAAATCCCGCCCCTAATACCCCAGAAAAAGACGCTAAAAAACCTGAATCTGAGTAGCAGAATTTGGGGTTGGGGGTTGGGAAAAAAAAGTCTGAGCATTTGTACTAAATTTTTCAAGACCCAGTTTAAATACACAACAGTTTGCCTAATTTTTTATCATATAGCAAAGAGCGGGATAGTTAGGACATAATAGAGAAAAAGAAATGAGGAGAAGCTTTCATGGCAGCACCCTATAGTGATGATTTAAGACAGAAAGCAGTGAGTGCCGTAGAGCGAGGGGAGAAAAAAAGCCATGTCTGTCGCACCCTCAATATTAGTCGTAATACATTAGACCTATGGCTGAAACGGAAGAAACAAACTGGGACGGTGGCCGCTAAAACTAACTATCGTCGAGGGCCGAAGCCCAAAATTGACGATTTAGAAGCCTTTCAAAAGTTGGCCGAACAATATGGGCATTTGACCCAAGAAAAAATGGCGCAAAAATGGGCTAACCCAGTCAGTAGGATGAGAATTGGTCAAGCGCTCAAAAGAATTGGATTTACTAGAAAAAAAGGCTCTTCGTTACTCTTTATGCTAAATCAACAGACAAGATGCCAAGACAACATACTTCTAACCCAAAAATTCCGAAAGTTTCTAAAGCCATAGCCTCTTCGTTTTATTAGTTTAAGTTTATTGTTGATTCCCTCGACTAATCCATTCGTTGTCCTTCGCTCGAAATAACTAATGATTTCTCCAAACCAGTTTCGGATTGTTTGACAACTCTTGGTAAAAACACTGGAGGATTTTGCCAACCATTCCGAGATGGATAGCATTCCCTCTGTCGGATTCTTTGAGGTTTCGTAAATCCTTCTGAATTCTTCCTTTAATTCGTGCATCTCTTTCAAATTTAGCCAAGTTTTTTTGATAGCTTCTAGTTTGATTTTTTGGGGTTCCGTTAAATCTTCTTCATTTTTTAACAGGCTATATTTACTTCGCTTTAAAACTTCTAGCTTCGCTTCTTTTTCCGCTTTCTGTTTTTTATTTTTCTGCGCTTCTACGGCTCTTTTTTCTGCTCTTCTCTGTTCGTCTAACTCTTGATTAATTTGTTTCATTACATGGAATCTATCGGCGACTAATTCAACCGATGACATCAATTCTTTCACCAAATTTTTATAGGGCAACCAAAGGTCTATGCTCACTTCTTCAATTGGCTCTAACACCTCTTTTCCCCAGCCTGTAAGCGTTTTTCTCAACTCCTCTTGTGTTCGCTTCTCTAGAATAGCTATTAGTTTTCCCGTATCTAAATTTACTAAAACCGCACAGTAATTTTTTTGTCCTTTGACTAGAGCGATTTCATCAATTCCTAGTCTTTTTAATTCCGATAGGTCTGGCTCGGTAATTTCTTCAGCAATGTCCTCTAGCCTTCTTTGAATCTCTTCTTCCGTTACGTCATTTATTCGACTAACATTTAAAATATCTCCTGATTTTAATTGTTCGAGTATATTTTCGGCTAGTCTTTTCGTATAGGTTCGTTTACTGGCGACAAAATCTAACTCTTCGCTCAAGGGTTTTCGACAATTATCGCACTTAAATTGACGACGATTAACTTGTAGGTACACTGGTTGTCCTGAGATTGGTAAATCTTTGACTAAATATCGATGATTTTGGTGTAGTTTATCGCTCTCTAACCCACAACGAGGACAGATTGCTTTTTTCTTTTTCGATTCGACTGGTCAAACTATACCGACATTTTCTAGGTGTCGATAGCCTTGAATAGAGGTTCCTTCTAGGTTCAAAAATTTGTCAAGTATCATAAGTAAAATACTCTGGTTTTTGGCTATTATATCAAATCTTAACTCGATTGTCTATCTTTTGGTATTAACCTGTTTGTGTCTAAAATCTCTCCCTGTATAAATTTCAGCTATTTTTGAGCGTAGGCACTATCATCGAATTTTATTTGAAGTTAATTATTTGCATAACAATTACCGAAGAGCCGTAAAAAAAAACTTATGGCTACAGAGAAAGAGATGAAGAAGCCCGAAAAGAGTTTCTCCAAAAAATCAGAGGTTATGCCCCGGAAAGATTTGTCTATATTGATGAAGCTGGAATAGATAACACCATCGATTATCCTTATGGATATTGTCACAAATCAGAAAGATTTGAGGCTTTAAAGTTAGGTCACTGTAGCGAACGAGTTAGTGTGATCAGCGGTTGGTGGCGTGGTTCCACGATTCGCGCCAATGGTGTTTGAGGGGTACTGTAATACAGAGTTGGTGTGTGAGTGGATAGAACAATTGCTATTACCCGAACTACTACCCGGTCAAATTATCATCATTGATAACGCCAGTTTTCATCCCAAAGAGAGAATCAAAAAATTGTTAGCTAAAGCGGGATGTGAAGTGCTATTTTTACCCGCCTATTCTCCAGACCTCAACAAAATTGAAAAGTTCTGGGCTAGATTGAAAAACTATGTTAGTCAGATTATCAATGATAGTGAAAACCTTGTGGATGCTGTGAGTAAAGCCTTCAGGCATCTGTCCTAACTAACTCGTTCTATGCCATATTACCCGAACTACTACCCGGTCAAATTATCATCATTAATAACGCCAGTTTTCATCCCAAAGAGAGAATCAAAAAATTGTTAGCTAAAGCGGGATGTGAAGTGCTATTTTTACCCGCCTATTCTCCAGACCTCAACAAAATTGAAAAGTTCTGGGCTAGATTGAAAAACTATGTTAGTCAGATTATCAATGATAGTGAAAACCTTGTGGATGCTGTGAGTAAAGCCTTCAGGTATCTGTCCTAACTAACTCGTTCTATGCCATATTACCCGAACTACTACCCGGTCAAATTATCATCATTGATAACGCCAGTTTTCATCCCAAAGAGAGAATCAAAAAATTGTTAGCTAAAGCGGGATGTGAAGTGCTATTTTTACCCGCCTATTCTCCAGACCTCAACAAAATTGAAAAGTTCTGGGCTAGATTGAAAAACTATGTTAGTCAGATTATCAATGATAGTGAAAACCTTGTGGATGCTGTGAGTAAAGCCTTCAGGCATCTGTCCTAACTAACTCGTTCTATGCCATAGTCAGATTATCAATGATAGTGAAAACCTTGTGGATGCTGTGAGTAAAGCCTTCAGGCATCTGTCCTAACTAACTCGTTCTATGCCATAAATGACAGTTTTAGTCGCTTTTTCAGGCTTTAATTGTTAATTTTGTGCGGTTGATTAAGGATTTTTACTTACTTATTTAAACCCCAAAAAAACTGGATGTAAATCCAGTTTTTCGGGTTCCTTGTTTTTTGGTTCATGAATAATGCAGGCTAAACACCTCTTGCCTCTTGCAAGAGGCAAGAGTGCCTCTTGCAAGAGGTGTTTAGATATGTGTAATTAATTTTGCTTAGGTACTTATCTATTCCAGCTTCATCAATATAGACAAATCTTTCCGGGGCATAACCTCTGATTTTTTGGAGAAACTCTTTTCGGGCTTCTTCATCTCTTTCTCTGTAGCCATAAGTTTTTTTTTTCTAGTAAATCCAATTCTTTTGAGCGCTTGACCAATTCTCATCCTACTGACTGGGTTAGCCCATTTTTGCGCCATTTTTTCTTGGGTCAAATGCCCATATTGTTCGGCCAACTTTTGAAAGGCTTCTAAATCGTCAATTTGGGGCTTCGGCCCTCGACGATAGTTAGTTTTAGCGGCCACCGTCCCAGTTTGTTTCTTCCGTTTCAGCCAGATGTCTAATGTATTACGACTAATATTGAGGGTGCGACAGACATGGCTTTTTTTCTCCCCTCGCTCTACGGCACTCACTGCTTTCTGTCTTAAATCATCACTATAGGGTGCTGCCATGAAAGCTTCTCCTCATTTCTTTTTCTCTATTATGTCCTAACTATCCCGCTCTTTGCTATAGCTAAATGAGGAATTTCTTCACCATATTTACGATAACTTTCTTTAACGCCTTCCCAAGCTAAAATTAATTGATTGAGTGCTGTTTGGGGGCGATCAGAAAAAGCGGAAACGCTAGGAATTTCTACTAAGTATGCTATCCAATCTCCCTCCTCATCTCGGAAGATATTAATGCTAAAACCGTTAAAATCATCGGTTTTTGACTTCATTTTCTTCCTCATGTATTTTTAAAAATTGTTTAACTTGATCAGCTTTTGCTTCACCGTTTTTTGTCGGTTGAATAGATAGACGGACGGGTGCATCTCCTATTTGTGACTTTCTCTCACATATAGGTGAGCAGCAGAAGTTATCAAAAAAGGGCGAAGGCAATTCGCCCCTACAATATATTTAATTTAACCCACCTACTTTGGATGGGTTAAAAAGATCAAAAGAGATTAAGACTGACGTTTTAAAGCAGAACCAATTCCTAATACTCCTAAACTCAATAATCCTAGAATTGATGAAGGTTCGGGAATAGAAGTAGGAGTAGGAGGAGTAGAAGAAAGCATCACCGAGACATTATCCAACGCAGGACCTGCACCAGTTAAATTTATACCGGCAAACTGAATTGTTGTGCTTGTGCTGGTAGCGACAAAACTCCAGGATTTTTGCACCCATCCCATATTATTAGCGCTTTTTCCTGATGCGTCAAAGTCAAAATCAGCAAAAGTTCCTGGAGCTGTGCTAACCCGCAGCACCTTAGGATTAACACTGAGGTCGGTGTAATTACCAGCTAGATCAAAAGTAACTTGATAGGTCTCACCGATTACTGTGGTGATAACTTGTGATATTGAACCAGGACCCGCTCCATTCAGATCAATACTTCTAACACCATCAGCAGCGTCCCACAATGTACTTATATAATCAACTGCGGGAGTTGAGTTGCCGCCAACCGTCCAGCCTGTAATTGATGTGCTATCACCACTAAATAAACTTAGAAAACCACCAATTGGGGTAGTTGTAAGGTTACCAGGTGGGATGGGCACACCGTTTTCAAAACTGCCATTTGTGATCAAATTTACTGCTTGTACAGGGGTGACTATCAAAGCACCCACCGCAAAGACAGAGGAAGCAATTGAGAGTTTTAATAAGCCCTGCTTAGCTAAACCCCCAAGATTAGTTAGTTTTGCTAATTGTTGAGTCATGATTAACAAGTTCATCTTTGTAAGGATACCTAAAGCGTAGCAGGGGAAAAGATTAAAAAAGATGAAAAAATGATTAACTTTTTCCTAAAGAAAGATGGGGGAGCATCTCACCTCTGCCATAAGCATAAATGCTCAATGAGGTAAGAAAAAAGTTAAAAAATATGGTAATAATTTGGTAGTAGTGGTGTAGCCCTCTTGCTTATCCGGTATGAAGTGTGTCAAATATTTATTAATAAAAATAATTGGCTCAAATCAGTCCTTAAACCTCTAGCTTGATCATGACTTTTCTGATAAATATCTTTTTGTGGATCGTGTCCAGCTTACTTAAATATCAGCCTAGCACAGAACAAAATCCCCCCTTCGCCTCTATTTACTTGTCCGGCGTTGTGGTTCTCACCATACTATAGCGGTATGCACTTGCATGAGGTACAATAGAAGAGGACAATAAATTATAGACCTAGGCAGGAGCCACGACCCGATGAAGCCCTATTCTTTAGACTTGCGACAAAAGATCATCGAGACCTACGAGGAGAATAACCTCTCACAACGTGAGTTAGCCAAAAGATTTAGAGTAGCTTTAAGCTTTATCCAGAAACTAATCAAGCAGTGGCGTGAAACAGGAAATCTAAATCCCCGACCGCATGGTGGAGGACAAAAACTCAAGCTTAAGAGCGACGAAATTATCTTGCTGGGCGATTTAGTCCAAGAAAAGAAAGATGCCACCTTAGACGAGTTAAGAAAACAAATTGAGGAAAAAACACAGACGGTGGTGAGTAACTCAACAATCAGTAGAATTTTAAAACGGCTAAATTTAACTCAAAAAAAAAAAGCTTACACCCTAGGGAAAGAGACACGGAAAGAGTGCAAAAATTAAGAGAAGAATATTGGGAGAAAATCCGAGATGTTAGAGCGGAAGATTTGGTTTTCGTTGACGAGTCTGGCTCTAATCTAGGGATGACAAGACTTTATGGCAGGGCTGAAAAAGGTCAGAGAGTGTATGATTCAGTTCCGTTAAACCGAGGAAAAAACGTCACGATAATTGGAGCGATAGCGCTCAAAGGCTTGCTGGCTTTTATCAATGTATTTGGAGCCGCAAATGGTTTAATATTTGAAGCATTTATTGCTACATTATTAGTTCCAAACTTGTGGAAAGGAGCTTGTGTATTAATGGATAATGCTTCGATTCATCAAAAAGAAACCCTCGAACCAATTCTTCAAGAAGTCGGTGCTAGACTGGAGTTTTTACCTCCCTATTCTCCCGATTTTTCTCCCATTGAAAACTGTTGGTCGAAAGTGAAAATACTGATTCGTTCTATGTCACCTCGTACCTATGCTGATCTAGAAAAAGCGCTCGTTCAAGCCTTTAGTCAGATTACATTGCGAGACATCCATCACTGGTTTACCCATTGTTGCTATTGCGATACCCCTTTTAAAGAGCCTACCTAGTCATCCATGCTGTACCTCATTCAACTGAAACCCGCTATATCAAGAATGGTTCTATTCATAATGGGAAACCCAAACGTCAATGTCAAGAATGTGGTCAACCGTTTGTGCTCAATCCCACTAATAAAACTATCTCTCCCGATACCAAACAATTAATCGATCAACTCTTGCTCAAACGAATTTCTTGACGAGGAATTACTAGAGTAACAGGGGTAAGTTGGTCATGGTTACAAAATTATGTCAACGTCTCGACCCTTCGACGTAGCTCAGGGTTATATCACTCAACCCTAGGGTTGAGTGATAAAACCGAAAGTAACGCCCAATTTTAGGAGAAAGTTTCCCCTTAAAAATCCCAAATTAGTAGATTTACAAAAATGAGATGCACCCGTTTTAGATATCCTCTTTTTCACCAAATTTATTAATCTAATTGAACCGAATGCTCTTGTTTTAATTGCTTTTGGATAGTTTTTACCGTCTGCTCAATTTTATTGATTCCGCGAGAAGAAGGGCGATTTACTCTATCAGCTAGAGGAGAAGTTTGTTGAATAGCAATGCTTAAATAAAGAGGAAAAGCGAGGGTAAAGGCTAAAAAAAGACGTTGTAACATGATCCACTCCCACAAAAGTTTTTCAGCGATTATTTAGCCGGCTGAAACTTCTAACAGAATAACGACTAACTAGGAAAATTTCAGCTAGTTTGTGACAGTCCGGCAATTGGTGGGGCAATCCTAAAGAATTAGCGCTGAAACCCTCAACCCTAGACCGAGAGTCTGATAGATTGATCTAGAAACATGATCGATCGCTCTATCTATGCACAAAATTCCAGTTACTGTGATCACGGGTTTTCTGGGTGCGGGAAAAACTACCCTCATCCGTCATCTACTGCAAAATAATCAAGGCCGACGGGTGGCCGTTATGGTCAATGAATTCGGAGAAGTGGGAATTGATGGTGATTTGTTGAAAAGTTGTCAGACCTGCGATGACAACCCCAACGATAATATTGTGGAACTGACCAACGGTTGTCTGTGCTGTACAGTACAGGAAGAATTTCTCCCCACCATGCAGAAATTGCTAGAGCGACGGCAACAGTTGGATTGTATGCTGATCGAAACTTCGGGGTTAGCTTTACCTAAACCTCTGGTTCAAGCTTTTCGCTGGCCGGAAATCCGCAACGGTGCGACGGTGGACGGAGTAATCACGGTGGTGGATGGTTTTGCTATCGCTAGGGGTCGTCTGGTGGCGGATTTGGACGCTTTAACGGCACAAAGGCAAGCAGACCCCAATTTAGAACACGAAACGCCCATTGAGGAGTTATTTGAGGATCAGTTAGCCTGCGCTGACCTGGTACTCTTAACTAAAACCGATCTCATCAGCGAAATCGAATTAGAAAAAATTATTAATTGGCTGAAAACACAACTGCGATCGACGGTAAAAATAGTTACTTGTGCTGATGGACAAATTAGCCCCGATGTGCTATTGGGATTTAATGCCGCCGTCGAGGATGATTTAGCTAGTCGTCCTAGTCATCATGATCACGAGGAAGAACACGATCACGATGAGGATATCAATTCTGTGCAGTTTTGCCTCGATTCTCCCGTAGATGCCCAAATTTTGACCCAACGGCTCAAAGAATTGGTGGCCCGAGAAGAAATCTATCGGGTCAAGGGATTTGTTAACGTGGCCAATAAACCGATGCGTATGGTGTTACAGGGAGTCGGCGATCGCTTTGATTCTTTCTTCGATCGACCCTGGCAATCCACGGAAATGCGGCAAACTCGCTTGGTCTTTATCGGCCGATCCCTTGATAGTCAGAGAATCGAGCAGGCCTTAACTAGCGTTTGCTGAAGAAGTTTTTCCTAGGGACAGGGTGTGGGGTAGGGAGATTATTTTTATTTATTCTCCCCTCTCCCCTCTCCCCTCTCCCCCTCTACAATAATTACTCGCAGCCAGAAATACGTTGGGGCTTATCATACTTTGTGCTTTTTGTCAAAAAAACTTTTTTTTTGCAATAAAACTACACAAAAAAAAGATCATCGTTATGGGTGAAATTGACTGATTTGACCGTCTTAATTAGGATCACCTTCTAGGTGTGGCAAGGGTTTCAACCATTGCTGCCCAAAAAAGCACAGAATAACCCATTGTGAAATTCTATCAAATCGCTGTAACCCTTGTAACATCGTTGTTAAATAAAAATCTTTCTCAATTAATTCTTAAGAATTTGTAAATATTGCGGAATGTTAATTTAAATATTCTCAAGTTTTTGCAGTCAATAAATAATTTTTGCTTATCTTTGATCAACAGAGGCAGTCCCAATGAAAAAATTTTCACCCCCACAGATGAAAGAGGTTTCTTTCCCTACACCCTACACCCCACACCCTACACCCCACACCCCACACCCCACACCCCACACCCCACTGAAAAAGCTCCGGCGTTCGATCGCCCGGATAGATGGTCGGGGATTTGGGTTAGGGTAGTAAAAGATACAGATTACTCACCCTTCCAGACCAAAAATTATGACGAACACCAGTAACCCGCTGCTTGCCGGTCAAGGATTACCGGCTTTTGACCAAATCCAACCCGGCCTGATTGTCCCTGGGATGACGCAACTTTTGCAGGAACTGGCCGGAGAATTAACCGATCTAGAAGCGCAGATTGCCCCCACTTGGGAAAAATTAGTCGAACCCCTCACCCGGATCGAAGAACGTTTAAGCTGGAGTTGGGGGATTATCGGTCATCTGATGGGGGTAAAAAATAGCCCAGAATTGCGTCAAGCTTACGAAACCGTACAACCGCAGGTAGTCGAGTTTATTAGCCGTTTAAGCCAAAGTAAACCCATTTATGAGGCATTCTCGTCCCTGCGCCAAGGAGAAAGCTGGGGGCAATTAGACGAGGCACAACAGCGCATTGTCGAAGCTTCCCTGCGGGATGCTCAATTGGCCGGGGTGGGATTAGCAGGGGAGAAAAAAGACAGATTTAACGCGATTCAACTGGAATTAGCGGAAATCACCACGAAATTTTCTAATAACATCCTCGATGCCACCAAAGCTTTTCAACTGAAACTAACAACCCCAGAAGATATCGCCGGTTTACCCCCTAGTCTCCTCAGTTTAGCCGCCCAAACCGCCCGCACCCAAGGAGAAACTAACGCCACCCCCGAAACCGGCCCCTGGGTGATTACCCTCGATTTTCCCAGTTATTTCCCCTTTATGAAGTACAGCGATAATCGGGAATTGCGCGAAAAACTCTATAAAGCCTACGTTAGTCGGGCCGATCTGGGAGAATTGGATAATAATCCCTTAATCGATCGCATTTTGCAACTGCGTCAGGAACAGGCCCATCTACTAGGTTATAGTACCTACGCCGAGGTCAGTCTTGCCAGGAAAATGGCCAATTCTGTGGATGAAATCGAGAAATTGCTTGACAATTTGCGCCAAGTCAGCTATGAAGCGGCAAAACAGGATTTAGAGGCCTTAAAAACTTTTGCGGGAACCGACGATCTCAAGCATTGGGATATAGCCTATTGGTCAGAAAAACAGCGTCAGGCCAAGTTTAACTTTAGTGCCGAGGAATTACGCCCCTATTTCCCCCTACCACGGGTTTTAGAAGGCATATTTAGCCTCGCTAAACGGATTTTTGGGGTAGAAATTATCGCCGCCGACGGTAAAGCACCTATCTGGCATCCCGATGTGCGTTATTTCCAGATTAACGACGAAAAGGGCGAAAAAATCGCCTATTTCTACCTCGATGCCTACAGTCGTCCCGCCGAAAAACGCGGCGGTGCTTGGATGGATGTCTGTATCGGTCGCGCCAAAACCGGCACCGAGGTGCGTTTACCCGTGGCTTATTTAATCTGCAATCAAACGCCTCCAGTGGACGGAAACCCCAGTTTAATGACCTTTGAGGAGGTAACTACCCTATTTCACGAATTTGGCCACGGTTTACAGCATATGTTAACCACTGTGGATTATTCTGGCGCGGCGGGTATTAATAACGTTGAGTGGGACGCGGTGGAATTGCCCAGTCAATTTATGGAAAATTGGTGTTATGATCGCCCTACTTTAATGAGTATGGCCAAACACTACCAAACCGGTGAAACTCTCCCCGAACATTACTATCAAAAACTGCTTCTAGCTAAGAATTATATGAGCGGTTCGGCCATGCTGCGTCAGCTACATTTGTCTTTAGTAGATTTGGAATTACACCATCGTTATCAACCCAATGGCGGCGAAACTCCTAAACAAGTCAGACAGCGTTTAGCGGCAACGACGACGATAATTCCTCCCCTACCAGAAGATGCTTTCTTGTGTTCTTTTGGGCATATTTTCGCCGGCGGTTATGCGGCGGGTTACTATAGTTATAAATGGGCAGAAGTTCTCAGCGCCGATGCTTTTGCCGCTTTCGAGGAAGTGGGATTAGATAACGAAGAAGCAGTGAAAGCGATCGGTCGTCGTTTTCGTGATACTGTTTTAGCTATGGGGGGAAGTTCTCATCCTATGAATGTTTTTAAAGCTTTCCGCGGTCGCGAACCTAGTACCGAGCCTCTCCTCCGTCATAGCGGCTTATAAAAGTAGTCAAACACTTTTCTTTGTGGTGCGTTACGGTAATATTTAGCTCTTGATTTTTTCCCTGAAAACAAGGGATTGTCTGACGCACCCTACTTGAATATATTGTGATAACATATCAGGAAAAAAAAGTTAACTAACAGGAGGAAACTGTAATGAGTATCGCATTTTTTCAAGATATTATCGAATCGGTGGAGAGTCTATCCATTGAAGACCAAGATTATTTGTTTGAGCTAATTCGTAAAAGACGCATTGAGAAACGCCGGGAGGAGATGGCTAAAAATGGCGAAGAAACCTTAAAATCTTTAGCGATGGGAACAGCAAAAAAAGGCAGCGCTGAAGAGATAATGGCTTATTTGTTAGAGGATGAAGAATGAAATTAGTTGCTAACAAAAGCTTTAAAAGAGCTTTTCAACGCTTAATCAGCAAAAATCCTCAACTACAAAGCAAGGTATCAGAGGTTCTACATTTGTTAGAAGATAATCCCTTCACCCCTTCTTTAAAATCTCATAAGCTGACAGGTAGATTAGAAGGTTATTGGTCATGTTCTGTTAGTTATGATTGCCGTATTATTTTTACTTTTCGTCAAGATACTGATTCAGGAGAAACTTTAATTGTTATAGTTGATATTGGCAAACACGATCAAGTTTACTAATTTATCTCTTGAATTTGTTCTTTCTTATCAATTGTACAACCACAGTGGGATATCGCCTACTTTTCTAGCGTGCGTTCCTGGAAATTTTTGGGTCTGAAACCCCTTAACTACTATATATTTTTATTAAGAATTATCTGTACCTTGTAACATGAACTCTTAATTCTTAACAAATTACCCTAGATTCTCAGAGAAAAACCGATTATAATAAAGGGAAATGAACAGAACTGCTCGATCAATAGATAACTGATTAATTAAAGTTTTATTACTTTTGATGGCCTGGGATTAAGAGAAGTAAATTTATTCTCGATCGCCTCCTGAAAGTGAGAAGAAATAGTTTTAATAAACAAAGAGTTTTCCACTTGGCAAAAATCCTCTGGGGGCAATACACATGGAAGTTCTAACCGAGACAATTAACCCAACTTCGATCGAACGGGAACCGATCCATCTCTATAACCGAATTCAACCGCACGGGGTGCTTTTAGTTCTCAGCGAACCGGAGCTAAAAGTCAGCCAAACTAGCAGTAATAGCCGCAGTTTATTGGGTATTTCTCCGGGGGAAATTATCGGTAAAACCCTAGAGGAAATCTTCGATCCCTTTCAGATCGATCCTCTGAAATCAGCCATAGAAAATAACGATTTTGATGCTATCAATCCCTCCAAAATTTGGGCGCGGGTTAAAGGGGATGATTTTGCCGTCTTTGATGCTATTTTCCACCGTAACGCCGAACAAATGCTGATTTTAGAGTTAGAACCAGCTATTTCCTATGAAAACATTCCTTTCCTGAGATTCTATCACCTAGCCAAAACTTCGATCGATAAACTTGAAGCCACCCGTAGCCTGAAAGATTTCTGTAATATCATCGTTAAAGAAGTAAGAAAAATGACAGGATTCGATCGAGTTATGTTATACAAATTCGACGAAGAAGATAACGGTGATGTGATAGCAGAAGACAAAATAGAGCAACTAGAACCCTATCTCGGTTTACGTTATCCCGCTTCCGATATCCCTCTCCCGGCACGAAATTTATTAAGTGCTAATTGGATTCGACAGATTCCCGATGCTACCTCTGAACCCGTCGATTTAGTGCCTAGTCTTCACCCCGAAACCCAACAACCCTTAAATTTAACCCTGTCCAGTCTTAGAAGTGCTTCTCCCTGTCATTTAGAATATCTGCATAACATGGGAGTGGGAGCATCTCTAACCATTTCTCTGATTGAAAATAAACGTCTCTGGGGTATTATTGCCTGTCATCACCGCACCCCTAAATATGTACCCTACGAACTCCGTAAAGCTTGTGAGTTCTTAGGAAGAGTAATTTTCTCGGAAATATCGGCACGGGAAGAAACCGAGGATTATGACTATCGAGTGAAATTAACCTTTGTGCAATCGCAATTAATCGATTATATGGCGGAAGCTAATAACTTTATCGATGGATTAATTGCCCATAAACCTAATCTGCTCGATCTAACTAAAGCCACAGGAGCCGCTATTTGTTTAGGCGGCAATTATACCTTAATTGGAGTAACACCGAGCGAAGAAGAACTAAATTATCTGATTACTTGGCTAGAAAAAAACGTCCATGAAGATGTTTACTATACTAATTCCTTACCGCAAATTTATGCCGATGGGGGTAAGTTTAAAGACATTGCCAGTGGTTTACTAGCAATTCCCATTTCTAAACGTAATTATCTCCTCTGGTTTCGTCCAGAAGTAATTCAAACCGTGAACTGGGGTGGTGATCCGGGTAAAGCGATCGAAACGACTGCCATAGATGGTGATATTCGTCTCTGTCCGCGTAAATCTTTCTCCCTCTGGAAAGAAACTGTTCGTCTCAAATCTTTACCCTGGAAAGCAGTAGAAATTAACGCCGCACTAGAATTACGAAAAGCGATCGTCAATATCATCTTAAAACAAGCCGATGAATTGGCACGTTTAGCGCGGGATTTGGAACTATCAAACGCCGAATTAAAAAAATTCGCCTACGTCGCTTCCCACGATTTACAGGAACCCCTCAATCAAGTCGCCAACTATGTGCAGTTGCTAGAAATGCGCTACACCGAAGAACTGGACGAAGATGCTAAAGAATTTATTACTTTTGCCGTCGAAGGTGTCAGCTTGATGCAAACATTAATAGATGATGTGCTGGCTTACTCAAAAGTGGATATGCAGGCGGTAGAGTTTAATACCATCGATGCTAATCTGGCACTGGAAAAAGCTCTCGCTAACCTGAAAGGGAGAATTCAAGAAAGTCAAGCTATAATCACCGTTGATCCTTTGCCAATTGTTATGGCAGATAAAACCCAGTTAATGCAATTGTTCCAAAATCTCATCGGTAATGCCATTAAATTCCGGGGAAAAGCAACTCCCACTATTCATATTGCTGCCCAACGTCAAGAGGAGGAATGGCTGTTCTCTGTCACCGATAATGGAATTGGTATCGATCCCCGATTTTCCGAACGCATTTTCGTGATTTTCCAACGACTGCACACCCGCGACGAGTACCCCGGCACAGGTATGGGTTTGGCGATTTGCAAGAAAATTATCGAGTGTCATCGCGGACGAATTTGGGTAGAATCCCAATTAGGTAAAGGAGCGGTTTTCTATTTTACAATTCCCCTAGGAGGTAACGAGCGTGAGCGCTGGCGAGGACGTGCCACACAAAATTATCTTATTAGTGGAGGACAGCAAAGCTGATATTCGCCTCATCCAAGAGGCATTAAAAACTAGCACCGTCCCGCACGAATTAGTTATCGTTAGGGATGGTGTCAACGCCATGGATTATCTGCGTCGAGAAGGGGAGTATCTCGATTCTCCCCGTCCTAATCTGATTCTTCTCGATCTGAATTTACCAAGAAAAGACGGACGGGAGGTATTAGCGGAAATAAAAAACGATCCCAGTTTAAAAAGAATTCCTGTGGTGGTTTTAACCACTTCTCGCAACGAGGAGGATATTTTTTATAGCTATGAACTGCACGTTAATTGTTATATAACCAAGTCACGCAATCTCAACGATTTGTTCAAAATTGTCAAAAATATCGAGGCTTTTTGGTTAGAAACCGCTACTTTACCCGGGGAGTGAATCATTATCAGTGATCAGTTATCAGTGATCAGTTATCAGTTATCAGGAGTCGGTCGTCAGGAGGCAGGAGGCAGGAGGCAGCTTTATTCTCCCCACACCCTACACCCTACACCCTACACCCCACACCCCACTTCCTAACCTCCGAAATCTCTTTAACTCTTGATTAAAAAATGGGACTCTCGCAGGATATAAAAGTTCTTTTAATCGAGGATAATTTAGCCGAAGCTCGATTATTAAAGGAAATTCTTAAGGGTAATGAAAAAAAAGAATTTCATCTGGTTAATGTCTCAAGATTATCCGAGGCTATTTCCCTGTTACAACAAACAAATTTTGATGTAATTTTATTAGATCTAACTTTACCAGATAGTCAGGGTTTGGAATCCTTAGCTCCCCTTTTGATTACGGCTCCGAAATTGCCGATCGTGGTTTTAACTAATACTAATGATGATAATTTAGCTTTGGCAGCACTGCGTCAGGGAGCGCAGGATTATTTAATTAAAAGAGAAGTAAGTTTAGAAATTTTAACTCGATCGCTATGTTATGCGATCGAACGAAAACAGATGGAGGAAGCTTTACGAGAATCGAACGAAGCTTTAAAAATGAGCGTGATTGAACGCACTAATCAACTGGAAAAAGCTCAGGAATTAAATCAGTTAAAAACTGAATTTGTTTCCATGTTATCCCACGATTTTCGCAATCCTTTAAATAAAATTTTACTCTCGGCTGGATTATTAGAAGAAAGTCGCGATCGGTTGACAAAAGATCAGCAAGTTAGCTATTTTCGCATGATTCGATCGGCCATTAAAGACATGGATCAATTGCTCACAGAAGTGTTATTAATTGGCCGGGCCGATTCTGGGAGATTATACTGTCAATTTGATCTGGTGGATTTGCTGGATTATTGTCAGAAATTGGTAGAATCTTTTACTGTTAAGCCGGAGCCGCAATTAGCAATTATTTTCCAAATTGAGGGCAGCTTAGAAAGAGGACTTTGGGATATAAATTTAATTAAACATATCTTGACAAATTTACTAGGAAATGCTCTCAAATATTCACCCCAAGGAAACCCCGTAGAATTTAAGATTATTGTCGAATCCGAGCAGGTAGTCTTTAAAATTGTCGATCGAGGAATTGGTATTCCCAGCAAAGATCAAGAACATTTATTTAAACCTTTTTATCGCGGTAGCAATGTCGATAATATTCAAGGAACGGGATTAGGATTAGCCATTGTCGGACGCTGTGTGGAAGCGCACAAAGGACAAATTCACTTGGAAAGTGAGGAAGGAAAAGGCACAAAGATCACGGTAATTTTACCGATTATTACCGACATTGAACACCTAAATTGAGATGAACGATAGGGTGGCACCACAATTTTTTTTTCTGCTGCCCCTCTGCCCTAGGGTTGATTCATAGTAGGGTTGATTCATGAATCAACCCTACCTCTCCCCTCTCCCCACTCCCCTTCCATAGGATCGAGGATCACCCTGAGCGTTCATCCGATCGAGTGATTTTCGGGAAAAGTGTTAAAAAAGATTGCTGTTTGTAAAGACAACTGTTACCGTAGGTTCAAGAGTGCGCTTTGAAGGAGGAAAAATCCCATGCACCCTAACCTATCCATCTATCCCCCGATTGCTTCACTACTTATGTAGGGCATAGATGCACAAATCAAAGATTTCAGAAGCAAAACCAATAAATTTCTGTACTGTTGCTTAAAACAGGAGTTTGATCATGAAATTACAGGGAAAAACAGCCCTAGTCACGGGGGCATCCCGGGGCATTGGACGAGCGATCGCCTTAGAATTAGCCCGACAAGGTTTAAGCAGAATTGTGATTGTTGCCAGAGATCAAGAGCGATTAGAAAAACTAGCCAAAGAAATTGAGTCCCTAGGGGTCATTGCCACACCTTTAGCCCTAGATTTAACCGAAAATGACCTTGTTAGTCCTTCAATTATCCGCGTTTGGCAAGAATGCCGCGGCATCGATATCCTCGTTAACTGTGCCGGTATTGCCCATCAAACCCCCTTTCTACGCTCGCAATTTTCGCAAGTGCAAGCAGAAATATCTTTAAATCTGATGGCCCTGTACACGGTTACTCGCTTAATTGCCCGCCGGATGGCAATTCGGGGACAGGGAACGATTGTCAATGTTTCCAGCATGATGGGTAAAATTGCCGCTCCTAGCTTTGCTACCTACTCGGCCACCAAATTTGCCATTTTGGGTTTTAGTCAAGCTCTCAGGTCGGAATTACGGGAACACAACATCAAAGTTGTCACCCTCTTACCCTCTTTAACCGATACGGATATGGTGCGAGAATTGCAGTTATTTCGATGGTTAAAACCGATGAGCGCCGAAGAAGTCGCCCAAACCCTAATTACCGGGTTAAATAGGGACAAAACGGAAATTGTCGTCGGTTGGCAAAGTCATCTAGCTCTTTGGTGTCAAAAATTGGCCCCGAAACTGCTCGAGAAAATTGTCGATTTAGCCTCTCCCTTACGCCAAAGCAAAGGAAAGCGAGGATGGCGAGAAGTGTTTAACTAGGGTTTAATTAAATCCATCAGGGTGAGCATGGCTCACCCTAATCACCTTAACCAACAGGCAATTAAACAGCTGTCAGGGTTTTTTCTAGAAGTTGTCGGGGAGCTTGAACCGAACCACGACAGTGGATTTCGGCAGAATTATTGGGACTTTCAATCAGTTTAACTTTATCCAATTCGGCTCCTAATTGGCGGATCGGTTCCTCTAATAGTTGAGCGATATGTAGGGCAATATTTTCCGCGGTGGGAACCACTTCGGCAAAGTAGGGAATATCCTTATTTAAAAAAGTATGATCGAAGGGTTCTACTACCAATTCATCGATCGCTTTTTGTAAATCCCCTAGATCTACAATCATACCGGTGCGGGGATCGATTTCTCCCGCCACGGATACTTCTAGGTGATAATTATGACCATGACCGTTTACCCTGGCGCATTTGCCGTAGATTTCCGAGTTTTGTTCCAGGGTTAATTGCGGTAAAGCCAAACGATGAGCGGCACTAAAATGGGTTTTGATAGTTAAAGTTGCTTCCATATCTTTTCCTTGATATTCTGCCCACAATTCGGGGTGTTCAAATAGTTGAATTTTGACTAATGGTAAATAGGGTGCTAATCTTTGCCAGATAACTCTGGCGATATTTTCTGTGGTGGGTAGGGTTTGCTGAAATTCCGGCCAGACTTGATTGAGATAGGAGTAGTCTAATTGACTGGTTATCTCTCGTTTAATTACCTGTTTAACGGTGGAGAGATTCTCCACCATGCCATAAGGATTGAGTTCTTTGTATAGGGAGACATATAATTCGTAATTGTGACCATGACCGGGAAAACGGCTACCAAGACCAAAACGTCTTTGATTTTCGGCTTCGTCCCATTCTGGCAGATAATAGCGATGGCTGGCTGAAAACCGCGCTCGACGATTGATGATGCAATCCATAAATGTGGGCGATCGATGACTTTGTAAAGTTACGTTAAGAGCAACTTTTTCTAGCATAAACCAGTTTTGTCTCCTCCGGCTTGCGGACCGGAGAAAGTTATCCCTCAATTCCGGCAGAATGCGATCGCTGTGAGTCGATAAGTAGTCGTGCAAAATTAATTTCCTAGTCGAGACAGGAGACTCCGAGACAGGAGACAGGAGACGGGAGACGGGATACAGCTATTAGGGATCGGATTTGAGTTTTCAGTTCACTGTTTCCTCACATCAGAAGTCTGACGGAGTAGTGGCTTAGATGTGTAATTAATTTTGCTTAGTTACTTAGTGAGAAAATTTATCTTTGAGAAGGCAAAGGAATTGCTTTTTTACCACTATAGCAAAGAGCGGGATAGTTAGGACATAATAGAGAAAAAGAAATGAGGAGAAGCTTTCATGGCAGCACCCTATAGTGATGATTTAAGACAGAAAGCAGTGAGTGCCGTAGAGCGAGGGGAGAAAAAAAGCCATGTCTGTCGCACCCTCAATATTAGTCGTAATACATTAGACCTATGGCTGAAACGGAAGAAACAAACTGGGACGGTGGCCGCTAAAACT
This sequence comes from Microcystis wesenbergii NRERC-220, assembly GCF_032027425.1. Lineage (NCBI taxonomy): Bacteria > Bacillati > Cyanobacteriota > Cyanophyceae > Chroococcales > Microcystaceae > Microcystis > Microcystis wesenbergii. The sequence goes on along the minus strand of NZ_JAVSJA010000001.1, from coordinate 1,642,309 downwards.
AACTATCGTCGAGGGCCGAAGCCCAAAATTGACGATTTAGAAGCCTTTCAAAAGTTGGCCGAACAATATGGGCATTTGACCCAAGAAAAAATGGCGCAAAAATGGGCTAACCCAGTCAGTAGGATGAGAATTGGTCAAGCGCTCAAAAGAATTGGATTTACTAGAAAAAAAGGCTCTTCGTTACTCTTTATGCTAAATCAACAGACAAGATGCCAAGATAACATACTTCTAACCCAAAAATTCCGAAAGTTTCTAAAGCCATAGCCTCGCCGTTTTATTAGTTTAAGTTTATTGTTGATTCCCTCGACTAATCCATTCGTTGTTCTTCGCTCGAAATAACTAATGATTTCTCCAAACCAGTTTCGGATTGTTTGACAACTCTTGGTAAAAACAATGGAGGATTTTGCCAACCATTCCGAGATAGATAGCAGTCCTTCTGTCGGATTCTCTGAGGTTTCATAAATCTTTCTGAATTCTTCCTTTAATTCCGGCATCTTTTTCAAATTTGGCCAATTTTCTTTGATAGCTTCTCGTTTAATTTTTTGGGGTTCCGTTCAATCTTCTTCATTTTTTAATAGGCTATATTTACTTCGCTTTAAAACTTCTAGCTTCGCTTCTTTTTCCGCTTTCTGTTTTTTATTTTTCTGCGCTTCTACGGCTCTTTTTTCTGCTCTTCTCTGTTCGTCTAACTCTTGATTAATTTGTTTCATTACATGGAATCTATCGGCGACTAATTCAACCGATGACATCAATTCTTTCACCAAATTTTTATAGGGCAACCAAAGGTCTATGCTCACTTCTTCAATTGGCTCTAACACCTCTTTTCCCCAGCCTGTAAGCGTTTTTCTCAACTCCTCTTGTGTTCGCTTCTCTAGAATAGCTATTAGTTTTCCCGTATCTAAATTTACTAAAACCGCACAGTAATTTTTTTGTCCTTTGACTAGAGCGATTTCATCAATTCCTAGTCTTTTTAATTCCGATAGGTCTGGCTCGGTAATTTCTTCAGCAATGTCCTCTAGCCTTCTTTGAATCTCTTCTTCCGTTACGTCATTTATTCGACTAACATTTAAAATATCTCCTGATTTTAATTGTTCGAGTATATTTTCGGCTAGTCTTTTCGTATAGGTTCGTTTACTGGCGACAAAATCTAACTCTTCGCTCAAGGGTTTTCGACAATTATCGCACTTAAATTGACGACGATTAACTTGTAGGTACACTGGTTGTCCTGAGATTGGTAAATCTTTGACTAAATATCGATGATTTTGGTGTAGTTTATCGCTCTCTAACCCACAACGAGGACAGATTGCTTTTTTCTTTTTCGATTCGACTGGTCAAACTATACCGACATTTTCTAGGTGTCGATAGCCTTGAATAGAGGTTCCTTCTAGGTTCAAAAATTTGTCAAGTATCATAAGTAAAATACTCTGGTTTTTGGCTATTATATCAAATCTTAACTCGATTGTCTATCTTTTGGTATTAACCTGTTTGTGTCTAAAATCTCTCCCTGTATAAATTTCAGCTATTTTTGAGCGTAGGCACTATCATCGAATTTTATTTGAAGTTAATTATTTGCATAACAATTACCGAAGAGCCGTAAAAAAAAACTTATGGCTACAGAGAAAGAGATGAAGAAGCCCGAAAAGAGTTTCTCCAAAAAATCAGAGGTTATGCCCCGGAAAGATTTGTCTATATTGATGAAGCTGGAATAGATAACACCATCGATTATCCTTATGGATATTGTCACAAATCAGAAAGATTTGAGGCTTTAAAGTTAGGTCACTGTAGCGAACGAGTTAGTGTGATCAGCGGTTGGTGGCGTGGTTCCACGATTCGCGCCAATGGTGTTTGAGGGGTACTGTAATACAGAGTTGGTGTGTGAGTGGATAGAACAATTGCTATTACCCGAACTACTACCCGGTCAAATTATCATCATTGATAACGCCAGTTTTCATCCCAAAGAGAGAATCAAAAAATTGTTAGCTAAAGCGGGATGTGAAGTGCTATTTTTACCCGCCTATTCTCCAGACCTCAACAAAATTGAAAAGTTCTGGGCTAGATTGAAAAACTATGTTAGTCAGATTATCAATGATAGTGAAAACCTTGTGGATGCTGTGAGTAAAGCCTTCAGGCATCTGTCCTAACTAACTCGTTCTATGCCATATTACCCGAACTACTACCCGGTCAAATTATCATCATTAATAACGCCAGTTTTCATCCCAAAGAGAGAATCAAAAAATTGTTAGCTAAAGCGGGATGTGAAGTGCTATTTTTACCCGCCTATTCTCCAGACCTCAACAAAATTGAAAAGTTCTGGGCTAGATTGAAAAACTATGTTAGTCAGATTATCAATGATAGTGAAAACCTTGTGGATGCTGTGAGTAAAGCCTTCAGGTATCTGTCCTAACTAACTCGTTCTATGCCATATTACCCGAACTACTACCCGGTCAAATTATCATCATTGATAACGCCAGTTTTCATCCCAAAGAGAGAATCAAAAAATTGTTAGCTAAAGCGGGATGTGAAGTGCTATTTTTACCCGCCTATTCTCCAGACCTCAACAAAATTGAAAAGTTCTGGGCTAGATTGAAAAACTATGTTAGTCAGATTATCAATGATAGTGAAAACCTTGTGGATGCTGTGAGTAAAGCCTTCAGGCATCTGTCCTAACTAACTCGTTCTATGCCATAGTCAGATTATCAATGATAGTGAAAACCTTGTGGATGCTGTGAGTAAAGCCTTCAGGCATCTGTCCTAACTAACTCGTTCTATGCCATAAAATAAACTTTCTAGCTTCTTCAATATTAATCATCACTTCCTCTAAAGTTTCCCCCTGAGTAATACAACCATCTAAATCTGGAATTAACGCGGTGTATCCGCTCTCTTCTTCGGGATAAATTGAAATCGGATATTTAAGAGATAAAAAGTATTCTAATATTGGTGTTCCATCGATAGGTCTAAATAGGTTTGACTAAATCGCCAACTTGAGCATTATCAAAAGGTTTTAATTCATCGGATTCTACCACTTCAGATTTATAACTCCTCAATCCCAAAGAAGAATTTTCTATTCTTTTTCTATAAGTTTTTTTCTGATCGGTTTCAATTATAGATATTTTATCTTGAACGAAAATAATTCTTCCCGTACCTCTTACTAATTCGAGAAACCCTAAAGATTCGCCAGTATGGGGATCTAATATTTCTTCGTCATCGATACGATAAACCATCATTCTTTGACCTTCTCGAATTCCGTTCTGTTCACCTCTATTCATTACTAATTTATAGTCGTCAATAACCTTAACGACAGTGGCAGGAAAAGTTCCTTTGGGGGATAAAAGGGGAGTTTCTGTGACGTTTTCCATATTTTCCTCTACAGGTTTAATTATTTTTTATAAATACTCGGTTTGACTTTGATTCTTTGAATAATTGTATCGTCGTTATTAGCTAATCCGTCTAAAACATTTTGATAGCCCGCTTCTGGCTGGTCGAGAACTGTCTGTATTTTTTGATCGCTTTGTACATTTTTAACAACCCCCTCACCGATTAATACTTCAAACCCATCTTCGTCCGTATAGTAAAACGATATCATTAGTTGAGCGGCAAATAAATTGGAGGCTTCGAGTAAGCATTGAATATTATTATTTGCGTCCTTTTGAACTCGTAGGATTTTCGGAATAATATTTTGCTTGACTCTTTGATATTCTTCTAGTGCCGTTTGTAACGCTGTAATTAGAGTTGCTATAACTAATATAGCTATCGTGATTATAACAAAAAGAACCACTAGAGGAATAGGTGTCTGCCCAGCAAATGCCCACGCAAGTAAACTAGCGACAAAACCCAGGAATCCCAGCACCAATGACTGAATTCCTAAAAAACTAGACCAAATTAACCCCCAAAAGTTATTTTTCATCTTTGTTCAAAACTCAAGAGACCGGTGATTAGCCAGTCTCTCAAGTCTTATCTATCTATTCTACTCGATTCCTTCGATACGGTCCTCCACTTCTTGATAAAGTTCCTGTAAGCGGTCTAAATTCTCTTGAGAAGTTTCCCAGTAACCGCGACCATTAACTTCTAACAGGGTTCCCACCATCTTGCGGAAAGAATTAGGATTGAGATTCATCAGACGCTGACACATTTCCTCATCTTGAATAAAAGTGGTGTTGACATCTTCATACACCCAATTATCCACCGCGTCAGCAGTTGCAGACCAACCCATCGTATTAACCAAACGCTTCGATAATTCTCGGACTCCTTCGTAACCGTGACTTAACATTCCCTCGTACCATTTGGGATTGAGTAACTTGGTGCGGGTATCCAAGCGCACGGTTTCCGATAAAGTACGCACCTGAGCGTTAGCGGTGGTAGTATCGGCAATATAGGCCGCCGGTTTTTTGCCATCATCGCGTAAACTAGCGACAACTTTCGTCGGGTCCGAGTCGAAATAGTGGGAAACATCGGTTAAACTAATCTCGCTAGAATCCAAGTTTTGGAAAGTTGCCTCCGCAGTTTTTAAAGATGCTTCAAACAACCGACGATTATCGGCCATCATCCCAGGATTATCCGAGTCGAAAGCAAAACCCTTGCGGTTGAGATACATATTCTGTAACTCTTTTTCATCTTCCCAACTGCTATTTTCCACCGCGAGATTGATGTTAGAAGAATAAGAACCAGAAGCATTAGAAAAGATGCGGGTGGCTGCCTGTCGAACCGTTAAACCCATTTCTTTTGCTTGTTCAATAGCGTGTTTACGGACATAATTCATCTCCATCGGTTCATTTGCTTCCGCGGCCATTTTTACCCCTTGGTCAAGCAAATTCATCTGATTGATAAATAAATCCCGGAAAACACCAGAACAATTGACCACCACATCAATGCGCGGTCTTCCTAATTCCTCTAGGGGAATCAATTCCAATTTATTCACCCGTCCCAAAGCATCGGGAACAGGACGAACCCCCACCATCCAGAGAATTTGTGCTAGGGATTCCCCATAAGTTTTGATATTATCAGTTCCCCAGAGAACACAAGCGATGGTTTCAGGATATTTACCGCCATTATCCAGTTTTTGCCGCTCTAACAGACGATCCACCACGATTTTAGCCGATTTTACCGCCGCTAGGGTCGGGATAGACTGGGGATCTAAAGCGTGGATATTTTTACCCGTCGGTAAAACTCCGGGGTTGCGGATGGGGTCGCCACCAGGACCGGGAAGAACGTATTCCCCTTCCAATGCTTTTAATAGCGCCCCCAATTCATTATCGGCACAGACCTGTTCTAAACAGAATTCTAGGTATTCAAACAGGGGTTTTAATGCCACCGGATCAACTTGTGGATAACCCATCGACCGTAAAGTTTCGATCCAAGGCGATCTTTTGCCTATATTCAAGAAATTCAGCTTAGAAAGCATCGATACCCGACCTTCTGGGTCAGTTTGGGACTTGACTAAAGCAGCAACAGCAGCACGAGTCGCTAGGGTGATGTTTTGCAGTAATTCCACATCCTCTAACACCCCTCGATCGCTATTGCGATAAACTTCCTCTAGATCCCGGCCGATGCTGTTGGCAATAATCCGGGGTAAGGAAAGTAAATCGTCCTCTTCCCGGTCTAAACTGGCAATATTGACCAAAGTTGCCACCGCCTCTTCCGCCGAGGGGGGTTTCCCAATAACATGAAGTCCGCAGGGAAGCAAGCGCGATTCAATTTCCATCAGTTTGCGATAGACCGAACCGACGATATTATCCCGTTCCTCTTGACTGAGATGGGCAGTGTCACCATCAGGTAAACTTATATCTTTGTCGAGATTGACCAATAAACATTTATCGACAATAGTATTGACAATTTGCACCCCACGTCCACTATCCTTCAGAGTTTGGTAGGAACCGATCAACTCGCTTAGTTCTTTTAACCCTTTGTAGAGTCCGGCATTTTCTGCGGGGGGAGTGAGATAGGAAATAGTTTCCGCATAACTGCGACGTTTAGCGATCGTCGCTTCGCTGGGGTTATTAGCGGCATAATAGTAGAGATTGGGAATCATCCCGATGAGGTTATCGGGGTAGCATTCCCCAGACATTCCCATCTGTTTCCCCGGCATAAATTCTAGGGATCCGTGGGTGCCAAAATGGAGAACCGCATCTGCTTTCCAGACTTGATTGAGATAGGTATAGTAGGCTGCAAAACCGTGGTGAGGACTAGCAGAACGAGAAAAGAGCAGACGCATGGGATCCCCTTCATAACCGAAGGTGGGTTGAACCCCGATAAAGACGTTACCGAATTCTTTGCCGTAGATTAACAGATTCTGTCCATCACTGTTGAGGTGTCCAGGTGGTGGTCCCCAATTTTCCTCTAAACGGACGGAATAGGGGGTTAAACGTTCGTATTCCGGTACGGACATCCGATAGGCGATATTTAGCTCCGGACTATGGTATTGTGCTTGAGCATCATGGATTACCGCTTCCATCAGTTCCCGGGGAGATGCGGGTAAGTCCTGCAAGTCATAACCATTATTTTGTAACGCTTTCATCACCTCGTAGATAGAACCGAACACATCTAGATAGGCTGCAGTTCCCACATTCCCCTTATCGGGGGGGAAACTAAAGACGGTGATGGCGACTTTTTTATTGAGTTTCGGTTTCTTTCTTAAATTGGCCCATTTTAGCGCCCGTTGAGCGATCGCTTCCACCCGATCCTGTAAAGCGATCGCTTTACCCGTGGCCCCATCCCGGCCCGATAATATAATAGGTTCGATCGCACCGTCTAATTCGGGAATGGCAATCTGTAGCGCCACTTGAATCGGGTGTAACCCCAAATCGCTTTCTTCCCATTCCTGAGTGGTTTGGAAAACTAGCGGTAACGCGCACATATAGGGACGATTGAGACGTTTTAAAGATTCTATCGCTTTCGGATGATCTTGTCGCGCTGGACCCCCCACTAAAGCAAATCCTGTCAGGGAAATTACCGTATCAACGATAGCAACCGCCCCTTCGGCTTGGCTCAGGGCAAGTTCCACTCCTTTTAAGCTTTTATCCCAGAAGTATTCTTCTACCGGTTTAGAAAAATCTAATCCCCCAGCAAAAACAGGAAGAACTCGCGCACCCATAGACTCGAATTCCTGCACGAGAGCGACATAATGAGCGTCATCACCAGTAACGAGGTGAGTTCTCTGTAAAATTAAGCCAACACAGGGAGCTAAGGGTTCTTTCAGGTCATCAGCAATATCACTGCGGTTATTGTACCAAGCGAAGTATTCCTTGACATCCTCGAACATTTTCAGGGATAAAGGATGCCAGATACCCATATCTGGATAAACTACCGGTTCTTTGTAAACTACACTGTCATCCTTATTATCAAAGACGTACTTATCGGCCAACATTAACAGAAAATTCTCTAAATTTTCTGCCGAACCTCCCAGCCAATACTGGAAACTTAACATAAAGTTGCGTGCGTCCTGAGCTTTTTCCATGGGGAGGTATTTCAGGACTTGCGGTAAAGTTCGCAATAACTTTAACATCGCATCTTGGAAACCAGCGCCAGAGTTTGACCTGCGCTTTTTCATAAAGTTAGCGATGACACTCTTAGACTGTCCCAATTGGGCCATGGAAAAGCTGCCTAATTTATTTAAGCGCATTACCTGGGGCATGGAGGGAAAGATTATCGCTGCGTCTAATTTATCCCGATGGGGACTGACAGCGGCCACGACTTTATCGGCTAAATCTTCGATAAAGATGAGAGAAGCAATGAAAATATTAGCTTTGGCTACATCCTCTTGAAAATTGCGATAATTTTCCCCATCGCGCAGTTCTTCGATTAAATAACCACTAATTTCGATCGCTAGTTTCGGGTTGTTAGCGTTGATTTCCCTGACCGCACTACTCAGCGCACTTTGGTACTGAGGTTCTAGCACGACATAGACCACCTTGACCAGCGATCGACCATTCAACCCGTCGGGAACTATGTGACGAATGGTGGACTTGACGTGAGTGAACATATATGATGGTTCTCCTTATGATTGCTGAGTCTGGTATGAAGTGATTTTCGTCATCTGATGACGATCGCCCTTTGTTTAAGGTATTTGGATATATATGTTTCTGTTTTGTATCAGAAAATGTCACCCAAGTGAGTATTTACTCTGGGTTTTGACACAATTCGATAAATATCTTGCCATATTTTGTAACAGATGGTAAAGAGCTTTTTGAGTAACTACTCAGGCTTTTCTTTACAAAAATTAATATTTAATCTATTGACTTTTAATTACAAAAGTGTTATTAATCAGCACCTCAGACGAGATGTCCCTGTTCAAACATGATCAGGGTTAGGATTCGAGATCATCTCATAGACATCTGCAAGTGCTATAACTCAATCAAGATGAGCTTTTTGTCCTTGTCCTAGACCTCTGGTAAAAATCAAAAATTGTTGTTAGGGTTAGGATTCAGTAGCCGGTAAGCTGTACTGGATTTAAACTGAGTAGGGGAAATTTTAGTACAAATGCTCGAACTGGCAACTCTGGCACTCTGGTGCAGTCTTAAGGAGTAATTTAGATAGTCAACAGCTTAATTATAGTGAGGAAATCAGGCAATAGTTTCAGAAAATTTGGCAAGTTTAGGTTAAAAAATCAAAAATGAAGTAAAGTTCTTAGAGTTTCGTTATGGTGGTAGAATTTGTTTATGGCTAAAAAGTTTTTATTTGATTCGATACATCTATGACCGAGTTATTTGCTAGTGCAGCGGGACGACATTTGCAAGATGCCAAAATTTTGCTGTCTAAAAAACGTTGGGACAATGCCATTTACCTAGCTGGTTATGTAGTAGAATGCGCTTTTAAGTTTTTAGTAGAACAGTATTTTAAAAATGATCAAAAAGCCGCTAAAAAATTCGGACATGATCTCGAGGAATTAGAAGGTAAAGCGAGGGAAAGATTAGGAATTCTCTATCCTATTTTAGAGCAACAGTTACCAGTTTCTCGCATCCGGGGAACTGTTCTAGGGCAAAATCACCCAGAAAGAAGATATTATCAATCTGGATATTGGACTGAAGATCAGGCTAACTCGGCCGTTGAATATGCTGAAGAAATTTATCGAGATATTATTCTCAGATTAGTGCTAAACGGTTATATTTCTAGTAAGGATATTTAAGATTCTGATGATTAGTTTTAGTGAAACTTTTGCTAGGGTAAGGGACTGCTTTCAGGATTCCAGTCTTGGTTCTCTTGTAGCCAAACTAGAATCCGTGATTATTATTCGTGATGTTGAGGGAAAAATTCGCTTATTTCTAGGGTTAACAGGGACAAACAAGATAGAATCAAACGAAGAAAATCATCTATCTACACTCCTGTCTGAAAAACTTGAGGATTACTATGGCCATGATATTTGGTGGCAAAAAGGAGAAGGAGATGCTTATAAAGCCCTGATTGATCTTATCATGAAGGAAAAAGTTAAGGCACCTTGGTTCGATGAATCGCCAAGCTTGAAATGGTATATTCTAGAACGTCATCTGGCTAAACAAGCATGGACAGAGAATAAAATTGGGCAGCAACTGCCTTGGGATTTTGAAAAAGTTGAAAAAGGATATAAACCAGCTATTGTCTCCTTTTTTTCCTTCAAAGGAGGAGTTGGTCGCACCACTACTATTGCCGCTACTGCCTTAACTTTAGCGCGGAATGGTCATCGAGTCGCTATAGTTGATCTTGATTTAGAAGCTCCCGGTCTGGCCACAATTTTTTCTGAGGATTTTGCCGATAATTCTGGTGTCATGGACTATTTGCTAGAAAAGAAAGTTCAAAAAGACAAATGGAAACTGAGTTTAAAAGATATTAATGACTCAAATTTGTTAGGAGATGAAGGTGAAATCTTAAAATTGCTACCAGCAGGAAATGTGGATCAAGATTATTTAGAAAAATTGGCTCGTTTAGACTTTCAAAATCTTGTCAATGGTCAACTACAAGGCATTTTAAAACAAATGCTAGAAGAAATAGAAAGGTTAAGCAGACCACTGGATTTTATTCTCATGGATGCAAGAGCAGGTTTTCATGATATTGGTGGTTTAGCTATTACTTATTTTTCCCATGCAGTGGTTATTTTTGGTACGGAATCTCGACAAAGTTGGGCAGGATTAACCCAAGTTATCCAACATTTAGCCCTATCTAACCCTGAGGATCCTTTACCATTAATTTTAGTTCATGCTCTCGCTCCATCTTTAGGAACAGTTGGCCGAGAAAGAGAGTTACGAAATTTTCGACAAAGAGCCTATACAATTTTCCAAGAAAACTATTATACTGAATCTGAAGATGTCCCTAACTCTAATGATACTGATGCACCATTTTTCCCGATAGTTGTCCCCTACGATAATAGTCTGCGGGGAGATATTGCCCTCTTTACTCGTGACTCACGGCACGATACTCCAGAAGAAAAAGAGAGATTAGCAAATCTCGTAAAAGTTATGACCGATTCTCCTTATCAAACTATTGCTGAAAAGCTTTGTCAATTATTTGGACGTGATGTGATTATAAACAATCGGTAAAAATTATGGCTGAATTCGATAAAAAAAAGTTACTGGAATTAATGGGAGCAGTTGCTCCTGGAAAAGCAACTGCTGAACAGGAAAGTGATGATGAAGACGTATTTCTCAAAAATTTCTTACCCGTGGTTGATTATAGAAAAGCTTTGGAGCCAAGCATTTTATTAATTCAAGGTGGTCGGGGTGTGGGTAAAACAGAATTATTTCGTTTACTAGCCATTCCCTCTGGACGAGAAGCTTTAGTTAATAGTTTAAATATTCGAGGTCTTGCTCCTTTAAATCAGACCAGATGGATGGCAGGATTTGGTCGCACTCTCAAAACTGAAAAACGATTTCCGATACCAGAAATTATAGAAGAAGAAATGCAAAACGCTACTAATCTTGAATGGCGTAGTTTCTGGTTAGGATTGATTTTAGGTGTCATTTTACAGGAAAAAGAATCTGATATTGCCAGCATTATAGGTCAAGAATTAGATTCAAATATTACTACTATTCTTCAAAATAGGTTATCGCTTTTATCAGAATGGAGAATTTTAGTTAAAGATAATTTTGAACATCTAAATTATGTTCTTGACAAATTAGACGAACGATTAATTACTTCTGACCACTGGCTATTTATTACTTATGATGAATTAGATCGGTTATTGACTACTTATAATGCTCTAGCTAATCCGATTAGAGAATTATTAGCTTTTTGGCTCGATCGCTCTCGTCGTTGGGAGAGAATTCGACCAAAAATATTTCTTCGTACCGACCTATTTAGAGAGGAATTTTTGGGATTTCCTGATGCTTCTAAATTACAATCCCATCGGCTAGAATGGCGACCTTCTTGGCTCTATCAACTCTGGATTAAACGGTTAGCTAATTCGGCTCAAGAAATGAGAGACTATTTACAGATTATCCCTAATTTAATTTATGAAAGCTCAACCCAACTAGGATGGAATGTTAGAAGTGATGAACAATTATTTCAAGAATTAATCGAAATAATGATCGGTAAATATATGGGAGCTAGTCCTAAAAAAGGCATTACCTACCGATGGATACCTAATCATCTTCAGGATGCTGGGGGTAGAATTGCTCCTCGCTCTTTTCTAAAATTATTCGACAAAGCGGCAGCCAAAAGATTAGAACATTTTGAAAGTTTTGAACAACTGACCGAGCTATACCTTCTACAACCCTCTGATCTCCAGAGTGCTTTAATGGATACTTCAGAGGATAGAATTAAAGAATTAGCACAGGAAGAATATCCTTGGTTAGAATCTCTAAAAACTAAGTTAAAAGGGTTAGAAGCTCCTATATTAAAAGAAACTTTTTTAGAGGCTGTGCGCTCAACTCACTGGAGTCCTGAAAAACAACCTCCTGTTAAGGAACCTGAAGAAATTATGCAATATCTAATACAATTGGGTGTGGTGGAAAGTCTCCTCGATGGTCGAATTAATATACCTGAAATTTATCTATATGGGTTTCAAGTTAAACGTCGTGGTGGGGTTAAACGTCCTCAATAACTTGAGGATATCGACAATAATTTTATGTAGAATAAATAGTAAAATACATGAAGCAATAATAACTAACATTGGCAGATTTTAACAGTTGATAACTCCGATAGTTAATGTGTATTAGTCGGTGATAAACCCTTATTATTTTCAGTAATCGATCGACAATGTTTTTTAATTGGATAACTTTACCCTATTTATTAATTAATCCTGTTTTAATTCCCTTGAGTATAGCTCGATCGGAAACTATTCTTGCTCAAGAAGTCAGCGATCCTAATTATCAAAAACTGGTGCAGTACGCCCAAAATACACAACTCGATCGCTTACCCATGGCTGATATAATCCAGAATATCGCCACTCAATTTTTAGGAGCAAAATATCAAGCAGGATTACTCGAACGCTCGGCAACAGAAAAATTATTTATCTCTTTAAAAGAGTTTGATTGTGTCCTTTTTGTGGAAACAGTTCTCGCTTTGAGTCACAATTTTGCTTTAAAAAATTATCAATATTCTGCTTTTAGTCAGCAGGTTTTAAATCAGCGTTATCGCCACGGTATTCTCGACGGTTATTGTAGTCGTCTGCATTACTTTTCCGATTGGATTAATGACAACCAAAAACGAGGCAATCTAGAAAATATTACTCAAAAATTAGGTGGAATTACTCTTAACAAAAAGCTCAACTTTATCAGCAAAAACCGCCCTCTATACCCCCAGTTAAAAACTCAAAGTAATTACGATTGTATTCAACAGGTAGAACGGCAATTAGAAAGTTTATCCTTAACCTATATTCCCACCGCTAAGATTAAAGATATTTATCCACAACTGCAAGCTGGCGATATTATCGGTGTCGTGACTAATATCCCTGGTTTAGATACCACCCATACCGGTCTAGTTTATCGCTTTTCCGATGGCAAAATTGGCTTAATTCATGCCTCTCCTGCTGGTCAAGTTACCATTGCTAAAGACCTAGAAAAATATATCACTAAAGTGGACAAAGCCATCGGTATTTTTGTTGTTCGTCCCCTTGATCCAAGAAATAATTAACCCTGAATTGCTTGAGCTAATTGAACGTGGAGTTTATGACTAGCTTTAAAAGCCATGTAATGAGCGGTGGGAATAGTTCCCAGTAAACTCAAATCACCAATTAAGTCCAATAATTTATGTCTTGCTGGCTCATTATCAAAGCGTAAAGGAGGATTTAACCATTGATTTTGATCGCAGACTAAAGCATTTTCTAAACTGCCTCCTTTAATTAAACCAGCCTTTTGCAGATATTCAATTTGATCGGCAAAACCGAAAGTACGGGCAGCTGCGATCGCTTGACTAAAACTTTCTTGATCAGGACTCCAACTATACCATTGATTACCGATCGGTTTATAGGTAAAATCGATCCCGTAGGTAAAACGTAATTCAGGGGAAGGAATCGCCGCCACAAAAGCATCTCCTTCGTACAACCAAATCGGTTGAGAAATAGTTAAATCCGATCGAGAAAAAGAGTTATCTAAACCGGCATTTTCGATCGCTTCTACCCAGATTTTGGCCGAACCATCGAGGAGGGGAATTTCCGCACCATCCACCTCAATGCGAGCATCCTCTACCCCCAAAGCGGTTAAGGCTGCTAATAAATGCTCAACGGTTCTAACCTTGGCTTCTCCTTGTCCCAATTCCGTTGATAAAGTCGTTTGGTAAACCGAAGAAACTAGAGCGGGAATAATCGGTTGATTGGTTAAATCTCTGCGGACAAAATAACGTCCTTCTCCGGGATTGGCCCCACAGACGCGCACCCGTGTTATTTCCCCCGAATGCAGGCCAATTCCCGATAATTCAAATTGTTTAGGGATAGTAGAAACCATAATTATTAAGTAATAAAGCTTTTATCAGTGAACAGCAAAAAGAACTAAATTTATCGATAACTGATAACTGATAACTGATAACTGATAACTGATAACTGATAACTGATAACTGATAACTGATTAGAATCGTTCCCCGATCCCGAAATGGAGACGAGAACCACCATCGACATTAAAACCGAAGTCAACCCGAATTTGGCCGACGGGAGATTGTACCCGAACACCCAAACCGTAACCGAGACCGGTACCGGGTAAATCCCGGACAATCCCTGGTTGACCAGGGACATCCCCTTGGGAACCAACAGTAGTGCCGAAATCGACAAATAAAGCCCCCCCGATAATGGCGACAATGGGAAAACGATATTCGGCCGTCGCTTGGAAATAACTGCGACCGCTACCCACTTCTCCCTCGGCGTAACCCCGTACAGAGTTACTACCCCCAACGATAAAAGCATCGTAGGGGGGTAAATCGCCTAATACTGTCCCTGCTTGCACATTAAAAGCGAGGGATTGCTGACCTTTAAAAATATCGGTTTCAAAGAGATTAAAGGAATTAATCAACCGAACGGGGATAAAGTAACTGTAACTACCCCGAACACGAGTGCCGAAAATACTGCCAGAACCGACCGGAATAGTTTGTTCTAAACCTAGACGCAGGAAAGAACCACTGGTGGGTTGCAGGGGATTGTCGCGAAAATCTTGAATAGCGCCAATATTTAGGGAAAGTAGATCATCGATCCCAGAGGAACTAAAAGCCAGTTGTTGACTGCCAAAACCATTGAGAGGTGCAGACAGAGGGGAGATGTCACCATTGGCATTTTGCACCTGTACCTGTTGATAGTTAAAGCCTAGGGAAACCACCCATTTTGGTTTCGTAAACACATCAGGGGCCAAAGGACGGACAAAAGTAATACCGCCACCCGTCCGGACGATACGGGGACTATCATTATCGTTAAGAGTCCGAATTGAGGAATTTTCCCCATCATAAACCAGAGAAATCGACTGTCGCCGGAAAACGTTGACCGTGTAGGAAGTGCGGAAATTATCCTTGGCAATCCAAGGATCGGAAAAACTCAGATCAAATAACAATTCCCGTTCCCCTAACTGGACTTCTGCCCCTAAAGTTTGGTTATTACCGCCAAAATTGCGCTGTTGATAGCTAACAGTCCCGAATAAGCCCGCATTCGAGCTAATACCACCCCCAGCGGCCAGGGAACCGGTATTACCTTCCACCACATCGACGTTAACGACCACCTCCCTTGGGTCGCTGCCAGGGGAAAAAGACAGACGCACATCCTCGAATAAACCGAGACCGAAAACACGCTGTAAATCCTGTTGGGCTGTATTGCGGTTAAAAATATCCCCCGCTTTTAGGCGCATTTCCCTAGTAATGATAAATTCTCTGGTTTTACCCTTGACCGGTTCCTGTTCGACGTTAAAGTAGCGTACTTGAATTTTTTCGATTAAACCTTCGGAAATGACCAGAATCACCCTACCATCGGGAGTGACTTGCGGCGCACCGATCACCTGGGCCAGATCATAGCCGTTTTTGCTGTACCAGTCATTGATTTTTTTGACCCCCGCCTGTAATTCCCGCAAATTCAGGGTTTTGCCGTATTGACTGGCGAAAATTTCCTCGACCACCGCGGCAGGTAAAATCGATTTGTCCACGGTTTCTGGGGCGATTTGAATCTGTACACCCTGAAAAACGGGGTTAGGTTGCACCTCGAAGGTGACTCGCACCCCTAGGGGCGTATCTTGAGGAACTGCCCGCACATCGGCAAAAAAGCCCGTGGCAAAAACGGCGTTAATATCTTCTTGTAGTTGCGATCGAGTCGTGCTGCGTCCGGGTCGGGTACGAATGGTATTATAAACTAGATTTTCTAATTCTCGATCAGCCCCCTGTACTACCACTTCAGCCACCAAGACCCGCGACTCCTCGGCCTGCGCTGGTGGGGGTGTTGTGGGAGTTTCTGGAGGGGTTGGGGTTTCCGGCGGCGGTAGCACGGGTGGAGTAGTTTCTCCCGTCGCGGGAGGCGACTGTACTAGCTGCTCGACCCGGGGAAAAACCGTCTCTGGGGGTTCTTCTTCGGCCATTACCGTCCCGTGAAATAATCCGAAAATAGCCAGCAGCAAGGCCAGCGAGGAATATCGCCTCGAAAAATTGAGATTTTTAAGCACTTCCACACACCCAGTAACACCATTATGGTTTTGTTTGTTTTCTCTGCCCGAGAAATTTAACGAACGTTAAAACTCTAGCAGATCGCTTACTCTCAGTAAATCCCAGCTTGACCAGTGACTAAAGAGACACTGCCTCAGGTCTGATACTGGTCAGCCGTTAGCATTAAGTTTTTATCTTGCCATATCTTAGCTTTTTTCGGTTTGGCTCTATCCCCACTTCACCCTCTAGGATTATTGCCACCTCGGTTGGTGAACAATTAATTACGCTAGCGCCGACATCAACCTTTCTTTTGTAATAACTGTACCAGCTGCGAGACCTGTTGGCGATTGAACATTTGCAGCAGGGTACTAGCTACTAATTCCGGTTCCAGGGTAATCAGGATTTGTGGTAATTTCGCGGTGGCTAATAACTGCAATTCTTGACTGACGGTGATTTCTTCCCCGCGACCCCATTCTAATAAATCATTAGCTTGTTTTAATTCTTTAATAATAACCGGGGCGAGAGTACGATAGGAATGTTTGGGGTTAGCCAGGGCTGATTGGGCATTTTTAACTAAATATTGCCATTTTTGCTGTTCTGAAGCCAATTGAAGAGATAAAGTTAATTTTTGTAATTGCTGACGGGAAGCACTGGTTTCTTCCTGTTTGAACAGTTGTAACATCTGTTTGAGGATATCTCTGACGCGGATGGAGATAGAAGAGGCTGCCGCCATAGCTGGGGTAGATTTTCCTTGGCCGACAAGATACTTAAGATGGGCCTGTAATTCGGCAAAAGTCGGTTCACCTTTTTTAACGATAGCGTTAGCTTCCTCGGCTTGCAAGCCTAAGGGACTCCGCAGCTTATTGATCAATATCTTAAGCAGATCATAACCCTTGAGGAACAAAGATTCTAATTTTTGATCCACTTGTAGGGGATTTTCTTTCAGTATTTTAAAAGCATCCTCAAGACGGTGAGCAGTTTTTTGGATACTGCTATAACCTAACATGGCCGCCCCCCCCTTGATGGAATGGGAGGCACGAAACATCTCGTTAATCTGTTCAGTGTCGTTCACGAGATTGCCTAAGTCTAAAATCCCCTGCTCCAAAGTTTGCAGGTGTTCTTTTGCTTCTTCGATGAATATACCGAGAATTTTCTGAGCGTTAGCGGAGTCCAAGGTCTTATCCCCCTTATCAAGATGCTGTCCAATCCTAGATTGCCCAGTTTTTCAGGAAATATATCAGTTATGAGGCAATGGCTAGGAAAACTGGCCCTGACGGACACAAGCTAAGTTCAAAAGCCTGCCCAGAAAAGTTCTCAGCTTCTCTTGCTCAAAATAGATCTAGCAACGGCAGGCAAAAAGCTAAGGAAAGAATCGGGGATGGGAGCAAGCTGACTAGAAATTATTATTGATCCGTGGCAGCTAGTCAACAACTGAGGGAATTAGAGTTAGATGGACTGATTCACCGAGAAGTTGATCCAGAAATTCCTCCTAAAGTTGAATATTCTTTAACCGCTTTCGGAGAAACCCTGAAACCGATTATTCTGCCAATGCACCAATTAGGAATTGAGAAAAATGCCAGACTTTAAGGTTTCAAATTTCCTCCTCGAATAAACCAAGTAATTGTGGCACTGGTAAAAGCAGTGATAGCGACAATAGCTATTTGTTTCCAGTTTTTTAATTCCCCAACTTTCTCGATTAAATCAGGAATTTTTTGGGTTAATACTGCTTGGGATTGAATTGTTCCTTCAATTTTAGCCGTGATAATTTTGACTTCCGTGATTTCTTTGTGTAGGTTAATAAATTGCTTGTTATTTTCTTCTCTCAGGTTTTCTAGTTGTTTGCGATTATCTTCCTTTAGCGTATCAATTTGCTTGCGGGTTTCTTCTCGCATTGCCGAGAGCAAGTCTTTCAATTCTTGAATATCATTGCTAGTAACAGTAGTCATACAATTAACCCCAAGAGAATCTATTTAACTGGTCTTCTTTAATTTTATTATACTTCACCTCCGCTAAAAAGGTCAAATTCATCAAATTTAATTACCTCGGAGTCAGGATAACGAGTATCAAAACGATAACTGCTCACGGTTCCTTTTTCTGTATCTAAAATGCTAAAAACCGTCAGATCATTACTGGCAATATAGGGTAAAGGTTGATTAACCCAATCCACTAGAGGAGCAATATTCGGGATAATTGCTTCTAATCCATTGGGATTACTGATCGCCGCATAATTTCTATCGAGAGGTACAGGACGTTTTTTATCACCTAAATAAGCACCATAACTATTACCAACGTTAGAAGATTCGAGAAAATTCATACCGTTAGGACTAAGAAAACGATTCCATAAATGAGAATGCCCATAAAAAACCAAATTAACCTTGGCTGATTCTAATAAAGGAATTAGATCACGAATAATATAATCATTTTCTTGGGGATAATCATAACGGACTGATCTAACTTTTCCCGTGGCATCCCGTTCAATTGTCGGCACGGGATCGGTGTAGGGTGGAACGATATTGACCCCTAGGCTATGGGGAGGATGATGAAACATAACTACTTTATATTTAGCCTCTTGAAATTCTCGACTATTTAACTCTTTTTCTAACCATTGATATTGAGGACTACCCTGAGCAATTGGCTCAAAAATATGCTGGCCATAACCCCAGCGGTCGGGTCTATCTAAATCTCTTTGATTTTCGTAATATCTTCCCCTTGCATTGGGTTCTAAATTGGGATTTCTCCAGATATTAGTAACATATAAAACCACTAAACGAATATCCCCAAAGGTGAGAGAATAATATTTATTTTGAGGCAAAGAAAAAATTTCTTCGTAGGTTTCTGTGTTGAAAGCATGATTTTTTAACCAGTTTTCATTAATTGCTGCTGTATCCTCTGCTAGTTGTTTAGCGATCAACTGAGGAATAGCATCTTCAAACTGTTCATTTAAACCTGTAGAATTAGAAAATCTGCCCATAACTTCATGATTACCAATAGCAGGAAATAAGGGCGCATTTTGAATAATTTCTCCCCCCTTATAAATAGTCTGAATACCATTCTTTGTCAGAGTATAATTAGCACGACCTTGTAAACAGGGAAAGAATGCGCCACCGCGACTATCATCAAACCATTCGGAAGCTCGATCGGGTATATTAACTAAATCTCCTGCTAAAAAAACTGCATCCACCTGTCCAATAGTTTCGCTAACTTTTTGCAAATTAGCGGCAGTCATGGGCATTAATTGATGATCGGAAGTGAGCAGAATTTTGAGATTAGTTCCTTTTTTTGGTCTTGGTGTAAGGGTATAAATATCACTTCTAATCGCTGTATTTTCCTGAAAACTGGTGACTTGATAGGGAATCCTTTCCCCAGGATTTAAATCAGTAATTTCGGCCTGATGTCGCCAGATTTCTCGCTCGCTTAAAGATTGATAAGCTTCAAGGGTTCTCGATTTGGCATCTTCTCTAACTCTAGTTAATTTGCTAGTACGAGCGAGGGCAATTTTCTCTAGTTTTTCCCCGTAGCGCACCTGATGACCAGTGCCAAAAAATTCCGTAAACCAAACCACTTGTATTGATGTTTCGGTGGGTAATTGTAAAAAAGGTTCGGTTAAAAGTTGATTCTTGTTCATTAAACCTCTTGCATAATTAATTTTTCAGGGTTCAAAAACGGCAAAAATAAGGATTAAATGGCATAAAGTCTGTAAATAGACCATTTAACTGATTATTATTCATTCTTAATTCTCCTGACTACTGACTACTGGCTACTGACTCCTAACCCTAACAACAATTTTTGATTTTTACAAGAGGTCTATTGTCGCTAAAAGATAACTGCTGTACTGCATTTAAACAGTCCTGACGAGTAATTGAGATAGTTCCCAGCTTAACTGGCAATAACTAGCAGATTCGCCATTTTATCGGCTAATGTAAAACCTTAGACTCTAACTGCTGCTGTTGCCAGAGATTTTGATAGACCCCAGGTATTGCGATTAACTCCTCGTGGGTTCCCATCTGGACAATTTCTCCGCGATCCATGACAAAAATGCGATCGGCAGTGGCAGCGGCCGATAATTGATGGGAGATAAAAATCACGGTTTTTTGGCTTTCTTGTCTGAGATTTTCCAAAATAGCCGTGGCTGTTTGATTATCGACGCTAGATAGGGCATCATCGAGGATTAAAATCGGCGCTTGGATGGCTAAAGCGCGCGCTAAAGAGGCCCGTTGACGTTGACCCCCGGAAAGAGTAATCCCACGTTCTCCCACTAAAGTTCCGTATTTTTGCGGGAAATTCTCGATTTCCTCCTCAATTCTCGCTTGTTTGGCCGCCGATGCCACTGCCGGAAAATTCAGCAGCGGATCGCCGTAACGGATATTATCTTCAATGGTGGTACTAAATAAAAAACTTTCTTGGGGAACATAAGCGATCGCTTTTCGTAGATATTCAAGGGCAATTCGAGTGACATCTTGATCATCAATAAATAACTGTCCCTCGGCAATATCCAAAAGACGGGGAATAGCGTTAGCAAGGGTAGATTTTCCTGATCCGATCGCACCGACGACCGCTACCGTTTCTCCCGGATTAATGGTAAAAGAAAGAGATTTTAAGGCTGGTTCCTTAGCATCAGGATAGAAAAAAGTCAAGGCTTTGGCGGTAATTTTTCCTTGAATATTTTTTAGGTGAATACAATCGGCATTGTCTTTAATTTTAGCCTCAGCTAACAGGATAGTTTCTAGGCGATCGATACTCACTTCTCCCTGTTGGTAGGCCGTAATAGTGAAACCTAATAAAGCAGTGGGAAAAACTAATCTTTCCGCCAAAATTAACAGAGCAATAAAGTCCCCAATGGTGATATTATCCGATATAATTTGTCTAGTACCGAGGGCAAGCAACGCCAATAAACTCACATAGGATAAAGCTTCAATCAGGGGAAAAAGAAAATTACGAGTCTGGACTAAATCTAAATTAGCCTGTAATAATTTGCGATTTCTTTGTTTAAATGCTAGGCGCTCGTTACCTTCTTGGGCATAGATTTTAATCAGAGTAATACCACTCATATCCTCTTGAATTAAATCGCTCAGATGCGAGAGTTTTTCTTGTACTTTTTTCTGTTGCCGCTGCAGACGACCACTAAATAACTGCACAGCAATTAACATCAAAGGATAGACAGAAATAGCGGCGATTGAAAGGGGAATATGAATCGCTAACATTACGGGCAAAGTTAACCCATAGGCAAAAAAAGTATTGGCTAAACTGAGTAAAGCAAAACCCACCAGACGACGCACATTATCCACATCGCTAGTGGCACGGTTGATTAAATCTCCTGAAGTTTGCCGAGAAAAATAGGCAGGTTCAAGGGTTAATAAATGCTGAAAGATTTTTTGTTTAAGATCGAACTCTACCTGACGACCGATCCCGAATAATAACACTCTAGATATCATGCGGATAAACCACATAATCGAGGCTAAAGCGACAATTAAAGTCAGATAATAAATGATTTTTTGGAAATCAAAGGATTTACTCAAATCATCGATGCTATCCCGGATTAAAAGCGGTATGTAAACACCCAAAAGATTAACAATAAGCAAAGCAACTACCCCCCCAGTTACTATTTGCAAATGGGGACGTAGATAATTTGCTAGTTTTTTAATGCGAGAATAAGCCATATTCAGTTATCAGTTATCGGTAAGCAGTTAGAACAGGGAACAGGTAAAAGGGGGAATAGCCCCCCAAGATTTTATTTTTTCTCCTTGTCCTGATTTGGTGGCGGTTTAACATTAGAACCACCCTGGGGCGGTTTACCGGGTGGTTTATCAATTTTAGGTTGATAGCCGTGCTTAAATTTATCATATCGTCTTTCTTGTTTGTCCGACATTTAAGTTATCTCTGTTTGATCCTGCTAAAATTCAATATAGCGAATTTCCTCTGCATTAATCAAAATAAGCTGCCCGCGCATCTAAATTAGTCTAGGTCGATAAGGGAACACCAGAACACCGGAACACTGGAACAGTAAGGGTTATCTGCTTTTTAGCTAACTTAATAATGCCCAGTTTAAATTCGTCTTAGCTTATCTTCAATAGTTAAAACTACCCCTTCTAATTCGGCGACTTCATCTAATAAAAGGGAAGCATCGATCGATAATAATATTCTTTTGTCCTTGGCAAGTTCCAAAGCATAACAGAGATTGTCTCAAGCTGGTAGCATCGCTAATACTTGCGGGGATTTTTCAGTAATCGGTAAATAGTAACCAGTAATCATTGAACTGCAAACTCAAATCCGATAACTGAGTCAAGATAGCTAAAAATCCCCATCGCCCTACCATGCGTTTCAGACAAATTTTTATGCTTTTATTACATGGCTGGCAATATTTTGTAACAATCTATACGAATTTTCCCGTTGAAGACTGTAAATTTAAGTTAATTGCTTCGGTGATAACCCTGAAATAAACTGATCTTTCTAGCCCAGATGACTAAAAACCGACTCTATACATCGAATCCTCAAAACTGTTATGCTTCCGGAAAAAATCTCTTAGACAAAAACTATTGCTAAATCTCCCTAGATGGAGAAGCAAAAGCGATCGAGAGATACAAATAATTAAAGCACCCTTACTGAATCAACAGTTACTTGCAAGAAATTTTCTCGGTTATCACCGCAGTCAGTTAGGGTAAATAATGAGAATTTTTCACCGTTTCATCACCTTTGTTTAGTTTCTAATCACGATTTTTTAGTCCATGAGTAAACTTTCCAGACGTAGATTTATCTTCACTGCCGGGGCAACTGCCGTAGGAACAGCAATTCTCCACGGTTGCGCCACTCCCAATAATACCGCGACCAGTCCCTCCCCGGCCGGCAGTCCTGCAGCTTCCCCCGTTGCCAGTGGAGAAACTCCCGAAGTCACCACCGCTAAACTAGGTTTTATTGCCCTCACCGACGCTGCCCCCTTAATTATCGCCAAAGAAAAAGGTTTATTCGCTAAACACGGGATGCCCGATGTGCAAGTGATGAAACAAGCCTCCTGGGCGGCAACCCGGGATAACCTCGAATTAGGTTCGGCGGGCAACGGTATCGATGGGGCGCATATTTTATCCCCCATACCCTACCTAATGACCTTGGGCAAAATCACCAAACAGCCCGTACCAATGTATATTCTGGCGCGTTTGAATACCAACGGTCAAGCGATTTCCATTTCTAATGAATACATGGATCTAAAAGTTGCCCTCGATAGCGGTGTACTGAAAGAATCCTTCGCTAAAGCTAAATCTGCGGGCAAAGAAGTTAAAGCCGCCGTCACTTTCCCCGGTGGTAATCACGATCTCTGGATGCGTTACTGGTTAGCCGCCAGTGGTATCGATCCGAATAAAGATCTATCCCTAATTGTTGTTCCTCCACCACAAATGGTGGCTAACATGAAAGTCGGCACGATGCAAGCTTTCTGTGTGGGGGAACCTTGGAACGCCCAATTAGTTAACAAAAAACTCGGTTATTCAGCCCTGATTACTGGGGAATTGTGGAAGGATCACCCCGAAAAAGCCTTCGCTTTACGCGCCGATTGGGTGGATAAAAATCCCAAAGCGGCAAAAGCTTTAACTATGGCTGTTCTAGAAGCGCAGCAATGGTGCAATGATCCCGCTAATGTTAAGGAAATGTGCGAGATTATTTCAGGACGGGAATGGCTGAAAATTGACCCCGCCGATATCTTGGGCAGAATGCAGGGTAATATCGATTTCGGTGATGGTCGCAAAATCGAAAATAGCCCCGTAGCCATGAAATTCTGGGCTGATAACGCTTCCTATCCCTACAAGAGTCATGATACTTGGTTTGTGACTGAAGACATCCGTTGGGGCTATATTCCCGCCGATACGGACATCAAAGCTTTAGTTGATAAGGTTAACCGGGAAGATATCTGGAGAGAAGCCGCCACAGCCCTCAATGTTCCGGCTGATCAAATTCCCGCTACCCCTTCCCGCGGCGTGGAAACTTTCTTTGATGGCGTGAAATTTGACCCCGAAAATCCCACCGCTTACCTGAAATCTCTCAAGATTAAAAAGGTTTAAATCAGTGAGCAGTAATCAGTAACCAGTCAACAGTTAAAGATGATTTTCTGATAACTGTTAATTAATAACTGATAACTGATAACTGATAACTGATAACTGATAACTGATAACTGATAACTGATAACTGATAACTGATTATGGCTGTTTCTATTTCTCGTCGTTCTCAAAGTCCAAAATGGGTAAAAGACCTGCAAAAAAAATTACCCAAACTAGCAACTTCGGCGATTGCTTTATTAATTTTCCTTGCCATCTGGCAAATTCTCTGTTTTAGCCCCGATGCTCCCCTTCCTAGTCCCACCAAAGTGGTTAGCGATACCTGGGAATTAATTATTAATCCCTTCTTCAATAATGGTGGCACGGATGTGGGGTTATTCTGGCAAATTTTCGCCAGTTTACAACGGGTGGCCGTCGGTTTTACCCTTGCCGCTATTGTCGGTATCGCTGCGGGTATTTTAATCGGTAGCAACGCTCTAATTTATGATGCGATCGATCCGATTTTCCAAATCCTGCGTACCGTTCCCCCCCTAGCTTGGCTACCCATCTCCCTCGCCGCTTTTCGTAATAACGAACCTAGTGCCATATTTGTAATTTTTATTACAGCAATTTGGCCAATTATTATTAACACAGCCGTGGGAGTACAGCAGGTTCCCCAAGACTATAAAAACGTCTCTAGAGTGCTAAAATTATCAAAAATTGAATACTTTTTTAATATTCTTTTTCCCGCCACTGTTCCCTACGTTTTCACGGGATTAAGAATCGGTATCGGTTTATCTTGGTTGGCGATTGTAGCGGCGGAAATGCTGATCGGTGGCGTGGGAATTGGCTTCTTTATCTGGGATGCTTGGAATAGTTCCATGATCAGTGAAATTATCCTCGCCCTGATTTATGTGGGTATTGTTGGTTTCTTACTCGATCGCCTCATGGCCTACATCGCTAAATTAGTTGTACCCGAAGAAAATAAATAAGTTTAATTGTTACAAGTAAATAAAAGTGGGTGAGGTTCAAAACTAAATTATTAGCCACCCAACCCACCTCACCCCCGATAACAAGGGCCGAATCTAAAACCTAATTTGTTAAGCTAAAAGCTTTGATCTACCTAGTTTCTAACCTTCTTGTTAGATAGGAGAATTGCCAGATTCTTTCTTTTGCCTCTTGCCTGTTGCCTCTTGCCTTCAGAAGCTGATAACTGATAACTAATAACTAATAACTGATAACTGAAAATGTCTGCATTTATTGAAGTCGATCACATTGATAAGGTTTTCCCTCTCCCCGATGGCCGTCAATATATTGCCCTAAAAAATATCGATCTCAGCGTTACTCAAGGGGAATTTATCTCTTTAATCGGTCACTCCGGTTGCGGGAAATCTACCCTCTTAAATATGGTCGCCGGACTCGATCGCCCCACGGTGGGAGGGGTGATTTTAGAGGGAAGAGAAATTAAAGGCCCCGGCCCCGATCGCATGGTGGTCTTCCAGAATTATTCTCTGCTGCCTTGGTTAACCGTCCGGGAAAATATCGCCCTAGGAGTTAACCGTGTCCTGCGTCATCTGCCGGCTGCTGAACGCAAAAGTGTCATCGAACATAGTATCGATATGGTACACCTGCGCCATGCCGCCAACAAACGACCGGGAGAATTATCGGGAGGCATGAAACAACGGGTAGCGATCGCCCGCGCCCTAGCCCTACGGCCAAAAGTCCTGCTACTCGATGAACCCTTTGGGGCGCTGGATGCGTTAACCAGAGGCAATTTACAGGAACGTTTGATGGAAATCGTCGAAGAAAGCCACGTTACCTGTATCATGGTCACGCATGATGTGGATGAGGCCCTATTACTATCCGATCGAGTGGTGATGTTAACCACTGGTCCAGAGGCCCATATCGGTCAGATTCTCGATGTTCCCATTCCCCGGCCCCGGCATCGTTTAGAAGTAGTTAATCACCCTAGTTACTACGCCCTCCGTAACGAGATCGTTTATTTCCTCAACCAACAGAAGCGATCGAAGAAAGTCGGTCAACCCACCGGACCGGTGACGGTGATCGGCCAAGCTACCCGACTGAAAACCAATCCCACCATCGGTTTTATCCCCCTCACCGATTGCGCCCCGATTATTATTGCCAAAGAGAAAGGCTTCTTCGCCGAGGAAGGATTAGAGGATGTTATCCTGCAACGGGAACCCAACTGGAAAGCGCTCGCCCAAGGAGTGGCTACCGGTCGTCTCGATGCAGCCCAGATGGTGGCGGGAATGCCCCTGAGCATGACCATTGGGGCCGGCAATAAGCCCTCTGTCCCCGTGATTAGCGCTTTGGTACTCAGTCGCAACGGTAACGCCATCACCCTCAGCAATAAATACAGGGAATTGGGGGTAGAAAAACTGGAGGACTTGAAGGATGCCCTCCTGCAAAGTCCCGATAAAATCGCCACTTTCGGCATGGTTCACCCCGCCTCCATGCACAATCTACTGTTACGCTACTGGTTAGCTAGTGGCGGCATCGATCCCGATAGTGATGTCAATTTAGCCGTAATTCCGCCGCCTCAGATGGTTTCCCTACTAAAAGCGGGTAATATCGACGGTTATTGTGTGGGGGAACCCTGGAACTCCTACGCCGTTCAGGAAAAATTAGGCTACGTTATCGCCACCGATCTTGATATTTGGCCCGGACACCAGGAAAAAGTCCTCGGAGTCAAGGAAACTTGGGCGGCGAAACATCCCGAAACCCATATCGCCATGGTGAAAGCTTTAATTAAAGCCTGTGAATACTGCGATGATCGGCGTAATCGAGAAGAAATCGTCAATATTCTCAGTCAGCCCCAGTATGTGGGCGTGGATAGCGCAATTATTCGCCCCGGTTTCCTCGATGGTTACGATCGCGGTTTAGGAACTGCCCCCGAACCCCTATTCCGATTTAATCAGTTTTACGTCGATCAAGCTAACTGTCCGGGCCGGAGTGAGGCCCTATGGACCCTAACTCAGCTTGCCCGTTGGGGTTACGCACCTTTCCCCCGCAACTGGGTGGAAGTGATTGAACGCGTCCGTCGTCCCGATCTGTTTGGTGAAGCTTGCCGGTCCCTGGGCCTTCCCGATTTGGAACCCGATCGCCACAGTTTTGCCCTCTTTGATCATCTTATTTTCAGTCCCGACGATCCGATCGGCTATCTGGAACGTTTCTCGATCCGTCGCGATTATCGCGTCTCAGAAGTTCTCCTCGATGATCCCGTCGCTAATTAAGGTTGGCTGAATAAATCTAAAAACCTTGTTGGGTAAAACTTTTAGACTTTTTGGCAATCAAAAAGTACCAGATATGGGAGTGATCGGGGGGAAAATTCAGGGACTTTTTCCCTGAAAATTAGGTAATTGACCAGATGAAAATCGCTAAAACCCTAAACCCCACACCCTGTCCCCACGAAAAACTTTTTCAGCAGACCCGAATTAATGGTTGTGGTGGGCAAAGCCCACCTTAAAATAAATCTAGGACGAATATGCAAACTTTTACCGATAAGACCGTGAATTCCAGCACCACCACCCAGCCTTTTTTATTAGTTAGTAATGTTGCCAAAGAATACCCCTCTCCCGAAGGGGTTTACACCGTTTTAGACGGTGTGGAGCTGCAAGTTAATGAGGGGGAATTTGTCTGCATTATCGGTCACTCCGGCTGCGGTAAATCGACCCTTTTAAATATGGTAGCGGGGTTTTCTTCTCCTAGTCGTGGGCAAGTGCTGCTACAGGATAAAGAGGTTAAGGAACCAGGGCCAGACCGGATGATGGTATTCCAAAATTATTCGCTTTTGCCCTGGAAAACTGCCTTTGAGAACGTTTATATCGGGGTTAATTCGGTTTATCCCGAAAAATCTCAGGCTGAGAAGGTGAAGATCGTGGAAGAAAATCTATCCTTAGTGGGATTGACAGAAGCAGCCCAGAAAAAACCCCCTCAATTATCGGGAGGTATGAAACAACGGGTAGCGATCGCCCGCGCCCTGGCCATTCGTCCCCAAGTCCTCATCCTCGATGAACCCTTTGGGGCCCTAGATGCGATCACTAAAGAGGAATTACAGGAAGAATTGCTGAAAATCTGGCAAGAACACCAGTTAACCGTGTTGATGATTACCCACGATATCGATGAGGCTTTGTTCTTGTGCGATCGCTTGGTGATGATGACCAACGGCCCAAGCGCCAAAATCGGTGAGGTGTTAAAGATGCCTTTTGCCCGTCCCCGGGTTCGTTCCCAAATTACCGAGGATCCCCGTTACTACGAACTTCGCAATGAAGCCCTCGATTTCCTCTACAATCGTTTTGCCCATTCGGAGGATCCCAACGAGGATGCCCCCGAACAACCCCCCACAGAAAATCTCGTGGGTAAAATTGTTACTGCTATCGGTGGGATAGCCTTACTCGCTTTTGTCGGTTTTAGTCTAATACAAATGTTCACCAGCAAGACTCCCAATACTGCTAATCCGGCTACCATCGAGGACTCCAGATAAGTAACAGTTATCAGTTATCAGTTATCAGATTTGAGTTTTAAGTGATACTAAATCCGCTGAGTATAGGCTACATATCAGGACAGGCAATAGGCAGAAGGCAATAGGCAAAAGGGAGAATGAATAATCAGTCTTTAATAACCGGATTTAGTATGACAGTCTTAAATAGAAGTTTCCTACTGTCTTTTCACTGATTACTGCTTATTGATTACTGACCAAGGATAAACCAGAAAGAGACAAAAAACAAAAAGGTGAAAACTGATCCCACAAAAGACAAGAGAGGCATTTAGATAAGCGGGCAGCCGACTTAATTTTCCGAATATTTTCCGATTAATCTCTGGAGAGTTCGTCAATGATTAAGATGTTCAAAGACGGATTTATCACCGATATCGTTGGGGAGAGGTTGGCTTAACTTTCCCAGGGCAAAGATAACGAATAAAGTCGCCCAGAGAATTAATAGCCCCTTTTCCCAATTTAAGGGCAATATCCCCAAAAGATGACCGAGTAAAAGGGCGGGAACTAGAGGGGTTAAAAACTTGGTTTCTAGACGATTAAAACAAAAGGCTTCTTTGAAATAAATCCCCGTGAGACTAGCAAAAATAAAGCCCACACCCAATAAACTCACCGGATGGTTATAGACAAATTCTAGGGGAGAAAGCTGATAATAAAAGCTTAAAATTAGGGAAGTAATCGCCCCGATTAGCCAAAAAACTTGCAGGAGACGATGAAGGGGAATTAAATAAATATGGATAGTCAATAAACTGATGCCTAACCCCAGACAAAAACCAATGTATAAAAGGTTGGTCAGGGGCAATAATTGCGGTCGGCTGAGAACTATAATTGTAGCGACAGCGAAACTAAAAGCCGCTAAATTTAACCCCAGACGGTAGAGACGCACGCCTAGGCGATCGCTATCCGTAATCGTAAACTCTCCGAATTGACCTTGATAAACTCGATCGACAGCAGGGGAAGTCATTATGCTCTAAAGAAAAAGGGAAGCTTAGAAAAGATTGACTACAAATCATCTTAAGCTTAAATTATGCCAGTATCCTCACTTCTCCCCTCTCTCGGCTGACTAATTGCGAGTTTAGTAGTCAATCAAGCTAAAAATTATGATTAATTGGGATAAAAAAAATATATATGTTATTTTACTACGTCTTTCTTGTTTTAACTTCTGATTCCTTGTCATTTCAGTAATTCTCTTTGGTGCCAGAGACTTTATGAACTCAACTAGCGAAATTTTGATCGTGGGCGGTGGTATCATCGGATTAGCGATCGCCGTCGATTTGCAATTGCGCGGGGCAAAAGTTACCCTCCTAGTTCGAGATATAGCTCAGGCCGCTAGTCGTGCGGCCGCGGGAATGTTAGCCCCCCACGCAGAAGGGATTCCCCCGGGTCCCTTTCTCGATCTTTGTCTGCGATCACGATGGTTATATCCAGAATGGAGCCGCAAAATCGAGGATTTAACGGGGATAAACAGCGGTTACTATCCCTGTGGTATTCTTGCTCCCGTTTACGAGCTAGATCAGCCCGTTACTACCAAGGAAGTTAATAAAATTTGGTTAGACAGCAATGCAGTTCACCTCTACCAACCCGGACTAGGGAAAGATGTGGTCGGTGGTTGGTGGTATCCCGACGATGGACAAGTGGACAATCGGCAGCTAGTGACCGCGCTGCAACAAGCAGCCGAAAATTTAGGGGTAGAAATTCGCCAGGGGGTAGAAGTCCACGCCATACAACAAAAGCAGGGAAAAGTCAAGAGTATTTATACCTCAATTGGGGAATTAGAAGCAAAAATTTACATTTTAGCGGCGGGATCCTGGGCCAGTCAACTATTACCCCTCCCTATCCATCCCGTCAAAGGCCAAATGGCCGCAGTAAAAATGCCCCCTAACCAGACCTTAACTAGGGTTTTATTCGGTCCGCAAACCTATCTGGTTCCCCGTCGCCATGGTCGTTTAATTATCGGGGCCACTTCCGAAAAAGTGGCCTGGCAAACGGGTAATACACCCCAAGGACTGCAAACCCTTTTTGAACGCGCCACCCGTCTCTATCCCCCTTTAGCTGACTGGGAAATCGAGGAAATGTGGTGGGGATTCCGTCCGGGTACAGCGGATGAATTGCCCATTTTAGGCCGCAGTAGCTGTGATAACCTGATTTTAGCCACCGGTCACTATCGCAATGGCATTTTACTCGCTCCTGTCACTGCTTCCTTAATCGCTGACCTAGTGATTAATGACAAAGTTAATCCCATTTTGACCCATTTTCGATGTGATCGCTTTAATCAACCATCACCCGTTACTATTCCACCTATGTCCTTAACTATTATTGAGAATAAACCCCAAGCGCTTTTATCGCCCCAAAATGATTGCCTCACCATTGCTGGGAAAACCTTTCACTCCCGCTTGATGACTGGGACTGGCAAATATGCCAATCTGACAACTATGCAGGAAAGTATTAGTGCCAGTGAATGTCAGATCGTCACCGTTGCCGTTAGACGAGTACAAACGAACGCACCCTTCGACTTGGCTCAGGGCAAGCCCGGCCATGAGGGATTAGCAGAAGCGATCGATTGGTCGAAAATCTGGATGTTACCCAACACTGCCGGTTGTCAAACGGCCGAAGAAGCGATTCGCGTGGCTCGTTTAGGGCGAGAAATGGCCAAATTATTGGGACAGGAAGACAATAACTTTATTAAACTCGAAGTTATTCCCGATCCTAAATATTTATTACCCGATCCGATCGGAACTTTGCAAGCGGCCGAACAATTAGTTAAAGAAGGTTTTGCCGTACTGCCCTATATTAACGCCGATCCTCTCTTGGCCAAACGTTTAGAGGAAGCCGGCTGCGCCACGGTTATGCCGCTAGGATCGCCGATCGGATCGGGACAGGGGCTGAAAAATGAGGCAAATATCGCGATTATCATCGAATCGGCCAAAATTCCCGTGGTGGTAGATGCCGGGATCGGTACACCCTCAGAAGCAGCCCGGGCCCTGGAAATGGGGGCCGATGCCTTATTAATTAACAGTGCGATCGCTATGGCGGCCAATCCGGCTATGATGGCCCAAGCCATGGGAATGGCGGCAAAAGCGGGACGTTTAGCCTATTTAGCGGGAAGAATGCCGATTAAGTCCTCTGCTAGTCCTAGTTCCCCCCTGACGGGAACGATCGCCTAACCCGGTGATCTATCAAAACTCGTTAAAATAGGGGAGATTTGCCTATCTCCCCCCACACCACACCTCGATAAATCCCACAATTAACGCACTTCAAACAAACGATTATCCGGTAAATTACTAATCGCTCGCTGGAGACTATTCAAGGATCTATTGTAATCGACGATCGCCTGTAGATAACGGCTTCTGGCATCGGTTAAATCCCGTTGGGAGTTGATCACATCCGTTTGGGTTCCCACACCCGCCTGAAAGCGTAAACGGGCTAATCGCAGACTTTCCGTGGCCGATTCAATGCTTTTTTGCGAAGTTTTGATGTTTTCTTGGTTAGAAATCAAACTATAGTAGGATTCCTCCACTTGAAGGCGAATTTCATTGCGACGGAGGGAGAATTCCGTATCGGCGCGATCGATATTTCTTTCCGCTTGACGAGCGCGAGCAAAGGCACGACCACCATCAAAAAAAGTCCAACGAATCCGGCCACCGACGCTAAAACCATCGCCAAAACCAGCTTCATCACTGAGATCGTTGAGGACATTATATTGACCCAAAAGGTCCACTTGGGGAATCACCGCCGAAATAGCGATCGAGCGGTCTTCTGCGCTAATTTCCCGTTGTAAGAGTTGTTGTTCTAATTCTGCGCGATTTTTGTAGGCTAAAACGATACTATCATCAAGACTCAAGCCCCAAGTTCCCGCCTCGCGAATCTCATCGGCAGCGGTTAACTCAATGTGTTGGCCGACACTCAATATCTGTGCCAGTCGCCGTCGGGAAATACGCTGGTTAGAAATCGCCCGGGTTAAGTCTTGGTTAGCGTTAGCGAGGTCAACTTCCGCCTGTAGGACAGCAAATCGGGTTCCTAGTCCCGCTTGCTCCAATAATTGAGCATCGCGTAAACTTTGACTAGCATCTTCGATCGAGGCTTGGGCGATCGCTACCTGAGCGTCACCCCTTTGTAATTCATAATAGGCATCGGTGGCATCAAAACGAGTTTGTTCCGAGACTCGTTCCACCTCTAATTCCTGTTGCCGGATCACTTTTTCGGCCCTTTTGATCTGGGCTGCCCGTTCACCCCCTGTATAAACCCCATAGACGATGCGAACACTACCCTGAAGGGTGGTACTGTCTTCGGGTGTAACTGCTGGGATTCCCTGTTGACGGGCTAACTCATTCTGTCTTTGGGCAGCTGCCGATTGATCTTGAGTGAGACTGGTTTCCGCTTGGGCCGTGGGTAATAAAGCCGCCTGTTGTTCCTTTAATTGGGCGCGAGCGATTTCTAAATCGACCCGGGCTGTCTGTAAGGTCTGATTATTTTTTAAAGCTAATTCGATCGCTTGATTTAAGGTGATCGGTTGTACTACCCTAATATTCACCTCATCTGGTTTGGTGGGAAAAATTAGCGGATTGCCACTAGGATTAAGATAATTAGGGGCTTTGGGATCCGCTTCCGTGGTTGCCGGTGCCGCCGATGGACCGGGTAATTGAGAAACTGGATTGACAGTAGGTTGGGGTTTCTTCAATAAATCGGCAGCGGACTGAGTTTGTGCCTTAACCGAGGATTCAGCCAAGAAAATCAACCCAAGCACCGCACTCACGGTAATACCATAACGCAAGAGCAACATGAGTATCTCGAAAGTAAACAGTAAACGATAAGAAGTAAATAAGCTCACACCACTATGTTGGCCGATTACTAATTACTAATCACTAATCCTACTCCATCCCGACGCGGATCGCCCGTAGCGGTTAATTCCCCCCGATCATTCACTGCCACCCCATGCACACCCCCAAAAAACATATTTTGTTCTTGCCACCGGGATACTTGAGTATTTGCGGGTAAAACCAGATTTTCGAGCATATTCTCCCGATCTTCTAGAGGTTCAATTCCTAATTGTTGATTTTCCCAGTGTATGCGCGAGGCAGCAATCGCATCGGGTAAAGATTGCCGAAAATCGATTAAATTGCTAATAACTTGCAAAATAGCGGTGCGAATGCGATTGGAACCCCCAGAACCGAGAACAAATCGCGGCTTTCCTTCCTCTAAAATCATCGTCGGGGACATCATTGAGGATAAACGACGATCAACGGGCCAATTGTGAAAACCAAAGGGATTTAAGTCCGCTTCCCCGATCATATTATTGAGCATAATTCCCGTCCCTGGCACGGTATAAGCCGAGCCTTCGCCGTTGGAAAAGGTGGCACTGGCGGCATTGCCCTCTTGATCGATAACGCTAATATGGGTGGTACTGCCCCATTTATTGGGATATTTGCCTAAAAATTCTGGCGAGAGGAACTTATCTTCGATTCCCTCCTGATGGATAAAATTATCGTAGCCTTGGGCGCGCGCTTGATTGGTTAAGGCCATCACTTCCGTTAAAATTTGCAGATGTTTGGCTCCTAGATGCTCTAAAGCCGATAAATTGACTGTTTCCAGTAATTTTAGGGCAAAAGCTAGGAGAATTCCTCCAGAACTAGGAGGCGGATTAGTCAGGATTTCGTAACCACGATATTGGGTTTTTAGGGGTTTTCTCTCAATGACTTGATAGTGATTTAAGTCTTCGAGAGTAAGATAACCGCCCTCCTGCATATCCTTGGCGATTTGGTGGGCGATTTCTCCCTCATAAAAGTCTTTTACGCCTTTTTTGCTTAATTCCTCTAGGGTGTTGGCAAAATCCCTCATCACACAGCGATCGCCAGCTTCTAATAATTGTCCCTGGGGAGCATAGACTTTTAAACCCTCTCTATCTTTGAGCAGGATCGAAGCGAGTAAACCCAGGCAAAAGCCGTTATATTGGCTCAAAATGTAGCCTTGTCGAGCATATTCGATCGCTGGCTCCGCTACCACGGCAAAGGGCAATTTTCCCAGTTTTTTCTGCACTGTTTCCAATCCTCGTAACGCCCCGGTCGTAGCGATCGCACCTCGGCCAATGTGAAAATCTTGACTAGCACCCCCAAAATTGATCGCCACTGGGTAAAAGTCGATATTTGTCAAGGGTTTTTTAGATTTGGGAGTTTGACAGAAAAAATCAAAAAGGGTATTGACTTTTTCCTTGGTATGTGCTAGTAAAAAACCGCCGCCCCCCGCGGAAGCGAGGGTAAATTCGACCACGAAAGCCGCTAAGATCGAGCCAACAATCCCATCGAAGGCATTGCCGCCCATTTCTAAGATTAATTGTCCAGCTTCGGCAGTTTTTGGATGTCCTGCGGCGATAGCGCCCTTGGTTTTGCCAGTCACTTTGATCGGGGTGTGGGGTGTGGGGTGTGGGGTGTGGGGTGTGGGGTGTGGGGTGTGGGAAGTGGGGAGATGGGGGTGTGGGGTGTGGGGAAGTGGGGAAGTGGGGAAGTGGGGAGAAGGGAGAATAAATAGAAATAATCTCCTGAATCCTGCCTCCTGCCTCCTGCCTTCTGCCTCCTGAATAGGGCTATTTTTTTAATTGCTTAACCGCTTGATAGATTTCGGGTAAACGCTTGTAAGCGGCTGCTACCTTGAGGAATAGTTTATGAGGCATAGCAGGAGAGCCAGAAACCACTTCTCCTGCTCCGATATCGTTGTGAATGCCAGTTTGGGCGGTTGCGATCGCACCGTCACCGATTACTGCTTGATTGGCAATGCCCACCTGTCCCGCTAAAATAACGCGATTGCCCACTTTTACGCCTCCTGCCATGCCCACCTGTCCTGCTAGGGCGCAAGCTTGGCCAATTTGGCAATTATGGGCAATATGGACGAGATTATCGATCTTAGTCTGGCTACCGATGCGGGTTTCTCCCACTGCCGGGCGATCCACGGCGCTATTACAGCCAATTTCTACCCCATCTTCTAAGACCACGATACCCGATTGTTCCATCTTAAACCAGCCTTCGGGAACTGGCACAAAACCGAAGCCCTCGGCACCGATAACAGCGCCACTGTGGATAACGCAATCATTGCCGATTTGTACCCGTTCATGGATGGTACAGTTAGCGTGGAGAATTGTGCGATCGCCAATATGCACCCCGGGGTAAATAACGGCGTTAGGATGAATGCACACCCCATCACCGAGGGTGACATTGGCTTCTACCACGGCATGGGCCCCGATGGCGACTTTATGGCCGATTTTAGCCGATGGATGCACCACGGCGGTGGCGTGAATGTAGGGTTGGGGCTGAAAGGGTTGATAGAATAATTTGATGGCGTGGGCGAATAAAAGTCGAGGATTGGCACTAGCTAACCAAGCGATGCCGCGTTCGTCGGCCTGTTGTTGTAGATTGCTATCCAGGGGCAGAATTAGGGCAGTAGCGTCAGTTTTGGCGACAAAGGAAGCAAATTTTCCCCCTTCGATATAGCTAATGGTATCGACTAGGGCGGTTTCGATGGGAGTTATGGCTTTAATTTGGGGATTTCTGTCGGGATAGGCGGTCAAACTCTGGGATTGCACTAAAGGGCTTAATTTTTGGGCAATTTCACTAAATTTCATAAATATATATGGCGATCAAGATAGGGCTTATCATAGGATAGTCTAAGGCTATACCGATAATCTTGTCGTTATTATAGTCAAAAAAGTTGCTGGTTTTTTAGGAAATTATTCTTGAGTTTGATCGGGATATTATGCTGGGATAAATAGGGTTTTTGAGCAAGTTTTGTCTTGAGATTTATATTTAATATCAAGCTGTTTTTGCTACCGATGATGATTTGAAACTAGATTATAGCGATACTTTACCATTTCCTCTTACTTATAAACCGGTAGGCGCGCCTTTAATTCCCAGCCATAAATTGCTAAAAATTCCTTTAATTTATCGGGGTGTAAATGGAGGTAATCGGGATTAACTTCATCGATAATGCCAATACCGCCTAAATCCCGCGCTCCTGCCGCTAAACAATCCAAGAGAAAAAGAGGATCGGGTACTAGATTCGGGGGAATTTGAATGACAATATCTGGGGGCAAAATTTCCCTGGCTTGCCTAACCAGAGCGGGCAGTTTTTGCAGATCAAAAGGATTATTTTGCCACTGTTCTCTTTTGCCCGGATTATAGGGTTGTAGGATCACTTCTTGAATATGTCCCCAACGTTGATGAAGAGCGGCAATAGTTTCTAAGGTTACTAAGCGATCGCATTCCGTTTCACCAATTCCTAATAATAACCCCGTGGTAAAAGTAATTCCTAATTCTCCCGCCCATTGTAACTGTTCTAAGCGCAGGGATGGCACTTTACTGGGGGCATGACGATGGACAGTATTTAATAAAGTCACCGTCATTTGTTCTAACATTATGCCCATAGATAGATTGACATTTTTGAGTTTTTCCATCTCGGCAAAAGTTAAAATCCCCGCATTGGTATGGGGATAAAAACCCATATTTAAAGCCAATTCTGCTAAATTATAAATATGCCGAAACCATAACTCTCGATTGGCGGCTAAAGGATGAACTTCGCCGCTAAGAATTAAAATTTCCGTAATTTCCGAACCCTGCAAAGCAGTTAAAATCTCTTTTGCCTTGTCTAGACTTAACCAGCCATCAGTGCCTAAATCCCTGCGAAAATTACAATAACTGCAACGATTGAAACACTCGTAGGTAGGTACAAGGGTATGAGAGGGACTATAGGTGACAATTCTTGACATTTTTTTCAGAATTGGAGTTCATTACGAGCATTCAAGGGCGATAAAATTTGCTATCGTGGGAAGAATTGCTGTTTTATTCACTTAAAAACGCCTTCCCTTTTCGCTTCCTCCTATGATTTTCGATCCTGCCAGTCTTCCCTCCCATCGTCAAACGATTCGCCCGATTAGCGCCACAGCCCTGCACGGAATTGTATTTCAAGATAACAAATTAATCGCTATCGACGCAAAAAACGGCTATTTATACCAAATTGCCCTCGATACTGGTCATACAACCGTACTTAATTCCCATCGCTGGCAAGAATTCGTCGGGACGACGGGATTGGCAATCGATGATCAAAATAACCTCTGGTTTACTACTCGCGAAAATCTCTACTGCTGCACTCTCGAAGATTTTACCCCGAAATTTTTTACCCGTCTTCCCTACACCGCTAACGGAGTCGCCGTAACCAGTAACACAATTTATGTCACTTGTCAACGTTCTGGACAAATCTTTATATTTGATCGCCAATCGGGACAGGAAATTACTCGTTTGTACGCGCCGGGTATCGGCATCGAAAATATCACCATTCGCGGGGAAGAACTTTGGTTAACGGATACCCTAGAACAAACGGTTTACTGTCTTGATCGCGCCACGGGAGAACAGCTTTTTAGCATGATAACTCCTTTTGAATCACCGACGGGATTAGCATTTTATCGCGATGCAAACAGTGGCAAGGATATCTTATATGTGGCCTATGCTTTCCAAGAACCCTTTATCCGCGATAATCCCAATTCCGAACAGGTTTACGAACTTAGTTATCGTCCGCGTACTTTTGTCCATCCTCTATATTTTCACCACGATCCCGCTAAAAAATACACCCTTTCTAACGGTTATCTGATTGAATTATCCTACGTCGAGGAATTAGAACCTCTCTATAATATCGAATTAAAAGATGTGGAATGGCGCATCGCTTTACCCTTGGAAACACCGCGGCAAAAAATTCGCAGCGTCGAAGCGGTGGGATTGCCTTTTATTGAAGAAATTCAGGACGGGCAGCGGGTGGCAGTATTTAAGTTTGAGCAAATAACCAGCAAACAACGTCATATTTTTGGTTGGAAAGTAGTATTAGAAGTGTGGGGTATTAAATATCAAATTACTCCCAAAGATTGCGAAGATTTACCCACCTTACCCGCCGATTTTCCCGATCGCTATTTGATCGATAATGATGATCTGGCTATGAATACAGAAATTATCCTCAATGCTGCCGAAGAAGCGATCGGTCGGGAAACCAATCTACTCAGAAAAGTTTATAGTATTCGTAATTACGTCTATGATCAGCTTTCCTACGGCATCAAACCCAACATCGACACCCCCGATATTGCCCTGCGGCGCGGAGTGGGTTCCTGTGGCGAATATGTGGGTTTATTATTGGCTTTGTGTCGTCTCAATGGTATTGCCTGTCGCACGGTAGGACGCTATAAATGCCCACCCCATCCCCTTGAACGTAATTTACCCCTCGAACCGGATTACAATCACGTCTGGATGGAATTTTATCTTCCCTCTATCGGTTGGGTTCCCATGGAGTCCAATCCCGATGATATTTTTGAAGGTGGTCCCTATCCCAATCGTTTCTTTATGGGTTTAGCTTGGTATCACACGGAAATTGCCAAAGATATCCCCTTTGAACGAATGCTAAGTGAAGGACAACCGGTGTTAAAAACCCAAGTTCCCATCGGCGATTTAGCGATTAATCACGTTCAATTCATCATTCTTGAGGAATTAGCCCCAAAAGACTAGAATTCTGACCCATCATCTAGGATGCCCATTTCTCTATCTCTGGCTTCTTTGAGTTCTTTGACCATTTGCAAACTCGCACCCACACAGAAGCCCAGGGCTGCCCCGGCACCGGTCAAATAACGTCTATAGATGATTTGATAGTTATAGGGATTTTTATAGTTGACTTGGCTGGGATTGCGTTCAATGCGGCTAATGCCATAACCGATACCTGCCCCAACTAAAGCGGTGACTAGGCCTGAAAATAGAACTAGACGAAAGTTCATGATCTTATCTCCCGATCGACTCTGACTTTAGATTATCGCTGAAAGTTAGTTAATGGCAAGCGATCGCAATAATTTGTTAAGTAGTCGTGCCAAATTAATTTCCATTTTTGAGATCGGAGACAGGAGACCCCGGGTAACTACCTAGCGGATGGGAGTAGTTCATAAGAGGGCGAACGAGGGGACTCGAACCCCCGAGTGGTGGAACCACAATCCACTGCCTTAACCACTTGGCTACGCTCGCCGCACACCTTCCCTAGTATAGCACAAAACGAATGGTTGGCAACAGGTTTTTTATCCTCAATTCGGGCTATGGTTAGGGTAAGTGAGTGATGATTTGAGAGCTTATGAAATTGGCACGGTTAGGGGGAGTGGTGGTAGGAGTGGTTTTAGGGGGAATTGCGGGGATATTGCTGACAACTAACCCCAATCGTCAAGATTACGAACAATACGCTTCCCAGAGGTTAACTAGCTATCTTAGGGATAATGTCTGCGCTCGGGCGCAAGCTTCCCTCGATGTGCAACCTCTCTTGCGGGGTTACTGTAAAATGTTGGTGGATACGGGTCAACCTTTTTTACAAGAAGCGATCGCCAGTAAGACTACTAGAAAGAATTTTCTCATTTTCAGTGTTTATCAAACGGAATTATGGTTCCCTCCCCCTTTACCTAGTTACCACTTCAGCAGCGTCGGTTTTTTGAATAAATTATACATCTACGAAGCTTTAGAACTGTAATCAGGCCATGGGTGTGGGGATTTTTAAAACCTAGACCCAAACTAACTTTTGGATAAGATGCACAGTTGGCATTCATAAGTATCTAAGCACAATTAATTACACATCTAAGCCACTACTCCGTCAGACTTCTGATGTGAGGAAACAGTGAACTGAAAACTCAAATCCGATCCCTAATAGCTGTATCCCGTCTCCCGTCTCCTGACGACCGTCTCCTGACGACCGTCTCCGTTCGGACCTCGGCGTGAGCTTTTGTCGAACGCAAAAGCTCACGGCCGAAGCCTGTCTCCTGTCTCGACTAGGAAATTAATTTTGCACGACTACTTAGCTTGATTCAGCAAGGCCTACTTTTCTTCTTGTCTTCTTGCTGCTAATTGGTCTAAAATTTCGGCGTGAACTTGGCGAGTAATTGGATAAAAATAGGCAAGAATTAAGCTAATGATCAGGAAAAATGCTGGTA
The DNA here is from genome assembly GCF_032027425.1 of Microcystis wesenbergii NRERC-220. Classification (NCBI taxonomy): domain Bacteria; kingdom Bacillati; phylum Cyanobacteriota; class Cyanophyceae; order Chroococcales; family Microcystaceae; genus Microcystis; species Microcystis wesenbergii. The sequence continues at coordinate 1,601,799 of NZ_JAVSJA010000001.1, read as the reverse complement.
AAGGGGCAATTGCTAGGCGAATTGCTATTAAAGCACTATCTGGCTGCACGGGAATTGCTTCTCCTGGGATTCTCGGTTTAAAACCCGATGTTTCTAGGGCAATACCGACAAGAAATAACCCCAAAGCTAAACCAATTTTTTGCAGAAGTACCATGAAAGCATAAAAAATCCCTTCTCGACGTTTTCCTGTTTCTAATTCGTCTAATTCAATCACATCAGGAACCATTGACCAAGGAATTAAATAGGCCACAGATACGCCAAATCCCGCCAAAACTGCCAAAGCATACATCAAAGTTATTTCTCCTGGTTGGAGCAAAAATAAACCGATTTGGGCAATAATCCAGACTGTCATCCCTAAAAAATAGACTATCTTTTTGTCTAATTTCTGACTAACTGCTTGCCAGAAAAATAACATCACTAAAGCTGTTCCCTGCACTGCTAAAGCGACTAAACCCGATGCTGCTTCCGATAGTCTCATGTAGCTGACGACGTAGTAAACCAAAATCGAGGCGGTTAATTGTACTCCTAACCAGGCACAAAGATAGATGCCAATAACGTATAAAAAGGGACGATTACCAAAAACTATTTTTAATTGTTCTTTCAGGGGAATAGTTTCGGTATTATTATCCGCTTCTCTCTGTTTAATTGCTGCGCTATCCTTGAGATGATTTTCAGTTTTGCCATAGTAAAGGGTTAACCCCGAAACTATCCCTTCTATTCCTAATAAAATTGTGGAAATAGCGATAAAGTCCCAGGGATTTACCCCAATTTTTCCCAGTCCATAGACCAAGGCAAGCGCACCGATAACTATACAAGCAATTGCCAAAACTTTTTTCTGAGGGGGATTGAGAATCGCTTTTGCTCCTCGTTCTTGCAAAACCAAAGCGCACCAAATAACTGCTATAATCGACATTAAAGCACAAACTACACCTAACAATAAAAAAGCTTGATGGAGATCGTTGGCATAGGACGATGAGACGAGAATATAGAGAATTAATGAGAGAATGCTGCCCCCGATAGAAAAGGCAAAACGAAAACTATTTAAGCGGGTTCTCTCATTATAATCATGGGTTAATTCAGGGGTGAGTGCCTGGTAGGGAAGATTGACTACTGTATAGGTTAAATTAAAGATAATGCCGATCAAAATATAATATAAAAATAACCATAATTGGTTATTAGTCGGGATTAACCACAGTAAAAAATAGCTAATTCCGAAGGGAATTGACCCCAATAACATCCATGGTAAGCGACGACCCCAAATAGTACGAGTTCGATCGCTCCACATGCCAATAATCGGATCGTTAATAGCGTCGAAAATTCTCACCACCATCAGCACACTACCAGCTAATCCTGCCGATAATCCTGCCACATCAGTGAGGAAAAATAGCAGGTAAAATACAGAGATATTAGCAGTTATAGCCGGTCCTAAATCGCCAGCACCATAGGCGATTTTTGTGGTTAAATTCAGTCTTTCAGAAGTTAAATGAGCCATAAAAGCAATTACAGAGATTAAAATAAGCTTAACCGTTCTCGGGGCATTTGTAACCTTTGCCAGAGCAGTTGAGGAAGTTTAATTTTTTTTGTCTCCAGTAATTCCTGAAAATATCTAGCGTTAAAAGGGGAAGATTCCTCGATCACACTGGGGACAAAGAAATGGCTTTATCTGTGGCATCTGGGAAAATTCTGACTATTTCCCCGTCCTTCACTTTTTATCTATCTCCTTGGCCAGCATTATCAGCTAAACTGAGTAATATCAGTTATTTTAGGTATCAGCATCGGAATTATCCTGATTCTGGCAGTTATACTCAAGAACAGCGACCAGATTGTTCTTTTTCGGACTGTTAGCGGTTAGGATGTATTACTTGGGGGACGATCGAGATAGATCAAGAAAGTGCAATAGTACAGATAAGAGATCAGGGAAAATTTTTTCGCCCAACCTAAACCTTTTTGACGCTGACGTTCTATCATGTCTCATATCTTCCTATTTTTAGAGATTTTTGCCCAAGAAGGCGGTATTCAATCGTATATCAAGGATGTTCTGCAAGCTTATCTCACTTTGCCCGGTTCCGAGGCGGCCGAGGTTTTTTTGCTGCGGGATGCCACTGATTGTCCTAATCCTTTCAAAAATCAAGGTATTACCTTTTATTACCTGAAAAATAAATCAGCAACTCTCGGACGCATCCAATTAGCCCTTAAGTTTTTAGTTTCTCTCCTCCGGAAACGTCCCCAACGGGTTTTTTGTGGTCATATAAATTTAGCCCCCCTCACCCGTCTTTACTGTCAAGCTTTAGGCATACCCTACACCGTCCTCACCTACGGCAAAGAAGTCTGGGAACCTTTAGCAAATTCCCAAAAACAGGCCCTGCAAGCGGCCGAATCGATCTGGACAATTAGCCGTTACAGTCGCGATCTTATGTGTGAGGCTAACGCTATTGATCCCAAAAAAGTAGCAATTCTCCCCTGTGTGGTGGATGAGGAAAAGTTTAATTTAGGTGAAAAGTCCTTGACATTAATCAAGAAATATGATATAGAAAATGCCAAAGTTTTATTAACAGTGGCCCGGTTGTGGTCGGGGGATATCTATAAAGGGGTAGATGTGACCATTCGGGCCCTGCCGACAATTCTAGAGACTTATCCCGAAGTAAAATATCTAGTCATTGGACGGGGGGACGATCGCCCGAGATTAGAAGCTTTAACCAAGCAGTTAGGAGTGGATAAACAGGTAATTTTCGCCGGTTTTGTCCCCACGGAGGAATTAGCCGACCATTATCGTTTAGCCAATGCTTACGTTATGCCCTCCCGGGAAGGATTCGGGATTGTTTACCTAGAAGCGATGGCCTGTGGTATTCCCGTGATTTCTGGAGATGAGGACGGTTCAGCAGAGCCGCTGCAGGATGGTTTAGTGGGGTGGCGTGTTCCCTATCGAGATGCCGAAAAGGTGGCTAAAGCTTGTCTAGAAATTTTGCCCGGTCAGGATCAACGTTGTCACCCGCAATGGTTGCGTCAACAAACTGTAACTAAATTCGGCAAAAAGACTTTACGGGCAAAATTACTCGATTGGTTGTAAGCAAGCGTATCCTAATTTTACACAACCGGGCAAGATGTCTGTTAAGATAAACGGCGTGGCAACTTTAACTCTCACACTTAAACTTCCTTTTTATCGGTTAAACCAGTGCCAAGCACAAGAATTTGAGCGACTAACTGAGTTGAATAAGGGTATGACTAATCAACTTCTAGAAACCCCTAAAACAGATAAAAGAAAGTGGGATGCCCCCACTTTCTTCCTGAGTATAAATACTTAAGTTTAAATAGAAGGTATGAATGCCAACTGTACATCGTATCCAAAAGTCAGTTTGGGTTTAGGGTTTAAAAATCCCACAAAAGAAGATTCAGAGATCAAATCAGCAACGCCAAAGATGACAACCTATCGCAATCCTGCTCCCACTGTTGATATTATCATCGAACTGATCGACTCGCCCCACCGTCCGATCGTACTAATTGAGAGAAAAAATCCGCCCTTTGGTTGGGCAATTCCGGGGGGATTCGTGGACTACGGTGAATCGGTGGAAACGGCGGCCATTCGGGAAGCTTACGAGGAAATCAGTTTACAGGTGCAGTTAATCGAGCAATTTCACGTCTATTCCGATCCTAACCGCGATCCGCGTCAACACACCATTAGTATTGTTTTTATCGCCACGGCAAAAGGCAAACCGATCGCTGCCGATGATGCCAAAAAAGTCGGGGTTTTTCATCTCTGGGAATTCCCCCAACCTTTATGCTTTGATCACGATCGCATTCTCAATGATTATCGTCGTTATCGGGACTATAAAATCCGTCCCACACATTAAACCCCAACTTAGCTATAAAAGCAATCCTTGCCAAAAAAGTCCCCGAAAAAACTTAAAAAATTATACACTTCTGAGGGCGACAATCGGTTCCAATTTAGAGGCACGATAGGCGGGAAAAACGCCGAAAAAGAGACCGATACCCGTGGAAACGCTCAAAGACAGGGCGACGGCGCTGGTGGAAACAGTGGCAGCCAGGGGAGAGAAACTGGAGACGAGAACGATCGCTCCTGCACCGAAGAGAATACCAAACGCACCGCCGGCGATGGAAACGAGAGTTGATTCAATCAGGAATTGTAAGAGAATATCCTGTTCTCTGGCTCCGATCGCTTTTCTTAGTCCGATTTCCCCGGTTCTTTCCGAAACCGAAACCAGCATAATATTCATCACCCCGATACCACCGACAATCAGGGAAATACCGGCGATTAGAGCCAAAAGTAGGGTTAGTCCCTGGGTAATCGTGCCGAAGATTTCGATCATCTGTTTAGCAGTTTCGACGCGAAAATCATCCTCAGCGACGATTTTATGGCGTAAACGCAGGAGATTCTGGATTTGGAACTTAGCGGCGCGGATTTCCTCCCCCGATCGCGCGGTGAGACTAATCCAACTCAACTCGACACCGTAGGGTCCGGTTTTGCCCACCAGTTGCGAGTTCATGGTACTAAGGGGAATAATCAGCATTTCATCCTGATTATTGCCAAAAAAGGAGCCTTTCGCCTCTAAAATCCCGATCACCTCAAAACTGAGATTTTTGATCCGCAGCTGTTGACCGAGGGGATTTTGGGTGGGGAAAAGTTGCGCCGCCACTTCAGTGCCGATCACCGTTACCCGTTTGTTGCGGGCTAGATCGATATTATTGATAAAACGACCTTTTTCCAGGGTAAAATTGCGGACAGAAGCGTATTCTGGGGTGCTTCCCGTGACTAGAGCCGTCATGTTGCGATTACGATAGGAAATCAGGAAACGAGCGTTTATTTCCGGGGCGACTTCAGCGACGGTGGGAACCTGTTCGGCGATCGCCTGAGCATCGGCTAAAACCAAGGTTTTCGGTAAATTAACAGTGGTATTGCGTGCTTGTCGCGACCCCGGCACCACAAAAATGGTATTGGGTCCCAAGTTAGCAAACTGGTCATTGGCTAAGGTTTGCGCCCCTTGGCCAATACCGATCATGGCCACCACCGAAGCGTTACCGATGATAATTCCTAACATAGTCAGGCCGCTACGCACTTTATTGGCCCCTAGGGTGGAGACGGCCATTTTTAAACTTTCGATGATAAACATATCAGTTATCAGTGGGGTGTGGGGTGTGGGGTGTGGGGTGTGGGGAGAATAAATAAAATAATCTCCTGTCCCTGAATCCTGTCTCCTGAATCCTGACTCCTGCCAGAGCATAAAAAAGACAATTTGGATATATTTGTTAAGAAAAATTATTGAGATTTTTTATTAGTTTTCGAGGTATCTTCGGCCCCTTCGGGGAGATCGATAAAGACCTTTTCTCCAGCTTCCAAACCTGATAAAATTTGGGTTTTATCGTCCAAGACTAGGCCGATTGAAACGGGTTTAAAACTGGGTTTATTTTCGGCATCGGCAACTAAAACCCCTGACTTGCCTTCCCGGGTGACAATGGCAACAGTCGGCACGACGAGAGCATTATCTAACTGCTGGCCGACAAAAGTTACATCCACATTCATTTTCGATTTGAGTTTGTCCCGTCCCGTCACCAAACCGATTCTGACCTCAAAAGAAGTAACATTATCCTCGATAATTGCTTCAGGAGCCACGAGAATAACTCGACCTTCAAAGACTTCTTCAGGAAAAGCATCGGCGACAATTCGCACGGGTTGGCCGCGCTGCAATAAACCCACATCTACTTCCGGCACTTTAGCAATCACTTCCAATCCCGATGCCAGGGCGATAATCGAGGTGGAAGTGGCGGAAGCGGTGCTAGAGGCCGAAGTGGTGGGAGTGACAAAAGAACCCTCGGTGGCGTATTTTTGGGTGACGATGCCATCAAAGGGAGCAGTAATGACTGTATCGCGGTATTGAATCTTGATTTGCTCTAAATCGGCCCTGGCGGCCGCTACAGATGATTCTAGTCGAGCCAGCTCGGTTTCTTGGGTTTTTTGGCGTTGTTCGAGGGCAAATTTCGCTTCTGCGATCGCTGCTGCCGCTCCTATCATTTCCTGCTCAATTCCCGCCACTTCTGGGGAAGCGGTTTTATCTGCTTGTTCCAAACGGCGGATCGATTCGTCTAAATTGGCTTTAGCGTTGAGATATTCATTGAGGACGGCATCAAATTGGTCTTGAGCGATCGCCCCTTCCCGGACTAAATTTTCATTGCGTTTAACCCGATTTTCTGCTAGTCGAAAACGGGATTGGGCTGCTTGTACCTGAGCTTGCAGCTGGTCTAAATCTTTCGGAATTCTTTCTTTGGCCTGAGCTAAACGGGCTTCTAATTGCTTATAACTGGCCTGTGCTTGATAAAATCGGGCTTGTAATTGCCGGATATCTTCGGGAATACTGCGTTTAGCCTGTTCCAGACTGGCTAGAGCTTCCCGCAGATGCGCTTCTGACTGCATCCCCTGGGCATACACCTCTAAATTATCCATGACCGCGAGGGTTTGTCCCCTTTTAACGATCATGCCCTGATCCACCAATAATCGCACTAATCGGCCGGGGTTTTTCGGGCTAATGTTGACACTTTGGATTGGTTCCACCCTACCACTAGCTTTAATTTCCACAGCGAGGGTTTCTCGTTGAGCAGGAACGGTCATTTTCGCCAATTCTAGGGCAGGAGGAGGTGTTTGCAGTAAGCGATAAGAAACCACTCCCACCGCCAAAAAACCACTAGCCATGAGTCCGAATATCCAAAATAGGGGGCGATTTGATTTTCCCAACACGGTTATTGCCATCGATCAGCCAAAAGTTAATTGGTTATATACTAACGTCTCTAGAGCTGCCTTTGTTGTTTCTTTAGCCAACAACTCCCAAGCGAGATAGACTGATTAAAAAAGGCCTATCGCGGGGGTAAACTGTGCCAAAACTTCAATTAATCGTTTCTTTGCTCATTTTTTTCGTCGCTGGCAGCCCGCCGGCTTTTTCCCAGGCACTACTCCCCTACGCCATCGAACCGGAGTTAGAACAGATGGAACAAGCGGGAATTGAAATGGCCGAAGATGCCATCCAATTAGCTCGTTTTCGCCGTACCGATGCAGCCCTCGGACGGGCTAAGTTAGCGGTGCAGTTAGCCCCCCATCTCTATCAAACTTGGTTTATTCTCGGTAGTTTATATCTGCAAGACGACCAGGTGCAACCCGGTATCCAGGCATTAAATCAATCTTTGTCCCTTGCTCCCGCCGATGCCCAAGCTAATATTAAATTTTCCCTCGGTAGTGCCTATTTTCAGAATCAGGATTACAAGTCTGCTATTGCCCAGATTGAAGCGGGTTTGCAAATGAAACCCGATATCTCCCCCGCTCTTTTTGATCTCGGTAATTCCTATCTCAAGTTAGCACAATATCCTGCGGCGATAGCAGCTTACGAAAAAGCTGTTAGTCAAGATAAAAACTTTTGGCCCGCTATTAATAATATTGGTTTAGTTAAATACGAACAGGGCGATAAGGAAGCAGCCCTTAAAGATTGGCGCGCCGCTTTGAAAATCGATCCTAAACAGGCGGAACCTCAGTTAGCTATTGCGGTGGCTATTTATAGTCAAGGGAAAACTGAGGAGGGCATCAAATTAGCTCAGGCCGCTCTCACTAGCGATAGTCGTTATGTCAGTCTAGAATTTTTAGGGGAAAATCTCTGGGGTCAACGTCTTCTGCAAGACACGGAGAAAATGTTTAATCATCCTAAAATGAAAGATTTTATCGCTCGTTTACCAAAACCAACCCCAGAACCAGAGGAAGAAAATTAATCTGATAGCAGCAAGCATTAATACTAAATCCGTTGAGTATAGGCTACATATCAGGATAGGCAAGAGGCAAGAGGCAAGAGGCAAAAGGAGGAATAGATAATCAGTCTTTAATAACTGGATTTAGTATAAGATAACCCCTTAGTCAATTTGCTAGAAATTCTTAAGGCTTGCTCTAGCTAATTAGGATAAACTCGCCCTTTCCAACTTCCCCCTTGGCCGCGCCAATAACGCAGGGCAGAATCGACAGTCATTAAACTATAAAAGAGGGCAATTAGGGGTAAAGTTAAAGCCCGCAGGGGGGATAATTTATATAGTCTTAAAGTCGGGCTATAGGAGAGGGCCATTAGTAGTAAGGTGACGGTGCTAATTATAATAATTAATCTTTCTTTTAATATCAATCCCCCGATTAAGCCCAAGGGGGCGGCTAAATAGGTTAAAAACATCCCGAAAATTGTCCCGATTAACCAAAGTATTGAGTAATTTAGTTGTGTAAAGGCGGTGCGGGCTACCATATTCCAAATGCTGGCTAAATCGGGATAGGGACGGAGACTATAGCTGGTTTCTGTTAATCCTAACCAGATAGATCTCTCGGTATTTTTGGGGTGATTTTGCAGATATTTTTTAACCGCAATCGCCAAGGAACAATCATCAATTAAAGCTTGTTTAAGAATCTCAATACCGCCAATTTTTTCCAGAATATCTCGGCGAATTAAAATGCAACCCCCAGCGGCGGCAGCTATCGGGGAATTAGGGTTATTAACTAGGGGAAAAGGATAGAGTTTCTCGAAGAAAAAAACAAAGGCAGGAATGAGTAATTTTTCCCAAAAATTTTCACAGCGTAGCCACACCATCAGGGAAACTAAAGCTTGTTTTTCTTGTACTGCTTTAGTGACTAATTGGGTTAAATTATCCGGCGCGTGGGCAATATCGGCATCGGTGAAGAGAAAATAATCGGGAGCGAATTTCTCGGTAGCCTCTGTTATTCCCTGTTTCATTGCCCATAATTTACCCGTCCATCCTATCTCTAAAGCTTGTCCATAAATAATAGTTATCTGGCCAGATTTATGGTATTTATCGGCAATTTCTTGAGCAACTTTTCCCGTACCATCACTGCTTTGATCGTCAATTAAAATAATCGAAAATTCTCCTTGATAATCTTGGTTAAAGAGGGAGGTTAAACTGATAGGTAAAACGTCGGCTTCGTTTCTCGCTGGGATAATTGCCGAGACTTTTGGATAATTTGTTAAGGGAGAAGTAACGGGATTAATTGTTTGGTTAGATAGCCAAAATTGTCCCCTAGCTAAGATTAAATATAACCAAATTATCAGCGATAGGGAAGTAACTAATAATAAGAAAAATGTCATAAGCTAGTCGGATTTCGATGAGGGAATAGGGAACAGGTCAAAAAGAGTATCAAATTTATATGGACAACAGCTTCATAAGTTTGGGGTTTAACAAAAGGCAATTTAGGGTAAAATAGAGGCAAGTTAGCAAGATTAGGCGAGGGAGTAAATCATGGATTATGATGTCGTAATTATTGGGGGGGGACCGGCGGGAGGTCACTGTGGGAGATTATTAAGTGAAAAAGGTTATCGTGTGCTTTTAGTGGAACAACATTCTAGTTGGCAAGATAATAACTTTTCTAGTGCCGCTTCTCCCCTAGAAATTTTAGAACAATTCAATCTCCCCGAAACCGTAGTGGCTAGGTTTTGGAAAAATATCGAAATTGTCTCCACTAGCATACATCGTTCTTGGTCATCACCGCAACCTTTAGGGGTAGTTTTTGATTTTGCCAAATTGCGAGAGTTTTTAGCCGCAGAAGTGCTGCGTTGGGGGGGAGAAGTTCGTTTAGGTTGTCGTTATCTGAAATATCAACAGATGGAGAATAAGCTAACTGTTTTCTTGAAATCAAAAGGAGAAAAAATCGAGACAGTTACTACTCGTTTATTGGTTGATGCCACGGGATACGCTAGAGCAGTTATGTATAAACATAGACGAGAAAAACCTGATTTTTTAAAAGCAGTGGGTATTGAATATTTAATTGCTGTGCCAGAATTAGATTATCAAAAGTATCAAGATAATTTAGTATTTTTTCTCGGTCATAAATGGAGTCCTAAAGGTTATGGCTGGATTTTTCCTATGGATAATCAGCAATTAAAAATAGGAGCCGCTTGGTTAGAGGGAGAACATCCTTATATTTCTGAAGTTAAGCCTTTAAAAAGTTATATTACACAAATTATGCAAACCTACATGAATCTCTCTAAATATGATATAATTGACAGTCATGGTTCTATTTTAGAATATTCGCTCAATCTGCAAGATATTTATTATCAAGAACCGAATATTATAGCGATTGGTGACGCGGTTTCTACGGTTAACTTTTTAGGAGGGGAAGGTATTCGCCATGGCATGAAAGGAGCCGAAATTGCTGGTGAATACATGGAAGAATATTTACAGGGAAAATTGAGGAGTTTTGCCGCTTATCAACAGAGGATGCAAGAATATTTTCAACCAAAATGGAATTTATCCGATCGCCTCAGTCGCCAAGTTTATTTAGAATATAGTGATGCGCGTATCGATCAAGGAGTATCCTATCTCAAGTATCTTTCCACACAGGATATAATCGACATTTTATTTTACTACAAATTTGAAAAATACACAAAAGGGTTAGGCGGATTTCTGCTGGGGAAATTACGTCAATGGTGGCGCAAAATTTTCCCTAGTCAAAAACCTGGGTAAATAAGCTAGGATAAAGCTAAGGAAACAATATTAGTAAAGACCGTGAGTAAGTTTATTCGCTACAGTACAATGATCACCCTGCTGGGCATTTTAGCAGCCTGTAGTGGCAATCCTGTCCTAGAAAATCGTCTGGCTGCCGATCCTAATCTACAAACAAATCCCATACCAGAAAACTCTCCTAATAACAAGCAATTACCCGCAAATTTTCCCGCAGAAATTCCTCGATATAGTCAATCAGAATTATTATCCGTGCAGACAAATCCCGATAATACCGGTGGACAAACCCGTTGGCAATCCAACGATCCCAGCAATGCGATCGAGGCTTTTTATCAACAGGAATTAGTTAATAATAATTGGGAAATTATCACTCCCTTTTCTGGGGAAGGAGTCAATAGTACCCTGACGGCCCGTCGAGATAATTTAGAATTAACTATCACCATAACTGCCACTTCTCCCAATACCGAATATAGCCTCGATTATCGTCCAACAGGAACGCCGATTGCTTCCCCTAGTCCCTCCCCTAGTCCCTCCCCGTTACCCAATCTCAATCCCACCAGTTTTAACGATCTCGAATCCTTACCTAATCCCTTAAAGAGCCACATTCAAGACTTAGCTAGATTGGGAGTATTAACAGGTAATAACAATCAGTTTAACCCTAATGATACAATAACGCGCCGAGAATTTGCGCGCTGGTTGTTACGGGCTAATAATGCGATTTATGCTAATGTGGCGGGTAAACAAATCCGTTTAGCTACTCCCAATAGTTCCCCAGCTTTTAGTGATGTTAAAAATAACGATCCTGATTATATTTATATTCAAGGATTAGCGGAAGCGGGGTTAATTCCCTCTCCTTTAACGGGAGATAGTAGCGCCCTTTTATTCCGTCCCAATGCCCCTTTAACCCGGGAAGATTTAATCGCGTGGAAAGTGCCATTAGATATCAGAAAAGCTTTACCGAGTGCCAATCTTGATACGATTAAAAATACTTGGGGTTTTCAGGATACTAATAAAATTAACCCGCAGCTGGTGCGCGCTCTTTATGCCGATTTTCAAAATGCCGAACAAGCCAATATTCGGCGAGTTTTTGGTTTTACTACCCTATTTCAGCCAAAAAGACCAGTAACTCGCGCTGAAGCTGCCGCTACTTTATGGTATTTTGGTTTTCAAGGTGATGGTGTTTCCGCTGCCGATGCCGTACAAGGTCAAGATACGCAACAGAGTGGGGTTAATTAATAGGTAAATGTTGTTGTTTCCTAACAACTTAGGATGGGAGAGTAGCAAAAATTGTCCTTAAAAGGTGTCCAGCTATCATTATTTACCGAAGATTCAGCTCTCAAATCAGCAACGCCCAAGATTCTGCCAATGTTCAGCATTCAAGGGGATAGCCAATCATTGTTTCTTCCCCATTATCCCACTATTCCGCAACAAGTCTAATATACGGGAAGCGATCGAGCTTTATTTACAACCTGATGCTATCGACCTTCCACCCGGAGCAGTAATCCGTGAGGTTATGGTCCGATGACTCGACTCAGGAGGTGGTAAAATATTCCCATGCCTGTAAAACATTAACAAAACATGACTACTCTGTTGCAAAAAGCATTCACAGAAATCCAGAAACTGCCAGAGTCTCTTCAGGATGAACTTGCTCAACAATTGCTGGAAGATATTGAAAGTGAATTAAAGTGGCAGCAAAGCCTTTCTAACGAAGATCTGGAATTGGGAGCTTTAATAACAATGGCACAGGAAGCCCTGATAGAAGAACAAGAGGGGAGAACAGAAGATAAAGGCTTTGGGGAAGAATGAAGTCAGCCAGAACCAAGAGGTTTCGTCAACTTTTTCTCAGTTTGCCGCAAAGGGTACAAGAAACAGCCAAGAAAAATTACGAGATTTGGCAAGAAAATCCATTTCACCCCAGCCTAGAGTTCAAAGAGGTGAAACCAAGAGAAAAAATCTGGTCAGTCAGAGTCGGCATTGGATGGCGAGCATTAGGGATTAAGAAGTCAGACGAAGAAAAGATAGTTTGGTTCTGGGTTGGTTCACACTCCGAGTATGACAAGATTCTAGGTAAGAATTAGGAGCGATCTAACCAATCACTGCACCCGACCGAGAGTTAGACTAATAATATCATTCAAGGTTGATGATAGCGGGTCAGTGCGATCGTTATCTGTAAATATTCTCGTTTTCAAGGTTTAATTGGGCAATAGCTCTATCAATTAAATCACAGCCCTAGGCTGGTTTGACGCAAGGAAACCCAACCCCTTCGTTTAACTGAATATATCGGAATAGTCAGGAGCAGGCAAGCAAATTGCGCCATAAGGCTGAAACCCGTGAGCGGGCTTAGGTAGGGTTTGCTGAATAAATGTGAAATATAGACGAGGTAAGGTTTTAGGGGACTGTTTCGCGAAACAGGTGCAAGATTTTGAGAGTCCTGTAGGGGCGAAGCATTCGGGCATAACCTATCGCTGAAACCGTAGATTTCCTATCCGAATGCTTCGCCTCTACTTTTTCAGCAAACCCTACTTAGACTAATAATATCATTCAAGGTTGATGATAGCGGGTCAGTTCAACCGTTATCTGTAAATATTCTCGTTTTCAAGGTTTAATTGGGCAATAGCTCTATCAATTAAATCACAGCCCTCCGCCAGGGATTCAATCCGCGAAAACCGATCGCGCCAAACCGCCGCACCGGTAAAATTCTGACAATACCAAGCCAAATGTTTCCGGGCTTGCCAAATACCGCGTTGTCCCTTGTATAGCCATAGCCCCTGTAAATGCTCTTTAGCTAGGCTTAACAGGTCAATAGAGGTGGGTTTCGGCAACTTTTTGCCTGTTTTGAGGTAATAATCGATTTCCCCCACCAAATAGGGATAACCGAGGGTTCCCCGCGAACACATCACCCCATCGGCCCGGGTAAATTCCAAACAATTAATCGCCGCTTCCACAGAAACGATATCACCATTAGCAATGACAGGAATTGATAAAACCTCCTTCACCCGTTTAATCCATTGCCAATCGGCCGGCCCGTGATAACCCTGTTCCCTAGTGCGTGCGTGCAGGGTCAACATTTGCGCTCCCGCATCTTGCAAACGACGGGCAAAATCGATAATATTAATCTCCTGAGCGTTCCATCCCAAGCGAGTTTTCACCGTTACTGGCACCGATACCGCTCCCACCACTTCCCTAACAATTTGCTCGGCAATTTCTGGCTGTCGTAAAAGCGAAGAACCGCCGCCTTTTTTAGTAATTTTATTAACTGGACAACCCATATTAATATCGATGGTCATCGCTCCTTCTTTAACCGCTTTTTCCGCCGCCACAGCCATAAAATCGGGACGGCAATCAAATAATTGCATACTAATGGGTTGTTCTTTGTCCCCGATAACCATTAATTGCGGTAACTCTTGCAGCTGGGAGATTTCTGTCGCATTAACCATCTCGGTATAGAGCATGGAATCAGGAGCAAAGCGTCTCACCAAGCGCCGAAACACTAAATCGGTGACACCGGATAAAGGTGATTGCAAGACGCGGCTATGCACTTCTAAGTTACCGATTTTGAGGGGGGATGAGTAGATAGCCATAGGAAAGGTTAAAAAATCAACAGCCAACACCAGCAAACCGAACAATTAGGGGATAGTTCCGTCACTGTTAGCATTTTGCCAACCCCTAATATATGGTTAACCGTCATCTTCTAGTCTAAAACTACCTGTATGATGATTGGAGAGGATAGAATCCTATCTCCCCTAAACGAGTAATTAAACAAAAATTTCGCTTTTTTTTATGGATAATCTGCAACTCTGGCAACGTTACCAAGATTGGTTATACTATCACCCTAACCTAGAACTTTATCTCGATGTCAGTCGGATTCCCTTCGATGAGGCTTTTCTCAAAGGTCTAGAAGCAAAATTTGAGCGTGCTTTCCAAGATATGGCAGCTTTAGAACAGGGTGCGATCGCCAATCCCGACGAACAGCGTATGGTCGGCCACTACTGGCTGCGCGCTCCTGAACTCGCTCCTAACCAGGAATTGCGGGACGAAATCACCGAACCAATAGCACAGATCAAAGAATTTGTCAAAAAAATTCACTCCGGAGCGATTAAGCCGCCCAATCGGGCAAAATTTAGCCATATCCTCTGTGTCGGCATCGGGGGGTCTGCTTTGGGTCCCCAATTCGTCGGTTCGGCTCTATCCCCCCTTAATCCCCCCTTAGAGATTGCTTTTATTGATAATACCGACCCTAAAGGCATCGATCGCACCCTAGCCCATTTACCCCTAGCTACCACCCTGGTTATCGTCACCAGTAAATCCGGCGGCACTCCCGAAGCGAGAAACGGAATGTTAGAAGTCCGCAACGCTTACGAAAAACAAGATTTAGACTTTCCGCCACACGCGGTCGCCGTCACTATGCCGGGTAGCCAACTGGACAAATACGCCCAAGATTGGCTAACTCGTTTCCCCATGCAGGATTGGGTCGGTGGTCGTACATCAGAACTATCCGCCGTCGGTCTTCTCCCGGCCGCTTTGCAGGGTATCGACATCGATGAAATGTTAGCCGGGGCCAAAGAAATGGACATCGCCACCCGCGTCCATAACCTGAAAAAAAATCCTAGCGCCCTACTTGCTCTAGCTTGGTATCATGAGGGCAATGGCAAGGGAGAGAAAGATATGGTGATTCTGCCCTACAAAGACAGTCTCTATCTCTTTAGCCGCTATCTGCAACAATTGGTCATGGAGTCCCTCGGTAAAGAAAAAGACCTCGATGGTAATAAGGTGTACCAAGGGATCGCCGTCTATGGTAACAAAGGTTCCACGGACCAACACGCCTACGTCCAACAATTACGCGAAGGTATTCCCAATTTCTTCGCCACTTTTATTGAAGTGTTAAAAGACCGACAAGGAGATTCCATGGAAGTGGAAACTGGCTCCACTGCTGGCGATTTCCTCTCAGGATTACTGCAAGGTACTCGACAAGCTTTATACGAAAATAGTCGTCACTCTATCACTATCACTATCCCAGAGGTTACTCCCCGTCAGGTGGGGGCCTTGATCGCCCTCTACGAACGGGCCGTTAGTTTCTATGCTAGTTTAGTTAACATTAACGCCTACCATCAACCCGGGGTAGAAGCAGGGAAAAAAGCCGCCGCTTCTATTCTGGATTTACAAAGAAAAATCGTGCAAGTTGTTCGGGAAACGGGAACTGCTCTCGACCTAACCACACTAGCGGCCAAAATCGGCTCTAGTGACCAAGTTGAGGCTATCTATAAAATCGTCCGTCATCTCCACGCTAATCAGCGCAGTTTAACTATTACCGGCGATTTAAGCAAACCGGAAACGATCCAAATCTCTACCCGCTAATCAGTTATCAGTTATCAGTTATCAGTTATCAGTTATCAGTTATCAGTTATCAGTTATCAGTTATCAGTTATCAGATGTAAGTTAATTAGTTAATTAGTTATTTATTTATCTTCATCTTTATCCCTGATAACTGATTACTGTTTACTTTTCACTGTTTACTGTTTACTTTTCACTGATTACTGTTTACTTTTCACTGATTACTGTTTACTGATCACTGATCACTGAATGTAACTAACCATGGAAATGCTCGAAAACCTGAAAATGGCTTTTTCCGCTTTGATGGGCAATAAACTGCGTAGTGGTCTGACTATGCTGGGAATTGCTATCGGTAACGCCTCCGTCATTGCCCTAGTGGGAGTGGGTGAAGGAGCGCAAAAAGTCGCCCTCGAGCAGTTTGAAGCCCTCGGTCCGAATGTTTTATTTGTTTCCACCTCCTCGCGCAATGTCCGGCGGACAATTCCTAATCCCCGGCCCCTCACCTACGAAGATGCTCAAGCGATCGCATCTCAAGTTCCCGCCATTGCCGCCATTTCTCCCGAATTGAGCGGTAAAAGAATCTTATCCTTCGGTAATAGAACCAGTAATAGCCCCCTGATTGGGGTGGGAGCCGAGTACCTAAACGTGCGTAACCGTCAACTATCTAAAGGTAGATTTATTATGGAATCTGACCTGAAACGGGATAATCGCGTGATTGTCTTGGGATCGGAATTAGCCAAAAATCTCTTTGGTAATCGCAATCCCGTCGGCGAAAATCTTCGCATCGGCAATCTTGGTTTTCAAGTGATTGGAATTTTACAGGCGAAAGGCTCCTTATTTGAGGCTAATCAGGACGATCGAGCTTTAATTCCCCTAACTACCATGTCTAATCAGGTTTTAGGGCGCAATTCTATCTTTGGCATTCCCCTGACTCATATTTCTGTCTTGGCGAAAAACTCTGCCCAAATTAAAGCCGCCCAGTTTCAGATTAGCAACCTGCTGCAAATGCGTCATCAGGTCAGCGACGAGAATTATGTGCAGGTTTTCCTCCAAACCACAGTCTTAGAAATGGCCAAAGAGACTAACGATAGTTTAACTAGAATGTTAGCCTCGATCGCCAGTATTTCCCTTTTTGTTGGGGGAATCGGCGTAATGAATATTATGCTCGTGTCAGTCACGGAAAGAACCCAAGAAATCGGGTTAAGAAAGGCTTTAGGAGCCAAAGAAGGGGATATAAAAGGTCAATTTCTCATTGAATCGGTGATTTTAGCCACCACTGGCGGAATTATCGGGATTTTTGTCGGCATTCAAGGAATGTATCTAGCGGGAATTTTTGCCGCTTTAACCACCAGTGTCTCAATCCCTGCGATAATTCTCGCTTTAGGAGTTTCTAGTGCCATCGGTCTGATTTTCGGTGTTGTTCCCGCTCATCGTGCCGCTAAATTAGACCCAATCGTTGCTTTGAGAAGATTATAAGACTTCTGACCAAAGTAAGCTCTTGAGCTGCTATCAGGTCATACTCCCCTCTCCCACCCCCCCTGCCCCCCCGATGTCGGGGGGCAGGGGGCAAGGGGGGGGGAAATTTATCGACAAAGATGGCCAATAGATATTGAAGAAGTATTTGGCAAAAGCTTATTAGATAGGGCTTGCTGAAAAAGTTTGTTGGTGGGGTTAGGAGTCGGTCGTCAGTAGCCGGTCGTCGGTCGGGGAAGTCAGAATAACACAATGACCTCGCGCACTGGGAAGCAGAACCCTTTGCAATCGCCTCCGGAAAGTGCAAGGGTTTTGAGTCTCTCGGATCGATTTCTCAACCTTTGTTTCTTGCACTTTTTTGGCTAAAAAAGTCCCAAAACCGTTTTCTAGTAAAACTTCCAGTAATTTTCAGCAAGCCCTAGATAAATTGCGCTATTTACGGAGTTTTATGTGTCAACATATCAGCTAAGTAGTCGTGCAAAATTAATTTCCTAGTCGAGACAGGAGACAGGCTTCGGCCGTGAGCTTTTGCGTTCGACAAAAGCTCACGCCGAGGTCCGAACGGAGACAGGAGACGGTCGTCAGGAGACGGGGACTCCGGGACAGCTATCAGGGATCAGATTTGAATTTTTAGTTCACTGTTTACTGGTCACAGCAAAAAGCTTTTGGCTGACGGGTGACGGCTTGGATGTGTAATTAATTTTGCTTAGGTACTTATGTACACTGGTTGAGGAAAATTGTCTATTTTATCGGTTTTTATGAAATCTTTAGAATATTTTGCCTGATCTGAAGTTCTAATGGTATAGAGTACAGACATCTATGTGTTTTGTTCTAACAAAAAACAACAAACAACTCAAAATGACTACCAACATCTCTAGACAACTAACCACTGGCGCTCTCGCCATTGCGGGCAGCGTTGCGGCTTTCGGCTTTGCCGGTGCTGCTCAGGCTGCTCAATTAAATGCTAACATTGGCTATGTTCCAGTGGGTACAGTTTCTTATGCGGGCCCTAATCTATCCAATGCCACCTCACTTACCTTTCCTAATATAAACTTGGTCAATACCAACCAACCAACTTATCTGGGTAACCCCAACGACTTTTTCTCTGGCCCTCTAGCGGTTGCCATTGGTTCGTCTGTAGCTCTCTCTCCCCTGACCTTCGACTTCTCTGAAGCGGATGGTGTTCCCGGTGCCGGTGCTTTTACCGTAACCTTTACTACCGCCTCTGGCACGGCTACTTTCACCGCCACATCCTTTACAACCGATTCTGCTCCGGGTAATGTAGATACCTTGGATCTGCTGATCCAAGGTACAACCACTGGAAATGGTTTTGATCCCACTCCCTCTAGCCTTCTCGTTAACCTCAACCAAGTCGGCGGTCCGGGTGGTGTAGTTAACGCCTCTAGTACCTTTGCTTCTCCCCCCCAAACCCCCACAGCTGATGTCCCCGAACCCTCTGCTATACTCGGTATCTTAGCCGTTGTTGGTGCTGGTGCTTTCGCTCGTCGCAAGAGCTAGTCACTGCCATTAAATCGAAAACAGGCGTTAAGGTTAAGCTTAACGCTTTTTTTTGTGGCTAGAGAGGGGGAAGTGCGGAACCTTCTACCGGGTACTAGAACCGGTTGGTGTTCTGGACGGAGACACCGCCGCCAGCCATTGCAACGGTAAAGCCTACAACAGCTTAGTTTTTCTCGGTTCCGTCGCGACCTCGGGATTCTATAGCCCCGTCCGTTGCCGTAAATCCCTCCGCTTGCGCTAATATTTGCAGATTGTGGGCTATGGAGGCGAAAGAATCGGCAGGATATTCGATCAAAGTGGCGGAATCGAGAAAAGTTTCCACTCCCACAGGACAACCCAAATAATCAGCCACCGCTTTTGGAGTAGTGGAACCGAGGAGAATAGTTCCCGATTGTCTCACAGAAGATAGCTTTTCCCAAGGCTCATCGATCATTAAGGATAAATGGGTGGGAGCAAAAAGATTCGATAATTCGATCGCTTTTTCCAATGATTCCACCACCACGATTAAGCCATAATGAGCGATCGCTTTTTCCGTTAACAATCTCTGGGGATGTACCTGTAACTGTTTTTGTACTTCTTCCTGTACTATTAACGCCAAAGCCTTATCCGTCGTCAATAAAATCGCAGCCGCTAGAGAATACTGTTCCGCTTGCGCTAATAGATCTAGGGCCAACTGTCTGGGATTAGCTTGATTATCGGCAATAATAACCAAATCAGAAGTAATAGAGAGATAATCGATTTTTACATGGTCAGAAACCAGTTTTTTAGCCAAATTAGTATAAAAATCACCTATTCCGGCAATCATCTCCACGGGAGCGATCGTTTTTGTGCCGTAGGCTAAAGCGGCGATCGCCTGTGGTCCAGCCACCCGATAAATCTCACTAATACCCACCGATTGGGCTGCCACTAAAATCGCCGGATGGATGCGTAAATCCTCATCGGCGGGGGATACCATGACAATCCGTTTAACCCCCGCTATTTTGGCAGGAATCGCCTGTTGGAGCAATAAACTGAGATAGGCTCGTTTACCATCGGGAACGACAATTCCCACACTGTTAACTGGTTGATAACGTTTCCCCCGAACCGTACCATCCTCAGGAAACTGGACCCAAGCTTTGGGAAGACGCTGACGGTGAAAAGCATCCATTTTTTCACAGGCAACAGCGATCGCATTTAATAAGTCCTGCGACACCTGTTGATAAGCAGCATCGAGTTCCGAGCCACTCACCTTCAGTTGCTGTAGATTAAGGGACTGTTGATAGAATTTTTCTGTGTAATCCACCAACGAGCGATCGCCAGCAAGTCGCACCTGATCGACAATCTCTCGGACAAGCGATTCTTTTTCCCGAATTTCCGGATCGTCGAACCGTTCCCGAATTCGTCTCAGTTCCGTTCTGGCTGACCATGGCTCTGTGATAATTCGCAACATCGAGCTATTATCCTCTAGGGGCGAAACGAGATTAAAAGGTTTTCACTTCTCACACTCTAGCTTATCGCTTTCAATCTTGACCGGGGAGGGAGACCGAGTCAGTTATTTTAGCCGTCAGGAGATAGGAGTCGGTCGTCGGTCGTCAGAAGATTAGTTTTATTTATTCTCCCCACACCCCACACCCCACACCCCACACCCCACACCCCACACCCCACACCCCACACCCCACACCCCACACCCCACACCCCACACCCCACACCCCACACCCCACACCCCACACCCCACACCCCACTTCCCCACTTCCCGATTTCCCCAAGGTAACAAAACCAGATATTCTACTAAATAGTCGCCTATCACACCAGTTTGATCTCGTGGTCGTCCAATGCAGTTTGCCAAGATATTAATCGCCAATCGCGGGGAAATCGCCTTAAGAATCCTTCATAGTTGCGAAGAATTGGGCATTAGAACCGTTGCCGTCCACTCTACCATCGATCGCCATGCCCTTCATGTTCAATTGGCCGATGAGAGTGTTTGTATTGGTCCGCCTCCGAGCAGCAAAAGTTACTTAAATATCCCTAATATCATCTCGGCTGCCCTAACACGCAACGCCACGGCCATCCATCCCGGTTACGGTTTTTTGGCAGAAAACGCCCGCTTTGCCGAAATTTGTGCCGATCATCAGTTAACTTTTATCGGTCCGTCTCCCAGTGCTATTCTGGCTATGGGCGATAAATCCACCGCTAAAAAAACCATGCAAAAAGCGGGAGTTCCCACTATCCCCGGCAGTGGTGGTTTAATTACCTCGGAAGCGGAAGCAAAGCGTATCGCTGATGACATCGGTTATCCTGTCCTGATTAAAGCCACTGCGGGGGGTGGAGGGCGTGGAATGCGTCTTGTCAAGAGTGCAGATGAACTAGGTAATATGTTAAAAGCCGCCCAAGGGGAAGCAGAAGCGGCTTTTGGCAATTCGGGAGTATATCTAGAAAAATTTATCGAATGTCCCCGACATATCGAGTTTCAGATTTTGGCCGATAGTCACGGTAACGTAATCCATTTAGGAGAAAGAGACTGTTCGATTCAGCGACGACACCAAAAACTGCTAGAAGAGGCCCCCAGTCCCTTCTTAACGCCCCATTTACGCTCAAAAATGGGTAATGCCGCCGTTAAAGCCGCTAAATCGATTAATTACGTCGGGGTGGGAACCGTGGAATTTTTAGTCGATAAACACGGTAATTTTTACTTCATGGAAATGAACACCCGTATTCAGGTGGAACACCCCGTCACGGAGATGATCACGGGGATAGACCTGATCCGAGAACAAATTCTGGTGGCACAGGGCGAAAAACTGCAAATTAAGCAAGATCAGGTGATATTTAGAGGACATTCGATCGAGTGTCGCATTAATGCCGAGGATCCCGATCACAATTTTCGCCCTCACCCCGGCAAAATTAGCGGTTATCTGCCCCCCGGTGGTCCGGGTGTCCGCATGGATTCCCACGTTTACACCGATTACGAAATCCCCCCCTATTACGATTCCCTAATTGGTAAGTTAATTGTCTGGGGAGAAAATCGCGAAACTGCGATTAAACGCATGAAACGCGCCCTGCGGGAATGTGCGATCACGGGAGTACCGACAACTATTGATTTCCATCGTAAAATATTGGAAACTCCCGCCTTTTTAGCCGGAGATGTTTACACTAATTTCATCCAAGAACATCTCTTGCCCTAGGGCGTTACCATGAATTTTAGACGAGAGTAGGTTGGGGATAATAATGACAGTAGAAGTTAAATTTAACTCGTTTCAACTCAGCGATGAACAGTTCTTTCAACTTTGTCAGGATAACCGAGATTTGCGCTTGGAACGCAACCCAAAAGGAGATTTAATTATTATGCCACCGACTGGAGGAGAAACCAGTAATTCTAACGCTGGAATCACTGCCCAATTATGGTTATGGAATAACCTAAATAAATTAGGTGTAGTTTTTGATTCTTCTGGAGGATTTAAACTACCGAATGGGGCCGATCGCTCTCCCGATGCTGCTTGGATACCTTTAGATAAATGGCAAGCTTTAACCCCGCAACAAAAGGAAAGATTTTTACCTCTATCTCCCGATTTTGTCATTGAATTAATGTCTCCTAGGGACAACATAGAAACGGCTAGGAAAAAAATGCAGGAATATTTAGATAATGGGACTCGTTTAGGTTGGTTAATCAATAGAAAAACTAGAGAAGTGGAAATTTATCGTCAAGGACAGACAGTAGAAATTTTAACCAATCCGGAGAGTTTATCGGGGGAAAATATTTTATCTCAATTTGTCTTAGAACTTGATAGTATTTGGTAATTCTATAATCCTATAAAAGAGAATCTAAACATGATGACAGTAGTAGAAGTTAAATTTAACTCGTTTCAACTCAGCGA
This sequence comes from Microcystis wesenbergii NRERC-220, assembly GCF_032027425.1. Taxonomy (NCBI): domain Bacteria; kingdom Bacillati; phylum Cyanobacteriota; class Cyanophyceae; order Chroococcales; family Microcystaceae; genus Microcystis; species Microcystis wesenbergii. Next base: position 1,579,132 of record NZ_JAVSJA010000001.1, on the reverse strand, counting down.
TGAACAGTTCTTTCAACTTTGTCAGGATAACCGAGATTTGCGCTTGGAACGCAACCCAAAAGGAGATTTAATTATTATGCCACCGACGGGAGGAAAAACGGGCAATAGTAACGGTAGAATCACCCAACAATTATTTAATTGGTCAGATAACAATGGTACGGGTATCGCTTTTGATTCTTCCACAGGATTTAAACTACCTAACGGGGCCGATCGCTCTCCCGATGCTGCTTGGATACCTTTAGAAAAATGGCAAGCTTTAACCCCACAACAAAAGGAAAGATTTTTACCTCTATCTCCCGATTTTGTCATTGAATTAATGTCTCCTAGGGACAACATAGAAACGGCTAGGAAAAAAATGCAGGAATATTTAGATAATGGGACTCGTTTAGGTTGGTTAATCAATAGAAAAACTAGACAAGTAGAAATTTATCGTCAAGGACAGGCAGTAGAAATTTTAACTAATCCAGAGAGTTTATCGGGGGAGAATATTCTGCCAGAATTTAGTTTAAATCTTACTTTGATTTGGTAAGCCAATTTAATTTAGGGAGTGATTCAGAAGTAGTGATTGCCGCTTAAGGCTTTGCTTTGTTAGGCATTGTATTCATGGACAAAATACCAAACTTCAGTTTTAAGGAAGATAGTCATAATCAAGGATTTCTGCAAGGGTGAAGGGTGATTCAATCGGGAATAAATCAGCAGCAAGTTGATATTTTCTGAAAGTATCTTCTCTGGCTGCTTGATAACAATCTATCCAGATTTCAGGAATCAATCTTCTCAGACTTGGACTCTCTTTTAATAAGCGTTGAACTTGTCGGCGTTGTTCAACAACTGTGCTGCGCCACCCTTGAGCATTTGCTTCCTTTTCAGTTAGCCAGTAAGTCAATTTAAGCAGATGTTCGGCAATGATGGTTAAGCGACTTTCTAGTTCTCGTTTTTCACTCCTTCCCATCGTTTCAATTTCTTCGATCAAATTTTCCAAGTCTAATTTTTCAAAACGATGTTCTTTGAGCAAGTTAGCGGTTTCTTGTAACCATCGGTAGAAATCTTCTTGATAAAGACTTTTACCTGACGAGACTAAAGACTTTTCGATGCTCATTTGATGATGACCTAAAAATATGATAGAGCAATCGGCGATTCTTACCACTGTTGCCTCTTGCCTGTTGCCTATTGCCTGACTTCTGCCAGAAGTCTAATATCGCAGGATTACTCCTGAAAACATCAGAGCTTTAAATTTAAGCTAAAATTGGGTAAAACATCTTCACCCGATAAATCAGTGGGATTTTCTAAGATCTCTACTTCCTTTCCTTGACGATAAATTTCAACTTGCCGATTCTGCGGATCGATTAACCAGCCTAACCTTGCGCCATTTTCCTTATATTCGAGCAGTTTTTTCTGTAATTTGTCAAGACTATCGGATTCAGACCGCAATTCCACCACAAAATCGGGACAGAGAGGAATAAATCCCTTTTTCTGCTTAGGGGTTAAAGATTCCCAGCGTTCTCGACTCACCCAGGATAGATCGGGAGAACGAATCGCCCCATTTGGTAGCATAAATCCAGTGGAAGAGTCAAACCCGACTCCCAAAGCTTCATTTTCTTCGCACCAGCGAAACAATTGTCCTGTTATACGAAAATTTCGCTGTCCTGATTCACCACCTGTCGGGGGATTCACGATTAATTCTCCTTGGGCTGTACGTTCTAATTTTAAGTCACGGTTGACCACAGCAAGGGCTTCAAACTGTTCAAGGGTGATAGAGAGAGCGATCGCGCTAGGAATTTCTAAGGAGAGGGTTTCGGGTGAGCTAGTAACTGCTAACATAATCCTTTGATCAGGTGCAACTCATATATACTATTAAAGATTATTTGTCAAGTTTCTGCTCAGACTTCTTGAGCTTACGCTGACCAAATTCTCTATTTTTTGGGGAAGTTTGCACCTCGATCGGGCGGGTTCAGTAAATAACAGGTTACAATGGCGGATAATTAACTAAATTTACCTAAAAACCATCGATCGTGTTCTACGCTATTGATTTCGGAACCAGTAATACCGTCATTACTCGTTGGAATGGGGCGACAAATAGGGCCGAAACCGTGAAATTATCGGAGTTATCCCAACAAATAGCCGACAATCCGCCACTAATTCCCAGTTTACTCTATATTAAATCAGCCAATCCCCTGCAAGTAATTGCCGGTCAAGCGGTACGGGATCGGGGTTTAGATATCGATCGAGATCCGCGTTTTTTTCGTCGCTTTAAACGAGGTATCGGGGCAAAAATTCAAGGATTTTTACCGGAATTAGAGGAAACTGTCCTCAGTTTCGAGGGGGTTGGCCAATGGTTTCTCGATAGCATCATCGACCACTTAAAAAACACCACCCCGGAAACCCCCCAATCTCTAGTTTTAACCGTCCCCGTCGATAGTTTTGAAAGTTACCGCAATTGGTTAAGTAATGTTTGTCAGGGTTGGGAAATCGAACAAATTCGCCTAATTGATGAACCCACGGCCGCCGCTTTGGGTTATGGAACCACTGGGGATCAAGTGATTTTAGTGGTAGATTTTGGCGGTGGCACTCTCGATCTTTCTTTGGTACAATTAGATTTAGATAATCCTCAAAAAAATCAAGGTTTTATTCTCAAGTGGGGAGAAAAACTTTTAGGCAATAATTCTGCCCAAAAAACTAAACTAGCGAGAGTTTTAGCCAAGGCGGGGACAAATTTAGGGGGGTCAGATATCGACGATTGGATTGTCGATTATTTTGCCCAAAAGCAATCTTTAGCGAAAACTTCCTTGACTACTCGTCTAGCAGAAAGATTAAAAATTAAACTTTCTTCCCAATTAACCGCCGAGGAGGTATATTTTGATGAGGAAAATTTCGAGAGTTACGAGTTAAGCTTAGATCGAGAACAATTGACCGATATTCTCCAACAACAAAACTTTTTTAATCAATTAGATGATTTAATGACGGGAGTTTTGCAACAGGGAAGACGCAATGGGGTTGAAGTTAGCGATATCGATGCGGTGTTATTAGTCGGGGGAACCGTACAAATTCCGGCGGTAAAAGATTGGGTGCGACAGTATTTTGATAGTAGTAAAATTAAAGAGGATCGACCCTTTGAAGCGATCGCTTTGGGAGCGTTACAATTAGCCCAAGGTTATCAAGTCAAAGATTTTCTTTATCATAGCTACGGGATTCGTTACTGGAATCGTCGCAAAAATGCCCACGCTTGGCATCCGATTATTAACTCCGGACAACCCTATCCTATGGAAAAACCCGTGGAATTAGTCCTAGGTGCTTCCGTGGACAATCAACCTAGCATTGAATTAATTATCGGCGAATTAGGCCCAGAAAGGGGGGCAATGGAGGTCTATTTTGATGGTGATAAATTAATTACTCGTTCCCTCGGTAATGGAGAAACTAGCGTCCAACCCTTAAATGATCGCGAGGGGGCCCGATCGATCGCTAAACTCGATCCTTTAGGTTTGCCTGGCAAAGATCGCATTAAAGTGCAGTTCTGGATTGATGATCAGTGTTTCCTGCGGATTAATGTGGAAGATTTACTCAGTCAAGAATTGTTACTAAATAATCAAATCGTCACCAAATTAAGCTAGGGTTTGCGGCAAAAAGTTGCTCGTGGGGGCAGGGTGTGGCCCCCCCAACCCCCCCGACATCGGGGGGGTTGGGTGTGGGGTGTAGGGTTTTACCCCTTTTCATGTGGTCAATTACCTAATTTTCAGGGAAAAATTACCTGAATTTTCCCCCCGATCACTCCCATATCTGGTACTTTTTGATTGACAAAAAGTCTAAAAGTGTTACCCAACAAAGTTTTTAGATTTATTCAGCAAGCTCTAAGCTAGGATTGGCTTCAGTCAAAAATCAAGTGCAGACTCATAGTAAGTTTGCACTGATATTATCGCAATATTCTGTTTTACCGGTGGCCTTATCGACTGTGATCGCGCACGGGGATCGGGATTAGTTCGGGTTCGGGTTCGGGTTCCGGACCAAAAACACTCTCGATCAGTTTGCGCGCCCATTCTCTCAACTTGTCTATCACTTCATCTAAATAGTCCATTGACCAAATGGCTCCTTTGAGATACTAGCTATGAGTTTTCGTCGATTGATCCCCGCAACAGCTTGATTCTGGAGAATTTTAACTGATTTTCATCGTTTGGCTGTTAAATCTGACGAGCGGGGGAATCTATATCTTGTATTTATATTAAGCTTAACATAGGTTTTTAGTCTGAGTATATATTCTTGGCAATTCTTTTTTAAGATATTGTTAATAAATTCCGGCGTAGGCGATCGAGCGCGGTATAAGCACTAATCTGACGAATTGTCAAGCGATCTCGATTTTCTCCGAAACGATGCTCTGATACAGTCACTTTTCCTTCAGGATCGGCTAAACCGATATAAACTATGCCCACGGGTTTTGTCTCGCTGCCGCCTCCTGGTCCGGCAATACCCGTGATACTGATCCCCCAATCGGTAGCGAGGCGTTTTTGCACCCCTAGGGCCATCTGTTGGGCAACAATGGCACTGACAGCCCCGAAATTATTTAAATCCCGCTCATTTACGTCTAAGAGGGCAACTTTTACCCGATTATCGTAGGAAATAACCCCACCCCAAAAATAATCGGAACTGCCAGCGATTTGGGTGATAATTTCCCCTAATCCTCCTCCAGTACAGGATTCTGCCACACTCAAAGTTTGTTTTTGTCGCCGCAACAGTTCCCCCACCACTGCGGGTAAAGTATCATCATCAGCACCAAAATAATCTAATCCGGCAATTTCCTTAATTTCCGTCGCTACCGGTTCAATTACCTGCAAAGCAGCCTCTAAAGAAGGGGCTTTCGTCGCAATTCGCAAACGCACTTCGCCTAAACCAGCATAGGGGGCAACGGTGGGATTAGTCAGATCAAATAAATGGACAACTTTTTCCGCTAAAGCTGACTCACCGATACCGCGAAATTTCAGAGAACGACTATAAATCCTCTCTTTGCCCCATCCTTGACTTTCTAGGTAAGGAATCGCCGTTTCTACCCACATTCTCTTCATTTCTGAGGGTACTCCGGGGAAAGTGAGAATAGTCAGGTTAGTCTGTGGTTGCCAGATCATGCCGGGGGCGGTTCCCGTTGGATTTGGCAAAAAATCGGCTCCCACGGGTATTAAAGCCTGTTTACTGTTACTAGGGGGCATTTCTCGCCCTAAAATCGTAAATTTAGCCTCGATTTCTGCTAATATCTCCTGATCTTCTCTGAGGGGCGTTTGGAAAAAATCGGCGATTGTTTCTGTGGTTAAATCGTCGGGAGTCGGTCCCAGTCCCCCGGTAAAAATTAAAATTGAGGAACGTTCTCGGGCAATAGCGATCGCTTTTTTCAGTCTTTCCACATTATCCCCCACCACCGTTTGATAATAATGGGGAATACCTAATTTTGCCAATTCTAGGGCTAAATATTGGGCGTTAGTGTTAACTATATCCCCTAATAATAATTCCGTTCCTACACAAATAATTTCAGCGGCCATAATTTTTGACAATTAGCTTAAGATTTTCAATTTTGATCATCAACTGATCTCCTGTCACCATCGTTCGATCGGGTTTCGGTAACGATGGTACTGGAAGTTAACAATATCAGTGCGCTCCCACATTATACCAGTAAGCTATCAACAATCAAAGTCTTGTATATTAAATGCCACTTTCTTGCTGAACAGCCCATATCTGATTTAGCAAACATAAAATCAGCCTACCATTGCTCTACATAACAATAATTGATCATAATCAAGCATAACAAAGTATTGCCGAGCATCACCTCTTCCTTCCCGCCATTACAAACCCCACCAAAATCATCTAAAATTAAAATGTCCACTAAATAATAAAATTCTATGACTCGCTGGTTTAATATTGCCGGTCCCTGTAAAGACGATATCCACTATATGCTATCTCCCACAGTCAGATTACCAGATTTAGAGGAGCTAATTCAACAACGTAGTTATTTTGTCCTTCACGCACCACGACAAACAGGGAAAACCACCGCCATGTTAGCCCTAGCAAAACAACTTACCGATACCGGAAATTATGCCGCAGTCATGGTATCTGTAGAAGTAGGAAGTGCATTTAATCATGATCCTGCTGCCGCAGAATTGGCAATTTTAGGAACTTGGTATAATACAATTGAGGATAGTTTACCGACCGAATTACAACCTGCTGCTAAACAATGGCAACAGGAAGAACCAGGAAGCAGAATTAAGGCTTTTTTAAGAGGTTGGGCAAAAGCCATCAATCGTCCCATAGTATTATTTATAGATGAAATTGACTCTTTACAAGACCAAACATTAATATCAGTTTTGCGACAGTTAAGAGATGGTTTTCCTAATCGTCCTGAAAATTTTCCGACCTCAGTAGGATTAATTGGTTTACGAGATGTGAGAGATTATAAAGTAGCATCGGGTGGTAGTGATAGATTAAATACATCTAGTCCTTTTAATATAAAAGTTGCTTCTCTTACCATGCGAAATTTTAATCTTGCAGAAGTAGGAGAATTATATCAACAACATACAGCAGCAACTGGACAAATTTTTACACCAGAAGCTAGAGAAACAGCATTTTATTTAACTCAAGGACAACCTTGGTTAGTCAATGCTTTAGCTAAAGAAATTGTAGAAAAAATGGTAAAAGATAGAAGTATTACTATTACCAAAGAACATATTTTAACAGCCAAAGAAATATTAATTAATCGTCAGGATACTCATTTAGATAGTTTAGCGGAAAAACTCAGAGAAAAACGAGTTAAAAACATTATTGAACCGATTTTAGCAGGGCAAACCTTACCCGATACTCTAGCAGATGATCGCCAATATTTAATAGATTTAGGATTATTACGACGTGATCCGATGGGGGGATTAGTTATTTCTAACCCCATTTATCGTGAAGTTATTCCCCGGGTTTTAGTACAAGGAACTCAGGACAGTTTACCTTTAATTAGTCCTAGTTGGTTGACAGCAAAAGGTGAATTAAATATAGATGCTTTATTAACAGCATTTCTCAAGTTTTGGCGACAACATGGAGAACCATTATTAAGTAGTGCTGCTTACCATGAAATTGCTCCGCATATAGTATTAATGGCTTTTTTACATCGTGTGGTTAATGGTGGGGGAGTTTTAGAAAGGGAATATGCAATTGGTAGCGATAGAATGGATTTATGTTTACAGTATAAAGATGTAACTTTAGGGATTGAATTAAAAGTATGGCGGGATAAAAAACGCGATCCGCAAGCTGATGGAATTGAACAATTAGAATCTTATTTAGGGCGTTTGGGTTTAGATTTTGGTTGGTTATTTATCTTTGATAGGCGCAAAAATGCCTTACCAATGGAAGAAAGGTTATCAACTGAAGTTGTGGTGACAGAAAATCAATATAGAATTACTGTGATTCGGGCATGAGTGTTATATTTTTTTGTTTCACGCAGAGGCGCTACAGTCCCAGAGAGGAGAACGGAAAGAAGTAATTTTGCAGATCGCTTTTCTCTGTATCCTTGAAAATTGTAGAGTAAACAAAGACTAAGGACAACTTTTAGGGATTAGGGAAAAAGACGATTGGCTCTCTTATTCTTTGTGTGATAAGTTTAACTTATATAGGAGCGATCAATCTTTGTGTCCTTTGTATCTTTGTGGTTCGTTCCACTCGATCTCGCGTAGCGAGCGCGTTGCGACCGCCAGCGTGACTGTATCTTAGAATACATTTTAACCACCAAACCGAAGAGAGCCGTTGTTTATTGGACATCCCACCAACCGAAAGCTGGCCCGACAAAGCGAATAACTACCCAAACCCCGGCTAAAACTCCTATACCAATCCATGCCCCCCTAGTGGTTAACTTGTAAGCTTGGGCTGCTTGACTTTTGGTAATCGGTAGCCAAGGCAGGATATTTTCCTCCTGTCCATATTTATCACCCAGGGCCGATTGACGACGTTTTGATTCACCCATACTAATGTCAATTATTAAGAGGTTTTTATCTGATTGTATATCGAAAGACAACCGCCTACACCCAATCCTAAGCTGTTCGTAATTTAAATTGCTTGTTGAGACGAGGCAAGAGGCAAGAGGCAAAAGGCAACAGTAAAGGGATTGGGGGAGGTTCGGCTAATCTAAGAATAAGCGGTTTAAATGCCTCTTAGCTTAGTGCATCAAGGAGAGCGATCGAAACTGACGGCCGATGACTGACTATTATAGAATTAAAGGTTGCGACTGAAACGAGAATAATTATGGCAACCATTAACAGTAATTACTTAAAACTAAAAGCGGGTTATCTTTTTCCGGAAATTGCCCGACGAGTCCAAGCTTTTGCGGCAGCCAATGCCGATGCTAATATTATCCGTCTGGGGATTGGGGATGTCACCGAACCTTTGCCCCTAGCTTGTCGCGAGGCCATGATCAAAGCAGTGGAGGAAATGGGCGATCGCTCTAGCTTTAAGGGTTACGGTCCCGAACAGGGTTATGCTTGGTTAAGGGAGAAAATCGCCGTCCATGATTTTCAGGCTCGCGGTTGTGAGATAAGTGCCGATGAAATCTTTATTTCTGACGGTTCTAAGTGCGATACGGGCAATATTCTCGATATTTTTGGAGATAATAACTCGATCGCTGTGACCGACCCAGTATATCCCGTTTACGTCGATACTAACGTTATGGCCGGACACACGGGAGAGGCTAACGACCGCGGCGAATACGAGGGGTTGATTTATCTGCCAATTACCGCCGAAAATAACTTTACTGCCCAGATTCCGGCGGAAAAAGTCGATTTAATCTATCTCTGTTTTCCCAACAATCCCACCGGGGCCACGGCTACCAGAGAACACTTGACAGCTTGGGTCAATTATGCCAGGGCCAACGGATCGATTATCTTTTTTGATGCGGCCTACGAGGCCTTTATCACCGATGCCAGTTTACCCCATTCCATCTATGAAATCGAGGGGGCGCGGCAATGTGCGATCGAATTTCGCTCTTTTTCTAAAAATGCCGGTTTTACCGGGACCCGTTGCGCTTTAACCGTGGTTCCCCAAAGTCTCACGGCCAAAGCGGCCGACGGGACGGATGTGCAACTCTGGAAACTGTGGAATCGTCGGCAATCGACCAAATTTAACGGCGTTTCCTACATTGTCCAACGGGGGGCCGAGGCGGTTTATTCCCCGGAAGGACAAGCACAAGTACAAGAACTTGTCAAGTTTTATTTACAAAATGCAACAATTATCCGAGAAAAATTAACCGCCGCCGGTTTAGAAGTCCATGGCGGCGTAAATGCGCCCTACGTTTGGGTAAAAACGCCCCAAGGTCTATCGAGTTGGGATTTCTTCGATAAACTGCTACATACCTGTAATGTGGTGGGAACCCCCGGATCTGGCTTTGGGGCTGCCGGAGAGGGTTATTTCCGGCTGTCGGCTTTTAATAGTCGTGCCAACGTCGAGGCCGCCATGGAGAGAATTATCAGTAAATTTCAAGGCTAATGGTCAAAAGAGGGATGTTTGCGGAAGCATCCCCCAACAACCCCATCGGGAATTGATAGACTGTTGACATACTCACCGACAACGGCTCACCGATGCGACCCTTTTGGCTAGAATCCTTACAGGTAGAAAGATTAACGATCGCAATTGCCGGCCTACCGGCACATCTGCAAGGGATCAAGTTGGTGCAGTGGTCAGATCTGCACTGCGATGAACAGCATTTGCCTGTAGCTGTCCTGCAAGAAGCGATCGCCATTACTAATCAGGAAAAACCCGATCTCATCTTCCTGACGGGGGACTTTATTACCGATAGTCCCAGGCCAATTTTTGCCCTAGTCGAGAGCATAAAAGCTCTCAAAAGTCAAGGGGGTATTTATGCTTGTTTAGGAAATCATGACAGTTATCTTCCGCAGGCAAGGGAAACGGTCATATCGGCCCTAACTAGCGTGGGAATTCGGGTACTCTGGAATGAAATCGTCACACCCTACGGCGAAAATTTTCCCATCGTCGGATTGGCCGATTATTGGTCCGGGGAATTTTTGCCGCAAATCCTCGAGCAAATTTCCCCCGATATACCCAGACTCGTCCTTTCCCACAATCCCGATACAGCCATGGTTTTAAGGGATTTGCGCGTGGATTTGCAGTTATCTGGTCATACCCACGGAGGCCAAGTGACTATCCCCGGTATGGGTTCCCTACCGATAGTTTTAGAGGAATTTAGGCGATCGCTGCCTGAACCATATCGTCCATGGGTCCCCTTTCATCGGCAGTTCAGCAGAGTAGTCCGATACTGGCAATGGTCCGAGGGATTTCATCGAGTCGGGGAAAATCAATTATATGTGAATCGCGGCTTAGGAACCTATTTTCCCGGTCGTCTTTTTTGTCCCCCCGAAGTGACGGTAATTACTTTGATCAACGGCAGTCAGTCTTGAATCAGTTATCAGTTATCAGTTATCAGTTATCAGTTATCAGATTTAAGTTTTAAGTTTTAAGTGTGCAGCATTAAATCAGCTGTTGACTATCTAAATTACTCGTTAAGACTGCACCAGAGTTGGGAGCAGGGAGAGGGAGTTTGAGCATTTGTACTAAAATTTCCCCTACGCAGTTTAAATTCAGTACAGCTTAGAAGTTTACTACTGTCTTTTCACTGATTACTGTTTACTGTTTACTGATAACTGAAAAAAACCCCTATGACAGAAAATAGAGATAACTTCAACGAAACTTATAATGCACTAATTGAGCGCATTGTCAATCTAACTTTAGAAGGAAAAATTAGGGCTAAATCACAGGTTTATAACCTTTTAGCCGAGGGAGTAAAAAATGGCACAGGAGAAATTTTTGAGCGTTGTTTAACCGAAAAAATAATCTTTACTCGCTCACAGTTAGAAACAAAAATTAAAGCGACTAGGGTTTTACGGGCCTTGGAAACGATCGAAAGTGAATGGGAAAAATATCAAAAAACCAATCAGCAAAATTCTCTCACTGCAGCGGCGATCGATAATCTGGTAAAAATCGATCGAGAGGATCGTTTACTGACGTTAGTGAATTTAATCGATCCCAATCAAAATAATGCTTTAACCCGAGAACAATTACAACAGTTAGCCAAGCATTTACAGACAGTTTCTCAGCAGCGGGGAGAAGCAGATTTATGGCAAATTGCCACGGGGATTAATCTGGGGTTAAATACTTGGTCAAATTTATCGAATGATCTCACCAGTTGGCTCTACGAACAAAATCGCAATCTTGGTTTTACTAATGATAATGAGCGAGTGACACCCTGGCAAATTTGGGCAAGTAAAGTTAATCCCTCTTGGTTAAAACGAGTCTTAGAAAGTTTAGCTAATCAACAAGCTTTTGATTCTCTCACCCAGGATTTAACTTTAACCGATTGGGTAGAAACTGCTATTGTTTTTCAATATATCCAAAGGGGACTAATTAACTTTTTTGATCAGCGTATCTATAGCGAAAAACTGGGAGCAAAATTATCAATTTCTACCTTTCTCACCTTTGCTTTAATTTGGTCGCTGTTAACCAATAGTTTCGAGCAAGTTAGTAAAAATTCCCTCTATAGTCGCGGCTGTTTTCAGATGGCTTTACAAATTCTGAGAACCTTTGCTCAACGGGATTATTTTCCTTTATACGGAGGAATTTTTGCCTCCTTTTCTGGCAGTTATCTCAAGGATGCCTTAGATTATTTATCAATTCCTCTGCGTTATGTGGAAGGTACGGGAGAAAAGGCGAGAATTTTAACTTTAATTGCCTATTCTAATCGCATTCGCGGCGACTATCGACAGGCCATAGAATGTCATCAACAAGCTTTAGAAATTGCTCGTCAACAGCAGGACTCTGCTTGTGAAATAGCTAATTTAAACCATTTATCTCGTCTCAATGCTATCCAAAAAAACTATGCAGAAGCGATTAATTTAAGTCAGAGAGCTTTAATTTTAAGTCGTCAACAGGGTAATAGTTTAGGACAGGCTAACGCTTTAGCTAATTTGGGTTATAGTCAGGTACAGGAAGCGCAACAGTTAGAGAGATACGATCCCGAAATTTATCAAAGTTCGATCGAGTATTTACAGCAGGGATTAAAGTTAGCGGAAAGTCTCCAAGATTGGCAGAGTAAATCCCTTTGTTGTAGCAGTTTAGGTTTAGCATATCTTGTCCTTGAAAGAACTCAAGAGGCGATTAATATTCTCCTGCAAGGATTGGAATCGGCCAAATACTACGGAGATGTATATCTGCAAGGTTTATTACTAACTTATTTAGGGGAAGCTTACTATCAAGACAAGAATTTTGAACAGGCCATTTATATGGGTTCTCTAGGAATGTATTGGCTACACGAAATCGGTGCAGTAGAATGGCGACAAGCTGCTAGTCTATTAACGGTTATTCGCGGCAAAAATATCGCAGCTTTTGAACAGACTTTCAGTCAGGAACGTTCCTCCCTGATTAAATCCCTTGGAGTGGAAGGCTACCAATATATCTCAGAAATTCTCAGCAAATATCAACAGGGTAATTAGTGAATACACAGCCTAAGTTATTAATTAATCTCTCGGTACTTTTTCCCCAACCCACGGGAATCAGTACCTACATTCTTAACCTCTTACCCTACCTAAAAAATTTAGAACCAACCCTACTAACAGCTAATAGTTATCCCGACTTTAACTGTTATTCTATCCCCAAGGGTCTCGCCCCCGATCGAGGAGCGAAAGGTCATTTAAAACGCTTACTCTGGACTCAGTTGCGGTTATCGTCAATTTACCGACAATTAAACGCCAATTTACTCTTTTCTCCCCTTCCGGAAGCACCGATAAATTCTCCCTGTCGCTTTGTCGTCATGGTCCACGATTTAATTCCCCTGCGGTTTCCCAGTCTTACTTCCCCCTTAACCCACTATTTCCGTTATTATGTGCCGCAGGTATTACAACAGGCAAAACATATCATCTGTAACTCTCAGGCAACGGCCAAAGATATCACTGAATATTATCAAATTCCCGCCGATAAAATTACTTCTATTCCCCTAGCCTACGATCATCATCACTTTCGCCCTATTGAAGATAATAAGCCAGAGCATCCCTATTTTCTCTATCTCGGTCGTCCCAATCCCTATAAAAATTTACCGCGTTTAATCGCCGCTTTTGCCCAACTGCCCCCAGATTTAACAGATTATCATCTTTGGATTGCCGGCAGCTTCGATCGCCGTTATACCCCCAATTTACAACAACAAGCGCGGGAATTAGCAGTCAGCGATCGCATTAAATTTCTCGATTATATCCCCTACGATCACCTACCCAAAGTTATCAGTCAAGCCACTGCTTTAGTCTTCCCTAGTCTCTGGGAAGGCTTCGGATTGCCCGTTTTAGAGGCTATGGCCTGCGGTACACCGGTCATCACCTCAAATTTGTCATCTTTGCCCGAAGTCACGGGAAAAGCGGCAATTTTAATCGATCCCTATCGAGTCGAGGCCTTAGCCGATGCCCTGAAAATTATCGCTCAAGATCGACAATTACACTCAAAATTAAGTCATCTAGGCAAAAAACGGGCCGATGAGTTTAGTTGGCAAAAAACTGGTCTAGCTACAGCCGCAATCTTAAATCAATATCTAGGGTGTGCTTAACTGACAGCGTTTCCCTTCAAGATGAAGTTTAACCTGATCGGTCATCGTCGGAAAAAGAAAAATAATTTGACAGATCGGCAGCATTTGCTGTAGGATTGATGATCGTGACCTCAATTGGAGAGATGGCCGAGCGGTTGAAGGCGCAGCACTGGAAATGCTGTTTAGGGGTAACTTTAACGAGGGTTCGAATCCCTCTCTCTCCGTACCCAAAGCATCTTATAGGTAGGGTTTGCGGCAAAAAGTAAAAAGTAGGGTGCGTTAGACGGCAAAAATTGCTGCTTTGACTTGAAGGTGACAATCCGTCGTAACGCACCACCTATCATCAACTAAGTAGGGTTTGCGGCAAAAAGTAAAAAGTAGGGTGCGTTAGACGGCAAAAATTGCTGCTTTGACTTGAAGGTAACAATCCGTCGTAACGCACCACCTATCATCAACTAAGTAGCCGGTTACAATTAAAGAACAGGAACCAAAAGCCTGTCCCAATATCTAGAGCAATGTTAAGATTTTCTAAAGTCAAGATATAGGTCTTGACAAAATCGGGGGGAGGGGCAAGAATAAGTCATACAATGATTTGCCCCTGATTGAGAAAATAATAGTAACTATGTAGGCGTTGCTGATTTGAGATATGAATCTTCTCTTGTGGGATTTTTAAAACCTAGACCCAAACTAACTTTTGGATACGATGCACAGTTGGCATTCATACCTTGATTCAGCAAGGCCTAATTTTTCTCAGAGGGAAGTCAGTGTGTTAATTTAGTTTTGGGAGAGTTTCGGAATATGAAAACTTCGACGGCAATAAAAAGATTACCGGTAGCTGCTGTAGGAGCTACCTTTGTGGTTCTAGGAGTCACAATTGCCAATGTTCAAGCTAGTACTTTTACTTACATAGCAGGGGTTAATGATAACTTTTCTCTAAGTAACGGTACTGAATTATCGAGTCCAAGTGCGAGTCTTTCCTCTTTTGCGACAAGTTCAGGTGTATGTCCTTCTTTCTGCACGAATAATTTTGATGATTCTAGCATTGACAAACAGTTATTTCATACCTTCACAGGGTTGCCAAGTAATATTACATCAGCAACCTTAGAATTTCGAGCCAAACCTAATGGCGATAGTAACGGTGGCTCGTACAATGACGCTATTACGTTAGCTTTTGCGTGGCAAGCAGGGAGTAATCCTCCAGGGAATCCAGTAGATCCTCCACCTCCACCTCCACCAAATAATCCACTTTATTCTATGAATAATCCAGGGCCTAATCCACCTTATTTTATCTCGCGTTTTGGTGCCACAGGAATACTCCCTAATTCGTGGAACACAACGAACTATCCGTCTGGTCAGGTTTTTACCCTCAATCTCGCCGCTTTGCCACCGTCGCAAGGTACTGGAGTAAGCAATCTTCTTCCTGGTTTAAATAGTAATGGATTTCTCGATATCAGAATTAATGATGATACCAGTGTTGATTATCTGAAACTGACGCTGACCACCTCGGTACCGGAATCTTCATTCATCTTAGGATTAGGATTAATCGGAGCATTGGGAGTAGTTTGTTTGCTCAGAAGAAGTTCCTCAGTATAGCGTTTCTCAGATGAGTGGGGTACATTTCTGACTCTCAAAGCTACTTTTGGCTGATTGACGCGGCAAAGATCTGGAGTGAACCCCCCATCTAATTCCTCGTCGGTAAACCATCTTTACACTTAGCCAACCACTCCAATAAACTATCTAACTGCTGTGGTGGTTTTACCAATCCTAAACCCCTAACCGTCACCTGTTTGGGACTATAAACAAAGCGTGATTGTATATGTTGGGGTAGGTGTTCTTGTAATAATTTCCACGCTGGTTCCTCCATAGGAGTTTCTAGGATAATATGCTGTTTCCCATCGGGTTTAATGCGCGAAAAACCGAGGGATTTAGCCAGATGTTTTAACTCGATTACCTTAAATAATTGTGCCACTGGGGAAGGAATTGCCCCATATCTATCCACTAAATCCGCAGCAATTTGTCCTAAATTTTTCTGAGAATTGGCAGTAGCGATCGCCCGATAGACATCCATTTTCTGCTCCAGATCGGATATATAATCATTAGGAATAAATGCCGTCAATTTCAGATCGATTTGGGTATCCTCCACTTGAGGAATTTCTTGACCTTGAATTTCCCGCAAAGCTTCCTGTAACATTTCCATATATAGATCAAAACCGATCGCTTCCATTTGTCCCGATTGTTCCGCACCTAATAAGTTACCCGCACCGCGAATTTCCAGATCCCTAGTCGCTAATTGATACCCCGATCCTAACTGGGTAAATTCTTGAATTGCCTTTAATCTTTCCCGAGCGGTTTCTGTTAGTTCTGCCTTGGCTGGATAAAGTAACCAAGCGTGCGCTTGTACTCCCGATCGCCCCACCCGTCCTCGCAGTTGATAGAGTTGCGCTAAACCGAATTTTTGGGCATCTTCAATGATAATTGTGTTAACTCTGGGAATATCTAACCCCGACTCTACAATAGTCGTACAGACTAAGATATCCGCTTCCCCATTATTAAAAGCTAACATGGTGGTCTCTAATTCGGACTCATCCATACGACCGTGACCAATGGAAATTCTAGCACCAGGAATCATCCCTTGAATTGCTGCTGCTTTTTCTTCAATTCCCTCGATTCTGGGTACTACATAAAAAATCTGTCCCCCCCGATCCAATTCATTGCGAATTGCCGTTCTAATCGCATCAGAATTATAACTAGAAAGGTGGGTTTGGATGGGACGACGAGAGGGAGGAGGTGTGGTAATTAAACTCATTTCTCGCACCCCAGAAAGGGACATATAAAGAGTCCGGGGAATCGGTGTCGCACTCAAGGTTAACACATCAATATTACTTTTAAAAGCCTTAATTTTTTCCTTTTGGTTGACACCAAAACGCTGTTCTTCATCAATTACCAATAATCCTAAATCTTTAAACTCCACCGCTTTACTCAATAACAACTGCGTCCCCACCACTATATCCAATTCCCCCGTTTTCAAGCGCTGGACGATATCTTTTTTCTCGGAATTGGTGCGAAAACGATTTAATAAACCCACATTAATGGGATAGGGAGCAAAACGTTCTTTCAGAGTGTGATAATGTTGTTGGGTTAAAATTGTTGTTGGTGCTAATAAAGCCACCTGTTTATGACCCGTGGTGACAGCTTTAAAAATAGCACGAATGGCCACTTCCGTCTTACCAAAACCCACATCCCCACAGACTAATCGATCCATCGGGCGATCGCTTTCTAAATCCCGTTTCACATCCTGTATCGCTTTCAGTTGATCAGCAGTGGGTTGGTAGGGAAAAGAATCCTCTAACTCCCGCTGCCAGGGATTATCCATCGGATAGGCAAAACCCGATTTTTGGGCGCGTTGGGCGTAAATATTGATTAAATCAACCGCTAACTTCTTAACTGACTTCCTGACGCGAGCTTTCGTCGCTTCCCACGCTTTGCCAGAGATTTTATGTAATTCAGGCTCTTGATTACCTGTATGACGATAACGGGAGAGATTATCAACAGAATCGGCAGGAACCCGCAATAATCCATCGGCATACTTAATAACTAGATAATCTCGACCTTGCACTATTCCGCTAATTGTGCTTTCCTGCTTTTCTAGTTTGATAAACTGCCCGATGCCATGGTGTTTATGTACTACAAAATCGAGGGGACGGAGTTTATTCACATCCACCTGTACCGAGGCTGCTTGTCGACGTTTGCGGACGTAACCGGCAGTATTTAAAAGATGTTGCCCGAAGAACTCTCGATCAGTAACGACGACTATGCGATAGGTGGGGAGGATAAAACCTTCTAATTCAGCTAATCCTGAGTATTTTAGGGCTGTAGCGGTGTTTTGAATTATTAAGCGCTCGATCGCCCCAAAATCAAGGGGATTGGGGATAAATTGGGCCGGACAGTCGTGTTCCTGTAATAACGAGACTGTGCGGGAGGGTTGGGCAGATATTAACCATGTAGCGTACTTATTTACTTTAATACCGCTATAAATCTCTCTTTTTCCCCGTAAAATTTCCGCTAGTTTGGCGAATTGCCCCGGACTGGTGGGAATCGGACGACTGGAGAGATTAAGGCTATTTTCGCAGAGGTGATCGTCTATTTCTGAGAGGTAGAGATGGGGAAATTTGGCCGATATTTGCAGAGATTCGCCAAAAGAACGGTGAATTTTCGGTAATGGTGGTTCTATCTCTTGCCAGCGTTCCCCAATATATTCTATCCAGCGATCGCTTCTAGCTTGACAGCTTTCCAGTTCATCAAAGGCAATAAGGGTATTTTCGGGGAGATAATCCAATAAAGAGGCAGGTTGAGGGAAGGACAAGCCTAAAAATCGCTCAATTCCCTCTGGATAAATGCCATTAGCTAATTTTTCTCGCTCTTCAGCCCCTAGATAATCGGCCACTGTCGGGGGAAGAGAAGGGGCAATCATCGCCGCAAAGCTAGTGGGAGTAAGAAGCAGATTGGGGATAGAATCGAGGGATCTTTGGGTGGCAGGGTCAAATTCTCGCAATTTTTCCAATTCATCGCCGAAAAATTCTAACCTGACCGGTAATTCTGCCGAAACTGGGAAAATATCAACGATATCGCCGCGACGACTCCATTGCCCTTCGGTTTCTACCAGTGAAACCCGTTGATATCCTAATCTAGCTAGGGTTAGATCGAGGTTTTTGGCTTCTATAACCGTTCCTACCGCAAAATTATCGCTATATTGCTCGAAAACCTCTCTAGGGGGTAAATGGGGCTGCAGGGCCTTTTCGGTGGTAACGATCGCAATTCCGGCCTCTTGATGACTGATTAGAGCTTGCCCTGAGCTACGTCGAAGGGCCGATAATACCTGCATCTGTCCCCAAATCATCTCGTATTCCCGATTAAATGTCTCGTAGGGGCAAGCTTCCGAGGTGGGATAAAAGAAAACACCTTTCCACGTCATTGCTTCTAATTGTGCCGCCCAACGTGCCGCTTCTTCTAGATTGGCACAGATAATTAAAAGATTTTTTCCTTGACAACGGGCGAAAGCTGTGCTGATTAATCCTTTCGGTAAGCGGGCAAGGCCGGTTAGGGTTAAATTGCCATTTTTCTCCAGTTTTTGGATAAGTTCGGCAGTTAAGGGCGATTTTTCAATGTTGCGAATAACGGAGGCAAAAGTCATTTTTTCGTGATCGGCGCTCGGTTTTTAGTTAAGCTCTACTGAATTTAAACTGCCTCTTGGGAGTTTTAGTACAAATGCTCAGGCTTCCTATCCCTGCTCCCAACTTCGGTGCAGTCTTAGCAAGTATTAGTTATCAGTTTTCAGTTCACCCACTACTTTTTGGGGTTAATTTTTTTGGGCTTTATTTGGCTTGACCAGAGGGGGGTCGTAGGCGCACGGATTTTCCATTATCTATATAATATCATGTCAAGCGTTAGTTAGCAAGAGAAAATTTTTTAATTGGGAGCGAAAGATCGAAGGACGAAAAACCAGTACATCTATACCGAGATATTTTCAGAATGATAACGATTATCACCGACTGTGATAAGATCAGAATCATAATCAGACTCAGTTAATCCGATGGGTAAAAATTTCCAGTTAACAGCGATCGCTTTAACCCTGACTATAGCCAGCTTAACAGCTTGTAGTAGTCCTTCGGTCAAGGAAGAGGAAGCAAAGACACCCTTACAGGTGACAGTGAGTATCGTACCGCAGGAATATTTTGTCAAACGCATCGGCGGTGATAGAGTCAGTGTTAATGCCATGATTCAACCTGGGACAGATCCCCACACCTATGAACCAAAACCCGAACAATTAAAAACCACAGCCCGATCGCAAGCCTATTTTAAAATCGGTGTATCCTTAGAAGATGCCTGGAAAGATCGCTTAAACAGTGTTAACCAACAGATGTTAATCGTCGATACCAGTCAAGGAGTAGATAAAATCCCTTTGACAGCAGAACATAATCACGATCATGATCACGATCACGCTAAGGAAGAAAAACATCAAGCTGGAAAAAACACCCTAGATCCCCATATTTGGTTATCACCAAAACGAGTCAAAGCACAAGCAGAGACTATTTATCAAACCCTAGCACAACTCGATCCGGGTCAGGAAGCTATCTATCGGGCTAACTTTGAGAAATTCAGTCAGGAATTAGACGCATTAGATCAAGAAATTCGGCAAAACTTGGCAGGGATCAAAAACAAAAAATTTATGGTCTTTCATCCCGAATGGGGCTATTTTGCCCAAGATTACGGTTTAGAGATGATTGCGATCGAAATTGACGGTAATGAACCCAGTGCTGCCCAGTTAAGTCAACTAATCAAACAGGCAAAAGAAGAGAATATTAAAGTTATTTTTGCTCAACCAGAATTTAGCCAGAAAACTGCCGAAACCATTGCTAGGGAAATTGGCGGACAGGTAATCCCTATCAGTGCCTTTGCTCAAAATTGGAGTGAAAACCTACGACAAGTTTCCCAAAAAATGGCCACAGTTTTAAATCAGTAATTGCTTGTATATGTAGCTAGACACAATTAATTGCACATATCTAACTACCTCTTGCCTATTGCCTATTGCCTTTTGCCTATCCCAACCAAGAAGTTAATTTTGCCCTATTGTATATGTCAACGATCATTACCATTAGTAATCTCTGGGCCGGCTACGAACAGGAACCCATCCTCGAAGATATTAATTTAACCATTCAAGAACTGGATTTTCTCGGAATTATCGGCCCGAATGGAGGAGGAAAAACTACCCTCCTTAAGGTTTTACTGGGATTAATTAAACCTTGGCGGGGAGAAGTCAGTATTTTGGGGCAAAGTGTCGAAAAAGGTCGGGAATTAGTCGGTTATGTGCCGCAGTTTGTCGAATGCGATCGCTCATTTCCCATTACTGTGGGTGAGGTGGTAAAAATGGGGAGATTGAGCAGCAAAAAACTCTGGCAAGGCTATAGTAAAAAAGATGAGGTAAGGGTAGATAAAGCTTTAGATAGTGTGGGAATGTTAGCGTTGAAAAAAAGGTCGATTGCCGAACTTTCGGGAGGACAGCGCCAACGGGTTTATATCGCTCGCGCTTTAGCGGTAGAACCCCGTCTCTTGATTTTAGATGAACCCACTGCCAGTGTCGATCCCCAAATGCGCGCTAGTATTTTTTCCCTGTTGCAAGAATTGAATGAGTGGATGACCATTTTAATTATTTCCCATGATCTGGGAACCCTATCTACCTATGTTAAATCGATCGGTTGTCTCAATCGTCGTCTCTATTATCACGGTGAAAAATCTCTCACTGCCGCTATGTTAGAACAGGTGTATTGTTAAAAGGTTTCTCCCTTTCTACTGTCAAAACCCTTGACAAATCCCCGCACTTGACAGATACTTATATATATAATGGGAATCCGTGCCTGCCTGCAAACCCTCTTTTTTTAGGTTAGATAAGCGTCAAGAAAATAAAAACCTAATACCTGACCAGCGCTAAAGACTTATACGAACAAGACTATCTTGCTTGGTTAGAAGAAACGGCCAAACAACTGCGACAAAGACAGACAGATGTATTGGATTGGGGAACCAACAGAGACAAAAATTATTATTATTAGTTGTAAATTTCATTATGACTAGGCTCAATGTAATCGCTGTTATTTTGTTGATTAAACTTTAAAATTACCATTGCTGGAACGCCAAGGGCGATCGCTTACAATAGGGGGAAAACTTTTAGAAAGCAACCTTTATTACTATTCTTACTCATGCCCACTCTATCAAGCTTCTATGGAATAAAAATCACCATGAACTATAACGATCACAATCCGCCTCATATCCATGCCGAGTATCAAGATTATGAAGCGGTTATAATGATTCACACAGGTGAAGTTTGTGGTCAAATGCCCAAAAGAGGACTAAATTTAATATGGGAGTGGCTTGATCTACACCAATCTGAACTATTGGAGAACTGGGAAAATGCGCGTCAAAGAAAACCTCTTAACAGAATCGATCCCCTTCCCTAAAAAGGAGCTATTTCTTCATGTTATCTGTGTGGAATATCTGGATAAGTATCAATTAAAGCTAACCTTTAATAATGGAATAGAAGGGATTGTAGATTTAGAACAAGAATTGTATGGGGAAATCTTTGAACCCTTAAAAGATCAAAGCTTATTTCAAAAAGTATATGTCAATAGTCGGACAATAGAATGGCCAAACGGAGCAGACTTTGCCCCTGAATTTTTATTTGAAATTGCTCTCGACAAGCAACCGGTTAGTATGGTCGGTGAGCGTGTAGGGTACGCTAATGAAATGTAACGTACCAAATTGTTTTCTTAACAATAATTATCTGATTTGCGATTATTTTGGACTTTAGTGCGATCAGGTTTTCTTCTCATGGTGTGATCGCTTTTTGATCAGGAGGGGCGATCGCTAATTGCCGTCTTGACTTAAAAAATAGTTACTTAACGCGCTTTTTTGCTTTTAATCATGACGAATTTGTAATTATTCTGCGTTACGTTAACACATCCTAGCGTGCTACTATTCTGGTCAGTGATTCTTTATAGTAACCAGATGCGATCGATGATTCAGACGGATCAACTGTTTCCCAGTGTCGGTAGTCAGACAAAGGGACTTTTGGTTAATGCCGATGGTTCTGTGGATATTTATTTCAGGCCGAAACCGCCTGCTGGTAAGGAGAATAATTGGGTGCAGACAAATCCAGGCACGGGTTGGAATACGATTCTTCGACTTTATAGCCCGCTTGAGCCTTGGTTTGATAAGACTTGGCGACCAGGGGAAATTGAGTTAAAGTAATCCTATTGAGAATATGGCTTGATCGCCGATTTGTTGCTTGGGTTGAGGTGATACAATACAATATTGCCTTTTTTCTGGCTAATAAAATTGGCGATCATATTTCATGACTTTTTACGAATGTATGACAACTAATATAACTCAACAAAATAACCAAAATAATTTTAGTTTTGCCAAGTTTAAAGAGCAAATAACTGCTCGTAGAATTGACCTAAATAAAGCTATAGATAAAGTTAAACAAGACCATTATGTTAAAGAAGATAAGCAAAAAAAAGAACTATCCCCAATTATATTTGAAAAATCATTATTCCCAGAGTTAGTAGAGCAAGATAACTGGAGACATGAATTACTACAAGATCTAGCCCAGCAGTGGGAAAGCCTAGCTAATCTTTCTATTATTTGTGAAAAAGAAGCAAGGATAGCAAGCAAGAACAAAAGACAATATCGTTTTTGGAGAATCTTAGTAGGATTGACAATAACACTATTTTCTGCTTTATGGTTTGCTCGAAACCCTAGGAATGAAAACAGCAATAGCCCTCTAAGCAGAAGAAGCTTTCTCATTGGAGCCTTAACAGGATTAGTGGGGATATTTACTGCTGGCGGACCTTTAGTAGATGCTGTTAATGATTTAATAGAACCAGAAAGACATCGTAACCGAGCGATAGGCTTTAGAAGCTTAAAAATCGATACCGATAGTCAGATGCTCAACATCGAAATGATGATTTTTTATGACCTCTCCAAAAAAGAATTAAACTTCTCAGCCTTCTACCAAAAATTTAAAGCGATCAAGGAAGAGACCAATCGTATTTACAAAAAATCCTATGAATTGGGTATAAATATTTAGTACGATCACCGATCTTGTAGTGCGATCACTTTTGGGAGGTGAAGAAGAAAGTAGCGATCACTTTTTGTGATGAGGAGGGGTGATCTTTTTTTGGGGAATGAGGAGAGGTGATCACTTTTTGAGGAGGAGGAGGGGCGATCGTTTTTTTGATGATGGGGAGGGGCGATTTTGAGGAGGAGGGGCGATCTTGTAGGTTGAATTGAGGTGACGAAACCCAACATTACTTTTTTCCCAAATTACCACCCAATATCTGAGTTATAATCAATACCATCAATTCTACACCTTAATCAAATAATTTAACTTATGTCTGCTACAATTCGTGAAGAACTTCACCAACAGATTGACCGATTACCTGATGACATTATTGAAAAAATTGCCAACTTTACCCGATTAATTTCCCCTGAGCCAAACAACATTTCAGAATATACTAATTGGCAAGATGAAGACTGGCAAAAATTTTCATTAGAGCAATTTTTCAAAGAAGAAGATGAAATTGAATATTCCCTAGCAGATGCTCAAGAAATTTATGGCTCTTCGGGACTTGGTATGGTTCGATAGGGGGGCATAAATCGACTAAATCCTTATCTGGCAAGAGATTTAATTGATTAGTTCGCTCCAGACCGCAAACAATTGACAAAAATTGCGGCAATGTCTGTCTCTATAAAGGTTTCATTCCTTATAACCCCGTCCATTGCATAAGACAAACCGAAGAACCCTAATCCCTTACAAAAAAATACTCCGAAATCCTCGTGAACTTTATTTTAAGTCACCATGCCGAAGAAAAAATTATTCAACGCCAAATCTCTTTAAAAATATTGCAGGACATCCTCAATAATCCTGAGCAAATTTTAGAAGAAGATGGACTCAAAGTTTATCAAGGTACGTTTGTCGCCATTAACAATAAAACTTATCTTCTGAGAATTTACATTAATGACTTAGTTGAGCCTCAAAAAATTGTTACACTATATGTTACCAGTAAACTTAGAAAATATAGGCAGCTATCAAATGAAAGCTAAATATGATGCTGAAGTTGACGTTTTAACAATTACCTGGCATGACACACCCGTAGAAGAAAGTGAGGCAATCAGTCCGGGGGTTATTCTTGACTATGATCAAGCAGGTAATGTAATCGGGATTGAAATTCTTAATGCTTCTCGAAAAATCGAGAATTTTTCTCCGAATGTGCAGGTAGCTATAGCGTTTTTCAGTCTGCTGAGGTACAAAAGTTATGGGTTTTAGGCAAAAGGCAAGAGGCAAAAGTCAAAAGGGAAGAAAAATATGTGTACCTCACTAGCTTATAGCGGTGTGCAGTCGTATTAGGTACAGTGTCACAAGCTATAAACCATGCTAGGCAAAGCTTGGTCTGTATCTCACTCAAGCGCTTACCGCTATATTTCTTCTCGATAAAGGTGATCGCTGATCCTGTAGTGCGATCGCTGCTCTTGTAGGTTGGGTTGAGGTAACGAAACCCAACATTGCCTTTATTTCTTACCTTAATTTTTTGGGTTTCACTTCGTTCAAGCCAACCTACATTTTATTCCATACCGATATTAGTGACGAAACCCAACATTGCTTTTATTTCTTACCTTAATTTTTTGGGTTTCACTTCGTTCAAGCCAACCTACATTTTATTCGATACCAACTATTAGTGACGAAACCCAACATTGCCCTTATTTCTTACCTTAATTTTTTGGGTTTCACTTCTACATTTTATTCCATACCAATATCACTATCAAAGATCAGCCTTTCTGAAGCTCCCCACATCTGATCATAAATTCCTTCTTCAACATAACGATGAAAACTGGAATATTGCCAATCTTTCGGAGCGTTTACTAATCCATGATGCACGGGATTATAATGGATGTATTCGAGATGATTAACAAAATCTCGATCGCCGTAGGCGCGCCCTTGGCGACCATCTCGAACTTGATGCTCCCAAAAGCGACGTTGCCAAATAGCCTTTTCTCCTTTATGTTGTCGAGATGTTGAAATTTTACCCTGATATTGAGAATGACATTGACGGCTAAAATAACTTTTAATTAATCGCCAACGAGTTGAAAAATCTGCATCCGTTTCAGGCAATGTCCAAAGAGCATGAATGGGATCTGGTAAAATGACAATAGCATCAATCTTAAAATGATGTTGTCGCATAACATATTTAAAAGCATTTCGTAGTCAATCCACATTTTCAGGTTCACACAAAATTCTGTGACGATTGTATGTCACAACTGTAAAAAAATAAGTGGCTCTAGGTGTTTTTGCTCTACGGTATTGCATCAAGTTAGAATAACATTTATTGGATTGGTGTTTACGCAACTGGTTGTTGGGTTTCGCTTTCCCCTAAAATTGAGAGGTTTTCTTTAACCCATTGATTCGCTCAACCCAACCGACGGACTCTCTTGTAGGTTGGGTTGACGTAAGGAAACCCAACTATAGACCCAAGGAAACCCAACAAAAGGTCATGAGAAGCGATCGCCTATTCCGACGGATTGAGGTGTTGGGTTTTAGGTTTCGCTTTCCCTGAGAATTGAGAGGTTTTCTTTAACCCATTGATTCGCTCAACCCAAGAAAAAGGACTAGACCGCGCCCAATTCCCGTAGGAGTTCCATAACCTTTTCATAGGCCGCCGCGTTTCCTTGCCGGCGGTACAGTTCGGCGGCTTGTCGGAAATCTCCGATCGCTTTTTCCGTTTCTTGTCGATAGTAATAAAGAATCCCCCGACGGACGTAAGCCTCGGCGTTTCGGGGATTAATGTTGAGCGCCTGATTGTAATCGGACAGGGCGAGGTCTGATTTCCCCTGTACGGCGTAAAGAACCCCCCGATTGAGGTAAGCCATTGCGTATCCGGGATTAATATTGATCGCCTGATTGTAATCGGACAGGGCGAGGTCGGGTTTCCCTTGTTCGCCGTAAAGAATCCCCCGATTGTTGTAAGCCATTGCGTATCGGGGATTAATGTTGATCGCTTTGTTGTAATCAGACAGGGCGAGGTCGGGTTTCCCCTGTTCGTAGTAAAGAACCCCCCGATTGTTGTAAGCTTCGGCCAATCGGGGATTAATGTTGATCGCCTGATTGTAATCGGACAGGGCGAGGTCAGGTTTCCCCTGTTGTTGGTAAAGAAGCCCGCGATTGCTGTAAGCCAGGGCTAATCGGGGATTAATGTTGAGCGCCTGATTGAAATCGGACAGGGCGAGGTCGGGTTTCCCCTGTTCGTAGTAAAGAGTCCCGCGATTGTAGTAAGCATTGGCGTTTCGGGGATTAATGTTGAGCGCCTGATTGTAATCGGACAGGGCGCGGTCGGGTTTCCCCTGTTCGTAGTAAAGAAGCCCGCGACCGTTGTAAGCTTCGGCCAATCGGGGATTAATGTTGAGCGCCTGATTGAAATCGGACAGGGCGAGGTCGGGTTTCTCCTGTTGTCGGTAAAGAAGCCCGCGATTGCTGTAAGCCAGAGCTAATCGGGGATTAATGTTGAGCGCCTGATTGTAATCGGACAGGGCGAGGTCTGGTTTCCCCTGTCCGAGGTAAAGAAACCCGCGATTGTTGTAAGCTTCGGCCAATCGGGGATTAATGTTGATCGCTTTGTTGTAATCGGACAGGGCGAGGTCGGGTTTCTCCTGTTGTTCGTAAAGAAACCCGCGATTGAGGTAAGCCTCGGCGTATCGGGGATCAATGTTGATCGCTTTGGTAAATTCAGCGAGGGCGAGATCGTATTTTTTCTGTTGGATGTAGCCAACTCCCCGGTTATAGTGGCCGATCGCGTCTTGATTGTTCCCTTGAGCGATCCGGGTTTCGGCTGGTTGTCGGCTCTCTAGCGCCATGACGGGGCGAACAGTCGCGAGGGTGGAAAGGCTGATTAGGCTAAGGGTGGTAAGAAGGGCAAAGGATTTCATGGCTAGTTCCTCACTGGGGATGATTTGAAATTCTACTTAGGGTTTGCTGAAAAAGTTTTTCCCGGGGGCAGGGTGTGGGGTGTAGATCACGCCAAGGGTTGGCAGTTTTTGATTGCAAAAAAGCCTAAAAATATTATCCAACAAGGTTTTTAGATTTATTCAGCCAGCCCTACTTATACTAAATCTGGTTATTAAAAACTGATGATTTATTCTCCGTTTTGCCTCTTGCCTCTTGCCTCATCTCAATAAGCAATTTAAATGCGCGGGCAGTTTACCTAGCAGCAGTCAAAGGCAATCAACCAACTCTTAACGATAAGATTCAAGCTCTAAGTATAGAGGACAATTTTAAAATAAGTATTGAAAACAAGGACAGCAAAAAACTTGAACAACAAAAACTAGAACAGCAAGGGATGGGAGCAACCCCATCCCCAAACTAGACAATTATGCTATTCTTTTTTATACATCACCTCCACCACGGTATGAACGTTACCCCTCGGATGAAAATCCCCCTTAACTTTCATCTGCAAGGGTTCGCAAGCGGCCACCAAATCATCTAAAATTTGGTTAATTGCTTCTTCGTGGGAAATATAACGATCGCGATAACTATTAATATAAAGTTTAATCGCCTTTAATTCCATCACCTTTTGATCGGGAACGTAGCTAAGATAAATAGTGGCAAAATCGGGATAACCGGAAAAGGGACATTTACAGGTATATTCCGGCAGAGTGATCTGAATATCGTAATTTCTGCCAGGACGTGGATTGGGGAAAGTAATTAATGTTCCTTCGGCAATTTCTCTTTCCCCGTACTTAACTTCAATTTTTTCGGAAGACTGAACCATGTTTTTTCCTAACTAGACAATGTTTCCTATCATAGCTGGAATATTCTCTCGAGAGGTGTTACCGAATCAAGAGATGAATAGTAACTCCTGCATCCTATTGACAAATTAGCTTAGTCCTACATTGAAAGAATGCCGAGAAGACAATTCAGACTGAAAATCAGCCAAGCCCAATTTTCAGGTAAAAAATGCTCTATGATTAACCCTAAAGATACTGTAAAACTGGTTTCATGCTCTCCGAGATTAAAAACATAGCCGAGAGTCTCGCACCCCGATTAGTGGAGATTCGCCGCCACATTCACGCGAATCCAGAGTTAAGCGGGCAAGAATATCAAACTGCCGCCTATATTGCCGGAGTTTTGTCTTCCTGTGGTCTATCGGTGCAGGAAGCGGTGGGAAAAACGGGAGTTAAGGGAGAATTGGCGGGAAAAGGCAGTGATCGGAGAATTTTAGCTATCCGCGCCGATATGGATGCCCTACCGATCCAAGAAAGAACCGATTTAGACTTTGCTTCCCGCAAACCGGGGATTATGCACGCCTGCGGTCACGATGTTCATGCTACCGTCGGTTTAGGGGTGGCGATGGTGCTTTCCCGTCTCTCGGAACCTTTGGGGGGAAAAATACGCTTTCTCTTTCAACCAGCAGAGGAAATCGCCCAGGGGGCCAATTGGATGATCCGGGAGGGGGTGATGCGGGATGTCAGCGCCGTTTTCGGGCTGCACGTTTTCCCCTCGATTCCGGCCCGATCGATCGGGGTTCGTTACGGGGCCTTAACTGCGGCTGCCGACGATCTGGAGATTTTTATTCAAGGGGAATCCGGCCACGGGGCCCGGCCCCACGAGGCGATCGATGCTATCTGGATCGCCTCGCAAGTAATCACCACTTTGCAACAGGCAATTAGTCGGACTCAAAACCCTTTGCGTCCCATTGTCCTCACCATCGGCCAGATTAGCGGTGGTCGCGCCCCCAACGTCATCGCCGATCAGGTACGCATGGCAGGAACAGTGCGATCGCTGCACCCAGAAACCCACGCCCATCTCCCGGAATGGATCGAGAGTTTGGTCACGAATGTCTGTAGCACATATAACGCAAAATGTCAAGTAAAATATCGTCGGGGTGTGCCATCGGTACAAAATGACCAATTTTTAACCCGGTTAGTCGAAGAAGCTGGTTTAGAAGCTTGGGGACGGGATCGGGTTTTAATTCTCTCGGAACCCTCCATGGGGGCCGAGGATTTTTCCCTTTATTTGCAACAGGCCCCGGGGACAATGTTCCGTCTGGGAGTGGGTTCTACTAACCTCCTCAATCCCCCCCTTCACCATCCGGAATTTTTAGTCGATGAGTCGGCAATTCTGACGGGAGTGATTACTTTAGCCTACGCGGCCTATAAATATTGGCAAAGGGAAGATTAAACCGGTTTTTCAAGATAATTTTATGGAAATTTGGCAAGATTTAGCTATTATAGCTTGGACGGAATTGCTGCTGGATAATTATGAACGGTTAATCGGGCGATCGCTTTTACCCCGGATCGGTACTGGCAAAGAACAGAGTAAAATGCTCTTTTATGCCCCTTTTGTGCTAGTTTCCCACGGTACACAAACTAATCCGATCTTCAATTATGGTAATCGCTGCGCCCTCGATCTCTGGGGTTTAACTTGGCAAGAATTATTAGCAACTCCTTCGCGAGCAACGGTAGAGGGAGAGGAACCCGCCCAAGAACGCCAAAAAATGCTGGATTTAGTCAAAAAACAGGGCTATATCAACGATTATCACGGGGTAAGGATCACGAAAAACGGTCAACTATTTCGTATTGAAAAAGCGATCGTTTGGAATATCATCGATCGTGATGGCATTTATTGCGGACAGGCTGCCACTTTTGCCGATTGGATTTTTCTCTGATTTAAGCTGTACTGCCTTGAAACTCCGTCCCCACTTCCCCACTTCCCCACTTCCCTCTCCCCGCTTCCCTCTCCCCACACCCCACACCCCACACCCCACACCCCACACCCCCACTGTATCACCCAAATATGACCAACTCAGACCGAATTATTGTTCCTCTCGATGTGCCGGATTTAGAATCAGCGATCGCACTGCTCGATCTGTTGCCGGAAGTCAATTTTTGGAAAGTGGGACTAGAATTATTTGTCAGTAGCGGTGCAGAAATTCTAGGGATTCTGCAAGAAAGACAAAAAAAGAGCTTTCTCGACCTAAAATTTCATGATATTCCCAATACGGTCGCCGGGGCCTGTCGTTCCGCTAGTCGCTATCAAGTGGATTTACTCACCCTGCACGCTACGGCCGGACGGCAAGCACTGACGGCAGCTAAGGAGGCAATATCTGACCTGCTATCGCCGCCAAAACTTCTCGCTATCACCGTTTTAACCAGCCTTAACGCCCGCGAATTAGCCCTCGACCTCAAAATTCCCCTAGAACTATCGGAATATGCCTTAAATCTGGCATTATTGGGCAAGGAATCAGGAATTGATGGGGCGGTTTGTTCTCCCCAGGAAGTGGCGCAATTGCGTCGCGTCTGTGGAGAGGATTTTCTCTTAGTTTGCCCCGGAGTTCGTCCCTCTTGGTCAAGCAAAGGGGATCAAAGTCGGGTGATGACTCCGGCCCAAGCGATTAAAGCTGGGGCTGATTATCTAGTAATTGGACGACCGATCACCGGTGCCGAGGAGCCAAAGGTAGCATGGACAAAAATTTGTCAAGAATTAACCGACATTTAGCTGTATTACTGGTTATTTTCGGGATTAACTTGCCAGCAGTTAGTCGTCCTCTTTCTAGCTGTCCGGAGGATTTAAATCTTTTAGTCGATCGCCTCTTGTCAGATTTACCCGGTTATGCTAATCGAGTTATTACCCGTTCCCAAATCGACCAAAAATTATCTACACCGGTTTTTGTGATTATTGCCGGTCGTCCCGAATTTGCACCCCTACCTTTAACTGCTAGTCAATATTCCGGTCAAATTGCCGATGACACTCAACAGGTTTTTTTTACGACTTTAGAGCGTCAGTATAGCAAAAATCGCTCTGTCAGCCTCCAGAATTATCACTGGTTATTTTTAACTAAAACTGGGGAAGGATGGCGATTAGTGACGGTTTACAGTCAATTAGCTTCCCTTGAACCCGCTCAAGTCCCCTTACCTCCCCTAGAAACCAGTCAAGGCACCATCGGCCAAGCGGTGCGTCTCTGGCTGCGGGACTGCGAAGCGGGTACATTGCGCTAAATTCGCTCGGCCAAAACAAAGCGATCGAAACCTGCTAGGTCGTTAATAATCTGAATTTGTCGATAATTGCCCTGATTTTCCAGCATTTGCGCTACTTTTTCCCCTTGACCGGCTCTCATTTCCACTAGCCAAAGGCCTCCCGATCGCAGATAATCGGGAGCAGTGGCCACTAGATAGCGTAGCGCGGTCAATCCGTCTTCACCTCCATCGAGGGCCAAACGGGGTTCATGTTCCCGCACTTCAATTTGTAAGTCGAGGATTTCTGCACTGGGAATATAGGGAGGATTGGACAGCATACCGCTAATCTGTCCTTTCCACTTCTCTAGGGGGGTCCACCAAGAACCCTGTTTTAAGATAATTCTGTCGGCAAAACCCGTATTGATGATATTTTCTTTGGCGATCGCTAAAGCCGTTTGACTGTAATCAATGGCATATATCTCTGCTTTTGTCAAGATACTGGCTAAACCAATAGCGATCGCACCGCTACCGGTTCCCAGATCTACCCAGATTCCCCCTTCTTCTCCTCTGACGGTTTCTCCAACGATATCGATTAATAACTCGGTTTCGGGACGAGGAATTAAGACCCCCGGGGAGACTTTCAGGGTAAAATTACGCCAGACCACCGATTCGAGCAAATACTGCAAGGGAACCCTTGCTTGCAGGCGTTTTTGCCAGCGTTTAGTAATTTCCGACCAAGAATAACTCAAAGGGATTTTTTCTCGTTCCCGAAAGGATTGTAAGCGCAGGGAAAGAGTATCTAAATCTGTCACTGCTTGCAGAAAGATATCCACTTCTTTCGGAGATAGTTGCGCTTGCTCTAAATCGGTGATCGCCTGTTGGCGCCATTGACTTAATTCTTGACCGGAAATACTAGCAGACACAAGGCTTAACGATTGGGGGCGGGGCGATTATTGGTATTATTATTAGGGCGTGGCTGATTTGCCGGGGGTTGGTTGGGAGCATTTTGGTTGCTATTTGCTCGGATAAAATCAATCGTTTCTTGGCTAGGATAGAGGAGAATTTTAGTTAAAGCTTCATCGTTACTTTGTTGTAGGGTAGCGATGACACTTTCTAAGGGAATAACATCAATTTTCACCGTGGCTGCTTCTGCGGGATTAGCTTTTTTGTATTGTTCTACCATTTGCAAAGCGGCGGCCTTTTCAAAGAAGAAAGGAATCAAATCCTGATTATTGCGATTGATCACCAGAAAATTACTCTCTTTTCCTGCTTTCGGCACAAACAAAGGTACACCACCTTGATATTGTTGACCTCTTTCACTGAGCAGTTTTTTCGCTGATTCTACTTCCGACTCTTTGGGAACAAAATCGATAATTAAACGATTTTGATCGGTTTGACTGGTTTGCATTTTATAGACTTGTGCCAAAGAAACGGGCTGAACTTTAACTTTGCTGGCCACTTCGGGATTCTCTTTTTTCAGTCGTTCAAAAAAGTTTTGTGCGTCCTGCCGACTGATAAAAACTCCCGTGAATTTTTGTTCTTTTTCTCCCACGGCAATTAGGGGAACTCCTTGATCGTCGGCAATAGCAAAGACAGGTACAGACTGCAAGGTTCTGACGATTTGTTCTTCCGGTAAAGCGAGTGCTTTAGAATAGCTTCCCAGCAGCGAAGTCAACATTGTCGTTCCTACTAAACCAAGAGTTGCTGTCCAACGAATGAGAGATTTCATCAAAATAATTACCTCGTTATTACTATTAACCAATATTTGCCGTTAATCTGAACTATATCGTCTGCTTAACTCCTCCGATCAGGAGTTTTCTGATGAATAACCAGCCACGAAAGTTCCCTTTATTGGCTTGCTTTTGAACCATCATAGCTAAAAAGCTCCATATTTGGTGAGATGTGGTCGCAGCGGCGGCCAGGAAATAGGGGCAATTTACGCGCTGATCTGGGGAATAATAGGGATTAATTGGAGTTTTTAAGCTATATTTTCAAAAAAAATCGCTTTAGCTACGGTTTAAGCTTGCTTTTGCCTTAATAAGCACCAACTTAAGCTCAAAAGGCCTCCTCTTGTCTGAATCAGTTAGTCAACCGGCTACCTTTTGATCTTGGCACTACTAATGACTTTCCGAGAGATGGTGCGGATGGGCGATCGCTAACCGCAGCCATTGATAGGAAACTAGATTTAAAATCAGTCCGATAATCAGTAAAATTGCCATGAGAGCGATTTGATACCAGGCGATCGGTCTGACCAGAAGATCGGCGATCAGATGGGCTAAATTCAAGACAGAATAGAGAATTGTCAGCCAGAAATGGGTTTTTCTCAAGGAGCGACTTTCGCTAAAATTGACCCCGATAATCGCTAACATTGGCAGCAAAAAAAAGAGCAACATTCCCCAGAAAATCGGATCGAGATTGCTGGTTTGATGACTCTCGACGATCGATTGACCATGGAAGAGCGGCATTAAACCCAGTTGGGTGTGAAATAGGGTTCCCAAGAGGAATGTTGTCCAGAGAGCGGCAATTTTTTCGGGATATTTCGCTGTTTTCACGGTAATTATCCTCTTAATCGGTTAGTATAAAAGGTCGGGCTAGGTGAGAAAGTATTCTTAAATTTTTCCTAGTCACTTATCTATACATTCTAAAAAAAGTTTCTGTATTTAAAATTACTTTTTACAAAAAAACACAAAATAGTTTTTACTGCTGATCAGCCGTGGAGAAAGGCCGCTGCTATAGTGATAAATTTAGCTAATTCTCAATCTAAAAATGTTTATGACCACAACCACTTGCGAGAGTAACTCGATCTATCCCGTGCGTTGGCAAGATAACAAAGTTTGGCTGATCGATCAAACCCGTTTACCCATGGAGTATGGGGAAGTTGAGATCACCAGCAGTGAAGCCATGGCCCGGGCGATCGAAACGATGATTGTGCGCGGCGCTCCGGCGATCGGGGTGGCGGCTGCATACGGTATGGTTTTAGGAGCGCAGGAAATTAAAACCGACCAGAAAGAGCAATTTCTGGCTGATTTAACTAGAATAGCCGATCGATTAGCCCAAACCCGGCCGACGGCGGTGAATTTATTCTGGGCGATCGAGCGAATGTTAAAAGTGGCCCAGGAAAGTGGCCCAGAAGTGGCAGTAATTACCAAAAATCTCCTTGAAACTGCCCAAAATATCCAAAAAGAAGACGTGGAAACCTGTCGGGCGATCGGTCGCCATGGTTTATTGGCGCTGCCGGAGCAACCGGAAAAACTGACAATTTTAACCCACTGTAACACTGGTTCCCTGGCCACGGCCAGTTATGGTACTGCTTTAGGGGTAATTCGTTCTGCTTGGACGGCAGGAAGACTAATACAAGTGTATGCAGACGAAACCCGGCCACGGCTGCAAGGGGCAAAATTAACCGCCTGGGAATGTGCGCGGGAGGGAATCCCCGTCACTGTGATCACCGATAGCATGGCAGCCCACTGTATGCAGCAAAAACTGATCGATGCGGTGATTGTTGGGGCCGATCGCATTGCGGCCAATGGGGACACAGCCAACAAAATTGGCACCTATTCCCTCGCGGTGCTGGCAAAAGCTCATCATCTGCCTTTTTATGTGGCTGCCCCCCTATCGACGGTGGATTTTTCCCTTAAGGATGGTACGGGTATCCCGATCGAACAGCGCGATCGTGCCGAAATTTATCAGGTGGGGACAACTACCCTTTGCCCTAGAGATGTTAACTTTTATAACCCCGCTTTCGATGTTACTCCCGCCGCTTTAATCACCGCTATCATCACGGAAAAAGGAGCGGTAACACCGGCTGAATTAATTTTTTTACAGGACTCCTAGGGGTGAGCTTTTTCCCTACTGACACCATTTTTATTTGTTTATATCCATTGGCACAGTGGGGAAAAATTCCGCCTCAATCCCATTGGAGGTTACGGCCAAGGGCGAAAAATAGACAAAAACTACCTCTATCCATAAACTAAAGGACTAGAGTAATTTTGAGAAACTATCTAGTTATCAATAGAATAGTTTGAATTAATTATTGATTACTTAAATCAAGAAACCATAAATTATTTATTAATTTTAGATTATTTTTTTTTGTTAATATAGGCTAAAAAATTAATTAAACCAGAGCTTGGTTCTATTCTATGAAAATCCAAGCAGCTCGAAGATGTATTCTTGTTAAAGAATTTTGTATCTTCTCGATTTTGTGTGATATTTTTTGCCGATCAAATTCTGAAATCTTTACTGGGAAAGACTTTAAGGACTATTTTGTTAAATAAACTATCAGTATAGACCTCATTTTCACACAGGACTCAGAAGAGCCTAATTCTTGCCTAATCTAAATTTGCATGATATTATAATAGAAGAATTAAAGGAGAAAATTATGGGTAGATTTGGGTAGATGTGAGTAGATTTTAGTGGGAGTTTAAGTATATTTGTAATCGCCGCTTTGAATAAGTAGAAATAAAATCAACTGAAAAAAGGGGATTGCCGAATGAAGATAAGAAAGTGGAATTCAAGGAAGGAGGAAGGGAATGAAGTCAATGTTTAGGAACGGCTCTAATAATCCAAAAGCCAAAATTATTGAATCATCGCCTAGTTCAGCAAAACCGCGAAAAAATATGGATAAAGTGCGGGTTATCGTTATAGAGGATCACGATTTAACGCGCATGGGGTTAGTGGCGGCTCTCCAGCATCGAGAGGGTATTCAAGTGGTGGGAGAAGCCATCAGTGGATTACAGGGACTAAAACTGCTAGAGGAGGCCAAACCCCATGTAGCGATCATCGATATAGATTTACCCATGATCCATGGGATCGAGTTAGTGCGACGCTTCCAACAAAATCGGGGCGAGGACAGCTTGGCCACGAAAATCCTTATGCTAACCATGTACAAAACCCAAGAACTGATTTTAGCGGCTTTTACTGCTGGGGCTTATTCCTACTGTATGAAGGATACCAGCGTCGATCAATTAGTCGAGGCGATTTATTCCACCCACGAAGGCAATCCTTGGATCGATCCCGTGATCGCCGGTGTTATTCTGCAACAAGTGCGCCAAATTTTTGCCGTCGGTGCGGCTGCCGGGAGCAAAACAGTGGTAATTGACGGCGTTGAACCAGAACATCGCCAATTGCTGAAAAATGCGCCCCTAACGGAACGAGAGCTAGAAATTCTCGCTCTGATTGTCGGGGGTTACAGTAATGCTCAGATTGCCGGCCGACTCTATATCACCATCGGCACGGTGAAAACCCATGTCCGCAATATCTTAAATAAACTCTCTGTCGATGATCGCACTCAAGCGGCAGTGCTGGCCCTGCGATCGGGATTAGTACGTTAAAAAAACTGGCATCCTAACCATGGTAGGATGCCAGTTCGGTCAAAACTAGAAACTAGACTGGCGCTGCCACTTTTGATTCGGCCGCCATTAGTTTTTCGTAGGTTTCACGCATTTTGAGACCGACTAACACTTGGAATAAACCCGTACCATTGGTAGAACCGGGATAATCTTTGTGTTTGAGCAGTAATTCCGTCATTTCACCGTAGTATTTAGTGCCGGTTTTGCTCAAATGGCTTTCGATGTAGATCATTTCTTCCAGGTTATCGAATTGACCATCTAGTTCCAGAATCGACACTTCATTCCCCAAGAAGCCATCCGGACCATAGTAGAGTTTAATACCGGGATAAGCGCAGGTCAATTTACGACCACAGGGCCGCCAATCGATGGTGGAACCTTCATCAAACAGATAAGCGGGTTCAAAGTTTTCCACCCCTTCTTTCTGGATTAAACGAACCCGTAGTAACTTACTTTCGTGATCTTCAAGTAATTGGGTGGGCAGCACTTGAATCACCACATCAGCGTACTGTCTTTGGGGATCGATATAGGCACTGAAATCCGGTTTTCTAGAATTAATGGCCGCCATCACATCATCATAGGTGTGACCGCGCTCGGCCATATCCCGTTGAATTTTCCAGTTAACTTTGACTTCATCGCTAATATCGAGATAAACGCTGAAATCTAATAGGGCCCGGACTCGTTCATCATATAAGGGGTGCAGTCCCTCGATCACGATTACCTTATTCGGTTCGATGATTTCGGGAGGATCGATCATCCCCGTTTCATGATTATAAATAGGTTTATTAATGGCTTGACCTTCCTTGAGCGCTTTAATCTGCTCATACATCAGGTCAAAGTTATTCGCTTTCGGATTGAGTGCGGTGACACCCACCTCTTTTCTCTGTTTGCGATCGAGGCAATGGTAGTCATCTAAACAGATCACTGTCATAAACTCGGCCCCGAATAAATCCGTCAAACGACGTAAAAAAGTAGACTTCCCACAGCCGGAGTCCCCAGCTACACCGATTAGAACCACGCGCTCTGGCTTATTGGCCATAGTTTCCCTCTAAATACACAACTAATTGTTAACCCATAGTATGTAATTAAACCAGACTCTGGACCCTCGCCGTACCCCGCCGCCAGAAATTTCTGCTGCTGACAGGTTTGGCAAGAGCCTCACGCTAGAATGAGTAAGTATTTAATACTAGGGGGCCTGTTGGCGGCGATAATCTCTGACAAAAAACCAATTAATAATCCGCCGTAACCCATCAACTTTATCATTAAATTGGTGCGTTGCGCTATCGCGCTTCACAGCCTACCAGTGAACTACCGGTAAATCGTCACGCTGCCTGCCCAGATCAGGAAACTGGGATAACAGGGGAAATCTGTCCAGAATTTGAGCGATCTTTTGGTCGGCCATTAATTCATCTTGTCTGCCTAAATAGAGCCAAATATCCCGCCAGTCTTGCTCTGCTTGCCGTGAAACGAAAGCGATTCACTAAATTAACTCCTGTTGAAGTCGCTGTTTGCAAGCATCTTAATAGTGTCTAACAAATCTCCAACGAGATTATGATCTCGGTATCGCTCTGGTAGTATTTGTTCTTGCACCAGTAGTTCCACCACAGTTTTTAATTTTTCCAAGTCTTTACTCCGTTTTTTCATCCGCCTCAAATCGCGTCGAAAGTGGGTGCTTTCCTGTGGGGTTAACATTCCCCTGTATCCTTGTTCCAATCCTCGAACATCTGCCCAACGCTACTATAACGCTTAAGACGCTCAGGATGTTTTTCTACTTCTTCAATGGCGGCGAGCGTTTCTGTATTAGGAATTTGAACATCAAAGGGAAAACCTTGATGACAATCGACATCAGATAAGGCTGGATGCTGAATTTTTTGTAGGAGAAGCTGTTGTTCTTCGTCAGTTAAAGAAAGGATAATTTGAGCAAGGGAATCAATTAGTTTAGTATTGATTGCAGCAGCTTGACTCATGATTAAACAAATGATTAGGAGTTAATTAGGGCTTGCTGAATAAATCTAAAAACCTTGTTGGATAAGGCTTTTAGACTTTTTTTCCCTCAAAAAGTGCCGACCATTGGAGGGATCGGGGGTAAAATTCAGGTACTTTTTCCCTGAAAATTAGGTAACTGACTACCTCAAAATCGGTAAAACCCCACACCCCACACCCCACACCCCACACCCTGCCCCCACCAACAAACTTTTTCAGCAAATCCTAATTAATTGTTTTAATCTAGTCTAGCGCGAGTTAGCAATCCCTAGCGATCGCCTCTTAGTCCAGAAAACGGGTTTCTCAAAGAAACCCGTTTTCTATGCTAATCTTTCCCATTCAAATGGCGCTTAAGTGCCGCTCTCGCTCCCAGTAAGCCTAAAGCCAGCAAACCTAAGCTAGAACTTGGCTCAGGAATGGGGGTACCTTGCAAATTTAGCGTCCAAGAAGTGAAAGAGCCAGTAGTACCAGCGACAGTATCGGCAATGGTCAGCCGCCAGACGCCGCTGGACTCTTGTCCGCCTAGGGAAGCGAGCATGGGAACCTTGGTGGCACTGTTCAAACCAGTGGCGAAGTAGTTGCCAGAGGGGAGGTCAAAAAGATTACCCCCAGAAGCCGCTACCGTCCAGATGTTGCCGGTAAAGGCATCGTTAAAGCTGTAGTTGCCGTTGAAGTTGCTGTTATCGCCAGTCGCAGTAGCAGGGGGAACAACGCGCCCAATCCGGCGGAACAGGGGTACCTGCGTGTTGGTTGGGACGTAGGTGAGGTCGGCACGCAACTCGCCTAGAGAGTTGTGCTGCAGTCCCGTGAGGGTGACAGTGACATCGGTGATCAAAAAGTTGGAACTGGTGGGAACGGTAATAGTGCTACTAAAACCAGTGGCGTTGTTATCAGGGATATTACCGCCACTACCATTTCCGGTAAAGGTAAGGGTGGCGGCGCTGGCGGGGAGGGTGGCCAGCACAGCGATCGCGCCAACTGTGCCAGCGAAGACAACACCAGACAGGGATTTGAGGATAGTTGTAGTGTTCATTGACAATTTTGTATAAATTTTACCAAAAAGCCTATCACACCACCCCGATTTTGTCAATTATTGCTTCTTATCGATTTTATAGGGTTTTATCTATGTTTTTCGTCAATTCATCGCTCGCCTCTTATTCCAGA
This sequence comes from Microcystis wesenbergii NRERC-220, assembly GCF_032027425.1. Taxonomy (NCBI): domain Bacteria; kingdom Bacillati; phylum Cyanobacteriota; class Cyanophyceae; order Chroococcales; family Microcystaceae; genus Microcystis; species Microcystis wesenbergii. Next base: position 1,539,505 of record NZ_JAVSJA010000001.1, on the reverse strand, counting down.
AAACGGGTTTCTTCAAGAAACCCGTTTTCTTCTCAAAGAAACCCGTTTTCTATGGCAATTAAGCTTTGTCACTGCCTTGCTTTGGCTTTAACTGGCGTTTAACCAAGGCACCCAGGCCTAATAAGCCTAACCCTAAAACGGTACTGGGTTCGGGAACTTGCTGTACTTGAACGTTCTGTCCTGTTACGGTTAAGGGAAAAGAAACCCCTTGAGCCGGATTACCCAAAGCGAGGGTAATCCGGCTCAAGGGGCAGCCGAGTTGTTAAACTGCTGTGCATTTCCATTTACCGAAATTTTGGGTTAAAGCCCCGTCCTTTTAGGACGGCTTTTTAAACTATATCTTGTTAACTTAACTTTTATTGTGCTATACTGATTTTGTCTAAGTCCCCCCTGCGTAAAATGTTTGTCTTAGAGTTTAAAGTTAAAGCTAAAACTCAACAGTATCAAGCCATAGACGATGCTATTCGTACTGCTCAATTCATCCGTCACAAATGTGTAAGGTTATGGATGGATACAAAAGGTACGGGTAAGAACGATTTATACCGATATTCTCAAGAATTAGCTCAGGACTTTAAATTTGCCGATGAACTTAATTCAACTGCTAGACAGGCAAGTGCTGAACGTGCTTGGAGTTCAATTAGTCGTTTTTACGACAACTGTAAACGTAAAGTATCAGGCAAAAAGGGGTATCCTCAATTTAAAAAATCTCGCTCTGTTGAATACAAACAATCAGGATGGAAGCTTCTTAGCCCTAAAACTGTTAAGTTCACTGACAAGAAAAACATTGGTGTTCTTAAGTTGGTAGGAACTTGGGATTTAGGGTACTTTCAAGAATCCGATATTAAACGGGTTAGGTTGATTCGGAGAGCGGACGGTTATTATTGTCAATTTGTCCTTTCTTGTGACGTTAAAGAAGATGTTAAACCATCAGGTAAGTGTATTGGCTTAGATGTAGGTTTGGCTTCTTTCTATACAGATCACAATGGCGACAAGGTTGATAATCCTCAATTCTTGAGAAAGTCTGAGAAACGATTAAAACGACTTCAAAGGCGATTATCTAAAAAGAAAAAGGGAAGTAAAAATCGTCAAAAAGCTAGACAAAGATTAGCTAAAGCTCACCTTAAAGTAAGTAGGCAACGTAAAGACTTTGCTGTGAAATTAGCAAGGCTTCGGCCGTGAGCTCAGCCGAACGGTGCGTAGTTCACTCTAGCGATGTGATAGCCTACGAGGATTTAAGAGTTAAGAACTTAGTCAAGAATCATTGTCTAGCTAAATCGATCAATGATGCGGCCTGGTATCAGTTTCGGGAATGGATAGAGTATTTTGGGGTTAAATTCGGCAAGATAACGATTGCTGTCTCACCGAATTATACAAGCCAAAACTGTTCAAACTGTGGTGAAATTGTTAAGAAATCTTTATCGACTAGAACCCATCAGTGTAAATGTGGGTGTGTTTTAGATAGGGATGAAAACGCCGCTATCAATATCCTTAAAAAAGGGTTAAGTACCGTAGGGCATACGGGAACTTTCGGGCTAGATCCGATAAACGCTTGGGGAGAGAATACCTCTACTTTTTCAGAAGCGATTCTGTCTAAGCAAGTAATCTCTTTGAACCAAGAATCCCCGTCTCTTTAGAGCGGGGAGTGTCAAGCGATTTCCCCCTGAAGTTGTCATTAGATAAGGAGTAAAAGCAGTTGTACCTCCTGTGGGTGACAGCCCCGTTAGTTGGTAGTCTGCCCAGTAAGTGCCTGGCGCGAGAGTAAGACCAGAACCACTGAAATTGGCGGCAATGTTCATCACCGGGCGTTGGGCATCGTCTAACACGCCATTGAAAGTGCGGTAAACGCCAGTCCAGTTAGTAGATAGTAGATTTGTGGACGAACCGAGGATATTACTTCCGGCAAGACCGGGGGCATTATCCCAAATATTAACTGAGATGCCAGTAAAAGGTGAAGTGGGGGGAAACCCATAAGTTGATGTCATGTAAGCCATCACCGATACCTTATCGATCGCCCACAGTCCTGCATCAGAAATGGTAAAGCTTTCTGCCAAGCGGAAATCACCGGTTGCATTCTGCCCCGCCACATCCACAGTAGCAGAGGCTTGACTGACATCTGAGCCGTTGAATCCTGCGCCTGGGTTGGTGACGATATTCGTCTGGCTAAATAGAGTAGTTGCCTGTGCGGGCAAGCTAACTACCGTTCCGAGGGTGACAGCAGTGGCCATGCCGATTGTTGTCCCGAGAAAATCTGAGACAGGCTTTAAGGGACGGGAGCGGCTTAAGAATGAGCTTTTTTGAGTAGCCATCGGTTTATTCGGGTAAATTATGTGAAAAACCCTATCACCCCCCCCGATTTTGTCAAATATCGCTTTTTTATCGATTATATAGAGTTTTATCTATGTTTTTCATCTCCAGAAAACGGGTTTCTTTGAGAAACCCGTTTTCTAATGTAATCGCGTAGTGCTATATCATAGACTTATCAAACTTGACAAGTCTTGTCTATGCTTTCAATAGAATACCTAACTGACCAAAACGGACAACCCAAAGCCGTTGTTATTCCGATTGAACTATGGAGACAAGTATTTCCCCAAGAAGATATGTCTTGTGAAGAGTTCACCGAAGCAATAGAAGACTACTGCCTTAACCAAGCGATGGATGAGGCACAGCAGAGTCCACTATTAGATATCGAAGAGGCACTGGCTTATTTGGAGGAATAGATTTCCCTTGAAGGTTCAATATCGAAAAAGATTTCTCAAAGATTTGAAGGCATTGAAAAACCAGCCTGTTTATGAACAAATTTTACAGCTTGCTTTTAGAGATTTACCCAATGCCAAATCATTGCAGGATATTGGTAATGTCAAGCCAATGAAGGGAGCTACCAATCGCTACCGAATACGGCTTGGTGAATATCGATTAGGAATAGCCGTTGTTGATGATAACATTGAGGTAATGCGGCTCCTACACCGACGTGAATTTTATCGCTACTTTCCCTAAATATTGATTAATTTAACTAAAAGTGAGCCATTATGAGTATAGATTCAGCCCTTAAGAATATAGTTGAGAATATGCCCGATGCTCTCAAAAATGAACTTTTACATTATGCCGAATATTTGCTCACTAAGTCTGACCAAACAGAAGAAAATAAACAAGCAGCAAAAGAATCTGTAACTGTTAAAAGAACTTTAGCTGGTTCAATAAAAGGAACTTTCGTTTTACCTTTAGCTAATGACTTTGATGCTCCCTTAGAAGACTTTGAGGACTATAGGTAATCAGGAGTGCTTTAATAGATACTCATGTCTTTATCTGGTTAGCTGAGGATTACCCGATTTTGCCTGTTTCGCTGCGAGATAGTCTTGAAAATACCGATAATGTTTTTGTAAGTATTGCTAGTTTTTGGGAAATATCGATCAAGGTAAAAATTGGTAAACTCTCTCTCTGTTCTGAAATGACGATAACTCAAAAAGATTGGGATTGAATTGCTGTGATTACCACCGTATTGATAATATCGGGAACGGTACAACCGCGACTGAGATCATTGACGGGTTTTTTTAATCCCTGTAGGATTGGACCAATCGCTAAAGCTTTCGTTTCCCGCTGCACGGCTTTATAAGTATTATTCCCTGTATTCAGGTCAGGAAAAATAAACACCGTCGCTTGGCCCGCCACCTCTGACCCCGGCATTTTTTGGGCGGCTACTTCCTTATCCACGGCCGCATCGTACTGAATCGGCCCTTCTAGCTTCAAATCGGGGCGTTTTTCCCTAGCGATTTTGGTCGCTTGTCGTACTTTTTCCACGTCTTCTCCCTGGCCCGATTGACCCGAAGAATAGGAAAGCAGGGCGATTCGCGGTTCAATTCCGAATTTTTGGGCGGTTTCGGCAGAAGATAGGGCGATTTCGGCTAATTCCTCGGCACTGGGGTCGGGATTCACCGCACAATCCCCATAGACCAAGACTCGATCCTCTAGACACATAAAAAAGACCGAGGAGACGATCGCACAATCGGGCTTAGTTTTGATAATCTGGAGTGCAGGCCGAATCGTGTGTTGAGTGGTATGCACTGCCCCCGATACCATACCATCAGCATCGCCTTGATACACCATTAAAGTGCCAAAATAGGAGACATCCTGTGCATAATCCCGGGCCATGTCGAGATTCATTCCCTTGGCTTTTCTCGCTTCGTAGAGGGTCTGCACATAGCTTTCAAAATGGGGACTAGCCACGGGGTCAATAATTTGCAGGCGATCGAGATCGAGAGTGATACCATGTTTTTTAATCACCATTGCGATCTCGTCCGGTTGTCCCAGGAGGGTTAAATCGACGATATCCTGTTCGATTAAAACTGTGGCCGCCTGGAGGATGCGCGGTTCGGTCCCTTCGGCCAAAACGATGTGACGTTTTTGCGCTTTGGCCTGTTGTACGAGATTATAGGTGAACATCTTCGGGGTAATCCCCTGGGTCCGCAAAGTGCGAATTTGCGCTTCTAGGCGATCGAGATTGATGTTACTGTGAAAAAGCTGCAGACTGAGGTTAATTTTATCGTAGTCCGTCGAGGTCAGGGTCGTCCGCACTTGGTGGATGCGTTCGGCCGTGGTGTAGGTATCGGTGGTGACGGAGAGAATCGGTAAGGGATCGGGCAAACCTTCAATTAAACGGGCGATCGAAGGATTGAGGTTATGACCTGCTGTTAAGACTATACCAGCTAATTGGGGATAATTGGCCGATTGGTGGGCCTGTAACATCCCGATAATCACATCGCCGCGATCCCAAGGGGTGATAATTAAGCTATCTTCTTTTAGCCGCTCTAGGGCATTTTGCATCTGCATGGCCACCACCAGAAAGTTACTAGCTAAACTGTCTAATCTCTGCTGTCCGTAGAGAACTTTTGCCTGTAATTGTTGGGCGATTTCTGCTACTCGCGGGCTGCTAAGTTTAGCATTATGGGGAATCACTCCTAGGGCATATTCTTGGGGGGGGAAAATTTTAGTCAGGGTTTTCCGTAATTCCTCTATTTTTTCCTCTTCAGCTTGATTGATAATAATCCCAATCACCGTACAACCTTTATCTTGGTAGGTGTCGCAGGAAATCAGGATCGGACTAAGGGCATCTTCGATACTGCGCTGGTAGGCATTACCTAATATTAAGATGGGATGGCCGAGATTTTTGGCGATTTCTGTATTTAGTTCAAATTCAAAGGCGGAATTTTCTTGCAGATAATCGGAACCTTCACAGAGGATAAAATCATATTTTTTTTCTAAGTTTTTAAACTTTTTGATAATTCTTTCAATGATTTCATCAAATTTTTGTTGTACCAATAAATCCTTAACTTCTTCGTAACATAACCCGAAGGCTTCTTCGTAGGTTTGTTCTAATTTAAAATAATTGAGGATTAAGTCAATGTCTTCGTCCCGATGACCTTCGGAACAGTCGAGAACAATTGGCTGGAAAAAAGCAACTTTATTAGTTTTGCGGAGAATTAAGTCAATAATTCCTAAAGCTACTAACGCTTTACCGCTTCCCGTTGCCGTCGTGCTGATATATAAAGAGTTAGTCATGGGTAGAGCAGAATAATAACGAGGGTGGAATTTAATTCACTCACCCCAACCTTGAGGTGAGCGATTGATCCCCCCTTAATCCCCCCTTAATAAGGGGAGCAGCGATCAAGTTGTCTATAAGGGCGTGAATTGTTGGCAAATTTTCAGTAAACTATCTTTATTTGTTGGCTAATCCAGCGATTTTTATCACACAGCGATCGCTGTTTAAATATCTACTAGAGAGTGATCGGCTATACCTTGTAATCTAGCAGTTATTTTCTCCGATTGCTGTTCACTGGTAACATTTTTTCCATGAACTTGATTTAATTTCCTCGGATTAAAATAAAGACTCCAGCAAATCCTATCACTGGCTTTCCAGCTAGGGCTTGATTTTTCAGAAAGATTTAAGCTTCTCTCCCGCCGATGGGCATTAAATCTTAACTGGAAGCGATTACCCCAGATTGTTGAAACCATTGGCTAATTCCGGCGGCTAAAACCTGCGCTAGTTGTTTTTGTGCCTGAGTATCGGTAATCCATTCAAATTCTTGAGGATTACTCATAAATCCTAACTCTAATAACAATGAAGGACTACTATAGGGACGAGTTAAAGCTAAATTATTCCAAAATACTCCATAGGAAGGACGGTTAAGATTTTTGGTTAAATAATCGTGGAGAAAAACCGATAGATCCGCTGCCTGGGGATGATACCAAAATATGCCAATTCCTTGAGTATTTAAGGCATCTCCATCATCGGGTAAAGCATTATAGTGAACCGATATTGCTAGGGTTGGTTGCAGATTATTAATCATCTCTACTCGTGCTGGTAGGGATAGGTCGATGTCCGTTTCTCTGGTTAAATAAACTGTTGCCCCCAATTTTTCTAACTCCCGTTTAATTAATTTAGACATAACCAAATTAATCTCTTTTTCTGTGTAACCCGTCGGACCGACAGCACCAGTTTCTTTCCCTCCATGTCCAGGATCTAATAAAATAACTTTGCCCTGTAAATTATTACTTTTTTCTGGGGGATGACGCAGGGTTAAGATTAAATTTGTCCCCTGGTAACGAAGACTATAACCCCACTGTTGTTTTTGGTTAAGATTAAAAGTGTATTCTATCGTGGTCGGGTTGATTTGTCGCCAATCTAAACGTCTGACTAAAGGATTATCCACTAGAAAAATTGTATCGGTTTGGGCAATGGTATTATAAAGGGTCAAAATAAATTTATCATCTTCTTGTCTCACGGCGATGGGTACAGGATGGGAGAGGGGAAAAATAATTTCTGTTGCTTGATTGATACTGCGAGAAGAGAGACCACGAATATTAGCATTATCTAGGACTTCATTAACTATTAAACGGGTTTCTCGCTCTAAAATCCAACCACCATAATCTAACCGCAACCAATCCCCTTCTTTCCCGGTGACTCTCGCTTTCGTGCCTTGGGGTAAAGGAGTTAAACGGGAATAATCACTACCCGGCCCCGTGCGCGCTACCCCTTGGGCTGCTATAATTTCAATCACTGGTAAATTTTGATCGCTAATAATGTTAATTTCTCCTTGACTTTGTTGGCTAATCGATCGATTATTTAATTGTGCTGTAAAAATAGGTTTTCCTAAGTTAGCCTCTTGCTTAAACTGCTGACAACCTCGATAGTAACCAGTTTTATCCTCGGAATTCGCTTGATTAAGATTAGTTAAAACTGCGGCATTACTAGGCAGTTTTGTGGTTTGAGGTTGGGGTAAAAGAGGTAGGATTTTATCTCCTAACTGCACAGAAACCTGAGCTTGGGGAGTGGCAATCGCACTAAAACAAATCCATTCCCCCACTAACCTCGTCTTATGGACAGAAGGACTGAGAGAGTTATCAGCAAAAGCTAATTCGTGGGGAATAATTGCTTGAGTATCTCGACGAATTATTTGGCGATTAATAGTTTGGTTTTGATAGCGAATAGTGAAATTATTTTCGCCAACTTCTAGGGGAAAACTAGGGGCAAAATATCCTTTAGCACTGCGTTGAATCGGTTGATTATTAAGCAAAACTTGACCCGATGGAGGAGCAGAACCAATAAAAAAGATTCTCGATGCCGTGGTTTGATGATTATCGGGGGGATAAACAATCATTAATGAGGCAGATTTAGCGCTGATGCTGTGATAAAAACCAATTAATAGCACTAAAACTAAACCGATTAAGATATTTTGCCCAAAAGTTCTCACTTTTAACCAGAATGGCCCCATATTATCCCCCTCTTAGCTGACAAATATTATCCTAGGACAAATTCTAGAGGTTTGTTGTTCGTCTTCTCAGTTGTACTGCATTTAAACTGATCGGGAAATTCAGTACAAATGCTCTGACTGCTTCTCCCCTCTCCCTGTTTTTGACCCTCATCCCTTATGATCAATATAGATTAACTTTTGTAAAGGAATCGGAGTTATGGCTTTAACCGTTGGAACAATCGCACCGAACTTTACCACCACCGACGATACTGGAAAAACCGTTTCCCTGTCGGATTTTCAAGGTAAAGTCGTAGTTTTATACTTCTATCCCAAAGATGATACCCCCGGCTGCACCAAGCAAGCGCAAAGCTTCCGGGATAACTACGAACAATACCAAGACAAGGAAATAGTAGTCTTCGGGGTGAGCAGGGATGACCAGGGTTCCCATGCACAATTTAAAGAAAAATATAGTTTACCCTTCCAATTGCTCGTAGATACCGATGGTGTTATCACCAAAGCTTATGATGTGGATGGGGGTGGCTATTCTAAGCGCGTCACCTATATCATCGATGCAGAAGGCAAAATTAGCCATGTAGATGAGAAAGTGAATACCGCTAGTCACGCATCGGATATTCTCTGCGTCGTCGGTTAATTTTCCCTAAAATCTTTTCTGGGTGTGTTAGGGCAGCCTAATACACCCGATATTTATCTTGAATGTCGGGTGAAGAGCCTCGATTTTGCCGAAGGGATGAAACCTGACCAACATAATTTAGATTGGCTATTAACCCACTTAAGAACATCAGGGGTGGGTAAGTAAGAAGAATGTGAACATAGTCTGATACTAAATCCGTTGAGAGGTCGAGCCCGTAGTCATAGAGTTTAAATTAAAAGCCAACCCATGGCAAAAGATAGCCATTCAAGAAGCTATCAGAATGGGCATTCATTAGGAACAAATGTCTGAGATTTTGGATAGACTCTGCCAAAGAAAACAAAGTAAACTATGCTACTTGATGCCGCAGAAAGAGCTTGGTTTTCTCTATCCCGTTTTTGGGAAATATTTCTAGACATTTCTTCATATCTATTCAGAAAAATTAACAGAGGATTCTTGACCCTGCAGCTAGGGGAATATTTTATCCTAAAGATAGAACTCTGGTGCAGGGGATTTTATTGCTGACTTTCCCTGCTATTAAAATTATGACCCATCAAACTCTCAAACTCGCCGGGATGAGTTGCGCTGGTTGTGCTGATTCGATCGAGCGGATAATTAAATCTATCCCCGGAGTGATTCGATGTCAAGTTAATTTTGGCATGGAACAGGTGGAGGTGGACTATGACCCTAAGCGTACCGATCTTAACACTATTCAAGCAAAAGTTAGGGATGCCGGTTTCCAAGCCACACCGATAACAGAAATTAATCTCGAATCCAGGCCAGAAAAAGAACTTCTCCCTAAACTATCGATCGCTATTGTTATTAGTATTATACTTTTTATCGGTTCTTTGCCGATGATGACGGGTTTATCTCTATCTTTTATTCCCCACTGGTTACACGCTCCCTTATTACAATTAATTCTCGCTACTCCTGTCCAATTTTGGTGTGGTCAAAGTTTTTATAAAAATGCTTGGAAAGCTTTAAAAAATCGCACTGCCACCATGGACACTTTAGTAGTTTTGGGAACCAGTGCCGCCTATTTTTATTCCCTATTTTTAACCTTCGAGAGTGATTTTATCGAAAAACAGGGGTTTAATTCCCATGTCTATTACGAAGCATCAGCTATCGTCATTACTCTGATTTTACTCGGTCGTTTCCTCGAAAAACGTGCCAGAAAAGAAACGGCCGCCGCTATTAAACAATTAATGGGATTACAGGCAAAAACCGCTAGGGTGATTAGGGAAGAACAGACACTAGATCTACCGATAGAAGAGGTGAAGGTAGGAGATATAATTTTAGTGCGTCCGGGAGAAAAAATTCCCGTGGATGGCATAATTATCCAGGGCAGTTCTAGCATTGATGAATCGATGGTGACGGGGGAAAGTTTACCCGTGCGAAAAACCGTCAATCAACAGGTAATCGGGGCGACAATTAATAAAACTGGTAGCCTACAAATGCAAGCGTTACGAGTGGGAAAAGATACGGTTTTAGCCCAGATTGTCCGATTAGTGCAAACCGCGCAAGCATCAAAAGCACCTATACAAAGATTAGTCGATCGAGTGACCGCTTATTTTGTGCCGGTGGTGATGATTATTGCCGTAATAACTTTCTTATTTTGGATTCTCCGCACGGGTAATCTCACCCTCGCTTTGATTACAATGGTGGAAGTCTTAATTATCGCTTGTCCCTGCGCGCTAGGATTAGCTACACCCACCTCGATTATGGTGGGAACAGGACAGGGAGCAAAACAGGGAATTTTAATTAAAAATGCCGAAAGTTTAGAATTAGCCCAGGGCATTACTACTATTGTTCTCGATAAAACGGGAACTCTCACCCAGGGTAAACCAACGGTGACGGACTTCTTGACTCGCGAAGGGGTGAGGGATGGACGGGAATTATCGCTGCTGCAGTTAGTCGTTTCGGTGGAGAATCATTCTGAACATCCGTTAGGAGAAGCAATAGTTAAATATGGACAGTTAAACCAGATTAAACCCCTAGAAGTAACCGAATTTGACTCAATAACTGGGGCAGGAGTGCAGGGAAAAGTCGGGTCAGATTTCGTGCAAATTGGTACACAACAATGGTTAGAACGTCAAGGGGTTGAAACAAAAGTTCTTAAAAAAGTCGCCCACGATTGGGAATGGCAGAAAAAAACCGTGGCTTGGATAGCGGTTAACGGGGGTTTAGAGGGGATGATCGCCATTTCCGACGTTTTAAAACCTTTTTCTTCCTCAGTGGTCGCCAAGCTCAAAAAAATGGGCTTAGAGGTGATGATGATGACGGGGGACAACCTCGAAACCGCAGAAGCGATCGCCAGAGAGTTGGGTATCTGGCGCTTTTTTGCCGCACTCCGTCCCCAAGAAAAAGCCGAAAAAATCGAATATTTGCAGAAAAAAGGGAAAATAGTCGCCATGGTTGGCGATGGCATCAATGATGCGATCGCATTGGCGCAAGCGGACTTAGGTATTGCCATTGGCACGGGGACTGATGTAGCGATCGCCGCCAGTGATATAACCTTAATTTCGGGAGATTTAGAGGGAATTGTGACCGCTATTGAGTTAAGTCGGGCAACAATGCGAAATATCAAAGAAAATCTCTTTTTTGCTTTTATTTATAACTTGATTGCCATTCCCATCGCTGCCGGAGTCCTCTATCCTTTTCTGCTCAATCCGATTATTGCCGGCGCTGCCATGGCTTTAAGTTCCCTTTCCGTGGTGACGAATGCCTTGCGATTGCGTCGAGTTCATCCCAGGGTGGGGAGCAGGGTGTAGGGTGTGGGGTGTAGGGTGTGGGGTGTAGGGTGTGGGGGTTATTTATTTTCAAGAGCGCGAATCAAAGTTAGCAGGAGTCGGCCTACTGATTCACATTGATTAAGAATAGGATTGACGCTCTGAGGGGAAGCTAGTTCAACTCTTTGAGAGATTAACCAATGAGTCTCCAACTCTTTGAGAGAACCTTGAGCTATGTACAAAAATTGGATGTATTCTCCCCGGGTTTTGCGTCCATACCCCTCGGCAATATTCGCTGCTATTGACACCGAAGCTCGGCGAATCTGTGTTGTCATCCCATAAAGCTCTTCTTTGGGAAAAGTTTTAGTGAGACGATAGCAACTTTCAGCTAAATTTACGGCCTCCTGCCAAACTCTTAAATCTCGGTAAGATTGAATTTTTGAATCCGCCATAGATTTTATCAACTTATCCCTATAGCCTACACTCTACACCCTGTCTCAACCCAAAAGATTGTACTACAATTTCCAGTACCCAGTTTCAATGCAAAGGGGGATAATTTTCGTTAACAATTCTTAAGGAAAAACCAGAAAAATTAGCTGTACGGGGGATGATACCGTAGAAAAGGCAATAGAATAATCATCGTGATATGACTGACTCCCCTGAAATACCTTATTTATTACGCGCTGCCAAAGGAGAAATCTTACCCCGTCCTCCCGTGTGGATGATGAGACAAGCAGGACGTTATATGCAGATTTATCGAGAATTGCGGGATAAATACCCCAGTTTTCGGGAAAGATCGGAAAATGCCGATTTAGCGATCGAAATCTCCCTGCAACCTTGGCGCGCTTTTCAACCGGATGGGGTGATCATGTTCTCCGATATCCTCACTCCCTTGGCGGGAATTGGTATTCCCTTTGATATTATCGAAAGTAAGGGGCCGATTATCGATTCTCCCATTCGTACTCAAGCGCAGGTGGATCAACTTAATCCCCTCGATCCCGATCAGTCTTTACCTTTTATCAAAACGATTTTAAAAACCCTGCGTCAAGAGGTGGGAAATAAATCCACTGTCCTCGGTTTTGTCGGAGCGCCTTGGACTTTAGCAGCATATACAGTGGAAGGGAAAGGTTCTAAAAGTTATTCTGTGATTAAAGGGATGGCTTTTTCGGAACCTTCGGTACTGCACCAATTTTTAGATAAATTAGCGGATATGATCGCCACCTATGTCCGTTATCAAATCGATTGTGGGGCGCAAGTAGTACAAATGTTTGATTCTTGGGCGGGTCAATTAACTCCCCAAGATTACGATGTTTTTGCCTTACCCTATCAACAAAAAGTAGTTCGTTTGGTGAAAGAAACCCATCCCGATACACCCTTAATTCTCTACATTAGTGGCAGCGCCGGCGTTTTGGAAAGAATGGCTCAATCGGGGGTTGATATTGTGAGCGTCGATTGGACCGTGGATATGGCGGAAGCGAGACAGCGTTTAGGTAAATCGATGATGGTTCAAGGTAATATCGATCCGGGGGTTTTATTCGGTTCCCAGTCTTTTATTCGCGAGCGGATTCTTGATACTATTCGTAAAGCGGGTAATCAAGGCCATATTCTTAATTTAGGTCATGGTGTTTTAGTGGGAACTCCTGAAGATAACGTGCGTTTCTTCTTTGAAACTGCTAAACAAGCGGATCAATTATTAGCAGTTCACGCCTAGGATGTCGTGATCAAGGTTTAGGGAATAGGGGTTAGGAAATGATCGATAGGGAATCTTGGCAGAAAACTAAAAAATCCCTAACCCCTAACTCAATATCCCCGACTCAATACCCCACACCTAAACCCTATCAACAAATCTAATTTCTCTGTCCTAGTGATCAAATGAAAAAAATATTTCTAACGGGTGTGAGTGGCTGTATTGGGCATTATATCGCCGAAATTTTACTGGAAAATCCCGACTATGAATTATATTTTTTAGTGCGTAATCCAGAGAAGTTAAAATTTACTTACCAAGGGCGATCAAATGTTCATATACTTTTAGGCGATATGCAAAATATTGGGGTATATGCGGAGCTTTTAAAAACAATGAATAGGGCGATTTTAATCGCTACCAGTTGGGGAGGAGAGGAGGAAAGTTATCAGATTAATGTGGTAAAAACCCTAGAATTAATTAGTTATTTAGATGCTCAGATATGCGAGAAAGTCCTCTATTTTTCTACTGCCAGTATTCTCAATCAAAATAATCAACCTTTGCCCGAAGCTGGGGAGATAGGAACTAATTATATTCGCACTAAATATATTTGTTATAGTAAATTTACTGACCTAGAAATTGCCGATAAAATTATCACTTTATACCCCACTTTTGTCTTAGGTGGTGACGAAAATAAACCCTATTCTCATATCTATGGCGGTTTACCAGATGTGTTGAAATATATCGGTTTAGTGCGTTGGTTTCAAGCTGATGGCAGTTTTCATTTTATCCATGCCAAAGATATAGCTCAAGTGGTGAATTATTTAATCGAAAATCCCGCACCAGAAAGCAAAATTGTTCTAGGCAATCAACGCACAACAGCTAACCAAGCAGTGGAGGAAATCTGCACTTATTTAAACAAAAAAATCTACTTTCGCATTCCTTTATCTTTAACCATCGCTAACTTTTTTATCAAAGTTTTTAACTTGCAGATGGAAGCATGGGACCGCTTTGCCATGAATTATCGCCACTTCACCCACATTAAAACCTATACTCCTGCTGATTTTGGTTTAAAAAACTATTGTTCCACCCTCGATGATGTTTTAGCTTTGCGAGGAATTCCCCGAAAAAAACCCTAAGTAGAGGGAACGGAAAAATATCTATAATTAATTCTGTCTGGATACTTACAGCGTTTCCCTAAAGATGAAGTCTAACCTAATTCCGCAACTGACTTTCCAAAACGAAAACTTCCTACCTCACCATTAAGATAACTGCTATATCGGTGACTCTTAAATTAGTACAAGTATATGAACAACCGCGTGTAAGCATCCCACCGAAAAACTAATGCGCTCCGGGGTTCGGGTAGGGTTGATTCATGAATCAACCCTACCTTGAATCAACCCTAGGGGTTTGGGGGGTAGAACCCCCCAAACCCCTAGGGTTGAGTGATAAAATCAGAAATAATGCCCAACTCTTAACGCCAAATAGACTAATCTTGAAATTGTCTAGCATGAAATTGAGCGTAACGACCATTAAGATTTAATAACTCCTCGTGATTACCCACCTCGATAATTTCACCCTTTTCTAAAACTAAAATACGGTTAGCTTTTCTGACAGTTGCTAATCGGTGAGCAATAACAAATACCGTGCGCTCCGTCATAATTCTTTCTAAAGCTTCCTGCACTAAAGCTTCCGATTCCGAATCGAGCGCTGAAGTCGCTTCATCTAAAATTAAAATTCTCGGATTAGATAAAACCGCTCGCGCGATGGCGATTCTTTGTCTTTGTCCACCCGATAAATTAACACCTCTTTCTCCCACATAGGTATAGTAACCCTGGGAAAGTTCACCAATAAATTGATGAGCGTTGGCAATTTTTGCCGCTTTTTCCACCTCTTGCAGATTAAAATCTCCCTGGCCAAAAGCGATATTTTGGGCTATAGTACCAGAAAAGAGAATATTTTCCTGCAAAACTACGCCAATTTGTCGCCGGAGACTTTTTAAAGTCACATCACGAATATCCACCCCATCGATTAAAATCTTGCCGGCAGTGGGGTCATAAAAACGCAATAAAAGATTAACTAAAGTGGTTTTTCCCGCTCCCGATGCTCCCACTAAAGCAATCATTTCGCCAGCGTGTGCAGTAAAATTAATATTTTTTAAAACCTGTCTGTCCTCATTGTAAGAAAAATTTACTTGACAATATTCAACTTCTTTGCTGTGGGGTTGCAGATTGATCGCATTCGGTTTTTCGGTAATTGTCGGCAGAATAGCTAACAATTCAAAAATCCGATCCATGGAGGCTTGACCCTGTTTAAATTGATTATAATTACTGGTAATATGGGCGATGGGATCGATTAACATTGCCACCGCTGCCACATAACTAACAAAGTCAATTCCAGTTAAATTCTTTTGGGAAATTTGCCAACCAGCGAGAAAGAATAAAAAGATGACACCGAGAGCTTGTAAGAATCCCACCACGACGTATTGTAAAGCTTTGGTGGATTCTGATAGGTATTGAGCGCGGCGATTTTCCTCCGCTTCTTTGGCAAAAAGCTCGGTTTGATAATCTTCAGCAGCGAAAGCTTGCACCACACGAATACCGCTAAAAACTTCGGTTAATAACGCAGAAAGATTAGATATTTTCGCTTGGGCGCGACGAGCATATTGTAATAATTTTTCACCAAAAAATCCCACCAAAACTCCCAACAAAGGAGCGATAATAATGACAGCGATCGTCAATTGCCAGTTAACAATAAACATATAGGCAAAGACGACAATTAACTGTAAGGCTGAGGGAATAAAATCATGGAAAAATTTATTAATTACTTCCCCAATGCGATCGATATCTTCCGTTAAACGATAGGATAAATCACCGGTTTTTGCCGTTTCAAAGTAATTTAAGCCGAGGGTTTGCAGATGTGCATAAACTTTTTTTCTTAATTCCAGGGCAATTTTTAAAGAAGCTTTTGCCATCAGGGAATCTTGCCCATACTGAGACATTCCCCGCAGTAAAAAAACCACTGCTCCCACCCCCGAAAGTGTCGCCAATGCTTGCACATTTCCCTCACCGATATATCTGGCCATTTGTCCGGCTAACCAAGCTAAAATCGGCCAAAATACCGTAAATCCGATCGTACAGATAAACGCCAAAATAATTGTTTGGGTTTGGGGACGGAGATAGGGAATGAGGTTCCAATAACTAGAGCGAGATTTCAAAATAATTTAGCGCCTTTAAATATGTAGGTAGGTGTTAAAAACTGTCGGCACCCCCCTTATTAAGGGGGGATTAAGGGGGGATCAAAGGCAAAATCTATCTTCTCTTCAATTATAAATACTTACTTATTAAGTATTCCTGCAAAATTAATTTGCTAGTCGAGACAGTTATCAGTTATCAGTTATCAGATTTGAGTTTTAAGTGAGCAGTATTAAATAGAAGTTTCCTACTGTCTTTTCACTGTTTACTGATCACTGATTACTGTTTAGGCACTCTTGCACTTTAGCCAGAGGGTTAGGGAGAGGTATAATTAACTTGGCTTAGGTACTGAAGAAAAGGAGATTAACTAACAAATTTGCTTAAGGGGTTAATCAGGATGTAGAGACGTTTTTAGTCCACGTCCCTACGATATTTTCCAACAATACAAAGTTATACATTAATCAAACCGCCACAGCTTGATTAATGTAGCCTAATTCCGTCAATTTGTCCCAGACTTTGGCGACACTTTCCTCTAAAGTCTCTAAATCGGTGCGGCATTCCACTTCCGGGTTAAAAGGTGGTTCATAGGGATCATCAATTCCCGTAAAAGACTTGATTTCGCCAGCACGCGCTCTTTTATATAATCCTTTCACATCGCGATCCTCACAGACGCTTAAGGGAGCATTCACGAAAACTTCGACAAAACTGCCAATTTTCCCCCGTACTTCCTCGCGAATCTCACGATAGGGAGAAATGGCCGAAACTAGGACAATTACACCGTGACGGGTGAGCAAATTAGACACAAAACCAATGCGACGGATATTTTCATCGCGATCCTCTTTACTAAATCCTAAACCTTTGGTGAGGTTCGTACGTACTATATCGCCATCGAGAACTTCAATGGAATAACCTTCAGCGATTAATTTTGCCTGTAATGCCTCGGTAATCGTGCTTTTTCCCGCACCGCTCAATCCTGTTAACCAAACCGTCACGCCGCGCTGTTTCATAGTAATCATTAATAATACTTAAATCCTGTTTAGCGTACCATATCTCAGGGATCAGTGATCAGGAGTCAGGAGATAGGAGTCAGGAGATAGGAGTCAGGAGATAGGAGACAGGAGATTATTTTATTTATTCTCCCCACTTCCCCACCTCCCCACACCCCACACCCCACACCCCACACCCCACTTCCCCAACCTGATTGAAACAAACAACCTGTCACCACGATCATTGATAATGTATGTTGAGTTACTGTCTTTAATAAGGTAATGTTTAAGAAATTCCCCCCTCACACCCCGCTCATTCTTGGACTAGGTTCTGGGGTTGCGCTTTTTACTCTCACCAGTCTCTTTCTCTTTCACCCGAAAATTCTCGCTTGGCTCGATCGCAATAGTGCTTCGCTTCCTAGCCAAGCTCCTAACCAACCCTCTGCCGTAGTTGATAGCACTTCTTTACCACAAACCGAGCGAGATGTCAAGTTAAAAGATGTTGCCGATGGCAATGCGCCCTCTTTAGAGCGTAGTCGCGCCCGCTATCTCTTGGCCATGGATTTATTGAGAAAATATGAAGGTGGTCCGGCTTTAAAACAATTAGACGGCTTAGAAAAACAATATCCTGTCCTCGCTCCCCAGATTCTCCTCAAACAGGGACGCGCCCACGAATTAACCAATGATAGTGAAAGAGCGCAAGAAATTTGGCAAAAATTAGTGGAAACCTATCCCCAATCGCCCGTAGTGGCGGAAGCTTACTATGCTTTGGGCAAATACGACCCCAGTTATCATGAAAAATTGCTCAAGGAATACCCCCGACACCCGCGCACTTTGGCTTTAATTCGCCAACGTCTTCAAGAAAATCCCGATCAATTTCCCTTATGGTTGCAGTTAGCCAAGGCTAATCCTTTTGATCCTACCCTCAATCAGGCCCGCGATCGTTTGGTGAAAGACTACGCCGAGCAGTTAACTCCGGCCGATTGGGCAATGATTGGGGCGGGTTATTGGCAGTCGGGATTGTACGAAAAAGCCTATAAAGCTTACGCTAAAGCCACTCCTAGCCCCGAACAAGCCTATCGTTACGCCCGCGGGCTACAAATTGCCAAAAAACTGCCAGAAGCTCGCAGCGCTTACCAAAAACTAATTAAAACCTATCCCCAAGCCTCAGAAACCGGTTTGGGATTACTGCGACTCGCCCAAATTTCTCCTAACCGCGATGCCATAGCATATCTCGATCGCATTGTCAAGCAATTTCCCGATCGCGCTCCGGAAGCTTTGGAAGCGAAAGCCAAATTACTCAACTCAACTAATGCCCAGGCCGCTAGTCAAACATGGCAGACTTTATTAAATAAATACCCAAAATCCGACGAAGCCGCCGATTATCGCTGGTTAATGGCCCAAAGAGCCGCTAAATCTGGTGATTACGCCAAGGCGTGGCAGTGGGCGCAGCCAATTGCGGTTAATAATCCCGATAGTCAAACTGCCCCGAAAGCGGCCTTTTGGGTGGGAAAATGGGCGCAAAAACTCGGCAAAAACCAAGAAGCAAAACAAGCTTTTACCTACACTATTTCCCGTCATCCCCATTCCTATTATGCTTGGCGCTCGGCGGTTTTATTAGGTTGGGACGTGGGGGATTTTACCACTGTCCGCTCCTATAATCCTACCACCGTCAAACCCGCCACCCGTAACGATCCCCCCGTCGGTTCGGAAGCTTTCAAGGAATTATATCGAATTGGTGAAGATACGGACGCTTGGAATCTCTTTCAAGCAGAAATTGTCGATCCTTGGCATTTAACCGTTGACGAACAATTTAACCTCGGTGTCTATAAACTCTCTCGCAATCAAAATTTAGAAGGAATTAACCTGATTTGGCGCTTGCGAGAAAGAGATACCCCGGAGGAAAGGGAAGCATGGAAAGCCCTGCGACAAAATGATAAATACTGGCACGCTTTATTCCCTTTCCCCTACTACGATAGCATCCTACAATGGTCAAAAGATAGACAATTAAATCCCCTGCTAGTGACAGCTTTAATCCGGCAAGAATCCCGCTTTGAAAAAGAAATTCGTTCTCCTGTGGGGGCAGTGGGATTAATGCAAATTATGCCCGATACGGGTAAATATATCGCAGGTAATACTGGCAATAAAAGTTATTCTTTAACTAATCCCGAAGATAACATTATGATGGGGACATGGTATCTCGATTATACCCACGGTAAATTCGCTGGAAATTCACTTTTTGCCGTGGCTAGTTATAACGCCGGACCTGGGGCAGTTTCCAAATGGAAACAGCGTTTTGATTTTAGCGATCACGATGAATTTGTTGAGAATATTCCCTTTAGAGAAACTAAGGGTTATATAGAATCGGTGTTTGGTAATTATTGGAATTATCTCCAGATTTATAACCCCGAAATTCAAGAGCAAATGAACAGAATTGCTAACCCTTCCTAGGGAATTGATGGGGATGGGTAATTAACTCATTCCCTTAGGTAAGTAGTTATAATTAAATTGAAGATAGTTCCCCCCTCAATCCCCCCTTAATAAGGGGTGTGCCGATCCCCCCTTAATCCCCCCTTAATAAGGGGGGCATCTGACAGTTTTTAACACCTAGCTACTTACTAACTTTTTTCCTGATTATGCAATCATTTAACTGGCAAACCGTCGATCGAGATTCCCCTTTTACTCGCCTAGATTTTCGGACAAAATTAACCATGATGATCGTGGTTACTCTCATCGCTTTTACTTGGGAAAGTCCCCTCGCTGGCGGTTTTCTAACTCTTATTGTCGCTTTAGCTTGTCTCTGGGCTGGGGTAAAATGGTCTTATCTCCTCACCATTTTAAAATTCATGGCTCCCTTTTATCTATTCTTATTAATTACCATGGGATTTTTTAATGTGGAACAGGTAAAAGCTTTAACGGGAAAACCTGAATTAACTCCCTTATTAACCGTCGGTTCTGCTCAAATGACTGTGGAGGGAACCCTCTACGGTTTAAATGTGATCTTTAAAACTCTCACCATGGTTTTAATTATTCCCCTCGCTATTTTTACCACCGATATAAATCAGATGATGGTGAGTTTAACTAAAGCCAGAATTCCTTACAAAATAGTCTTTATTTTTTCCTCTACCCTGCGTTTATTTCCTCTCCTAGTAGAAGAATCTCGCTCGATTATTTCTGCTCAAAGATTACGAGGATTAGCAATAGAAAAAATGGGTTGGTTACAAAAAGGAAAAATTTACGCTTCTATCGCTGTACCTTTAATTTTAAACGCTATGGCTAAATCGCAAAAATTAGAGGTAGTTCTACAGGCTAAAGCTTTCTCTGGTGATCCCGATCGCACATTTTTACAGGAATCAATCTTAACCAATAAAGACTATTTATTAATTATTGGCTTTCTATTTTTATTGGTTTTGGCAATTATTCTCTATGTAAAATTCGGGGTGGGAAAATTTGCCTGGTTGTTTTAAGATTAATCCCTATTGTATAAGCTAGGATATATTTTAACCGCCTCTCCTTAGATTAGCTATATCTCCGCCCCCCCAACCCCCCCGACGTCGGGGGGGCAAGGGGGGGTGTTGCCTCTTGCCTGATCTCCACAAGCAATTTAAATGTTTACAGGATAGCTCGATCGATCTGAGTATATAAAGCTTCTAAATCCCCGGAATTGTCCAAAACAATATCAGCTAAGGCAATTTTTTCGGCTAAAGGCATTTGATTATTAATCCGAGCGTTCGCTTGTTCTCTAGTTAAGTTATTTCTAGTCATTAAGCGTTGAATTTGTTGCTCGAAACTGCAAGAAACCACCCAAATCTCTGTGACTAAATGGGTTAATTTTGCCTCAAATAATAAAGGAATAGAAAAAACAACTATTGGGGCTTCTAACTGCTCTAAATACCGCTTGAAACATTCTCTAACGTAGGGATGAATCTGACTTTCTAACCAGATTTTTTCCTCGGGATTATTAAAAATAATCTCTCCTAACTGTTGGCGATTAAGGGAATTATCCTCAGTTTTAACTTTTCTGCCATAACGCGCCAAAATTCTCTCTAAAATTTCCGAACCTTTTTCCACTGCTTCCCGGGCATAAATATCCGCATCAAGGACGGGAATTTTGTAGATATTTTCCAAATAATGAGAAACCGTGGATTTACCACAAGCTATTCCCCCTGTTAACCCGATAATTCTTCTCGACATAAATTATTAAATTGCTAATCTCAATTAAGGTGCGTTACGCGCTCGCTAACACACCCTACGGTTATAAACTCTCTATCTAAGGTGCGTTACGCGCTCGCTAACACACCCTAAAGTTATAAACTCTCTATCTGTCGTAAAACTCTTGCTTGTACTTGTTGATAGGCAGTTTCCACATCTCCCAAATCGCGACGAAAACGATCCTTATCGAGAATACGCGCTTGAGCATCCTCTTGGGTTTTATCCCAGAGACGACAGGTATCGGGGCTAATTTCATCACCTAGATAAATTTTGCCCCTTTGATCAACTCCAAATTCTAACTTAAAATCGACGAGAATAATCTGGCACTTATCAAAAAGTTCTTGTAGATATTGATTGATTTGCAGGGCTAAATCTCGTAACTGATTGACTTGCTCCTCGCTGGCAATATCAATCACTTTTATGCGATCGGGCGTTAACAAAGGATCGCCTAAAGCATCATCCTTGAGGTAAAATTCTACAAGAGGAAAAGGTAAAACTTTCCCCTCCTTTAATCCCGTTTGCTTGCACAAACTCCCGGCGGCGATATTTCTGACTACTACTTCCAAGGGAATGATTTTAATCGCCTTGACGCGCATTTCCCTAGAACTAGGGCGATCGATATAATGGGTAGGTATTCCTAGGGATTCTAACCATTGAAAGAGGGCAGTGGAGACAGTACAGTTAATTTCCCCTTTGCCGACAATTTGCCCGCGTTTTTGGGCATTAAAAGCGGTGGCATCGTCTTTGTAATAAGTGAGGAGAATATCGGGATCATCGGTTTGATAGAGAATTTTGGCCTTACCT
This sequence comes from Microcystis wesenbergii NRERC-220, assembly GCF_032027425.1. Classification (NCBI taxonomy): domain Bacteria; kingdom Bacillati; phylum Cyanobacteriota; class Cyanophyceae; order Chroococcales; family Microcystaceae; genus Microcystis; species Microcystis wesenbergii. The sequence continues at coordinate 1,517,505 of NZ_JAVSJA010000001.1, read as the reverse complement.
TCATAGAGTTTTTCCATAGTTATCATCCTCGACAATTGATAAACGAAAATCGATGGTTAATCGGATAGTGGCAGCAGCAAATTTTGGGGATCAACCTAGACAAAAAATATATATCATCAGGGAGATGATTGTTGAGAAAAAATAATGTATAATTGCTGCTTAAAGATAACTGCCAACATTTTGCGACCGAACCTTAACCTATAACCAAAAAGTGTCACGATCCTAGGGGTCAATTTTTGGCGAATCGGCCCAGTTTTTACTTGAATCCTCAATGATAGCCAACAATTGATATTATCTCCCATTATCATTACCGAAAAATCTAAAGAAATTCCGAAAAATTACCCGCCGTCGCCCTATGAACCAGAATCCTCCTAACGATGATAACCCAAATCTCCCCGATCGCCGCAAGGAGAATTTTCTCTATCCTCGCGCCCCCTACTATGGGGAATTTAAGCCGGAGAATTTGCTATTTAACGCCAATTTACAGGAATTTGCCCAAAAGGTCAGTTTTATTTGTAATCTGGAAACGGGGGGCAAAATCAGTTCTCTAGAAGCCTACCAAAAAATTAAAGCCCTCTGGAAAGACTTAAAACAGAGCAAAAAAGGCCTAGGCATTGGGGAAAATACCTTTCAAAAAGATGATGATACCTAAAGGGTAATAGACCTCTTGCAAAAATCAAAAATCTGACCTTAGGTGAGGAGTCTCCGAGCCAGTAGCCGGTCGTCAGGAGAATTAAGAATGAGCATTAATCAATTAAATGCTCTATTTAGGGATTTTATGCAATTTTATGTCTATTTTTCTCATTTTTGCCCTCTCAAAAATTAATTATGCAAGAACTCTAATCAGGAAAAATCTTCTCGCTTGAGCAAAAATGCTGGGACAGAAATATTTTCTGTCCCCATAGAATTAGATAAGCAAACGCTTAAAAATTACCGTAATTTTGGATGGCACTTTCTAATTTTGCCACCACTTCCTCAACGCTAATTACCCCTAAATCGCCCGTGGCACGGGTGCGAATACTTAAACTATTAGTTTCCATTTCCTTTGCCCCCACCACTGCCATCACGGGGATTTTTGCGGTTTCAGCATTGCGGATCATTTTGCCCAAACGTTCGCCACTGGTATCGGTTTCGGCGCGAATTCCTAACAACTGCATTTTCGCTGTCACCTCTTTCGCGTAATCCAATTGAGTATCACTAACTGGTAATAATCGTATCTGGACAGGGGCTAACCAAAGAGGAAAATCCCCCGCGTATTCTTCGATTAAAATACCAATTAAACGTTCCAAAGAACCAAAGGGGGCGCGATGAATCATCACTGGACGTTTACGATTACCATCTTCGGCAACGTATTCTAGTTCAAAACGTTCGGGTAAATTATAATCTACCTGTACCGTTCCTAACTGCCATTCTCTTTCGAGGGCATCTTGGAAAATAAAGTCTAATTTTGGACCGTAAAAAGCCGCTTCTCCGGGGGCTTCAAAATAATCCATCCCCAAAGTTTGCACCGCTTTTCTAATCGCTGATTCTGCCTTTTCCCAAGCTTCATCGGAACCGATATACTTATCCGATTCGGGGTCACGAAAACTCAATCGCGCCTTAAAATTCTTTAATTGTAAACTCTTAAACACCGTCAAAATTAAATCAACAACGCTTAAAAATTCCTTGTCTAATTGTTCGGGAGTGACAAACAAATGGGAATCATCGACGGTAAAACCGCGAACTCTAGTTAATCCTCCCAATTCTCCCGATTGTTCGTAACGATAAACTGTACCGAATTCTGCCAAACGCATCGGCAATTCCCGATAGGATCTCAAATCACTTTTATAGATTTGAATATGAAAAGGACAGTTCATCGGTTTGAGGACAAATCCTATTTCCTTACCAGCAGATTCCTCATCGTCCGCCATCATGGGAAACATATCTTCTTTGTACTTTTGCCAGTGACCGGAAATTTTAAACAAATCGACGCGAGCAATATGGGGAGTAACTACGGGTAAATAACCGCGTTTTAACTGTTCTTTTTTGAGAAAATCTTCTAACAAAGAACGAATTAAAGTTCCTTTGGGTGTCCACAAAGGCAACCCCGGCCCGACAGAATCAGAGAAAATAAATAAACCTAATTCTTTGCCTAATTTCCGATGGTCCCGTTTCAGTGCTTCTTCCTTACGGCGCTTGTATTCGGCTAATTGTTGGGGATTTTCCCAAGCTGTGCCATAAATGCGCTGCAATTGGGCTTTATTTTCATCCCCACGCCAATAAGCACCCGCTACCGTCTCTAATTCGATCGCTTTCGGGTCTAGTTCACTTGTATTATCTAGGTGCGGACCGGCGCACAAATCCCACCAAGCGTCACCAAGATGATAGAGGGTGATGGGTTCTTGAATTCCCGCCAGAATTTCCAGCTTATAGGCTTCATTAATCGCTTTAATGCGCTTTTCCGCCTCTTCCCGAGAAACTTGCTCGCGAATCACCGGCAGTTTTTTATTGATAATTTTGACCATCTCTTTTTTGATGTCCTTGAGATCCTTATCGGTAAAAGGTTCCGGCACATCAAAATCGTAGTAAAATCCGGTTTCAGTCCAAGGCCCGATAGTAACTTGGGCTTGCGGGAATAATTTCTGCACCGCCATGGCCATCACATGGGAGGTGGTGTGACGAATGCGCTTGAGGTGGTCGGATTCGCTGGTTTTCGGTAGTTTAATCGGGGCTTGGTTATCCATATCTTTTGAATTTACACCTTCTCTATTCTCTATTTTAATGGTAAAAGGAGTCTTTAGTCAGGAAAAAAATCAAGATAGATATCAATGCCATTTACCCTCATCTCTAACCTCTAAACCCTCATCTCTATTTCCCGATGAAAAAACTAATTTTATCCTGTTTATTTTTGGGATTGGTTGCTTGTAATGCCTCGGTTAATACCACCGATAACCAAAAACCAAAGGTAATCTCCACTAGCACAATTATCGCCGATTTAACCGCACGAGTGGGCGGTGAAGAAATTGACCATCAAGACATTTTAAAACCGGGGGATGATCCTCACGTTTATGAACCAGTTCCCGCCGATAGTGTCGCTTTAGAAAAAGCCGATTTAATTCTCTATAACGGTTATAATCTCGAACCGGGGTTAATTAAAATGATCAATTCTACGGGGATTAAGGCGAAAAAAGTGGCCGTGGGAGAAGCCATTACACCTTTACAACTGGCAAAAGAGGGGCAGAAAGTCCCCGATCCCCACGTTTGGGGTTCGGCGAAAAATGGGATAATCATGGTGGAAAAAATCCGAGATCAATTGATTGAATTAAGTCCCGAAGATAAAGAGATTTTTACTGAAAATGCCGCCCAATTAATCGCAGAATTAGAAAATCTTGATCGCTGGATTACTGCGGCTATTGAAACTATCCCCCCTTCCCAAAGGCAATTAGTCACCACTCATGACGCTTTTCAGTATTATGCTCATGCCTACGGTTTAAAAGTTGCGGGAACTTTAATTGGCATTAGTACCGAAGAACAACCTAGCGCCCAAACGGTGAAAAATTTAGCCGATGCTATTAAAAATCTCCAGGTTCCTGCTATCTTTGCCGAGACGACTATTAATCCCACTTTAATTACCACTGTAGCCGCAGAAGCGGGGGTAAAATTAGCACCACAACAATTATATTCTGATTCGATCGGTGCGGTGGGTACTAGAGGGGATAGTTATGTAAAAATGCTCAGGGAAAATACTCGATCGATCGTGGAATCTTTAGGGGGAAAAGTACCCGAATAAAAATAAATAATTGGGGGCAGTGGGGAATTTAGGTAATGGGGGTGGGTTACCCTAGGCTAACACCCCCGCAAGAGACGGTTATCTATTTCCCAAATCCTTTACCGCGATTGACGGCAGGTAAACAAAGACAATTGTTAATCTGTTCTTTTAGGGTTTCATGATCGAGATTTTGACCGATAAGAACTAGCTGATTTTTCGGATTACCTTTCCATTCGTCATCTTCGAGAGTGAAACGTTTACCACTGAGGTGGAAAATATGACGTTTAGGACTTTCATCAAACCAGAGAATACCCTTAGCGCGGAAAACGCTTTCCGGTAACTGATTATCGAGGAAATATTGGAACTTCCGAATCGAAAAAGGTTGGTCACTAGCAAAGGAAATAGAAGTAAATCCATCCACCTCTAAATGATTGGAATGGTCGTGATGATCATGATCGTGATCGTGATGGTGATCATGATCGCAATGGTCGTGATCGTGGTCGTGGTGATCATGGTCGTGGTGTTCTTCCTCTGTGTCGAAATATTTATCCGATTCAAATAGTCCGACGCTGAGAATTAAGGGTAAAGGGACCTGACTTTTGCTAGTACGAAGAATTCTCGCTCCTTCCTTCATGTCCCGGATTCTTATTTCTAAAGAATCCACATCAGCTTCATCCACTAGATCGGTTTTATTGAGAACAATAATATCACCGTAGGTGATTTGACTTAAGGCCGCTTGCGAGTTGAATAAATCGAGACTAAAATTGGCACAATCCACCATAGTGACAATGGAATCTAAACGGGTCATTTCGCGTAATTCCGTCCCTAAAAAGGTTAAAGCTACCGGTAAAGGATCGGCTAATCCCGTGGTTTCTACGACTAAATAATCGATTTTTTCGGGACGTTCGAGAACTTTATAAACTGCTTGAATTAAATCCTCGTTAATCGTGCAGCAAATACAGCCATTATTTAATTCTACCATGCTGTCATCACTGCTGATAATCAGTTCGTTATCGATACCGATTTCACCGAATTCATTGACAAGAACAGCAGTTTTTAATCCCTGTTGATTGCTGAGAATATGATTGAGGAGAGTAGTCTTACCACTACCAAGAAACCCAGTAATAATTGTTACCGGTAGCCCTTTTTTTGGCACTGACATCGTGTTAATAGCTTGTGATTCGACGGTTTGCATAATGATTTGGGGGTGAGTATTCTGTCACTAAAAAGCGATTTTTCGGGATGAGATAGCTAGTTTTTCTCGATCAAACAGTCTCCACTCGATCGCCGACTATTTTTATTGTAGATATTTTTGGACCACATCCCATCCTGTTAGGCTAACAAAAAGAAAACCCAGAAACAATAAAAGATTAGTGCCGATGTGGAGAGACCGCGCTAGAGGTGGACGGGTTGTAATGTTCAGGCCGCTAATTGCCGAAACAAAAACCAGAAAAACCACCGATAAACCCGCTATCAGGTGGGAAGAGTGGCCTAAACTGCCATAATGACCGATTGTTCCCACTAATCCGATTCCCAGCAGAATTAAGACCAAAGCAACCATGATCAGGCCGCTGAGGAGATGAAAGGGTCTTAACCATTTTGGTCGAGATTGGCCCGCGAGTCGTCGATAACCCATGTTTACCCCCGAAACCGCTAGTAAAAAATAGGCAAAGAGGGTAAATCCCATCGACCAAGCGGCAATTTTCCATAACCAGAGAAAGGAAGGGAGATTCATAGGGGTGGGATTATTATTAGCAAGGAAAGGGACGACCGATCGTGTTAATTTAAGTTTACCGGACAAAAATCAGCAAGTTAGGGCTAATATGTCTCATCTCACCATCGACACGGAAAATAATCAGCGTCAACCCTTTGAATTACCGGGGGCTAAACCCCATTATAACCCCGATCGACCCGGACAAGTTAATCATATTTTTCTCGATTTAATTATTGATATTCCTCAGCAAAGTTTTCAGGGCAGCTGTCAGATTACCCTCACCCCCATTCGTCAGGGAATTAGCAGTTTAACCCTGGATGCAGTGGATCTAAATATTAATTCTGTGTTCATTGAAGGTATCAGTCAACCCTTTGACTATGATCGTTCTCTGCTGACCATTCATCTGCTACAACCCACCAGCGATAAACCGATTATCCTGACGATTAACTATCAGGTTAAGCAACCACAACGGGGATTATATTTTATCGGCCCCGACGAATATTATCCCGATAAACCGATGCAAGTTTGGACCCAGGGAGAAGATGAAGATTCTCGCTTTTGGTTTCCCTGTTTTGATTACCCCGGCCAATTAACTACCTCCGAAATTCGGGTTAAAATTCCCCAACCCTATATCGCTATTTCTAACGGGGAATTAATCTCGGTGGCAACCGTTGGTGAGGACAGAATTTATCACTGGTCACAAAAGCAAATTCATCCTACCTATTTAATGACTCTTGCGGTGGGAGATTTTGCTGAATTATGCGACTCATGGAATGGTGTTCCTGTCACTTATTATGTGGAAAAAGGACGGGAAGAAGAGGGCCAAAGAAGTATGGGTAAAACTCCCCGCATGATCGAGTTTTTTAGCCAAAAGTTTGGTTATCCCTATCCCTATCCCAAATACGCGCAAGTTTGTGTAGATGATTTTATTTTTGGTGGGATGGAAAATACTTCCACCACAATTTTAACCGATCGCTGTTTAATTGATCAAAGAGCCAGCATTGATCATACTTGGACAGAAAGCTTAGTTGCCCATGAATTAGCTCATCAATGGTTCGGTGATTTAGTGGTGATTAAACACTGGTCTCACGCTTGGATTAAAGAGGGAATGGCTTCCTATTCTGAGGTTTTATGGACAGAATCGGAATACGGAAAAGCTGCTGGTAGTTATTATTTATTAGGGGAAGCAAGAAGTTATTTAGAAGAAGATGCTTCCCGCTATCGTCGTCCGATTGTTACTCATGTTTATCGAGAAGCGATCGAACTTTATGATCGTCATCTCTACGAAAAAGGTGCTTGTGTTTATCACATGATCCGCTCTATTTTAGGGGAAGATTTATTCGGAAAAGCGATTCATACTTTTGTGCGGGATAATGCCCATAAAACCGTAGAAACTGTGGATTTATTACGGGCGATCGAAAAAGCGACCGGCTACAATTTATTATTCCTCTTTGATCAGTACGTTTATCGCGGTGGTCATCCCGATTATAAGGTGGCCTACAGTTGGGATAATCAGAATAATTTAGCCCAATTAACCGTCACCCAAACTCAGGATGAAAAGGAACTATTCGACTTGAAAATTCCCGTCGCTTTTGCCTATCTCAACTCTGACGATCTTACCTACAATCTGCGGATTCACCAAAAAGAACAAAGTTTCTATTTTCCCCTAGCACAAAAGCCCGATTTTGTCAAGTTTGATCGGGGTAATAATTTCCTCAAAACCGTCACTCTTGAGTATCCCATCGCCGAATTAAAAGCGCAATTACAACAGGATCCCGACCCGATTTCCCGTATCTATGCAGCGACGGCCATTGCTAAAAAAGGCGGTTTAGAAGCGATCGAAGCTTTAGGGACATCCCTAGAAAATGAGCCTTTTTGGGGTGTGCGTGTGGAGGTGGCCAAACAGTTAGCAACTCTTGGTTTAGATCAGGCAGTTACTGCTTTAATTAAAGGTTTAAACGATGAAAAAGCACAAGTCCGTCGGGCAATTGTCGAGGGATTAAGTGAAATTAAAACCTTAGATAGTTATAACGCGCTTAAATCCCTATTAGAAACTGGAGATGCTAGTTATTATGTGGAAGCGGCCACGGCGCGAGGATTAGGCTCCATGGCCGTGGGACAATTACAAAATAAAGAAGGGGAAATTATTGACCTGCTCAATCACATTTTACAGTCAAGAAAGGGGTGGAATGAGGTAGTAAGAGCGGGCGCAATTGGGGGTTTAAGCCAGTTAAAAACCTCGCCGGCGGCTTTGGAGTCAATTTTGACCTACACGGCTTTAGGCACGCCTCAACCCCTGAGATTAGGAGCTATCCGCGCCCTGGGAGCGATTTCTTCGGGACAAACCACGGATAAATTAACCGTAATTTTGGAACGTTTAGAAACCATTGCCAAAGAAACTTTTTTCTTGACGCAAGTGGCAGTGTGTAACGCTTTAGGACAGATAGAAAATGCCAAAGCTATCGCTATTTTACAAGCTTTGAGCGATCGAACTCCCGATGGTCGCGTCCGTCGTGTAGCCGAGGAAGCAGTACAAAAAGTCCAGAAAAAATTAGGTTCCGAGAAAGCAATTCAGGAAATTCGCGAGGAATTAGCAAAAATGAAACAGGAAAATCAGGAACTTAAAAGTCGTTTGACCAAATTAGAGGCGAAAAATAGTTAGTTAACCTGAGTTATCAGTAATCAGTTATGGCGTTGCTGAATCAAGGTATGAATCAGCAACGCCGAAATTATTAATGAATTTAGAAATGCTTGGACAAAATACTTCTCAAGTTGAAGTAATACTAATTCTACAAAATCTGGCTACAAAAGTCTGAACTCCCTAAATCCTCCTTTTCAAGGGGGGCTTAAATTCGATAATTTGATGTGTAGTTTTTATGAGAGAGAATTGGTATAAGTAGAGATTAGGGAAGCTTAATCCACCGAAAAACCCTATCCACTAAATTGCGACAATTCGCCAGGATAACCATTAAGCGGTGCGTCAACAATAGCTTAACACCCTCTACCACTGTCAACCTGACTTCTAATTAGGTTGCTTGGGTTTTTCGAGTTGCTCTTTAACTAATTCTAAGGGAAGTTTTAATACTCTAGCAATTTGTTCGACGGTTAAGCCTTCTTTCATCAATTCTGTAGCGATTTCGAGTTTATATTCTTCTTCTGGATCAAATTTTTGTAACTGATTTTCTGGTAGTTGATTACAGATATTACCTTCGCTAATTTGGATTCCAAATACATTATTGTTAGCGACATTATAATAATATCTTCGCAGACTAGACCTAAGATTGGCTTTATTAACTTCTTCTCCTAGAATTTCCGATAAGGTTTTCCATAGCTTACCGGCTACATCCTTGACATATTTCTCGGAACGATGATGATTTTTAGCGATTTCTGTGTATTTTTGGTGATTAATCACCCCTTCTAAGATTTCAGACTGAACATCATCTAAATTTTCTCCTGTATAGGAAAAGATAAGATTATCAACAGTTGTAATTAAAGAGTGAATATCAAAATTGTTCATTTTTAAACACAGAATCAAGATTAATAAGCTTTTACCCGACATTATATGACATTATCAGGTGTACGGTCAATTTAATATTATTTTTAGATTTAAGTTATTTTTCTTAATACTGCTTTATATAGCTTTAAAACGCTCTCATTCACCCGAAAAAGAACCCAATAACGTCGGTTAAATTGCCTTTTTTATATAACTCATTCCCCCTTAATTGAATAAGTTGAGGGGGATTTTTATAGATTAATTTTCGGCTTCATTTTCTAAAATTTCCTGTAATTGTGAACGCAATGGAGTTAGATTATTTTCAATCGTCCGCCAAGCAATTGCCAATTCTACCCGAAAATATTCATGAAAAATGACATTTCGCATATCTCCCATTAAACGCCAAGGAATTTGAGAATAACGCAATTGTATCTGACTAGGAATATTTCTAGATGCCTCACCAATAATTCCTAAATTATAAAGAACTGCTTTAAGAGTCACTCGATTTGAGCTAAAATCTTCAAAGGTCATATTAGCCGTCCATTCCAAGATTTCATCAATGGATTCAATAATATCTTGAAGACGAAGTTGCCAATCTCTAAAAGGCATTAATCACATCCTTTAATACAGGTTGTCGTAAATGTTCTTTTAAAGAATCTTGAGTACCTAAATCAACAGAACATCCTAATATATCTTCTAAGTAAAGTCGTACCTCGATAAACTCAAATAACCCTACCGCTTTACTAAATTCTACCAATAAATCTACATCACTGTCAAAACGTGCTTCATCCCTTGCTACTGAACCAAATAGAGACAGAGATTTTACCCCTAGTTTTTCTAATTGTTCTCGGTGTTTTGCGAGAATTGTTAGTACCTCATCTCGTTTCATGGCTATTTCCTGAAATCTGATTCCTTCATTGTAACCTTAATGGTTGTCTCGTTGATATTGGCTCTCATGATGAAGTTTATTAAAATAGAAATTATTATTGAACTTAGAAATGCTCTGCCAGTGCCAAATACCACCATTAATTAGGTGACTTAGGTTTTTCAAGTTGCTCTTTAACTAATTCTAAGGGAAGTTTTAACACTCTAGCAATTTGTTCGACGGTTAAGCCTTCTTTCATCAATTCTGTAGCGATTTCGAGTTTAGATTCTTCAGCAAGATTAGGTTTTTGTAATTGATTTTCTGGTAGTTGATTACAGATATGACCTTTATTAATTTGTACGGGATTTATTACATTAAAGTTATGAGAGACATTATAATAATATCTTCGCAGACTAGACCTGAGATTAGCTTTATTAACTTCTTCTCCTAAAATTTCTGATAAGGTTTTCCATAATTTACCAGCTACATCCTTGACATATTTCTCGGAACGATGATGACTTTTAGCGATTTCTGTGTATTTTTGGTGATTAATCACCCCTTCTAAGATTTCAGACTGAACATCATCTAAATTTTCTCCTGTATAGGAGAAGATGAGATTATCAACAGTTGTAATTAAAGAGTGAATATCAAAATTGTTCATTTTTAAACACAGAATCAAGATTAATAAGCTTTTACCCGACATTATATGACATTATAAGGTGTACGGTCAATTTAATATTATTTTTAGATTTAAGTTATTTTTCTTAATACTGCCTTATATAGCTTTATATTACTTTAAAAGCCTTGAAAGTTAATTTTTGCGAGCATACAATTTCCGAAGGAAAAAGATATCAAATTCAGAGGCTAACTATTATGTTTATGAATATTCAGGATTTACAAAAAGTTAAAATCAGCAAAAATATTTTTGATAACAGTATTTTTGGATTGATAATAGCTACTAGCTTAATAGGATTGAATGCAGGTCAGGCAGAAGCCTTGCAATTGGCATTAAATGGTACATATACAGGAACAGTTAATGGGTCATCAATCAATGCTACTGCATCAGGTGAAATTAATACCGATGGTCCTGGCGGAAATCTAACTGCAACTTTTACTCAGATTCCTTCAACTTTTACTCCACTATCATTTGGCAGTTCTGTAGTCACAGTTGTTTGCTGGGCTTCGGCACGTACAAGTAATTGTTCACCTGATAATGGACAAAATCTATTTGATTTAAGTGGAGGAAACTACAGTTTAGAACGTACTTTTAATTGGACTTCTCTTCCAAATAGTACAATCAGTGTAACTGGACAAGTTTCTAATATCAATAATCAACTTTTGCAATATTCTGCTAACTTTATAGGAACATATAACGGTCCCTTAGATATCAGTCGGGTTGTCGATTATCAGGTTAAGTGGACACCTTTTGGTAATCAAGTTATTGAAGAAGGTTCAGCAATTATGGAAACAAGTAATGGTAATATTTTGCCTCTCAAAATAAATACTATTTATAGTGGATTATCAACACCGCTACTCAACTCCCAAGTTGGTCGTTTTTCTCCTGTAGCAACTTATGACGTAAATACAGGTGTGTTTCAAGCAACATGGGAAGCAGAACTGTGTGTTGTGCCTGAACCCACATCAATCATAAGTCTCCTTTCCCTGGGAATACTTGGTGCAGGTGCAACCATAAAACGGAAAGTAAAACGCTCTAATTCCCTCGAAAAAGAACCCAATAACATCGGTTAAATTGCCTTTTTTATATAACTCATTCTCCCTTAATTTTAGACCAGTTGAGGGGGATTTTTATGCTCTTACTTCTCCCTCTTGTATTTTTAACTGAATATTTGCTATAATAAACGAAGGGTAAGCATAAATCATCTTCAAGCGATAGAAACTATTATTGAGGAACGACAAAATGAACGTAAAAATGCTTGGGCAAAACACTTCTCAAGCTGAAGTAACTCATATTTCTTCCCATGGAATATGGATTCTGGCAAACAATGAAGAAATGTTCCTTTCCTATCAAGATTTTCCTTGGTTTCAAGATGTACCTATTAGACAAATTTTAAATATACAAGAGCCTTTTTCTAATCATTTTTATTGGCCAGATTTAGATGTAGATTTAAGCAAAGAAATTATTAAAAATCCTGAGAGATTTCCTTTAAAAGCTAAATCCTAGTTTTTATCCTTAATTAAGTGCTTGCCGTAGATGCCACCTTAAAACGCACTCATTCCCTCGAAAAAGAACCCACTAACGTTGGTTAAATTGCCTTTTTATATAACTCATTCCCCCTTAATTGAATAAGTTGAGGGGGATTATTTGTTAGGTTTAGGCTTTGCACTATAATGGTTGATATTTAAGATGAGGTCTTAAAATAGAACAGCAAACCCTAAAAGGGACTTGGGGATGGCTGTGTCCTAAACTTGCCTCCGCATTTTAAAAGTCCCCACTATAAATCTTAGGGAGACTGAGACAATTTAGCTAATTGAAAATAGCTGATGCACTTGCGCTAGGGTTTTCATATCTTGAAAACCCCGTTTTTTGTCTAAGTTCTAAGGGAGTTATACTAGCGCACTTTGCCCCCTAAAAGCTATCATCTTGAAAGGGGGCATTTTAGAAGTATAGTGAGCGACTCTTTTCTAGGCACGCAGAAATGCTGAATAACTTAACAGTTAAAAATTTGACGGTTTTTCCCGAAATACAGCTGCAATTTTCCCAAAATCTGAATGTCATTGTCGGGGAAAACGGAACAGGCAAAACTCATCTTCTCAAGATTCTCTATTCGGCACTCGCTACCAGTGGGGAAGAAGGGCGAAAATCTCCGAACGGAACGCCAACAAAAACGTTATTGCAAACTCGTTTAGCCGATAAACTGATTCATGTATTTCGCCCCGATTATTTAGGAAGGCTCACCCGCAGAAAACAAGGGCGAGAACGATGTGATATAAAATTACACTTTCAAGATAGTCGATTTAATTTTGCTTTCAGTTTCGCAACTAATAGTAAAACAGAAGTCTCCCTAGAGGAAGTTCCAGAGGCTTGGCTTGATGTATCTTCTGCCTATTTTCCTACTAGAGAGCTATTGACAATTTTTCCAAACTTTGTATCTCTATACGAAAGTCATTATCTTGAATTTGACGAAACTTGGCGAGATACTTGCTTACTTCTCGGCGCTCCTTTGCAACGTGGCAATAAGGAAAAACCCATTCAAAAGTTATTGGAACCGATCGAATCGGCGATGGGAGGTTCGCTAGAGTTAGATAAAAATGGGCGTTTTTATCTAAAAAATGAAAGTGGACGATTCGAGATGCCTCTCGTTGCCGAAGGAAATCGTAAATTAGCGATGTTAGCTCGTCTAATCGCCACTGGTGTGTTAATGGAAAAAGGTGTTTTATTTTGGGATGAACCAGAAGCGAATCTCAACCCTATTTTGATCAGAGAAGTCGCTAAGAGCATCGTCAATCTTAGTCATGCGGGTATTCAAGTCTTTCTGGCAACCCATAGTTTATTTTTACTACGAGAACTGGAAATTTTAATGAGCGATCGAGATAACTTTCCCCTGAATCAGCGTTTTTTCGGCCTACATTTCTCCGATGGTGCTGTAGTCGTTCAACAAGGAAATACAAGCGATGAAATCGGTGAAATCACAGCCCTTGATCAAGAGCTTGCTCAATCCGATCGCTTTTTAAGTATGGGAGAAGAAAGACGGTGAGGGTTGAAGTGGACGGCATAATCTTTGATTTTCCCGATTCGTGGCAAGTCAGTAAATACGATAATTGGTCTTTTTATCGTCACCAGTTCTCTACAATGCTAGATGGAATTAAAGGGGTTGATTTGATTGCGATTGCTCGACAAGATATCTGGTTAATTGAGGTGAAAGATTATCGCCAGTCACGTCGTACTAAAGCTCAAGATCTCGCCGAAGAAGTTACCGAAAAAGTTCTCTATACAATCGCGGCTAAGTAGGTAGGCGTTAAAAATTATCAGACACCCCCCTTATCAAGGGTAGGGTTGATTCATGAATCAACCCTACCTTATCAAGGAGGACAGGGGGGATCGAACCTAAAATCCATTTTTAATTTAATTATAACCAGCTACTTATGTTACCAGCGAAGATTAATGCCTCTGACAAATCCGAAGCAAATTTTGCCAGAAAAGTTCTTCAGGGAAAACAATTACAGGTTGTCCTTCATCTTGAACAACCGGAAACACATTCCCGACTTTTTCCCCGCGCCATTAACCCTGTAGATGTGCAGCAAAAACTGAGAAGATTAATTAAGCCGATCGCTCCTCATCCAAAGGTAGTAGAATCTACTCGGATGCAGAGTGTACCGTGGAGTGTAATTTAATTCTCATATTCTCAACTGGCAAATTAATATAACTCATTTCCCCTTAATTTTAGATCAAATGAAATTAGTTGCTGACAAGAGTTTTAAAAGAGCATTTAAAGAATTTATCAAGAAAAATCCTCAACTTAAATAAAAGTTATTGAGTATCTTAGATTGATTAGAAGCTGATCCCTTTCTTCCTTCTTTAAAGTCTCATAAGTTAACAGGAAGTTTAGAAGGATATTGGTCTTTTTCTGTTGCTTACGATTGTCGTATTATTTTTACGTTTCGTCAAGATACTGAATTGCTATAGATAAGGATAATTTTCTTTCTTGCCTTTAATTCTCCTATTCTAAACTGGTAAAAAGTCAAAATCTATGATTTCTGCAAAGGTATAAGGACAAACTTGCGGAAACGTATCCAAAGATAAACCAGTTTTTTTGATCACCGATCGCTTGGCTTTATCATAAATTATATCTAGCCTAGAAGCCCCATAATTGTAGAGGGTTTTTGACTGGAATAAAATTTCTAGTTCTAGACGGAAATTATCGATTTCATCGGCCCATCCCCGGCCACAATTACCTTTTTCAGTCAGCCAATACTGATACATTAATAAATGTTTAACGGTTTGAATTAGATAGCTTTCCACTTTGTTTCTTTGTTCTCTCCCCAAATCTTCTATCTCCGTTAAAAGATGTTCCCAATCTAAATTTTTAATCTCCCCGCGTCGAATTTGTTCGGTGGTTCGCTCAATCCACAAAACAAAGTCCTGATCATAAAGCTGTTTTAATTCTTCCAACTGCATAGATTTTTGAGATTGAGCCGCGCTTTTATGATCAATCATAAACAAAACCCCCCACCAATGGGCGGGGGGTTTTTTAGTCACCTAATTCAAGGTTTAGCCGAACTTGCCAGCAGTGGAAGCGATCAAGAAGGCGGCGTAGGTGAAGATATAGCCAACGGTGAAGTGAGCTAAACCAACCAAACGAGCCTGAACGATCGAGAGAGCCACGGGTTTGTCTTTCCAACGAACGAGGTTCGCCAGAGGAGTGCGTTCGTGGGCCCAAACGATAGTTTCGATCAACTCTTGCCAGTAACCACGCCAAGAGATCAGGAACATGAAACCGGTTGCCCAAACGAGGTGTCCAAAGAGGAACATCCAGGCCCAGACAGAAAGGTTATTAACACCGTAGGGGTTGTAACCGTTGATTAACTGAGCCGAGTTAGCCCAGAGGTAATCGCGGAACCAGCCCATCAGGTAGGTGGAGTTTTCGTTAAACTGAGCCACGTTACCCGACCAGACACCGAGGTGTTTCCAGTGCCAGTAGAAGGTTAACCAACCCAAGGTGTTCAACATCCAGAACATGGCTAGGTAGAAGGAATCCCAAGCAGAGATGTCGCAAGTACCGCCACGGCCAGGACCGTCGCAAGGGAAGGAATACCCGAAGTCTTTTTTATCGGGCATTAATTTGGAACCACGAGCGTCTAAAGCACCTTTAACCAGGATTAGAACGGTGGTGTGTAAACCAAGAGCGATCGCATGGTGAACGAGGAAGTCGCCAGGACCGATGGTTAAGAAGAGGGAGTTAGTGCCGCTATTGATTGCGTCTAGCCAACCGGGCAACCAAACATCACCGTAGTTAGGATAGGCGGTGTAAGCGATGCTATCGGGGTTAGACAACAGTACGTTCATGCCGTACAGGGTTTTACCCGAAGCAGCTTGCACGAATTGAGCGAACACAGGTTCGATCAGGATTTGTTTTTCGGGAGTACCGAAAGCGACGACGACATCGTTATGAACGTAGAGGCCGAGGGTGTGGAAACCTAAGAAAAGGGAAACCCAGCTTAGGTGAGAGATGATCGCTTCTTTATGCTCCAGCATCCGCGCCAGGACGTTATCTTTGTTCGCTTCGGGATCATAGTCACGCACGAAGAAGATAGCACCGTGGGCGAAAGCACCCACCGCTAGGAAACCAGCGATGTATTGGTGGTGGGTATAAAGAGCCGCTTGGGTAGTGTAGTCCTTAGCGATAAAGGCATAAGGGGGTAGCGCGTACATATGCTGCGCCACCAGAGAGGTGATCACGCCTAAAGAAGCCAGGGCCAAACCGAGTTGGAAGTGGAGAGAGTTGTTAACCGTGTCATAAAGATTTTTGTGACCGGCTCCTAACTTACCACTGGGGGGTCTGTGTGCATTAAGGATGTCCTTGATGCTGTGACCGATGCCCCAGTTGGTGCGGTACATATGACCAGCCACAATGAAGATCACAGCGATCGCCAAGTGGTGGTGAGCCATATCGGTTAACCAGAGGGACTCGGTTTGGGGATGGAAACCACCTAAGAAGGTGAGAATCGCAGTTCCCGCGCCTTGGGCGGTACCGAAAATGTGGTTAGCAGTATCGGGGTTTTCCGCATACACACCCCAGTCACCGGTGAAGAAGGGTAGTAAACCCGCCGGGTGGGGGGGAGTGGAGAGGAAGTTGTCCCAACCAACGTGCTGACCGCGGGATTCGGGGATAGCAACGTGAACGAGGTGTCCGGTCCAAGCCAGAGAGCTAACACCGAACAGAGCGGCGAGGTGGTGGTTCAGGCGAGATTCAGCGTTTTTGAACCAAGCGAGGCTAGGACGGAACTTAGGTTGTAAGTGTAACCAGCCAGCAAAGAGGAAAATCGCCGAGAGAATCAGCAGGAACACCGCACCTTGGTATAGGTCTTGGTTGGAGGTCATACCGATGGTGTAGAACCAGTGGTAAACCCCGGAATAGGCGATGTTAACCGGATTAGAAGCACCAGCTTGGGTGAAGGCATCTACAGCGCCTTTACCGAACTGGGGATCCCAAATCGCGTGGGCGATGGGACGGATGTTTAAGGGATCTTTGATCCACTGCTCGAAGTTACCTTGCCAAGCGACGTGGAATATAGTGCCGGAAGTCCACAGGAAAATGATTGCAATGTGGCCGAAGTGGGACGCGAAAATCTTTTGGTAGAGATTCTCTTCTGTCATGCCATCATGACTTTCAAAGTCGTGGGCTGTGGCGATCCCGTACCAAATCCGACGGGTAGTCGGATCTTGGGCTAGATCTTGGCTAAATTTAGGGAATTTAGTTGCCATAGCTGTTTAGGAAATTCTCCTCTCTAAATAACTGAGGCTCTTACACGAGTGCTGGTTATTTCCTTTTTTAAATTCACCCACTGTAATAGGAAACGCTTACAGTGGTATCGGTCAATCGACGCTGGTTCAGCCTAGTCTTGCCAATCCCCGAGGGACTGGCAAGCCCTTATAGGCAAGTTTAGCCAATCGAGAGACTTCTGGCCAAGAAGAATGCCCAAGTGGTGACAATACCGCCTAAGAGGTAGTGAGCCACACCAACGGCACGACCTTGAATGATGCTCAGGGCGCGAGGTTGGATAGCGGGGGCAACTCTTAACTTGTTGTGCGCCCAGACGATCGACTCGATTAATTCTTGCCAGTAGCCGCGACCACTGAACAGGAACATCAAGCTAAACGCGAAGACGAAGTGACCGGCTAAGAACATGATTCCGTAGGCAGACAGGGCAGAGCCATAGGAATTAATGACTTGCGCCGCTTGCGCCCAGAGGAAATCGCGTAACCAACCGTTGATGGTGATGGCACTTTGAGCGAAGTTACCGAGGGTAACGTGGGTGACAGTGCCATCGGGGGCGACGGTTCCCCAGACATCGGACTGCATTTTCCAGCTAAAGTGGAAGATTACGACCGAGAGGGAGTTGTACATCCAGAACAGGCCGAGGAAGACGTGATCCCAACCCGAAACTTGGCAGGTACCGCCGCGACCGGGACCATCGCAGGGGAAACGGAAACCGAGATTCGCTTTATCGGGAATCAGACGGGAACCGCGAGCGTAGAGAACCCCTTTGAGGAGAATCAACACGGTGACATGGATGGTGAAGGCGTGGATGTGATGCACGAGGAAATCGGCAGTACCGAGAGTGATCGGCATCATGGCCACTTTGCCACCCACTGCTACTACGTCGCCACCGAAAGCATAACTAGCGGTAGTTAGAGCGTTAGGAGCGGTGTTGCCGGGGGCTAGGGTGTGGAGACTTTGTACCCATTGGGCAAAGATGGGTTGTAGTTGAATTCCCGTATCCGAGAACATATCTTGGGGACGACCAAAAGCCCGCATGGTGTCGTTGTGAATGTATAAACCGAAGCTATGGAAGCCGAGGAAAATACATACCCAGTTCAGGTGGGAGATAATTGCGTCGCGATGACGGATCACCCGATCGAGCAGGTTATCGACGTTTTTGGCCGGATCGTAGTCGCGTACCATGAAGATCGCTCCGTGCGCTCCCGCACCGACGATTAAGAAGCCACCGATCCAAGTGTGGTGAGTAAACAAGGATAGTTGGGTGGCGTAGTCAGTCGCCTGATAGGGATAGGGCGGCATGGCGTACATATGGTGGGCCACGATGATGGTTAGCGAACCTAAGAGAGCCAGGTTAATCGCTAACTGGGCGTGCCAAGAGGTGGTCAGGATTTCGTACAGTCCTTTGTGACCTTGACCGGTGAAGGGACCTTTGTGGTTTTCGAGGATTTCCTTCATGCTGTGACCGATACCCCAGTTGGTACGGTACATATGACCGGCAATGATGAATAATACAGCGATCGCCAAGTGATGGTGAGCGGTATCGGAAAGCCAGAGACCACCGGTCACGGGGTTCAAGCCACCTTTGAAGGTGAGGAAATCCGAGTAAGCACCCCAGTTAAGGGTAAAGAAGGGGGTCAAACCCTGGGCGAAACTGGGATATAAATCCGCCATCTTGCTCGGTTCGAGGATGAACTCGTGGGGCAAGGGGATATCTTGGGGAGCGACTCCCGCATCGAGGAGTTTGTTCACCGGTAAAGAAACGTGAATCTGATGACCGGCCCAACCTAGGGAACCTAAGCCGAGTAAACCCGCCAAGTGGTGGTTCATCATCGATTCCACGTTTTGGAACCATTCCAGTTTCGGTGCGCTTTTGTGGTAATGGAACCAACCAGCAAACAGCATCAGGCCCGCCATAACTAAACCACCGATAGCGGTGCAGTATAGCTGATAGCTGTTGGTGAACCCGGAAGCCCGCCAGAGGTAGAACAGACCAGAGGTGATCTGAATACCGTGGAAACCGCCGCCCACATCGCCGTTGAGGATGCCTTGACCGACGATCGGCCAGACCACTTGGGCGCTGGGTTTGATGGCCAGCGGGTTGGTTAACCAAGCTTCATAGTTAGAAAATTTCGCGCCGTGGAAGTACATTCCACTCAGCCAAACGAAGACAACGGCGAGATGTCCGAAGTGGGCGCTGAAGATTTTCCGAGAAATATCTTCTAGATCGCTGGTTTGACTATCAAAATCGTGGACGTTGGCGTGTAGGTTCCAAATCCAGGTAGTGGTTTTGGGTCCTTTGGCTAAAGTGCGATCAAAATGCCCCGGTTGCCCCCACTTCTCAAAGGAAGTAGGTACTGGGTCTTTATCTACAATCACTTTAGCTACCGCTTTGGGGGGGAGTGCCATGAGGATTCTCCTCTCTCGACAATAGACTTAGCGTTTTATTTGAGGATAGATTTTTTAACCTAAAAAAGGCAAGTTGAAATCTGACCCACCTTTTGTTAATGTCGCTTGACTTTCCTCTTGGGTGAGATTCCAGTCGAAAGCATCAATAGTAGATGATAAGTCTTTGTTCTCTTGTCTGTTCGTTATGCTTAACAATAATTAAAATTCTCTCAATCCTTGATAGGAGAGACATTTTCTGCTATGGACGGTCTTAGTCAGGGTCAGACCGGTGATTTTTCTTTACAAAAGTTTATCAATTGTCGCTCCAGAAGCCAATTTCCCCCTTTTCTCCCCGATCAGACCATATAGAAAATTCAATAGATAGATTCTCAAAAAACAATCAAACAATTCTGTAAAATTGAGGCCATGACCTCATCTTCTCGCGCTTTTGCTGACACCGGAGCATTCAATGACTCTAGCAAAAATCAATGGTTTGTATAGATTTTGGCCTTGGCTCTAGGAGGAACGTGCTATCCCTACTACATAAATTAATCCCAGTCAAAACCCTTCATATATGTCTTGTGATCGGTTTACTGACCACCCTGTTAACCGCCTGTGGCGATCGCCTGACGGCTACCAATCTCCCCACTTCCGAAACCCCTCATCTTCCCATCCTCCAAGGACGCATTTCTGAGGTTGCCCCCCCGGCCCTAATTCAGGAACTGCGCCCCAGTTTAGATCGTTACGCTCCCCAAGTAACGATTCTCAGTCCTCTGGCCGAACAAGTTTTCGATGACCCTCAGGTGACAGTTAAACTACAAGTGTCAGAGCTGCCAATTTTCCAAGACGATACCCTGAAATTAGGACCCCACTTGAGCCTAATTGTCGATAATGAACCAGCAGCAGCTATTTACGACCTCAAGCAACCGATTATCCTAGAAAATCTTGCTCCCGGTACTCACACCCTCCGCGTCTTGGCCCTGCGGCCTTGGCAGGAAAGTTTTAAAAATGATGGTGCCTTCGCTGAAACAACCTTTCATATTCTGACAAAAACAGGCAAAAATGCCCCTGATCACAACTTACCCCTATTAACCTACAGTAGTCCGCAGGGAATCTACGGTGCAGAACCGATCCTGCTCGATTTTTATCTGAGTAATGCTCCTCTACGTCTGTCCAATACTGCCAACGGGGATAATAATCTTCAAGATTGGCGCATTCGTGTCACTGTCAACGGTGAGAGTTTTCTGCTTGATACTTGGGAACCAATCTATCTCAAGGGTTTTGCCAAAGGCAATAACTGGGTACAACTAGAATTCATCGATGGTAAGGGAAATAAAATCGAAAACGAGTTTAATACCAGCGTGCGCGTGATTAGCTTTGATCCCTCTTACCAAGACGGTCTTAGTCAATTAGTCCGTGGCGATTTATCCCCTACAATTGCCCGTAGCATTGTTGATCCCAACTATAAAACTATTCCTAGTCTAGAGGAAGAAACACCCGTTATTGAGCCAGAAACCCCTATAGTTGAGGAGGAAAAAAACCCTATAGTTGAGGAAACCCCTGTTATTGAGGAAGAAGAAACCCCAATAGTTGAGGAAACCCCTGTTATTGAGGAAGAAGAAACCCCAATAGTTGAGGAAACCCCTGTTATTGAGGAAGAAGAAACCCCAATAGTTGAGGAAACCCCTGTTATTGAGGAAGAAGAAACCCCAATAGTTGAGGAAACCCCTGTTATTCAGCCAGAAAGCCCTGTTATTCAGCCAGAAAGCCCAATAGTGGAAGAAAAACCAGTAGAGACAGAAACAATCGAAAAGGTCGAGGAAACCCCCGAAGCGATCGAATCTCCCCTAACCACCATACCAGAGACAAAAGAGATTAACGAACCGGCCCCTCGGGTTCAGCCTCCGGTAGAAATGGAACCTATTCCCGAACCCCAAAACAATAGCGAGCAAAAAATCACCATTTTTGATCGCATTCAACAAACTTTAAATCGCTTCCAGTTAGCCTCTCCCCCAGCAGAAAAAGATATCGAACTACCCACCCTCGATCCTGAATTATTCACCAATATCGATCGATCTTAAAGCCTAGCTTCATCCGGTTTTCAGGGAATAGGGTAATGGGGAATTTTTCAGTGAGCAGTGAACAGTAAACAGTAATCAGTGAAAAGAAAGTTCCCAAGTTTGGTTCTATTGGAGTTAAGGTGATCAGCTTATCTTATCGAAAAAAGGGCATATAGCGTTTTTCAGTCTGCTGAGGTACAAAAGTTATGGGTTTTAGGCAAAAGGCAAGAGGCAAAAGTCAAAAGGGAAGAAAAATATGTGTACCTCACTAGCTTATAGCGGTGTGCAGTCGTATTAGGTACAGTGTCACAAGCTATAAACCATGCTAGGCAAAGCTTGGTCTGTATCTCACTCAAGCGCTTACCGCTATAAGCCTTATGTCCCTAGCATTAATAACCATTATGTAACACGGTGAACATTTTTCACCTGATGTCCAGAAGACCCCGAAGTTTTCACCTAACACTGTCTACTTAAAACTGCAATCTGATAACTGATACTAAATCCCCAACCGCTCGATCGAGAAATTATTAAACAAATATTTCGCAATATAGACAAAATTAGGAACTAAGTTATAATCTAGAACGTCTCTAGGTAATTTACTAACTTTTTGCTTGAGGTAATTGTGTTTAACAAAATTTCCCTTGTCGCTGGTTTTGCCGGTTTAGTTGCCCTAACTACCCTTGGCGCTGTACCCGCACAAGCAGAACCGCAAAATAACGAAATCCTGATCAGTCAACTGCGCGGCCATAACACCTACAGAGGTGAGCCGCAACTCAACCCCGGTGACTATATACTAGGTCGCGTCCGGGGAACCGTGGGTGGTATTATGTCCATCCAATTGATCAGACTTGTAACAGTGGATGGCAAAGAAATTTTCAACGGCGACTTTGCTGACGGAACCACCGCTCGTATTGCTGGGGATGCCACGGGTGGCGACGATGTACTATTGCAAGTGGTAGATGGCAAATTAGTTTATGTGGGTAAAGCTCGTCCCTATTGGGTTTCCCGCTTAAAACTAAAATCGTAAATCGCCACCAGCAGCAATCGCTCGCAACTTTTAAGAGAACTTAACCAAAAAGAACCCGCTTGGGGACTTCCCGCTTTACCCCCGGAAACTAGAACCTTTACTGAAGTTGCTCCTCAAAACGCTCCCGATCCTAGTGTAAGCTGCCCGCGCATTTAAATTGCTTGTTGAGACGAGCCAAGAGGCACTCTTGCAAGAGGCAACAGTAAAGGGATTGGGGGAGATTCGGCTAATCTTAAGAATAAGCGCTTTAAATGCGTCTTAGCTTATCTCCTATCCGCGGACTTTGGTAGTGGCAAGATATCAGGAGAAAATCTCTTGTCTTAGAAGCTGAAAAATCTTCTCAAAATCCCATACAAATATACTAAAACTCTCCCTTTTTCCGATCGAAGGGGGGGTTCTTTTTTAGTCAAAAATTGAGAAATAATTGTATTTCAGCCCAGATTCTCGTCATCACATCGGTAAGGGCATGATCGCTATCTAATTCGATTAATTTCACCCAAGGGCGATTCATGCAATAATGGCGACTATTTTCTAGGGGAATCACCTCATCGGCACGACCATGAATAATTAGGGTGGGGAGCTGCCTGATTAACTTTTCTTGGGGATAATTGGCTAAGTCCTCGATCAACTTGTAATCAATTGGCAGATAACGACGATAACCGTAGTGATAAACCGATAAACTCCCAGATTTTTGCCAATTGGCTAGGGTTTCTGCTCCCAATTGTCCTAACCAAATCGGCCCGAAATTAAAAGCCGGAGCTAATAAAACGAGCCTTTGCACCTGAAAATAAGTTTCGGCCAGCCAAGCTGCCGTTAAACCGCCAAAACTGGAACCAATTAGGGTAACGGGAAGCTGAGATTGTTCAATCAATTGGCCGACTTGAACAATCTGACGAGTGAGAGTTAAGCTAGAAAAGTCATCACCGTTAAGATCGGGTATTTCCATTGCTAAACCCCTCTTTTGCCAACAATGCCTCAAAAATTGTGCTTTTGTTGATTGGGTGCCAGAAGCAAAACCGTGTAGATAAATATATCTGTTTTCAAGGACTGCCATTCTAGAACCAATTAGGGTCTGCTGAAAAAGTTTGCTGGTGGGGGCAGGGTGTGGGGTGTGGGGTGTGGGGTGTAGGGTTTTACCGATTTTGAGGAGGTCAATTACCTAATTTTCGGGGAAAAAGCACCTGAATTTTCCCCCTGATCACCCTCTTGCCTAGCACTTTTGGATTTCAAAAAGGTCTCAAAGTCTTACCCAACAAGATTTTTAGATTTATTCAGCCAACCCCAATTAGATTTCTTCATCTTGCTCTTTGGTAGCACTGGGAGAAGAATTATAAATGGCATCTAACTGCTGACGAGCATCTTCGACAGTGAGAGAACGAATCACTAACAGAGGTTCATTAATCAGTTGTCCGGCCTCGTCCAAAAGTTCCGGATGGGAAGTCATGGGATAACCGTAGGGATTATAGGAATTAGCCGATTTAGCAGGACGTTTCTGGGAATCCATGCTGACGGTAATCAGACTCCGAATTAAATTATTAATGGTCAAAAAAGCGATAACTGTGAAGGCGAGGATATAGAGCAGATGTAACATTGGCCGAGTCTCCCATGAATTATGTGTGAATATTCCTAATTGCCAAAACTTTATGCTAAAAATTCGCTCAACTCTCTAGCTTACCAAAAAAGTTTCAGGTTAAGCATCAGTTTGAGGAGATTGATGTTCTCCCCAACCCTGTAATCGACGACGACGACTGCTGACCCCCCAACACTCTGCCACCAGCTGATGCCAAGGCAACAACATCTTGGCCTCGATACCCACCTGACCACCTGTGGTTTTAAAGAGTAAATGAGCCGTGGCTACCTCCTGTTGGGCGTTTTTGACTCTTGCTAATAAATCGTTTTGTTCCTCGACGCTGAGAAAGGATAATCTCTCGGATTCGAGGAGGAGACGGGAACGGGAAAACCAATGGGTGAAATCCTCTAGTAGAGGTTCCAAGATAGTTTTCAGGAGTTCGTTTTCGGTGGGTTGCGAAGGAAACATTATTCTTATAATGACGATTTTGCTTACCTTAATCTTAGCGTTATTTATATTTCTTAACATTGTGACGGGAAAATTTTAAGATTTGCCCCGGCTGTAGGCGGCACTAAAGAAGTCCTGTTCACAACTAAGGGCATAACGATAGGATAAAGAGATATTTTTCGTCATCAGGGCGTATTTATCGGCTAATTCCTCTAACTGGCTTGCTAAAGCGGCGAATTCATCCCCACTATAACTATCAATCCAAGCTTGATAGGGATTCTCAGAAATTGGTTCTAAGGCTAATTGTTGACCTAGATAAGCATAAAGACTCATACAGGGACTCATCGCCACAGCAATCGCACCGATGTCACCCATCCAAGCGGTAGCGAGAAGAAAATCCGTATAGCGACGGGTGGCATTAGCGGGCTGAACCTTTCTCAGGTCAACTCCCCACTGTAAAGCATAATTTTCATGTAATTCTAATTCCTTTAATACCCCTGCCGCTAACCGATGAAAGCTAGTGAATCCCTGCCAATCGGGAGCTTTAGCGGCGGCGATACTGTAAGCACGGGCGAAAGATTCCAGAAAAAAAGCATCTTGACCGACATAAAAAGCGAAACAGTCCCGTTTAAGCTCTCCTGTGGCGATACCTCGCACAAAAGGGTGTTCTAGACAAGCTTGCACTAGATCTTGATGGCTGTGCCAAAGTTGCTGACTAAGCATGGGAAAATACTAATTAGGTGGACAAGGTTGGTTAACTAGAGTTCAGCATCTCACAGGGTGATACTAAATCCGTTGAGCATAGGCTACTTCTAAGTACAGGACAAAAAATGTAAGGACTGGAGAAAAAGAGAAAAGTTAGGTAATGAAGGATTGAGAATAAGATGACGAAGGTGGTCTAAACCTAGCCGAAAGAGGCTTTTTGCTCGGCGACCATGTTTCTTGATAGGAATTGGATTAAGATGATGTATCTCCAATCCTGTCTTGAGAGACCAGACCAAAGCTAAAGTCAGTAAGGCTAAAAGCTTACGCAGACGTTTTGGGTCAGTAAAGTGAGTAGATTCTAGACAAAACCCACGGGTCTTAAAGATGCCAAAAAGAGTTTCAATACCCCAACGTTGGGCATAATCCTGAATCAGACCCAGACAATCGGGCTGTCCAATGACGATGAGCAAAGAATTATCGGGTAAGCGAAGAGCCTCTACAGAAACGGGATAACCCCAAATTAGACAACTCCCCTGCAGACGTTGAGATTCACCAATGGCAAGATGGGCAAAAATAACCTTGGCGGCCAACCGCTTGCCATTGTACTCAATCTTGTCTGTCGCCCGAATTCTTAAACAGAAAGCCAGCATCGGTTCAAGCAAAAGATACCTCAGCCACGCCAGCCCAATAAACTCACGGTCTCCACACAAGCAACGAATCTCCGCAGAAGGAAAAATCTTCAGCATCTCCTCAATAAAACGCATCCGTTCATCGCTGTTTGAGTTGCCTTTTTTCTTCTTGAGCATCCACCAGAGAATGGGAATAGCTACCCCTTCATGGACAATGCCGACTGTGAGGATGTTGTAGTGATGACTACCAAATGACCAATTGGTGCGGTCAATACTCAATACCCAGGGTTGAGGGATATTGAGCCACTGGACTACAATGCGAGCTATTTCAGGGTAATCTATCTCGAAGTCCCCAAAAAAGCGTTGTAATCGTTTGTAATGGGACTCTACCAATACCCGACCTTCAAAACCTAGGGCTAATTCCTTGAGGTTGACGGTTTTTACTTTCAACAGAGCCAGTAAGAATAGAGCGAGGAAAGAGAGTCTTGCTCCGTGCCATCGCAAATGAGGTTTGAGAGCTTGTTTCAACGCATTATACTGGTTCATAGGGGTTTCGAGATTAGTGCTATTTCTCATAAAACCCCACTCCCGCCTACTTTTCAAGCTTTTTGTCCTGTACTTAGAGGCTACTTATAAGGACAGGCAAAAGGCAAGAGGCAAAAGGCAAAAGGCAAAAGGGGGAATAAATAATCAGTTTTTAATAACCGGATTTAGTATGACAGAGAGCCTGAGTTGTCACAGTTTCAATTCCTTAACCCAAACTGACGTTAAACCTGTTACAGTAAATATAACTGACTAAATTGGAATTAAAAACTATGCGACTTAAGCGATGGGAGTCCCCCCGCCGTCAGGGACGTAACGACAAAGGCAAGGGCGGTTCGGCCCGACAGCGACAACTGAAAAAACAATTTAAAATGTTGTCGAAAAAACTAAAAGGGGGAGAGAGTAACATCTCTCCTCTTTTTTTGTCCCCAGCAATCTCCTCTGAAAAATCTTCCTCTGGGAAACTCTCAGTCTCCTGAAACAGTCCCAGACTTGAGCCACTTTCAGATTAGGAAAAAAAATGAAGCGTACACTTGCCGTCATGACGATGACAGTAGCTTTAACCCTCACCAGTAACCATTCTAGCCTTGCGGGAGCAATCTTCGATCGCATTCAAAAAACTGGGGTAATTACTGCCGGCGCTCGTAAAGATGCTATTCCCTTTGGTTTTGTCAACTCCCAGGGCAAGTGGGTGGGTTACAGCCTTGATATGTTAGAGTTAATTCGCAAAGAAACCGAACGGAAGTTAGGAAAACCAATTAAGTTAAAAATTGTTGAGATTACTCCCCAAAATCGTTTTGAAAAGTTAAAAACAGGGGTTATAGATATCGAATGTGGCTCCACTACTTTTACTTGGAAAAGAGAAAATGAAGTGGATTTTTCCGTTAGTTATTTTGCCAGTGGTACTCAATTGCTCACCCGCAAAGGTAGTAATCTCGATGACATCGGTAGCTTGGCAGGCAGACGCATTGGAGTGATTGCCAATACTACTAATGAAGCGGTGATTAAAACCCAACAACCCGCCGCTATTTTGGTCAAAGTTAAAAATCGTGGCGAGGGTTTACAAAAACTAGAAGCGGGAGAAATTGATGGTTTTGCCAGTGATGGCATTACCCTAGAAGGCTTAAGGAAAAGCGCTAAAAATCCTAATAATTTAGCCATAGTTCCCTCCTATCCCTACGCCTACGAATCCTATGCCTGTACTTTACCCGAAAATGATTCTAAATGGCGCGATACAGTGAATTATACCCTATTAAAATTCATGGAAGGGATCGTTAGTGACCAACAACAAGCGGTGACAATTTATGAACGTTGGTTTGGTGAAGATGGTGTTGTTCCCTATTCCAGAGAAACTATTAATGATTATTTTCAAGGCATTGTCAACACCTACGAATGGATTCCTTTAACTGTATTTCCCTAAAATTAAGACCTTTTTAGGGACAGATTGAAAAAGGCAAGAGGAAAGACCACCCCACCCCCCCGCCCCCCCCGACATCGGGGGGGTCGGGGGGGCAAGAGGCAAGAGGCAAAAGTATCGATTAATTTGTCTCCCTAAGACTCTTGTTGACCCTAATAAATCCTGTTTAAAAGGTATAGGAAAGCGGGAAAATGGGGAGAAGGGAGCGGGTTTTTAAAGTTGGATTTGTTATTAATCAAGTTAATAAAGGGGAAAAATAAACCCCATCAACTGACTGAATAAAGGGGCGATTGCGAGTTTTTTATTAATGTTTTTTAGGAGACTTTTGTGGTTTCCTTTTCTGAGGGTTTGGAGGGTTTTAGTTGGCACTTTAGGGTTATCTCCATACTTTCACCCGCATTATATCAAAATGATAATCATAGCTCCAAACAGGTAGATCTAATTCGATTGAGATGATAGCAGTCAAAGCATCAACAATAGTAATAGTTTGATCAGGAAATTGTTTAGCTTTTGCTATGGCTGCGAAATACTGATCTTCTGTCGGATTGATCAGATTAGCAGATTCTAAGCAATTTTGTGTGAAATGAGTGGCTTGTTCAAATCCTAATCTATATAGAAGCAAGCTGTAAGTTTCTATATATACGGGGAAAGAGATAATAACTGTTAAATCTTCCGATTCTATGCGTCTTAGCTCTGTTTGCGCTCTGCTATGATATTGATCGCTGGTATCTATCGCTCCGTAAAGGGGGGTTGTGTCGGCAATAATCGCTTTCAAGATTTGAGCTTAAGGTAATTTATGGGACAGAGTAAATTCGGCTAAAACAGCGTCATGATTGATGGATGTGTCAGTATAGCCACTTCCTTTGGGTGCGGGAGATAAGTGAAAAGATTTTTTCGGTTTGGATAAATAGCCTTTCGCTATTAAAAATGATTCTATAGCCGTTTGTACTGTATCAGAAGAAGATACCTTATGCTCTTGATTGTAGGCGGCTAGAGCATTAATTATGGTGGTGGGTAGCTCAATCGTCACCTGTTGCATAACCAAAATCCTCTTGATTTAATCATGTCCCCATTATACAATAAACCCCCTCAACTGACTGAATGAAGGGGCATTAATTCTACTTTGGTAAGCAATTTAGCCTACTTTTATGGTTTCTTTTTCTGATGTTTTGGATGATTTTAGTTTGCGTTTGAGGGTTGAAGCTGCGCCTAATGCACCAAAGGAGCCAATAGCTAAAAGTCCAGCGGTTGAGGAGGGTTCAGGAACTAATTTTACATCCAGGTTTTGAACAGGAGTACACCCTGGTATACACCCCATATATTTACCCCCATCATAAAGTAGCCGATATTCTTTTCCATCTTCGATGTAGGCTAATCCCCCTGCACTAAAAGCACCTACACCTCCTACAGGAACAATATTTGCCGGATTAAACAGATTATCATTCGTTAATCCTGAAGTTAATAAAGTGGTAGAGCCAGTACCTTGGGGAACCAGACCAGTTATAGTATCTGCACCCTGTGTTCCAGTTATGGATAAAACTTTATATCCGGTAAAGCTTGGAACGACCAAAGATGTAGATAAAGTATTTTCGGTAATAAATGTCCCCTTAACAGGTGTGGGGGAAGGTGTATAGTCAGGGCTGGACGGAGGCAGTAGGTTTGTATCTATATCGAAAGAGAAACTCCATGTGAGAGTTCCAAGAGAAGGCACTGCCGAAGCAGGATTTACTCCAAAGCCAATCATTGTAGTCGTTGCAGCCGCTCCAAGAGCTAAGGCTAAAGTCCAATTTTTCATTTTCTTATTCCTGAGTAGTGTTTTTTGTATGTAAGCTTGTAGTCTTAGCTTTGAACCTATTAGCCTACTTTTGTCGTTTCTTTGCTAGGTTAGGCAACACCCCAACCCAACTCCAAAGGGATACAACGAGATTATACACATTCCCCCCCCCACAACTGTATCAAAATATACAGTTTAGGAAATCTTTACATTTCTCTCCCCAACTAGGGATTCAGATTTTGGGTTTTTTTTGGAAAGGGGGACGAAAACAGCTTATACTAAATCCAGTTATTAAAAACTGATTATTTATTCTCCGTTTTGCCTTTTGCATGAGTAGAAAACGGGTTTCTCCGAGAAACCCGTTTTCTGTGCGTTACTCAACGGATTTAGTATTACACAACACCTATTCTTTGGAAAATCTATCTTAAGAATGATTTAAAATATGCTAAGTTGAGATACGATGTCACGATCGCATCTAGCCAGTACCATGAGTGAAATTAGCATCGGGGGAAAAGTCCGTCTGATTGCCATTCCCCCTTACCTGAAAACCGCCGATCCTATGCCTATGTTACGGCCGCCAGAGCTACTCAATATCGACGATATCGGCACGGTGATCGATCGCCGGCCGGGGGGTTATTGGGGTGTAAAATTTGATCGAGGCTCATTTCTGCTCGATAGCAAATATTTAGAAGCCATTTAAACCAGTTAAGTGCATCCCAGTCAAGACAACTTTTAACCAAGGTAAAACTATCAGTCATTGGCTGCCAAGAACTGCCTGCTTGGATAATTAAATCTCTGAAACAAAAAATTATACCCAGTAAATCAGTCTAGTTATATCCAAGTGATCGGTAATCCAGAACAATAACCTAAATTTATGGAACTATGCTCTGTTTCCCAATCTAACACCTGTTCCACACGCTGATAAATTGCCGCGGCTTCCTCACTAGAATTGCCGATACAAGTTAAGCCTAATTTACCAAATTCTGACAGCGCACCCATGAGATGAAAAACTGTTCCCGTTTTACTGCTACTATCAAAATGCAAGTGATGTTTAGCAATAATATCCATTAAATCATCGGGAAGTAAACCTTTATATTGGGGTTTGTGGAGATTATCGGAGGCAATATAGTATTTTTCCTGGTGAGGTTGACTAAAAAATAATCCGGTTTCTTGATCGTATTCACCATTAGTTAAAAGCTTTAAAGTCATAAAAGGATGGGTAGTTCCTCCTTTTCGCAGATTAATTTCGATCGCCTGTAAATCCCAGACTAAAGTTTCTGGATTTTTCACAGCGACGAAATCAACTCCATAGCGTTCAATTGCTCCCTTTGCTGCCAGAATTTCCCCTATTTTTAGGCCTAATTCCTGTAATTGTAGGCGATAATTTTCATCGGCCGGAAAATGACAACCTAGATAAATTTGACCATCGGGACCGCCTAAAATTTGATCGTGAGTGGAAAGAATATTTACTTCTCCCGTGGGTGTAATATAACCTTGCACACTCGGCGATCGCTTTTCTTCGCTTTCAATAAAAGCTTCGACAATTGCGCCTAATTCAGCAATTTTGCTGGAAAAACTCGACCAAGTTTCATCGCTTGCTTGAAAACTCATCTTGTCTAATTGTTTAGCCAAGAGATTCATTCTCTCGCTTAAATCTAGACTGTTACTATCAACAATTCCCCCTAAAGGACGTAAATCTAAAACCGCATTTCCTTCTCCCGATAACCCCTCATTTAACTTCACTACCATGCGTTTTAATTGCGGTTGACGGGACCACAAACTAGCGGCCTCATACAACAAATCCTTAACCGTATTTACCTGTAAACTACCGTCAGGATGGGGAATATTGCCTTGACTAAAAATCTCGCGACTGCCACTTTTAGAACCCCAATACAATAAGTCTGGACTACAGGCAAATAAAGGAATATCTAATTGTAAAGACAATTCTCGCTCTAAATTAGTAGAATTAAAACAAACCATGTAGGCACGATCTCGACGCAACGCTTGCCGGATTCTTGCTACTAAGCGCGGTCTGTCCAGAATTTTTTGGGTTAAAGGTTGAAAAGAGTTATCGTGAGTTGTCAGTAATAACAGACGATTATTAGCATGGGAAAAAGGAATCCCAGGCAACAATTGCAGATAATAATCAATCACCATCCGCGAAAGTGGCTGCGCTGTTACATAGATTAAACGGGTTTTCGGGTGTCGCAACCGAATCAGAGAAAATAATAATCTTTCTTCGTAATGTAAAAAACCCGCCACTTTTTGACCGACTCTCTGATCGATACTAAAAGAAGGGATAACTAGGATATCATAATCGCATTCATCCGATTCGAGAACGTTTTCTCCCTGCCAAATCTCTTTTAATTTTTCTTGTAATTCTTGATACCGCAGCCGCTTTTCTAGCATCAAATCTTTATCTAACAGCATGGTTTGTCCCACCTCTGGGGTTGCAGATACCTGTATCTTATCGATTTTGAGAGCCTGTCGTCTCCAGTGTCTTTCTTTTCTTAATATTCCCCCAATCCCTAGGATCATTCCCATTAAAAAGGGATACAGTGGACTCTGTATCCCTTTTAATCACCTGAGATTGTCTTTAACCTAGCGGGTGGAATAAGAGATCGGGATAAAAGCGATTAAATTCGATTAAAATCCCGGCGGTGAAAGTCAGCAGCGCCATAATTAACACGGGTGCGGACGAGAGAAATTTAGTAAGTCCTTCCATCTGAGTTCTCCTAGGGAATAAAAAGTCAAGGGTTTGACACAAAAATTAACGAGGGGAAACGGTAATTTCCGAATCCTTAACGGTTAATTTACCGGAAGTGGCTTCTTGTAAAGCCGCCAACGGCCAGAGGAACCCCGTTAACATTTTGCTCAAAGCGAGGGGAACATCGATGATGATTTCCTTCATTTCGGCATCTTTGTCGTCGCGCACGGCGATTAAATAGGCCCGACCAACCCAACCGATCCAACCGGCAATGTACAGGAATAGGATGCTAGGGATAAAGAAATCGCCCATGTGATCCCAACGACCATCCACAATTAGGTGCGGATAGCCTTCGGGTCCACAGAGAGCTTGGGAGTAGGTTTGAGCGCGTTTGGCTCCCGATTCAGGGTCAGGAGTGGTGTTGCGGAAACTCTTCGCTTTTTGTAGGAAAGCGGGATTTTCGCTACAAGGGGTCAGATTGGACAAATCAGCCGACGCTGGAGCGGCAAAGGTGAACCAGAGAGATAGCACCAGGGCCAGAGCGAACAATTTTCGCATAAATTGTTTCCTTTTGTTACGAAATATGAAGTTCTTTGTTCAAAAAGCGAACAATTTGATCGTACACGGAAAAAATCTTACTCCGATGAGGGGTACGAGTAAAGTTTCTATTACAAAACTATACGCAAAGCTTCAGACCCCTGTGATATGAACCACCACTTGTCTTTGGTGACGACTCTGACGATGTTCCCAGAGATAGATACCTTGCCAGATCCCTAAAACTAATTTACCCCTAGCGATCGGGATTTGTTCCGATGTCCGGGTTAGGACTGAGCGAATGTGAGCGGGCATATCGTCTGGCCCTTCGGTAGAGTGATAGTAGAGACTGCTATCTTCCGGCACTAACTTGGCGAAGAAATTGGCCAAATCGGTGAGAACATCGGGATCGGCATTTTCTTGGATCAGCAAAGAAGCGGAGGTGTGACAGACAAAGACACTGCATAATCCCGTCGTTATGCCCGATTCAGCCACGATCGCTTCTATGGGGGCGGTAAGACGATGGAAATTCTTGGGACTGGTGGTAATCGTCAGGGATTTTTGATATTGACGCATGGAAACCGAATCAGAGAGAAATGGGTGTAGGGGGGATTGTCCTCGATAGCAAAGGTTGTCCCGCTTGCAAGAGATCGTGAAGGTCCACCACTGCCCCGATAACAGCGATCGCTGGGGCTTCAAAGCCGGTGGCTTCGATCTGGTCCATAATCGTGGTGAAAGTACCGATTAACTGCTGTTGTTGCGGTGTTGTTCCCCAGCGAATCAGAGCGATCGGTGTTTCTGGACTTCTGCCGGCCTTGGTTAACTCGCCGATAATATAGGGTAAATTATGCACACCCATGTAAACGACAATTGTTTCCGCACCATGGGCGATCGCTGACCAGTTAACTTGAGGACGATATTTACCCGCCATCTCGTGGCCGGTGACGAAGGTAACGGAAGAACTATAATCGCGATGGGTGAGGGGAATACCGGCGTAGGCAGGCACGGCAATTCCTGAAGTGATCCCTGGCACGATCTCGACGCTAATTCCGGCCGCGATCAGATCGAGCATTTCTTCACCCCCGCGACCGAAAACAAAGGGATCACCCCCCTTGAGACGAACAACCACAGCATTAGTCTGGGCCTTTTGGATCAGTAAAGCGGTGATTTCCTCCTGTACTAGAGAATGACGACCGCGACGCTTACCCCCATGGATTTGTTCGGCCCTGGGGTTAATCATGGCTAGAATCGAGGGGCTAACTAGGGCATCATAGAGGACAATATCGGCATTTTCTAAGAGAACTTTCGCTTTTAAGGTCAACAAACCGGGATCTCCGGGACCTGCACCGACGAGATAGACCTTACCGCAACTTTCTGATTGATTCATAGATACTGGGGAGAAAATTCTTGCTTCGATTGATCGCGCTTGATCCCTACTTTATTGTGACTGGGGCAAAATTTGGTATTTTTGACTACAGCTACTCGGCGATCATGCGCTTTCTTCATGAAGAATTATGATCTTAACATTACTTAACCTTTAATCTAGCGATCGCTCTGATCCTAAATCTTGTTTAACAGGTATGGGGGAGAGCGGGTTTTTAAAGTGGGATTGGGAGTTAATCATACTATTAAAAACCGATTCAGTATAACGGTGAAGTTAGGCAATTGGTACGACTTGGAGGCGTAACCCAAGTGATTGTAAGACCTTAAGAACTGTGGCAAACTCTGGATTGCCTTCGATTGACAAAGCTTTATAGAGACTTTCACGCCCCAACCCTGTTTCACGGGCAATATGTGTCATCCCTTTAGATCGAGCAATATCACCTAATGCTGCTACCACTAAGCTTGGATCGCCATCTTCAAGAGCTGCTTCAAGATATGCAGCTATATCTTCTTTTGTTTCGAGATGTTCTGCCGCATCCCAAGGATAGGTTTGGATAGTAGCCATGAAAATCTCCTATAAGTCTTGTGCTAAATTTAATGCTGTTTTGATGTCCCGTTCTTGAGTTTGCTTATCTCCTCCTGCCAAGAGGATGATCAAGGTCTCGCCTCGCTGAATGAAATACACCCGATAGCCTTGGCCATAATCGATCCGCAGTTCCGATACACCTTTTCCTACTGGTTTAACATCGCCTGGATTGCCCATAGACAGGCGACGAACACGAATGTCTATACGTGCTTTTGCTTGGCGATCCCGCAAATTGCTAAACCACTGAGAGTAGGTTTCGGTCTGGCGAATTTCAATCATGCCTTAAGTGTATCCTATGGGATACAGAAGGACAACCAATAAAAATAAGATGCGTTACATTTCATTAACGCACCCTACCAGATCGGCGATCGCAATAATCAATGTGCATGGTGCGTTCCCCAAAAATCGATCGCTGGAGCGGTAGAAGTTGCCTTAGGGAACGCACCCTAGGACTAGAAATATTCCTAGTCAGATACGATTGCGTTATTCTCAAATTCCTTGGAGTTTAATAGTTCAGTTATTCATTTTCTTGAAAAATATCCCCATCGTATTCAATTTTACCAAATTCGTTTTCTTCTTCTTCAAAAGAGTCTGGCTTCTCTCTAACTTCAGAAAATAAATCCTCCGATTCAGACGATTCTTGTAGTTGCTCATCAATCAAATCTACTCTAGGTAGGATGACATGAAACTCTTTTTTCCATTTAGAAATTAAATGTTCATTCCAGTTAACATCAGGACTAATTTCCTCTTTGGTCTTTTTTATTAGCTCTCTTACACCATCAGAGGTATCAGATAATATCATTTTGACAAGTTCTACACATTTATCGGCTCCAGAACCTTTAGTAAGAATGCTCAGATTTTCATTAGGCTGCACTATGATATTAGACCAGTGTGGTTGGTTTCTTTGAAAAAAACCTTCTTGATCCATTTTCTTAATACTATCTGAGATAGCGCTAAGAGTAGCGGTAATCCGATACTCTTTTCTTATTCTAAGTAAATATCTCGAAACTGCAAAAAAGAGTATTTTTTGTCCCAAAACTGTGTATAAAATACTGGATTGCCGTAAACTTTTTATCGCTGTTTTCTGGCTAGGTTTCAGCTGCGGTTGATCTGGTTGAATCGGCACATCTACATCTAAATAATTTAGCTGTAATATCCAATCCTTGAATGGTTGAAGTTCGTTAAAAAACCAATTAAGTACAGCTTTTGTGCCTATTTGTGACAAATGAGGATGAGAATCATAGTAATCTTTTAAAGCCATTTGTCGCTCAGTAGGTGAATTAAATGATTTTTTTAAAGTTTGCGGAGAGTCTTTTAAAATTTCCATAGTACATTCACTAATTAAATTTAGTGTAGTTAGATAAGGATCTGCTTGATTTAAACTGTTTGTAGAAGACCATTTAACATATTTGTCTTCAAGCACTTTTTCTTCCAAAATTTTTCTGGGAATTAATGCTGATATTTTACTGTCATCTAGCAATAATTGAGTTTGTTTATCAATAGATTTTGCAGTTTTGTTTATAACTGTAAAAATATTACGAGTCGCTTTGATAATATCATCTCTAATAGTTTCGCTTGCATTGCTATAGCCTACCCTTCCAAGTTCTCTAAATACTAAGTAAACAACTGGTATATCAAAGGTTTCAGAGCAATCAAAGCTATCTTTTAACTGTTGAGAATTTAATGGTTCTTTGCCTGTATGAGCATTCCAGTATCTTTTTAGAGAAAGTAATCTATGTTGTCCATCAATGACAATTCTAGCAACGTTTTTGTACAGTTTTAAATTAACCCATTTTTCTACAGTTTTACCTTGACTACTAACTGTAGAAAAATCCCAGAACTCTCTTTGCTCATTTGAGTTTGGCAAAAGGACGACTACAATTGAATTAAAAAACCTAATTCCCCCTTGAGCTAAGTAGGAAAATATTTCTGTTTCCGCTCTTTTTTCATCGAGTTTTCTCTGGACTCTTTCGGAGAAGCTCCAGCTGCCTTGTATCTCATCAGCAAATCGAATGTTTTCTACTGCATCACTTTGTTCTAAGGTTGTTATAAAGTATCTAACTTCACCAAACTTACCGGTGATTGCTTTATATTCGATAGTTTCTGGACACTGATTATCTAGTTCCATATTTTAACTCCTTTGAGTATTGAATCTGGGTTGACATAATTGAATTAATAAGCTTTCCAATTGTCTAGAAATACTTTTCGGACAAGGAAAGGAAATAAACAAAAATTCGTTATTCGATCTTGAGTTTCCATGTTTTGATAAAAACCCATCCTCTCTTTCCAAGTGTTGAAGAAATCTCATCCTTAAATTTTTTGCCGTGCCAATATATTCTGGATGCTGTAAAATGCTACATGAAATTAGGAACTCTTTCAGAATTCTTCGCTCCTTTGGTTGAGAAATTTCTTGAAGAAAATATTCCATATTCTGAGATAAACTAACTGGCTCTCCACAGATATCTATGGTAAATTTGCTTCTATCATTATTCTCAGAAAATTTTGTTTTAAATACTGTATTTTGCAGGCGAGTCTTGATATTACCACACAAATCATGCTCAGAAAAATCAAACGCATGATAGAAAGCGTAAACACCCGATGACTCGGGGAGATAATCTGCAGCAGATATAGTAGCTGTTACCACAGTAAATTTTTTGAAAAAATTGTCGTGAACTGTTTCTTCCATGATAATATGCTGAGACTCAGAATTAGCTCATTCCCGCTTTGGAGGATTTTATAGAGTGACTTGTAATCTCTCCGTGCAATTATATCATTCCCGAATGAAACCCTTCAATAACAGAATGTAAAGAAGATTCGGATCTTCTCGACTTTGTATGATAATTTTTGCTTATGAAATCGTGAAATAATTATCAGGCAAGACTTTTAGGACTATTTTGCGGCAGAGACTATCAGTATAGACCTCGTTTCCACACAGAAACCAGAAGAGTCAAGATTACTGTTTAATGTCAGATAGTTATCCATAATGAGTAATTCAAATATACTAAAAATGTCAAGTATTTGAAGCTATGCAGAGAGAATTGACAAGGATTAAAGGCAGTTCAAGAGTTTTTAAACTACTATCGCAGTCATAATATAAAGTAAATCTACTCATGGCTTCCAATTTAGCGATCGCTAATCTCTACTTATATTTTCAATTAAGATCTGAACTTTCCCTTTGACAAAAGGCCATAACCTGTGCTTTGGGAGGGATTAAGAGAATTTCTGATGCCCTCTTACCTGGTAGAAATCAAGGAAACCCCCCATAAATCTAACTCGGTTTCAGCAAATATGCTCGCTCCCTGTCCATTGAGAAATATTACCATAAACACGGGTACACCAAGAAAAGTTAAGGGATGTATCCATTGATGGATAAGGGTTGTCGGCTATTGTAGTAGATATGTCTGGGGTCAGTTGAGATAGACAAAAATAGTCAAAATATTTATAATAGAAGATCGGACTAAAATTTTCTGTGACTTGCCCATGTTATTGTCTTGCGCCACCGGTAGCGAACAATTTTTAGGGAGTGAAGCGATCGCCACTTACGCCACAGCTAAGGTCGTGATCCTGCCGATTCCCTACGAGGCCACCACCACCTATCGCAAGGGTTGTGAAACTGGACCGGCGGCGGTGATTACCGCTTCCCAACAATTGGAAGCCTATGACGAGGAACTTAAGAGGGAAACCTGTTTAGAAGTGGGCATCTATACCCATGATGCGATCGCCGATACCCGTCAGCAACCCCAATTGTCCGCCGAGGAGATGTTAGCCGTCACCACAGCTACAGTTTCTCGTTTAATTGCCGATGATAAATTTGTCGTCGCCGTCGGGGGTGAACACGCTATCACCACGGGAGTAGTACAAGCTTATCGACAGGCTTTATCGGAACCTTTTACGGTGGTTCAAATTGATGCCCATGGCGATATGCGTTTTGAGTACGAAGGCTCCCACCATAACCACGCCTGTGTGATGCGTCGGGTGTTAGAAATGGGTTTACCGACCTTACCCGTGGGAATTCGGGCTATTTGTCGAGAAGAAGCGGAATTAATCGCTAAACAGCAGATTCCTGTGATTTGGGATCGAGATATCGCCGGTGATCCGAATTGGATCGAAAAAGCGATCGCCAAAATCACCACCGAGAAGGTATTTTTAACCATAGACGTGGATGGCATCGATCCCGCTTTAATTCCGGGGGTGGGAACCCCGGAACCGGGGGGGTTAAGTTGGCATCAAACCCTAAACTTTCTCCGTCGTCTTTTCCAAACTCATCAGGTGATTGGCTGCGATGTGATGGAATTGGCCCCGATTAGTGATTCGGTGGTCTCGGAATTTACCACTGCCAAGTTAATTTATAAATTAATTGGCTATCAATTTACTGCCTAGGGGCTTGCCTAATTAGAGGCAGTCGTGTTATAATAACAATTCGTGCGGACGTATAGCTCAGTTGGTTAGAGTACATCGTTGACATCGATGGGGTCACTGGTTCGAATCCAGTTACGTCCATTCAGCACCGGCAAACTAGCCCGGTTTTTTCAATGCCAGCTGGATGAACTCTATGTGATGAAATGGGAGTAAAGGACGGACAACCGGCAAGTAAGCAACAGTTGATGACCGCAAGCGATCGCCATGAAAAGACTTCCCATTTTAGCGGCTCTAGGACTAGCCTTTGTTTTATGCGAAACAGCCCAAGCTTTTCCCGTAAAATTAGGAGTCTATAAGTTCATAGATAAGCCTGATGCTAAGTGTCCAGATCAAGTAATCATCACAGAGGAAAACGCACCTTACTTTGAGGGGGGATACACCATCAACGGACAAGCTAACTTAAGCTCTTTTGCAGAACCCTTTACCATTGCCGCGTCAGATTTTTTTAGTGTCACTTGGGTCGCCAATCTTAAAAAGCCATACCGCCAATGCGTTGCCACCGCTGGCATTGAGAAATACGGCGACTCAGAGACTCCATATTTATCCCATCTGCGTTTGCGCTTTATCGGTGGCAAGGTTTATCTAATTTTAGACTTAACGGGCATAAGAGACGCAAATGGTTTCACCGCTTCTATCCTGAAAAAAAGGGTCAATGCTGGAAATCCTACTTGGAGTTGGGGAGGTTCCGATTAACAAAATATCATCAAGCTCAAGAAACTCACCTTAGACCGGTTTCAAATTCTCGACCTATATTTTAGGTAACTAACTCACCACTAACTTTACGGTATAGAATGTCAGCATCCCGTCACTATCATCAATTTTCTCAGGGAATTTCAGTAGTTCAAGAATTTCATGATCAACAGGGCGATTGGTATCCCCCAATAATAGTTCCTTATTTTTGGCAAGATGGGGTGTTGTGGGTTTGCTGTTCTCGCCAAGAGTTAGGCTATGAGAAAGCTTGTCCTGTTAACACTGCCAAGAAATGGCTGGACCATACCGATTTCTTTATTCTTAATGGCGTGATGTTATTTGGTTATCCCAAGAATAACGGTTATATGCCGGTTTACCTTGAATCTTTGCAGGGCAAAGACGCAATTCTATTTTAACTATAAGATACTGTAGAAATAGTTTGGCTGTTTTTGAGCTTTTTTTCTATAAAACCGCCCCTGGCTTCAAATCGCCATTTTTCTCATAATCCCACAATTCGACAACTCTTTCGGGCTATAAAAATCCGATATTTCTTCCATAAATCTCGTTTTTTCTACCCTTCTTGCGGTCGTTCAACGATAATTTTTTTCCTTTTGTTTTTGCCGATAAGCTTCAAATTCGGGGTTACTATTGGGACTTAAACGCTCAACAAAGGTTTAATCGAGTATAATCGTTACAGAATAAGGACTTTACGTTGAAAAATCAGCGATGAAAGAGACAACCCCAGCCGCGATGCCCCCATGCTTTGACCGATGGTGTCGGCGGTTTGACAATTGCTTCAAAAACGAAGCGCAAAAAAACGGCTTCAGACAATATTTAGGAGGATTATTAGGGGAAAGTGAGAGGAAAAACCTCACTCAAATGGCCAATAATGCCGTCGGAGTAGTTTATAACCGATTACATCACTTTTTGACCGAATCGCCCTGGTCAGACCGTCAGGTAAATGAATGTCGCTTGCAAGTGATGAACCAATGCCGCCAGACGCAAATCCCCCGAGGATTTACGCTGATTGTCGATGACTCAGGACATCGAAAAAGTGGCAATCTGACCGCCGGAGTTGGGAGGCAGTACCTGGGAGAAATTGGCAAGACAGACAACGGAATAGTCGCCGTAACTACCCATCTCTACGACGGCAAAAAAAGTGTACCCCTAGACATTGAAATTTATCAACCGGCTAGTTCCTTAGCCGAGGGGAAAGAAGACCAAGAATTTAAGAAGAAACCAGAGATAGCGATAGATTTAATTGACCGGAGCTTAACCAGAGGCTATCGACCGAAAATTGTGTTAATTGATGCTGGCTATGGCCACAACACAAATTTTCTAAAAGCCCTAGAAGAAAGAAAGCTAAAATACTTAGGAGGAGTAGCCAAAAATCGAAAAGTAATTATTGAAAAAGAAGGGGGTGGAGAAGAAAAAATCCAGCTTGAGCAACTAGCAAAAAGCTTATCAGAAGGGGATTTTGAGAAAATAACTATTCAGCTAGAGCGAGAAAAACCGGTTTGGGTAGCGGTATTCAGAGCGAAAATATCTCAACTAGAAGGAGAAAGGAACTTGGCTATCGTCATGAATGCAAGTTCAATTGAAAAAGCTACAGAGGTGGACTATTTCATGACCAATGTAGTTGAGGCAGATACAGTAACAGCGTCGTGGATAGTGAGGACTTACACCGAAAGAAATTGGGTGGAAGTATTCTACCGAGAAGCCAAAGGATGGTTAGGGTTAAGAGAATATCAAGTCAGGGATAAACGAAGCTTACTTCGTCATTTTATCTTGGGGTTTTGTGCCTATACATTTATCCTGTGGCATAAGTTAACTGGGGGATTGCAAAGGCGGTGGGCGAATCGACCTTTAAACACTTTTGTGGAAGCCTTGGAAGCTTTTCGGACAGCGATGTCTTTTCGTTTCTTTGAATGGCTGACCGAGAATCTGGATGTGTTTGCCGCTTACAAAGCCAGTTTAGGTCTTGTTTGGGCTTAAAATTTGTTTAAGTCCCATTAAGCAGATTAGCTCTCGGATGAAAATTGTAGGAGCGCAGTGGAAAGCGGAAAATGTGCCACAATATTTAAAGCTCCGTTGTGCTTATCTCAATGGTGCTATAGCCCCAGGCGTAGCTTCGTTGGTCGCTTAAGCATTTATACTTATTGCACAAGTGGGATGCTCCCAGGTAAATCTCGGATTGTTAATTCATTATTTTGATGAAGTTTTCCCGTTTTGTTTCCACAATAAATGCCCTCGGTTTCTCTTGACATATTTTCTAAATGTAAAACAATTCCTATATCGGTAATAATTTGATAATTGGTAACGACAACTCCTTCTAGGTGAAGTAGCTCGGTCATTAACTTTAATTGTGGATTTGATGGCATAAGTATAACTTGTGTCTAAACTTGCTGGTCTTGGCTGTCTATATTTTAACCAATAAATTGCTGTATTGCAAGTATAGAGAGCTTTTAAAGATAAATTATTGTTTTTATTGGTCAGCAATAATTCTCTGTTTTTTCTTTGATTTTACACGACAATTTCGGAAGAACCATTTAAAATTTATTCTCAACTAACCAAGAAAGTGGAACGAACCACAAAGACACAAAGGACACAAAGATTGATCGCTCCCATGTAAGTTAAACTTATCACACAAAGAATAAGAGAGCCGAAAGCGCATCCCATTGAAGCAAGAAGCTCTCAACTGGGGAACAGCTTATACCAAATCCGTTTTTAATAGTGTGATTAACTCTCAAGTTATGAATTGTTTCTCCCTGCTCCGTTGCTCCCTTCTCCCCACACCCCACACCCTACACCCCACTCTCCTATCGCTTTCAAACAGGATTTAGTATTATCTGTGGATTCCACTTTTTTCCACTTCTGTCACCCTGAATTATGGGACTGACATCACCCCAACCCCTCTCGTATTCTAAGGTTATCGACAGGAAAGAGAGGTAACAACCATGTTAGCCAGCCACCAAAATCCAACTTTTGTCCGTAACTACTTAATCGCAGTTATCTCCGTGGTGATGATGGGTGTGGGAGTTGCCGATCTCGTCAATAATCCCTCCCGAATCGCTCAACAAAACCGTCTTGATGGTTATGGTCGCTATGTTAGCGCTGGTTTGGTTAGCGGTGCGGTCAATAATATGCGTTAATCTGCCTCTGACACTGGATGTCACCAAGTCCCTTTGAGGATAGATGTTAAAGCGAGATTTGACATTTCTAGCTTTTGTTGTACGATAATGTCGCTAGTCGTTATTCTCATAGCCTGGCAATTTCAATATGGCCTATCATCCATTCCATGAATTCCTAGCAATTTCCCTGCTGATGAGGTACAAAATCTCAGGTTTTGGGGAGGGGAACAAAAGGTTTAAGTGAGCGTACCTCATGATACTGGTAAACTCTATAGTCATGGATAAGTCCCCTGTCGATGTCAAGAGGAGACATCATTCTGCCAGTAATAATGTTGATTTACAAATATGTTTTGTCCGACTATAACCGTCGGAATACCCTTAAATTTACCATCATAAAAGGAAAAGAATGCTTGAACGTAGATTTGAAAGACTAAACGCATTAGCAGATATTAACTCCGCCTCTAAATATTTATAAATTGGAGTTAGCTCTGGGGGTACCTTTATTCGGGTTAAGGTTCCCAAAAAAATAGCTGTAGATCCCTGTTTTAGGGACGATGTTCATAAAAAATATGCCAATGAAAACTCAATTTTTTATGAGATAACGAGCGATTCTTTTTTCTCCACTCTTGCTCCCCAACACGGTGAATTCGATCTGATATACTTAGATGGATTGCATACTTTCGAGCAAACGTTTAGAGACTTTTGTAATTCTTTGCGATACTCTCATTCCCGCACCATCTGGCTTATTGATGATACCTATCCGATCAGTTGGGTTGCCTCTATATCTAATTACCGGCTCTTTTGCCGATTAAGAAAATGGATTAAGATTAAGGATTCAAGATGGATGGGGGATGTCTATAAGGTCATTTTCGCTATCCATGATTTTTTCCCTCAATTCAGTTATGCGACTTTTCCCGGTCACGGACAAACTGTACTCTGGTTGGAAACCCGAAAAGATTTTACCCCGACTTGGGATTCTTTGGAGAAAATTAGTCGTCTTAGCTATTGGGATTTCGAGAAGTTTAAAGACACTCATCTACTTATCCGCGATCCCGAGACTATTCTTGATCAAATCAAGAATAGCTTTGCTTAACCGCTGCTCCCAAATCGGCTTTTATATAGTACGATTAACTGCTCACTCCCTCACTTCCCATCAGCCCACAGTTCCTGACTAATAACTGATAACTGAAACTGCTTAAACCCAAGAATGGAGAGCGCGTAATTGGGGCGTTTTTTTAGCTTGGTGGGTCTGCATTCTTTGTAAAACATCATCGAGAATTGTCACCGCTTCCCGGATATATTCCCCCTTATTAAGCATGACACATTCGGCCCTTTCGGCCATAGCTGCATCGGTAATCTCGGCCCGGGAGGGAATACTTTTCTTGACCAGATTTTCTAGGACTTGGGTAGCCCAAATTACTGGAATATGGGCCGCTTCGCATAA
This sequence comes from Microcystis wesenbergii NRERC-220, assembly GCF_032027425.1. NCBI lineage: Bacteria > Bacillati > Cyanobacteriota > Cyanophyceae > Chroococcales > Microcystaceae > Microcystis > Microcystis wesenbergii. The sequence continues at coordinate 1,472,771 of NZ_JAVSJA010000001.1, read as the reverse complement.
CCAGAGAATTTCCTCTTGAATTTCTGCTAATCTTTGATAACCAATTTCTACAGCTAAATCACCCCGGGCAATCATCACCCCAAAAGGTTGTTTACCGGCGGCATGGATGATTAATTCGGGTAGATTTTTCACGGCTAAAGGTGTTTCTATTTTGGCCACAATTGCTTTTTGTCGCCAAGCATCCCCCAAACGACTTTGTAACTCTAGCTGTAGTGTCTCGATATCGCTGGCTTTTTGTACAAAAGAGTAACCGATAATATCGGCATTTTCGGCAATAAAATCTAAATCTTGCCGGTCTTTTGCGGTCAAAGGATCGATATTTAAGACGGTATCGGGGAAATTTAGTCCCTTATCTGCTTTCAGTTTTTCCCCTTTCTCCCTGGCGTGGGTAATTTTTAGTAAGAGACCTTCTGGCATTATGGCAATAACTTCAGCCCCAATATGACCATCATCAATCCAAACTTTCGCCCCGACGGGAATTTGGGGAATAATTTCCGGTTGGGAACAATTAGCCTGAAAATACTGAGGATGGGCAGTGTGGGGGGGTTGGGTGGTTAAGAGGAGAAAATCCCCTTGATATAGTCTGGTTTGGGACTGGGGGGCTAAAATCTGTTCTAAACGGATTTTTGGGCCAGCTAAGTCCATATAAACTTTACAGGTATGTCCATTGACTAAATTTTCGGGATTTTTGACCGCCTCGCGCAGATTTTCGATCATTCCCCGCCACTCTTTGGGTCCATCATGGGCGCAATTAATGCGAATACAGTCCATCCCGCAACGCAGTAATTGAGCGATAAAATCGGGGTCGGTTGCCGCCTCCGTCGGCATTGTCACCATAATTCGCACCCGACGCCGGGGGGAAGGCAGACCGAAAACTTCCGCGCTATGGGAAGCTAAAAGTTGATCTCCTTGGAAAAATGCCTCTAAAGGGGGATGTTTGGGTAATAATGAGGCTTCTTGATGACAAACCGCCCCTAAAGTGGCAATTACCGCATCGAGAGTCGGTAAAACTTTCGATTCAATCCGGCCTAGGGAAGATAATCCCCAGGGCATTAAAGCTAATTGTAAATCCCGGATATCTTCTTGTCTCAGGGCGAGATAATAGGCTAAATTACGGGTGCTAGGTTGAAAATTCTCCTTTTCAATGAGGTTTTTCCACTGCTGCAATTTCTCCTCTCCTTCCACTGTCACAAAATGCCGTAACCTTTGCAGATGATGGAGGAGAGTTTGGGGATAGGATAATTGTTCTCGCTTGAGTTGTTCTGAGAGAGTTAAAGACATAAAATTGAGTAAAAAGTAAAAATCGTCAATTACTAAGGCAATATTTGCCTAGAAAATGCTCACTTTCGCCGCTTATACTGCTTTTGGCTGGTTATGGGGTCAGTTCTCAGGTATAATCTCTCTGTTTCTATACTAAGCAAATATCCTGTCTCTAGAAGTTAATTTTTGCTACGATTTACATCGAAGATCGTTCGTAAATTAATATAAATCAAGACGATCCTGTCGCAGTTACTTCCCCCTTAATATTAAACCTCTTGCATAATTAATTTTTGAGGGTTCAAAAATGAGAAAAATAGGCATAAAATTGCATAAAATCACTAAATAGAGCATTTAATTGATTATTATTCATTCTTAATTCTCCTGACTACTGACTCGGAGACTACTGACTCCTAACCCTCACAACAATTTTTGATTTTTGCAAGAGTTCTATTTAGGAACAGTCTCTTAAGAAGGTTTGGGGCTGAATATTGAGGAGATAATCCAGAAAAGTCTTGGCGATCACCGATGGTTTTTTATCCTTGGGATAAACCACATACCAATGGCGTTGGATAGGAAAATCTTCCACGTCAAGGATGGTAAATTCCCCATTAGGATGATCTAAATTTAAGACGTGCTCAGACAGAACCGAAATTCCTAAACCACCGGCGATCGCTTGTTTAATGGCTTCATTATTGCCGATTTCCAAACGCAGAGATACAGTGATGCCATGGTCGAGAAAAATTTGCTGTACTGCCCGTCTAATTCCCGATCCCATTTCCCGCATAATAAAAGGTTCCCCTTGCAGTCGTTTAATTGGAATTTTTTTCTGTCCCGCTAGGGGGTGATCTTTGCGGGCAATTACCACAAGGGGATTTTCCAGAAACGGTCGAATCTCGAGGTTTAGAGCTTCGGGGGGTTCGCTTAAAATATATAGGTCATCAACATTATTGATGATCCTTGCTTCTAGGTCTTGGTGATTGGTCAATTCCAGGGACACATCTACCCCTTGGTACTGTTGACAAAAAGGACCTAGGAGCTGAGGGATTAAATATTGGACTGTGGATACCGCCGCTAAACGCAGTTTACCCTGTTTAATGCCCTTGATATCGGCGATCGCCATCTCAAAGTTATCAAGATCCTTGAGGACTGCCTGACAGGTTACTAATAAACCGCGTCCTGCCTCGGTTAAATACAAACGTTTGCCTATCTGTTCAAATAGGGGCAGACCCACTGCTTTACTCAGTTGTTTCATCTGGGTGGAAACGGTGGGTTGGGTGATCGATAGTTCTTCAGCAGCCCTGGTGAAACTGCCATGACGAGCGGTCGCTTCAAAGACAATCAGTTGATGTAAAGTGGCTTGAATCAAGAGAGGCCTCTAGAGAGCTACACTTCTGTTACTGCCTTGAGGAGCTTTGCTAAACAGAAGCAGGAATGGAGGGGAACGAGTGAAAACCTCCCCACCCCGCTTATATCATAGGTTTAAATCAATACTTTTGTAAAGATATATCGATTTAAACTCAATTTACAAAAATTTGCTTGTCAAGATATCCGTTGTAATATAGATTTATAACAATCGATCTTTAAAAACCATAAAGTTTTGTCTATCAAGGCTGGTCTGTCAACCGCCGGCTTTGTTGTGGCAAAAAATCCTTTGCTCAGTTGGATTCTCATGGAAATAACCAATCGTAATCATTTTGACAATTTGCGGGGCGATATCTTCGGTGGTCTAACAGCTGCCATCGTTTATCACCCTCTAGCTCTTGTCTTCGGGGTAGCTTCCGGGACAAGGGCGATCATGGCTAGTTTAACCGCCAAAAATCCCGAATTAGGCTTGCCCCCAGACTTGACGCTATCCAAAGTTCTGCCCGCAACAGGTTTGCTTGAGGGGTAAAGAGCCTCATACCATTTTTCACAAGTAATGGCAGAGATGGTTAATTGCCCTCACCCCTAACCCCCCCAACCCCCCACCCCCCCTGCCCCCCCGACATCGGGGGGGGCGGGGGGGCAAGGGGGGGGTAAGATACCTGCCAAGAATAAAGAAAAATGGTATTACTCTTACTCTTTTTCAGCTTTTGAAAGTTTATTTAGTTCATTTGTATTGACACTCCTCATCAGGGGAGGCCTAAGGAGGTATTCGTGGATTTTTTCTCATTGTTTGTCATGGACTTTGTTAAGCAGTTGCAGTCCCCAACACTGGCTTTTTTGATTGGTGGGATGATCATTGCTGCTCTCGGAAGTGAATTGGTCATCCCAGAGTCGATTTGTACGATCATCGTCTTCATGCTGCTGACCAAAATCGGTCTGACCGGCGGGATTGCCATCCGCAATTCCAACCTGACGGAAATGGTATTACCAATGATCTTTGCCGTCATAGTAGGGATTATTGTGGTCTTCGTCGCCCGCTATACCTTAGCCAATCTGCCCAAGGTGAAAGTGGTAGATGCGATCGCGACTGGGGGGTTATTTGGAGCCGTGAGTGGCTCGACTATGGCAGCCGGTCTGACGGTACTCGAAGAACAAAAGATCCCCTACGAGGCCTGGGCTGGCGCACTCTATCCTTTTATGGATATCCCGGCGCTGGTAACGGCGATCGTGGTGGCTAACATTTATCTTAACAAGAAGAAGCAGAAAGAAGCGGCCTACGACCACGAGTCTTTTAGCAAGCAGCCGGTGGCGGCCGGGGATTATTCCGATCAGCAGGATTATCCCAGCAGTCGGCAGGAATATCTCAGCCTACAGCAGCCAGCGGATAATCGGGTCAAGATTTGGCCGATCATTGAAGAAAGCCTTCGCGGACCGGCCCTATCGGCCATGTTATTAGGTCTGGCTTTGGGCATATTCACCCAGCCGGAAACTGTCTATAAAAGCTTCTACGATCCCCTCTTTCGTGGCTTGCTTTCGATCTTGATGCTAGTCATGGGGATGGAGGCTTGGTCAAGGGTTGGTGAACTGCGTAAGGTGGCCCAGTGGTATGTCGTCTATAGCGTCCTAGCACCGTTTGTACATGGTCTAATCGCCTTCGGTCTCGGCATGATTGCCCACTACGCCACCGGGTTCAGCTGGGGCGGTGTCGTGGTTCTGGCCGTCATCGCATCCTCTAGTTCCGACATCTCCGGGCCGCCCACATTGCGGGCCGGTATCCCCTCGGCTAATCCCTCCGCCTATATAGGCGCGTCCACGGCCATCGGTACGCCCGTAGCGATCGGCTTATGTATCCCGTTCTTCCTTGGTCTCGCCCAGGCCCTCAGCGGCGGCTAGGATTGTGGTCGGTGGGCGCTCCCTTGACGGGGCTTACCAAGCAAATAAATGTACACATTTAAGGAGATAATCAACATGGCTAAACCAGCCAAAAAGCTCGTCATCGTCACAGAAAAGATTTTGCTGAAAAAAGTCGCCAAGATCATCGAAGAATGCGGGGCGACCGGTTACACGGTGATGGATACTGGCGGTAAAGGCAGTCGCAACGTGCGCTCGTCGGGACAACCCCACGTTTCCGAAACCGATACGAATGTTAAGTTCGAGATACTTACCCCCGATCGAATTATGGCCCAAAATATTGCCAAGCAGGTTGCCGATCAGTTTTTCCTCAATTTTGCGGGCATGATCTATCTCTGTGATGCGGAGGTTCTGTACGGACAGAGTTTCTGTGGACCAGAGGGCTGTGATATCTAGCCGGTTCATGACTCCGGCACTCTAGGGCCACCGCATCCCAAGCATGACTGTCCTTGAGCGGTGGCCCTTTTTCCTATCCCCCAGTTTGATGACTACCTAGGGCTTGCTGAATAAATCTAAAAACCTTGTTGGATAAGGCTTTTAGGCTTTTTTCCCTCAAAAAGTGCTGACCATTGGAGTGATTGGGGGTAAAATCCCTGGACTTTTTCCCTGAAAATTAGGTAACTGACTACCTCAAAATCGGTAAAACCCTACACCCTACACCCCACACCCCACACCCTGCCCCCACGAAAAACTTTTTCAGCAGACCCTACCTAAAACCTTTAACCCTCATCCCTTTAAACTGATGATTTTGTCCCCTATTCTGCCTCCTTTGATTGGGGAGATAGCGGCTCCCATAGCTCCGCTCCCCTTGCTTGCCACCGTTGTGGCCGAGGATTCACCGATTATTCTCTCTGGCGTATTGCTGACACTGGTGGTGATTTATCTGGCCAGCAAGCTCGGCGCAGAGGCCGCCCGACGATTGGATTTTCCGCCCGTACTGGGAGAACTGGTGGCCGGTGTGATTGTCGGCGTTTCGGCCTTGCATCTGCTCATCTTTCCCGAAGGGGGACTATCGGCCTCGGACTCGCTGATTATGACGGTACTGCAAGGATTGAATCAATTGGCCCCGGCTGCCGTGGACCGGATCTTTGAGTCCCAAAGTGAAGTGATTTCGGTTCTAGCTGAAATCGGTGTGATTATTCTGCTGTTTGAAATTGGCCTAGAATCCGACCTGCGACAACTCAAGGAAGTGGGAATTCAAGCCACGGTTGTGGCCTGTGTGGGGGTTGCGGCACCTTTTGCGGCAGGTACGGCCGGGTTAATGCTCGTCTTTCATGTGGCGGCTATCCCGGCGATTTTTGCGGGGGCTGCCTTAACGGCAACCAGTATCGGTATTACCTCGAAGGTGTTGTCCGAGTTAGGTCAACTCAAATCCAAAGAAGGGCAAATTATCGTCGGTGCGGCGGTGATCGATGATGTCCTTGGTATTATTGTTCTGGCTGTGGTCGCTAGTTTGGCCAAAACTGGTGAGATTGATGTGGTCAATGTTATTTACCTAATCGTCAGTGCCACGGCCTTTTTAATCGGATCAATTTTGTTGGGAGGTGTTTTTAACAAAAGTTTTGTGGCGATCGTGGAGCGGCTGAAAACAAGGGGAAATATTGTTATTCCGGCATTTGTCTTCGCTTTCTTTATGGCATTTTTAGGCAATGCTATTCATCTTGAAGCGATTTTAGGGGCCTTTGCCGCCGGTTTGGTGCTTGATGAAACTGATACCCGCAACGAGTTGGATGAATTAATCAAACCGATCGCCGATTTGCTTGTACCGATTTTCTTTGTGACGGTGGGAGCGCGTGCCGACCTCGGTGTTTTAAACCCAACGGTACCGGAGAATCGGGCCGGACTTTTGATCGCTGTCTTTTTGATGGTTGTGGCGATTATCGGTAAACTGGTGACGGGCTGGGCAGTTTTTGGCATATCTGGAATCAATCGTCTCGCCATCGGTGTGGGTATGATTCCCCGGGGTGAGGTGGGTTTAGTTTTTGCTGGGATTGGCTCGGCCAGCGGAATTTTGGATAAGCCTTTAGAGGTTTCGATTATTATTATGGTAATCCTGACCACTTTCCTCGCTCCTCCCTTCCTCAGAGTCGCTTTTGGTAAGACGGAAGCTGTTCCCGAAACCCTAGAAAGCAAGGAGCCAGCTAATCCTATTCCTTAATTTTGCGGGTAAAATCTGATTTTTTAGACGAGGCTGAAGCATTTTCAGCCTTTTTAAAAATCTATGCTCAGGATAAGGGAGCGATCGAGGTAAGATTTGAGAGTATCTAATCTTTTTCCTATGTTCGAGCAGACATTTAAGAATATCGACGATATTCTCCGAAAAGAGGCGGGATGCGCCACGGAGTTGGATTACGCAGAACAGATCTCCTGGATTCTCTTTTTGAAATATCTCGACGATCGGTCAGTCGATCGCCAGAATCGGGCATTATTGACGGGGGAAGACTACGATCCGTTACTAGACGAACCCTATCGCTGGTCGAATTGGGCCTACCCCAAGGACGGGAGGGGTGAACTGCTGAAAACTGCCAAGGTAGGGGACGATCTGATCGAGTTCGTCAATAGCGAGCTATTTCCCTACTTTCAGGGATTCAAGCAATACGCAGAACCGGGGACATTCGGGGCCAAAATCGGGGAAATTTTTGCGGGGGTGCGGAATAAGTTTCAGAGCGGGTACAACCTGCGGGAAGTTCTCGAAAGTATCGACCGGCTTCAGTTTCGCACGCAACAGCAGAAACACGAGCTTTCGGATCTCTACGAAACCCGGATCAAAAATATGGGCAATGCGGGGCGAAACGGGGGCGAATATTACACCCCGCGGCCCCTGATCCGGGCGATGATTCAAGTGATTAAACCGCAATTAGGGGAGACGATTTATGACGGGGCCTGCGGTTCGGCGGGGTTTCTCTGCGAGGCCTACGAGTATTTACGCCACAGTAAGGCCGATCTGAGTACGAAGGAGCTAGAAACGCTACAGACGAGGACTTTTTTCGGCAAGGAGAAAAAGGCTTTAGCCTATATTATCGGGGTGATGAATATGATCCTGCACGGGATCGAGGCTCCGAATATTATTCAGACCAACACCCTGGCCGAAGATATTCAAGCGATTCAAGAGAAGAATCGTTATGACATCGTTTTAGCTAATCCCCCCTTCGGAGGCAACGAACGGAAGGAGATCCGCGGCAATTTCACGATCAATACCGGAGAGACGGCCTTTCTTTTTCTCCAGCATTTTATCAAGAGTTTGAAAACCGGGGGACGGGGAGCGATCGTTATTAAGAATACCTTTCTGTCGAACGCAGACAACGCCTCTAGAGAGTTACGGAGGGAGTTAACCTCGTCTTGTAATCTCCATACGGTTTTGGATTGTCCCGCTAAGACCTTTTTAGGGGCGGGGGTAAAGACGGTGGTTTTATTTTTCACCAAAGGTTCGCCGACGCAGAAAATCTGGTTTTATCAACTCGAACCGGGGCGAAGTCTGGGAAAAACAAACGCGCTCAATGATGATGATTTGCAAGAGTTCATCGAGTTTCAATCGACTTTTAAGCTATCGGAGCGCTCTTGGTTTTTAGACTTAGAAGAAGTCGATCCGGGTTCCTTCGATCTGTCGGTGAAAAATCCCAACGCGCCGGAGGGCGATCCTTTACGCGAGCCGGAGGAAATTTTAGCGGAGATTGCGGAATTGGACAGGGAAAGTGGGTCGATTTTAGAGGCGATTTCCGATATATTGGGGTCTTCTCCTAGCTGATGGGAAGGGTGGTTTCGGCTTCGCTCAACCACCCAAATTGAGGGCTAAAAGAGGGCTGAGCGAACCCAAATAGAGGGCTGAGCGAAGCCAAATAGAGGGCTGAGCGAACCCAAATAGAGGGCTGAGCGAACCCAAATAGAGGGCTGAGCGAAGCCGAAGCCCGATATCTCCTCAACCACCCAAATAGATTGCGGAATTGGACAGGGAAAGTGGGTCGATTTTAGAGGCGATTTCCGATTTATTGGGGTCTTCTCCTAGCTGATGGGAAGGGTGGTTTCGGCTTCGCTCAACCACCCAAATTGAGGGCTGAGCGAACCCAAATAGAGGGCTGAGCGAAGCCGAAGCCCGATATCCCCTCAACCAACCAAATTGAGCCTTTCATCTCAGATAAAATCTATGGCCTATATGTACATTCTTGAATGTTGTGATGGTTCTTTTTATGTGGGCAGTACGAAGAATTTGCCCCGTCGTTTATGGCAACATCAAAATGGTTTCGGTGCAAATCATACTAGAAAGCGATTACCGGTCAAGTTGGTTTATGCTGAATACTATGATCATGTCGCAAATGCTTTTTATCGCGAGAAGCAGGTGCAAGGTTGGAGTCGGGCGAAAAAGATGGCTTTGATGCGTAGTGATTGGGATTCTCTTCATATTTTGGCTGAGTGTCAAAATGAGTCACATTATCGGAATTTCTCCGTAGATGGAGGATTAACAAGGGATGAGAACTGAGGGGGATGCTGGTTTCGACTTTCGCTCAACCAGCATTCGACTTTCGCTCAACCAGCATCCGACTTCACTCCACCAGCATCCGACTTCGCTCAACCAGCATCCGACTTCGCTCAACCAGCATCCGACTTCGCTCAACCAGCATCCGACTTCGCTCAACCAGCATCCGACTTCGCTCAACCAGCATCCGACTTCGCTCAACCAGCATCCGACTTCGCTCAACCAGCATCCGACTTCGCTCAACCAGCATCCGACTTCGCTCAACCAGCATCCGACTTCGCTCAACCAGCATCCGACTTCGCTCAACCAGCATCCGACTTCGCTCAACCAGCATCCGACTTCGCTCAACCAGCATCCGACTTCACTCAACCAGCATTCGGCTTTCGCTCAACCAGCATCCGACTTCACTCCACCAGCATCGAGTTTCGATTATGAAAATTGATAGAAAACAAAAAAATTAAAGTAAGTGCGTAGATTTTTACAAGTATTGGAGAGATTTTATGAGTGAATGGAAAACAATAAAGCTCGGTGAATTATACGATTTTAAAAACGGGGTTAATTTTAATAAAAATCAAAAGGGAGACAAAGGAATTTTGACAATAGATGTTTTAAATATGTATTCAGACAATCACTATGTCGATCTAGATAATTTATATAGAGTTGATAAAAATTTTTCAGATAGTTATTTTCTAAAGAAAGGAGATATCCTATTTGTTCGCTCTTCGGTGAAACGTGAAGGTGTTGGTTGGGTATCTTTATTTCTAGGGGCTTCAGAGCCAGTCGTTTTTTGTGGATTTATTATTAGGGCTAGACCAATCAAGTCAAAAATGGTCGATTCGGATTTTCTTATTTATTTATTACGCAGTAGAAAATACAGAGAAATTATTATCAATCGCTCTAAACAGTCAACTATCACGAATATTAGCCAAGACAATTTATTTGATATTACAATAGATTTGCCCCCGATCGAAGAACAAAAAAGAATAGTAGAGATACTAGACAAAGCTTTCGAGGGTATAGCCCAAGCTGAAGCTAATACCCGAAGAAACTTAATTAATGCCCGGGAGCTTTTTGATAGTTATTTAAATAAAATTTTTACAGAGAAGTCTGGTAACTGGAAAGTGGCAACCATTCAAGATCACATTAAATTTATTGATTACAGAGGACGCACACCTAGTAAAACATCAAAAGGAATGCGTCTGATTACAGCCAAAAATATAAAAAAAGGTTTTCTACAGAGCGAACCGCAAGAGTTTGTCGATCCAGAAATTTATGATAGTTGGATGATTAGGGGGATTCCCAAAAAAGGAGATATTCTTTTTACAACTGAAGCTCCTCTCGGTAATGTTGCTCAATTAGATACAGATAAAAAAGTCGTTTTCGCTCAGAGAGTTATTATCATGCAACCTGATGAAAATTATATAAATTGTACTTTTTTAAAGTATTTACTTCTAGCACAACCAATTCAGCAAAGAATCCATAAACAAGCTACTGGTGCGACAGCGCAAGGGATAAAAGCTAGTTTACTAAAAAAAATCGTGATTGAGTTTCCTGAAGATATTAATTGTCAAAAAGAGCTAATCTTAAAAATCGAAAAAATTGAGCAACAAGCAAAAAAACTCGAAACCATTTACCAGCGCAAACTAGAAGCGATCGCCGAACTTAAACAATCGATCCTAGAAAAAGCCTTCACCGGTCAACTCAGCCAGTAGAACCGTTAAAATGTAAATAGCGTCTTCCCGTAGCTCCATGATCATCCAAAAAATCATCGACGAACTCCACGAAATCCCCGAAGATCACCTGACTCAGATTTACGAGATCGTTAGATCCTTTCGCCTTGAATTAGAACGGGAACGATCGCACAACCCAGACGACACCCCAGACGAGGAAATCGTTGCCAACCTTAAACAAGGAATGCAAGAAGCCCTAGGGGGAAATACCATCCCCCTAGATCGAATGTGGGAAGGCATTGATGTCGATTAACGAAAACCCCATCGAAATTAGACTCACCCCCCGCTTTCAAAAAGATCTCAAAATCCTCGCCAAACGCTATCGATCCATCCGCCAAGACTTACAACCCCTACTTCGGACCCTTCAGACAGGACAAACCCCCGGCGATCGCATTCAAGGATTCAATTTCCCCGTTTTCAAAGTTCGCCTCAAAAACAGTGATATTAAAAAGGGGAAAAGCGGCGGTTATCGAGTTATCTACTACCTGCAAACCCAGACCACCATCGTCCTCATCACCCTCTACTCCAAAACCGACCAAACCGACATAACCGATCAAGCGATCGCGGAAGCCATCAGCCAACTTGATTTCTAGCCCATGAACGAAGCCGAAACCAGAGCCGAACTGATTGACCCCGCCCTCAAAGCCGCCGGATGGGGAGTCATTCCCGACAGTAAAATTCGTCGCGAGGTAATTGCCCCCGGTCGTCTGGTGGGTTACGGCCAGCGCAGTTCATCGAAAATCTGCGATTATGTCTTAGTCTATCGCGGTCACAAACTCGCCACCCTGGAAGCCAAAAAACGCGACGCGCACCCCACCGAGGGACTTGGGCAGGCTAAGGACTACGCCGAGCGCCTGCAAACCCCCTTCGCCCTCTGTACCAACGGCCTCCGCATTTATCAAGTGGATACCCGCGCCGGAAAAGAAGGCTATATCGATCGCTACCCCACCCCGGAAGAACTCTGGTCCGCCACCTACCCGGATCCCAACCACTGGCGCGACCGTTTCGCCACCGTCCCCCCCGATAATAAAAGCGGGATGCGCGAGGCCCGCTACTACCAACACAACGCCATCCAGGCGCTTCTAGAAGCGATCGCAGCTGGTCAAAAACGGATGCTCCTGACCATGGCCACCGGCACCGGCAAAACAACGATCGCCCTTCAAATCGCATGGAAACTCTTTCATAGTAGTTGGAACCTGAGCGGTGAACCGACCCACCGGCCCTGTATTCTCTTCCTCACGGATCGCAATATTCTGGCTAATCAAGCTTTAACCGAGTTTACCGAAATTTTGGGTTAAAGCCCCGTCCTTTTAGGACGGCTTTTTAAACTATATCTTGTTAACTTAACTTTTATTGTGCTATACTGATTTTGTCTAAGTCCCCCCTGCGTAAAATGTTTGTCTTAGAGTTTAAAGTTAAAGCTAAAACTCAACAGTATCAAGCCATAGACGATGCTATTCGTACTGCTCAATTCATCCGTCACAAATGTGTAAGGTTATGGATGGATACAAAAGGTACGGGTAAGAACGATTTATACCGATATTCTAAAGAATTAGCTCAGGACTTTAAATTTGCCGATGAACTTAATTCAACTGCTAGACAGGCAAGTGCTGAACGTGCTTGGAGTTCAATTAGTCGTTTTTACGACAACTGTAAACGTAAAGTATCAGGCAAAAAGGGGTATCCTCAATTTAAAAAATCTCGCTCTGTTGAATACAAACAATCAGGATGGAAGCTTCTTAGCCCTAAAACTGTTAAGTTCACTGACAAGAAAAACATTGGTGTTCTTAAGTTGGTAGGAACTTGGGATTTAGGGTACTTTCAAGAATCCGATATTAAACGGGTTAGGTTGATTCGGAGAGCGGACGGTTATTATTGTCAATTTGTCCTTTCTTGTGACGTTAAAGAAGATGTTAAACCATCAGGTAAGTGTATTGGCTTAGATGTAGGTTTGGCTTCTTTCTATACAGATCACAATGGCGACAAGGTTGATAATCCTCAATTCTTGAGAAAGTCTGAGAAACGATTAAAACGACTTCAAAGACAGTTATCTAAAAAGAAAAAGGGAAGTACAAATCGTCAAAAAGCTAGACAAAGATTAGCTAAGGCTCATCTTAAAATAAGTAGGCAACGTAAAGACTTTGCTGTAAAGTTAGCCAAGTGCGTAGTTCACTCTAACGATGTGATAGCCTACGAAGATTTAAGAATCAAGAACTTAGTCAAGAATCATTGTTTAGCTAAATCGATCAATGATGCGGCGTGGTATCAGTTTCGAGAATGGATAGAATATTTTGGAGTTAAATTCGGCAAGATAACGATTGCTGTCCCACCGAACTATACAAGCCAAAACTGTTCAAACTGTGGTGAAATTGTTAAGAAATCTTTATCGACTAGAACCCATCAGTGTAAATGTGGGTGTGTTTTAGATAGGGATGAAAACGCCGCTATCAATATCCTTAAAAAAGGGTTAAGTACCGTAGGGCATACGGGAACTTTCGGGCTAGATCCGATAAACGCTTGGGGAGAGAATACCTCTACTTTTTCAGAAGCGATTCTGTCTAAGCAAGTAATCTCTTTGAACCAAGAATCCCCGTCGCTTTAGCGCGGGGAGTGTCAACGCCTTTCCCGAAGATGCCCTCGTTCGGATCGAACCGAAGAACATCCAGAAAACAAAGAAAGTCCCTAAAAACGGCAGCGTCTTTTTTTCGATCTTTCAAACCTTTATGACCCAAAACGGCGAGGAACTAGCCCCTAACTTCCTCGAATACGCTCCCGACTTTTTCGACTTGGTGATCGTGGATGAATGTCATCGGGGCGGGGCCAACGACGAAAGCACTTGGCGAAAAATCCTCGAATACTTCGCCCCTGCTGTACAACTGGGATTAACCGCCACCCCGAAACGGGATCTCAACGGCGACACCTACAAATATTTCGGCGAACCCCTCTACACCTATTCCCTGAAAGAAGGCATTAACGAGGGCTACCTAACCCCCTTTAAGGTGGTTGAATTCACCACCAGCCTCGACGAGTACCAATATGATCCCGACGATGAACTGATCGAGGGCGATCTCGACGAAAACAAGGTTTATACTGAATCCGACTTTAACCGGATTATCGAGATCGAGGAACGGGAACGCCAACGGGTAAAAATTTTTATGGAGGCGATCGACCAAAACGAGAAAACCCTAGTTTTCTGCGCCAATCAAGACCACGCCCTAGCCATTCGCGATCTGATCAATCAAATGGCCATCAGCAGCGATCCTAACTACTGCGCTCGCGTTACCGCCAACGATGGCAGCTTGGGAGAAACCCACTTAAAAAAGTTTCAAGATAACGAGAAAAGGCTCCCCACCATCCTCACCACCTCTCGCAAACTCTCCACTGGGGTGGATGCTAGAAACCTGAGAAATATCGTTCTACTGCGTCCAGTCAAATCGATGATCGAGTTCAAACAGATTATCGGCCGGGGGACGCGCCTTTTTGATAATAAGGACTATTTCACTATCTACGATTTTGTTAAAGCCCACGAAAACTTTAACGATCCCGAATGGGACGGGGAACCGCAGGAACCCGTCGTCATCGATCCGAGGCCGCGCCCCAAACCACCTGACGCGATCGAATATCCTCTCGACGAGCCAGATCCTCTGCCGATACGTCAGAAAATTAAAATCAAACTGGCCGACGGCAAGGAACGAGAACTGGAACACATCCAGAAAACAACTTTCTGGAATGCTGACGGAAAACCGATCTCGGCCGAGGAGTTTATCCAGCAGCTTTTCGGGGATATTCCCGATCTTTTTCAAGATGAAGCGGAATTGCGCCATCTCTGGAGCCGACCCGACACCCGCAAATCCCTGCTAACTGGACTCGCGGAAAAAGGCTACGGCGAGGAACAGCTACAGGCGATCGCCCGGATCACCAACACGGAAAACAGTGATATTTACGATGTCCTGACCTATATCGCCTACGCAGCCAGACCCCTGACCAGAGAAGAGCGGGTAATCAAGCACAAAGATTTAATTTTCTCGAAATATACGGGAAAACAACGGGAGTTTCTGGACTTTATTCTTGATCAGTATATTCGCTCTGGCGTTGGCGAGCTTGACCGGGAGAAATTGCCAAAACTGATCGAGATTAAATATCACACCATTAACGAGGCGATCTCCCAATTGGGAGAAATTCAAGAAATTAGCGGGGTATTTATGAGTTTTCAGGCTTATCTTTACTGGTCAGACGCGGCCTAATCCCCCCTGCCACCCCATCACTAAACTTTCCCCAGCCATTGTTTACTGTTTACTGATCACTGAAAAAGCTTGCCAACCCCGATGAATAACCCCCCCGATAGTCCATTCAATTACACAGAGGCTTTTATTGCCCTAGGAACGAGTAATTTCGATCGCTCGGTGCAGTTTTATCGTCAACTGTTGCAGCAGGAACCAAGCCCCTACCTTGCCGCCGTTTATGCGGAATTTAGGCTGATTAACCTTAAATTAGGTCTTTTTTGCCCTAAAGAGTCCCACAGAGAGGAATTTGGCGATTCTCGGGGCAGTGGCATGAGCATTTGTTTCGAGGTGGAGAGTCTCGAAAAAGCGATCGAGCATTGGAGCGAAATCGGCTATGGTGCTAGGGGAGAAATTAGCCAAGCTTCCCACGGTTCGGAAATCTACATCTATGATCCCGATGGTAATCGTTTAATTTTCCATCAATCCACCGCTAAAACCAATCCTTTCAGGTAGGAACCTTCCGAGTGATAGATACTGGT
Organism: Microcystis wesenbergii NRERC-220; assembly: GCF_032027425.1. Classification (NCBI taxonomy): domain Bacteria; kingdom Bacillati; phylum Cyanobacteriota; class Cyanophyceae; order Chroococcales; family Microcystaceae; genus Microcystis; species Microcystis wesenbergii. The sequence goes on along the minus strand of NZ_JAVSJA010000001.1, from coordinate 1,457,272 downwards.
GGGATGGTCCGCCGGTTGGCTTAAACGTGCTAAAATTCGCACTGGGCGAGCCGATTCAATGGCGGCAGCCATGACAGCCCCCTGAAAATGTTCTTCGTTAACCACTTGGGAACAGGAAAAGGTGAAAATAAGACCTTGGGGGCGAATTTTCTGGAAAGCTTGCTGATTTAATCTTTTATAAGCCATAACCGCCTGATGACGGGATTGGATACTTTTGGCAAAAGCGGGGGGATCGAGGACAATCAGATCGTAATCCTCCTGACAGTCGCGCAGAAAGTTAAAAACATCGGCGCTGTAGGATTGATGGGGAACTTGACTGAGATTATTCAGGGCGATATTTTTTTCGGTAAGATCGATCGCACCGTGGGAACTATCAACGGAATCGACTAGGGCAGCCCCCGCTTGCATAGCATAGACAGAAAAGCCGCCAGAATAAGAAAAAGTGTTTAAAACCCGTTTATTATGGCAATATTGGGCTAATAAAGCTCTGTTTTCTCTTTGATCGAGGAAAAATCCCGTTTTTTGTCCTTTTTCCCAATCAATAATAAAGCGATGGCCGGATTCTAACACCTCATCGCTGGTTTTTTGACCAAATAAGTATTTATTCTCGGATATATGGGCGCTTTTCGCCAAAACTGCGGCACTTTTATCGTAAACTGCCCGTAAATTGTCAGCGTAGATAGTTTTCAGACAATCGACAATCAGATCGAGACGTTGGTATAAAGCTAGGGAATAAGCTTGAATAACCGCCGTGCCATTGTACCAATCGACGATTAAACTAGGTAAACCGTCTCCTTCAGCGTTAATTAAACGATAACAGTTAGTTTTCGGGTTATCCACTAAACCGATTTGTTGCCGCAGCTGATAGGCATTCTGGAATTTTTCGAGAAATAATTGAGCAATATCGCTGACTTTTTGGAAAGAAAGAATTTTAACGGCAATATTGCTAGGATTATACAGTCCAGTGGCTAGATATTCGCCTCGATCGCTATAAACCTCAACGATAGCACCCTCTTTGACTTCCCCCTCCATCTCTTTAATCGCCCCAGAAAATATCCAAGGATGGAATCGTTTAACAGCATCAATTTTATGGTTTCTCAGGATAATTTTCGCTAAATCTGGCATGGATAAAGAATCAGGGTTGATAGCTGACGGCTACTAGATAATTCTATTATCCCCTGCCCGCAGCACAAAACCATGGTTTGTTATCCCTCGATCGAGTGGCATCAAAGCACATGAGTAGAAAACGGGTTTCTCCGAGAAACCCGTTTTCTGTTTCTGTGCGTTACTCAACGGATTTAGTATCAGAGGGAATTCTCGCCTATAATAAGTTAAATTTTCGCGATATTCCCTCGACAAATGCCAAGAAAAAGTGATGCTGCCGGTGGTTTAAGTTTATGGTTTCAGCGTTTGGGGGCTGCCAGTTTGTTAGCGGGACAAACTTTTTTACATATTCTTAATGGCAAAATCCACCGGCGTAATACTCTGGAACAAATGAGTATTGTGGGGCCAGAATCCTTGACAATTGCCCTAATTACTGCTGCTTTTGTGGGTATGGTTTTCACTATTCAGGTAGCCAGAGAATTTATTTTTTTTGGGGCGGGTAGTTTTGTTGGGGGAGTTCTTTCCTTGGCTTTAACAAGAGAATTAGCCCCGGTTTTAACTGCGGTGGTGGTGGCGGGGAGAGTTGGCTCGGCTTTTGCCGCCGAAATTGGTACAATGCGAGTAACAGAACAAATTGACGCTTTATATATTTTAAAAACCGATCCGATCGATTATTTGGTCATTCCCCGGGTGATTGCCTGTAGTTTAATGTTACCGCTGCTCACTATTATCTCTTTAGTCACAGGGCTACTGGGGGGTTTATTTATTTCCGATAGTCTTTACGGCATTTCCTATTCTCTATTCTTACAATCAGCCCAAAATTTTCTGGAAACATGGGATTTAATTAGTTCTATGTTAAAGTCGCTAATTTTTGGGGTTTTAATTGCCATTATCGGCTGCAGTTGGGGTTTAACCACCACCGGCGGTGCTAAAGGAGTTGGTCAATCTACTACCACGGCTGTGGTAACTTCTTTATTAGCGATTTTTGTGGCTAATTTTTTCCTCTCTTGGCTGATGTTTCAAGGTACAGGTAATGTGGAAATCGGTTAATTAGTCACGGCACAAGTGGGACTGATTGAGAATAGAGAAACTGATAAGCTAAGACGTATTTAAACCGCTTATTCTTAGATTAGCCGAATCTCCCCCCCCTGCCCTAGGGCCGTTGGGGAAGTGGGGAGCGGGGGAGTGGGGAGAAAAAAGCTGGTAAAATGACTCTAGGCAACCTTAAAAACAATTCATGAAAGCGCAAACAACAAGTAAAGATAGCCTAATCCTACGGCAAGAAGTAGTGGGTTCCCGTCGCCCTAGTAACTATTTTTGGGCTGTAATCGTCTCTATTGGCGGTCTAGGGTTTCTCCTCGCTGGTCTTTCCAGTTATTTGAAGGTCAATCTACTTCTCGTTAGCGATACCAGTGCCTTACAATTTATTCCCCAAGGAGTCGCCCTCCTCTTTTATGGTACTGCGGGGACTCTTTTAGCCATCTATCTCTGGTTATCTCTCCTCTGGAATGTCGGAGGTGGTTACAACGAGTTTAATAAGGAAACCGGCAAAGTTAAAATCTTTCGTTGGGGCTACCCTGGCAAAAATCGCCGCATCGATCTCGATTGGCCCCTGGAAGATGTGCAAGCTGTGCGGGCCGAAGTGCGAGAAGGACTCAACCCGAAACGGGAACTATTCCTGCGGATTAAACAGCGTCGCGATATCCCTTTAACTCGCGTCGGTGATCCTATGTCCCTCTCGGAATTGGAAAATCAAGGGGCAGAACTCGCTCGTTTTCTGGAAATTCCTCTAGAGGGATTGTAGTCCTTTTTTCGCTCTTTTTGGCTATAAAATGATGAAGATAAGAAAATCTTGCTGGCTGTCTGTGGTTTGTGTTTTTTTAATCACAACGACGACACTTTTCGGCTGTTCTTCCCCAGAAGCTAACTCCACCCCCGATAATTCTATTATCATCGAAAACCCTAAATCTGCCAGTTCGGGCAGTGTCAACATGGATAATTACAAACCCCGCTTAGATGGAACTGCCGTGGTCGAGATGATCATCAAAGGTAAACCGGTAACGATCGAAATTGATGGCAATGCGGCCCCAATTACTGCTGGTAACTTTGTGGATCTGGTGGAGAGAGGTTTTTATAATGGTTTAACTTTCCATCGCGTGGTTACAGAACCGCAGCCTTTTGTCGCCCAAGGGGGTGATCCCCAAGGTCGCGGAACTGGTGGTTTTGTCGATCCGAAAACCAAGCAATCCCGTTATGTTCCCCTGGAAATTCTCCTCAAAGACGAAAAAGAGCCGATTTATGGGCAAGCAATCGGTCAACAGTCCACGGCCCGCACTCCCATCGTCGCTTTACCCCATAAACGCGGTGCGATCGCAATGGCCCGTTCTCAACAGCCTAATTCCGCTTCTTCTCAGTTTTATTTTGCCCTGTCGGATATCAATTTCCTCGATGGTGATTATGCCGTTTTTGGTTATGTAACTGAGGGAATGGAAGTGATCGATACGATCAAACAAGGGGATAAAATTGACTCGGCCAAAGTTGTTTCTGGTGCGGAAAACCTGAAAAAATAGCGATCGGGTTGGGTGGGACCAGGCGACAATAATTTAATCTTCGCCGTCCCCCCCCCAATCATTTAATATTCCGATAACTGATAACTGATAACTGATAACTGATAACTGATACCTGATAACTGATAAATGAATGTTGTGGTGACGGGAATTGGGTTGATCAGTTCTCTGGGAAATTTAAGTCAGAGTTGGCAAAGATTACTAGAGGGCAAAACCGGTATAACTAGGCAACAACCCTTTTCTGATTTACCCGCTTTACCCCTGGGTTTAATCGGTCACAAACCGGCATTTTTAGAGGATTTAACCAAAATTGCCCTGATTGCTGCCCTCAAAGATGCGAAATTAACCCCTCCCTTAAAGGATTGTGGTGTCACTATCGGTTCTAGTCGTGGTTGTCAGGGTTTATGGGAACGGATGGCAGCGACGGGAATAGTAGAAAACTGGTTAGATAGTTTACCCGATCGCGCCTCGGTATTGACCGCTAGATTGATAGAAACCGGCGCCCCAGTGTTAGCACCCATGGCGGCCTGTGCCACGGCTATCTGGTCGATCGCCCAGGGTGTAGAATTAATCAAAATGGGAGAATGCGATCGAGTTTTAGTCGGGGCGATCGAAACTCCGATCACTCCCTTAACTTTGGTGGGATTTGAACAGATTGGAGCTTTGGCGAAAACGGGCTGTTATCCTTTTGATAGAGCTAGAGAGGGCTTAGTTTTGGGCGAAGGTGGCGCAATTTTAGTCCTTGAATCGGAAGAACTGGCTTTAAGCAGAAATGCCCCCATCTACGGGCAGATTTTGGGCTATGGTTTTAGCTGTGATGCCGATCATGTTAGCGCCCCGGCGGTGAATAATCGTAGTGCTACCAAAGCCATAGAACTATGTTTGCACAGAAGTCAATTAAGAAAAGATGAAATTAATTACATTCACGCCCACGGCACTAGCACGCGTTTAAACGATGAACGGGAGGCAAACCTGATCGCCAGCATTTTTGGCTCGCAAGTGGCTGTAAGCTCGACAAAAGGCGCAACAGGACACACTTTAGGGGCTTCAGGGGCATTAGGTGTGGCTTTTTGTTTAATGGCTCTCAAAAATCAGCTAATTCCCCCCTGTGTCGGTGTGCGCCAGTCGCCTTTTCAATTAAATTTAGCTAGATCGGCTGTTAATTTTTCCCCGCACAATTGTCTCTGTCTTAGTTTCGGGTTCGGAGGACAAAATGCAGCCATCGCAGTGGGGAAGTTGTTCAGTGATCAGTAACCAGTTCTTTCCTTGCCCGTCTCTGCATTTCTTTTTAACAAAACTTAACAATTATGGGCGAAATTTTGCTTGTTTTTGTCGGGAGATTTTGAGATAATATTTTTAAAGGATTTTATTCACAATGGGAGTATTTGAATCCAGCAAAATTTGCAAAGATTCCCATTATGAGAAAAGCATAGCACAAGCCGCCGCCAAAGTCAAGTCCTTTCTTATTACTTATGGGTGCGAATTTCCAGGAGTCAAAAAGGGCCTTAGTGGGGGTGCTAGGTGTTGGGGAGATTTTTCAGTGATCAGCTTTAGTACTGCTCACTTAATATATACTGCTCACTTAAAACTCACATCTGACTCCTGACTGCTGATAACTGATTATGGATACACCGCGACTACATCCGGACACGATCGAAGAAGTTAAACAAAGAATTGATATTGTGGATTTAATTTCCGAGAGAGTCGTCCTCAAAAAAAGGGGAAGGGAATACGTTGGTTTATGTCCTTTTCACGAGGAAAAATCCCCCAGTTTTACGGTTAGTCCTGCCAAACAAATGTATTACTGTTTTGGCTGTGGTGCGGGGGGAAACGGGATTAAATTTTTCATGGAAGTGGGGAAACAATCTTTTAGTGAGGTGGTTTTCGATCTCGCTAGAAGGTATCAAATCCCGATTAAAACTCTAGCAGTAGAACAGCGTCAGGAATTAGAACAGAAATTATCCCTCAAGGAACAATTATACGAAATAATGGCCGTAGCGGTGAGTTTTTATCAACACGCCCTTAGTCAACCCCAAGGGGAAAAAGCGTTAGATTATCTTAAGGTACAACGACAACTAACCCCAGAAACTATCGCAACTTTTCAACTGGGATATTCTCCGGAAGGTTGGGAAACGCTCTATCGTTATTTGGTGGAACAAAAGCGCTATCCTGTGGCTTTAGTGGAACAAGCAGGATTAATTAAAGCGCGTCAAAATGGTAGTGGTTATTACGATCAATTTCGAGATCGTTTAATGATTCCTATTTTTGATAGTCAAGGACGTGCGATCGCTTTTGGTAGTCGTACTTTAGGTAATGAGCAGCCAAAGTATCTAAATTCTCCCGATACTCCTCTATTTGAAAAGGGAAAAACTCTCTTTGCTCTCGATCGAGCTAAACAGGCAATTATTCAGCAAGATTTAGCGATAGTTGTGGAGGGTTATTTTGATGCGATCGCTCTCCATGCTGCCGGTATTACTAATGTGGTTGCCTGTTTAGGAACAGCTTTAAGTCAAGAGCAAATTAAACTACTTTTGCGCTACAGTGAAAGTAAACAAATAATCTTTAATTTTGATGCCGATCAAGCGGGAATTAAAGCAACACAAAGAGCGATCGAGGAAATTAACTCTCTAGTTTATTCGGGACAAGTTAACCTAAAAATCCTCAATCTTCCCGATGGTAAAGATGCCGATGAATTTCTTAAATCTCGTGCTGACGGGTACCACGGATTCGACAAGCTCACCGCCCATAGTTATCGAGAATTAATCGAAAAATCTCCTTTTTGGATTGATTGGCAAATCTCGCAAATGTTAGTTAATAAAGATTTAAAACAGGGACTACATTTTCAACAAGTGTCTAGTAGTATGATCAGTTTACTGCAAAAGTTAATCGACGGCAATCAACGGACTTTTTACCTAGATTATTGTGCTGAAATTTTGGCTCAAAAAGATGCCGCTCGTTTGCCATATATTTTAAAAAATCTCTCAAAGCAAGTTAATAAACCTCGGTTCGACGAAGCTCACCGTCCACGGTTCGACGCATTTCGACAAGCTCAATCGCCAGCAATTAAAAGGAAAAATATCCTAGATAAATCCGAAAAAAACGGCTCAGAAAAAGCCGAATGGTTACTATTACTAATCTATCTCCATTCTCCCGAATATCGGAGGCTCATTTGTGAACTTTTGGATGAAAAAGATTTAATTTTTAATCTCCCTGATTATCGTTGGTTATGGCAAGTAATTCTAGAGTTAGAAACCCAAATTACTAACCAAAGAGATTTGATGTCAGCTTTACAGAATCATTTATTGATGATCACCGCAGACAAAAATCGTGATTTTAATTCTTTATTTCACTTAAATGAACATACCAGTCAGCAAATTTTGCAGCCAGAAGAACAGATAAAAAATGCTATTATAGCTATGGAAAAAATTAGTTTAATGGAATATCGTCGCTACTGTCAAGAACAATTAATTAATGCTCTCGACAGCAATCAACGGGAATTTTATCAGCAGGAATTCTATCAAACTGTTAATAAATTAATCGAAATTGATCCTCACTACCAACAAGCTTAATTCTCTGATTGATTAGAAACTAGACAGTTGTTCGGCAATAATAAATACTAACTTATCCACTGCTCCTGCTTGCCCGCGCACTGCCCGCAATTTTTGCCGGATAGCCTCTAATTGTTGGGGATTTTCTAACCAGGATATAACTATATTTGCCACTTCTTCTGGTTGTAATTCCCCCAATAATTCCGGAACAATTTCTGCACCGGCCCAAATATTTGGCCAGGCATATAAACGCTTTTTCCGCAACATATAGAGATTAATTATCTTAGCAAATAAAGACCCCACCCCCGGCAGTTGGGCTAATAAACCGGGTAAACCGTCCCAAGTCCGCATCGCGTCTAGTTGCTGAGTCGGTAGTAAAATAATCATCGGGATTGCCAGCGCTCCTAATTCGGCAGTATTAGCACCCACCGTCGTTAAAGCTAAATGACAGCGAGAAAGCTGGTTATGGGCGGGAAAATCGGTAATTAGGTCAACTTTTACCCCCTTAGCTGTTTCTAGATAGGGTTTTTCACCGTTTTTTAATTGGGCAGCACTCCAACCGGTTTTAGTGATCATCGGATTATAGCTAGGATCGGCAAATTTCGCCAAATAAGCTAAATTTAGGGTAGGAGCGACAGGAATTAAAAATTTAGTCTGGGGATTCTGCGCGTGTATCTTTTCGGCAATGGCTAGGGTTAGGGGTACACCCTGGGCTAATTTCGAGGGTTTGGAACCCGGGAGGAGTGCAATTAAGGTAGCATCATCGGGGGTGATAGCAGTGGGCAAATCTACCATTAAATCGCCGATAACAGTAAATTTATGCTGATATTGTTGGGGAATATTATTTAATACACTTGTATTCATCACGGCAAAGCGATCGATCCCCCGATACCAACGCGCTTCCCATTCCCCATAGATAACGGTGCGATAACCCAAACGTTTACCGATGGTGAGGGCAAAAAATTGATCGCCCCCTAAAAATAAAACGATGCCCTTGGGGTGCCAATCCCAATTATCGGCGGTTTTTCCCCAGAAAAGAAAATTAAAGAAGTTTTCTGGCGACTGGACTCGATCGACCTCTGGATATTTCCTAACTACTTCCGTTTCCGCCCCCATAGAATGAGTACAAGGGGAAAGAATCACCGAAATCCGCAACAGCGATCGATCTTCTGTTAAGTTTTGTCGCAATCTCTTGACAACTGGACGCACCCATGTAGATATTTCTCCAGGACCATTAGAGAGAATGAGAAGATCAACAGGAGAATCAAACATGATAAGTAGTCGTGCAAAATTAATGTCTTGGTTAGGATAGGCAAAAGGCAAAAGGCAAAAGGCAAAAGGCAAAAGGCACTCATGCAAGGAGTGGTTAGATATGTGTAATTAATTTTGCTTAGGTACTTATCAAGTAAAAAGTTCCCTGTTGGGGTGTTGCCTACTTGCTATTGAATAAAGAACGAATTGCCTGATGTTTAGGGTGATCAAATTCTGGGGGAACCTTGCGGGTATCGGTAATCAACCAATCCAAGGCTGCCGCTTCCACATCGATCGCCGCGCCGGTTTTATCAACACAATAGCGCCCAAAGACCAACTTATCGACCAAACGCGCCCCTGGACCGAGGCGAGAATATTCAAAAATAACGCTATTATCCACCGTCGCGCCGCCACAAATCCAACAATTGGGGCCAATCATACTCGGACCGACAATTTTCGCCCCGTCTTCAATGCGCGTCATTGCCCCGATATACACAGGTCCGGTGATATCGACTTTATCCCAGTTTACCCCCACATTTAAGCCCGTGTAGATGCCCGGTTTGACTTCGATGCCGGGGATAGCAACATTTTTAATTTCCCTGGATAACACCCCGCGAATTGCCTGCCAGTAGTCGGGGACTTTACCGATATCCACCCATTCAAAATCCATGTTTAAAGCGTAGAAAGGCGCACCTTTAGCGACTAATTCGGGGAATAATTCGCCCCCGATGTCGTATTTACTATTAGGGGGAATAAAATCAATGATTTCTGGCTCAAAAATATAGATACCCGTGTTAATGCAGGTACTTAAAGCTTCATCGATGGCTGGTTTTTCTTGGAAACTGAGAATCCTTCCCTCCTCGTCGCTAACTACCACCCCATAACTGGATACTTCCTCTCTGGGGACGGTTTTGGTGACGATAGTGGCGATCGCTCCTTTTTCTCGATGCCATTTAACGGCTGCGGTTAAATCGAGATCGATCAGCGCATCACCACAGAGAACCACAAAAGTATCGTCAAAAAAGGGATTAAAATCTTGAATTCGTCGTAAACCGCCCGCCGATCCCAGGGCATCACCGATTAACTCGCCCTCTTCGATTCTACCCTCAAAAGAATAGCCGATATGCACCCCAAAACGCTGACCATCGCGGAAATAACTCTCAATTTCTTCGGCTAAATGACTGACATTGACCATGATCTGATCAAAGCCATGCTGTCGCAACAGTTCCAACAAAAACTCCATCACCGGCTTTTGTAAAATCGGGATCAGCGGTTTGGGAATCGTATGGGTAATCGGACGCACGCGAGTTCCTTTGCCAGCCGCCAAAATCATGGCTTTCATTGATGTTTATTTCCTTTTGCGATCGAGGTTTGTAATTAAATCATGCCTAGTGTATCATTATCGGCTCGGAATCAGTAGTTATCGATCCTCTTGGGGGTACCTCGAAAAATAGATTTACTTCAGCGTTGCACCGCCTGAAACCCTGATCAAACCTTGGTTTATTCTCAATTAGTGCGAAGATTTTCTCAATAAGTCCAATTGATCGAGCTACCCCTTAGTAATTGATAACGGAAAAAAAGTCAGAGATTTAACCCAGATTACACTGATGGACAAAATTAACAAATCAACTTTGCTGTAACTCATACTACTCAGTCCTCTAGGCTAAGATGATCAAAAAAACGCAAGTTTTTAAATTGATGGGCAAAAAAAGTTTAATTTTAGGCAATAACCAAGACGTTAAGTACCTAAGCAAAATTAATTACACATATCTAACCCCCCCTTGCCTCTTGCCTTTTGCCTTTTGCCTTTCTTCACTAGGAAATTTATTTTGCACGACTACTTATGTCTAGGCTACCTCGAAAAATCGAATTTTGAGGGACGGAGAGCCTTGTTAGTTGTTGAAAATTATTCCCTCTTCATCAATGTAGATCAAGGAGATTTCCTCGACCAACACTTTGTTAACAAAATCTTTTATTCGAGGTGTCCTTGAGCATTAGATTAACCTAGACTCCCTGCCTAATTTCCCCAACAATCCGGTTAACCGCAAGCAGTCTAGGCGAAAAATGGTGAGCAAAAATTTGACTACTTGAGATATAGCGTTTTTCAGTCTGCTGAGGTACAAAAGTTATGGGTTTTAGGCAAAAGGCAAGAGGCAAAAGTCAAAAGGGAAGAAAAATATGTGTACCTCACTAGCTTAGGAAACGCTATAGTAAAAAGCGATTTCTTTCTCCTTGAGAGGGGCAAAATCGGCGGCTAACAACAGCTGATTTAATTCTTCTTGGGGGATATGTTTGGCCCCGATGCGGACAATTCGCGATCTCATCGTGTTCGAAACCCCGCTTCTTTGTCGTCCTGCTTCCAAACCCATTACCCGGTGATAAAGTTCCAATTTTGCCGGTGGAATCGGGGAACCATCAAAATCAATACCATTAGCGATCGCCACATCGATGGCATCAGCACCCGTAGTCGTGGTTAAATTAGTTTCGGTGGACATAAAGACAATATAAAGGATCGTTGCTATTTTATCAGGCGATCGATATCCGCCGCTATGATCAGGAAAGTAATCTTCATTTCTGTGTAACTATGGCTCAATTGCCCACCTATCAACCAAAACAGTTATCCCTAGGCCCCCTAGAAGCGGAAATTCTCAATATTGTCTGGGAATTGGAAACCGTCAGCGTTAAGGATGTCCACGATCGCATTTTAGCCGATCCAGAACGGGATCTGGCCTATACTTCTGTGACTACGGTACTGCGTCGTTTAACTAATAAAGGCTGGTTAAGTTGTTATAAACAGGGTCGGATTTTCTACTGGAAACCGATGGTTTCTAAGGAACAAGCACAGGCAATTAAAGCCTACGAACAATTACATCGTTTTTTGGCTATTGGTAATGCGGATGTGGTGGCTTCTTTTGCCGATAGTCTCGATACTGCTAGTGTCGAACAATTAAAAGCGATCGCATCTCGTTTAGATACCCTGCGTCAACAACGGAGAGAACGCTAATGCACGGTTCAATGTTATTACTAGCATTAACTATCGCCATTGGTTTACGTTGTTTTTTGCCCAGCTATCAGCGTCGTTGGCAGACAACGCTATTTTTCTTTCTCTTTCCTCCTTTGCTGCTGTTAATGACAGTTATATCGGTGGTTTGTATGGGCTATGGCGGGCAAATGTTGGGCTATAACTCCAGTTTAATTAGTTACTTTAGTGCTATAATCTGGCTAGTTTTTGCTATATTCTGTCTGATAAAACTCTCCTATCAAACTTGGCAAACCCATCGGGATTTTAGCAGTTATCCCCTCAAAAAAATCACCACTCAGAAGGCGAGAGTTTTAGCAGTGGATTTTCCCTACAGTGCCAGAGTTGGCTTCTGGAAGTCGGAATTAATTGTAACCCAAGGATTATTAAATCTCTTAGATCAAGAACATTTACAAGCAGTTTTAGCCCACGAACAAGCTCACCAAGAATATCATGACACTTTCTGGTTTTTCTGGTTAGGTTGGCTGCGATCAATGTCTTCTTGGCTGCCCAATAGTGAGAATTTATGGTCAGAATTGGTCTTCTTGCGGGAATTGCGCGCCGATAAGTACGCTTCCGGACAAGTGGATTATTTACTATTAGCTGAATCGCTGCTTTTAGTAGCAGAAAAAGTTAATCAAGTAGCGGAAATAAATTTCTCTGATAGTTGCTGTGTTGCTCTGAGTGATAATTCTTTAAATAATCGCTTATTAGAGAGAATCGATGCTTTAGTCGAGTCAGAAAAACCAGAATTTCCTGGATTTAACTATCAAGTCTGGCTCTTGCTTTCCCTCTCCCTCGCGCCTTTCTTACTCTTGCCTTTACACTCCTAAAAATGACCCTAGAAGTTGGACAAAAAGCCCCGGAATTTGCCACCCCCAACCAAAGGGGCGAAATTAGCAAATTAGCAGATTTTGCCGGTCAATGGTTGGTATTATATTTTTATCCCAAAGATAACACTCCGGGCTGCAGCACAGAAGCGATCGATTTTACCGCTTTGTCGCCGCAATTTCAGCAATTAAACGCGGTAATTTTGGGAGTTAGTCCCGATTCAGCCAAGTCCCACTGTCGTTTTATTGAAAAACACAATTTAACTATTCAATTATTGAGCGATACCGAACATCAACTGGCGGAAATTTATCAAGTCTGGGGATTAAAAAAATTTATGGGTAAGGAATATATGGGGATTAAACGATCCACTTTCCTGATCGACCCCCAGGGAAATATTGCCTATATTTGGTCAAATGTCAAGGTAAAAGCCCACGCAGAAGCAGTTTTGAAAAAACTTGAGGAATTGCAGTAGCAAGCCCTCAGTACCCAATATTTACGGGTAGGCAATCGCGCCCTTTCGTGTTAGACTAGAAAAGTTGTCAAAAATCGCACATCTAGGCGATCGGGTGTTTCTAGGAATCTAGAAATCCAGCCCTAGATGGAGGATAAACCCGAAAAGGAGAAAAATATGCCCGTTGTCTCTCTCGCAGAATTGCTAGAGTCTGGGGTTCACTTTGGCCATCAAACGCGCCGTTGGAACCCGAAAATGTCTCAGTACATCTACACTGCCCGGAATGGGGTTCATATCATTGATTTGGTGCAAACTGCCCAATTAATCGAAGAAGCTTACGAATTTGTCCGAGGAGAAGCCGATCGCGGTAAACGCTTTTTATTCATCGGTACGAAACGGCAAGCGGCAGCAATCATTAAACAGGAAGCTTTACGCAGCGGTAGCCACTTCGTTAACCAACGCTGGTTAGGGGGAATGTTAACCAACTGGGAAACCATTCGCGGCCGGGTAGAAAGACTCAAAGAATTAGAAGAATTAGAAAATAGCGGCGCCCTCGATAAACGACCGAAAAAAGAAGCATCGGTACTGCGTCGGGAATTGGGCAAACTGGAAAAATACCTCGGTGGCATTAAAACCATGCGCCGGCTGCCGGATTTAGTCGTCGTAGTGGATCAGCGTCGGGAATACAACGCTATCCAAGAATGCCAAAAATTGGGCATTCCCATCATCTCCCTCTTGGATACTAACTGCGATCCTGACTTGGTAGATGTGCCGATTCCCGCCAACGATGACGCAATTCGCTCAGTCAAACTGATTTTAGGCAAAATTAGCGATGCGATCATCGAAGGTCGTCGCGGTGGTCAAGCAGCGGTGGAAGAATACGAGGAAGACTACGATAATGAAACCGAGTACGAGGAAGAAGGTGATTATTCCCAATACGCCGCCGAATTTGCCAGTGGAGACGACGATAACTAGGGAAAATTAGCTATTGATCGCAGCTAGGTTCGGGGGGAAACTTTCCGAGCCTATCGAGCGGTCAAACCTGCCCCTCTCGTGGCATGATCAATTATAAGCAGTAGGTTAAGAATATTATGGCGGAAATTACAGCACAACAGGTTAAAGAACTTAGGGAAAAGACCGGCGCCGGCATGATGGATTGTAAGAGGGCGCTGACGGAAAACGCGGGGGATATAACCAAAGCGATCGAATGGTTGCGTCAAAAAGGGATTACTTCCGCCGAGAAAAAAGCTAGTCGGGTAGCGGCAGAAGGGATGATCGGCAGTTACATCCACACCGGCAGCCGCATCGGTGTTTTAGTAGAAGTGAACTGTGAAACCGATTTTGTCGCCCGTCGCGAGGAGTTCAAAAAATTGGTTAATGACGTGGCGATGCAGATTGCCGCTTGTCCTAACGTCGAATATGTAAAAGTGGCCGATATTCCCGCCGAAATCGCCGCCAAAGAAAAAGAAATTGAGATGGGACGGGACGATTTAGCCAATAAACCCGATAATATCAAAGAAAAAATCGTGGCCGGCCGCATTGAAAAACGTTTGAAAGAACTTTCTCTGCTCGATCAACCCTTTATCCGCGACCAGAACATCAGTATTGAGGAGTTGATTAAACAAGCGATCGCCGCTTTGGGAGAAAATATTCAGGTGCGTCGTTTCCAACGCTTTGTACTAGGTGAGGGGATCGAGAAAGAAGAAACGGATTTCGCCGCCGAAGTAGCCGCCCAAATGGGACAAAAAGCCCCGGAACCTGTAGCAGCAGCCCCGCAAGTGGAGGAAAAAGCCCCGGAACCGGCAGCGAAGGATAATCCGCCCGCTAAAGGCAAAAAGAAAAAGTAAGTTAAATGAAGATCAATCTGGTGGGGTGCGAGTTTCGTACCCCTTTTGTCTTCAGGGGAGTGGGGGTACTTAATCAGTTATCAGTAATCAGTCAAAAGAAAAAAGAAATTGGCAACCAAAGCAAATTCCTTGACTGGATTCCTTGGGAACAAAAGCCTATCTTTTACCTACTTATTAAAAACTTTGTAAATAAGATTATCTTATTTGTACTCGTGGTCTCTAGAGGTTGTCGAACGGAAAAAAATGCAGATTCAGGACAAAATCACCGAAATAGCCGCTAAAACAGCGAAAGCGATCGAACTTTCTCAGAATTATTTACTTTCTACCCAATACTCTGAGGGTTACTGGTGGGCAGAATTAGAATCTAATGTCACCATCACCTCAGAAGCAATTTTACTGCACAAAATCTGGAAAACTGACAAAAAACGCCCCCTAGACAAAGCAGCCACCTATCTGCGTCAGCAACAGTGTCCTAACGGCGCTTGGGAGTTATTTTATGGCGATGGTGGCGATCTTAGCACCACTGTGGAAGCCTACATGGGGCTGCGACTATTGGGAATTCCCGTTAATGATCCTGCTTTAGAAAAAGCTAGAGAATTTATCTTAGCTAAAGGTGGCATCAGCAAAACCCGCATTTTCACCAAAATGCACCTCGCTTTGATTGGTTGTTACGATTGGCAGGGGGTTCCCTCTATCCCCGCTTGGATTATGCTACTGCCGGAAAATTTCCCTTTTACTATCTATGAAATGTCCAGTTGGGCGCGGGGAAGTACGGTTCCTTTATTAATTGTTTTTGACAAAAAACCCGTGTATAAAATGGGTTTTAATCTCGATGAACTCTATACAGAAGGGGTGAATAATGTCAAGTATGAGTTACCAAAAAATAACGATTGGGCAGATGTTTTTCTCTGGTTAGATGGGCTGTTTAAATGGGCAGAAAAAACTGATTTAGTTCCCTTCCGTCAAGAAAGTCTGAAAGCGGCGGAAAAATGGGTAATTGAACGACAGGAAGACCCAGGCGATTGGGGGGGAATTATCCCAGCGATGTTAAATTCTCTGTTAGCTTTAAAAGCCCTAGGTTATGATGTTTACGATCCGATTGTTGCCCGCGGTTTAAAAGCGGTGGATAATTTTGCCATTCAGACGGATAATACCTATTGTGTACAGCCCTGTGTGTCGCCGGTTTGGGATACGGCTTGGGTAATTCGAGCGCTAATTGAATCCGGGCTAAATCCCGCTCATCCAGCTATGATTAAAGCGGGACAATGGTTAATCGATCAACAAATTCTTGATTATGGCGATTGGGCGATTAAAAATAAAATTGGAACCCCCGGGGGTTGGGCTTTTGAATTTGATAATCGCTGGTATCCCGATTTAGACGATTCGGCAGTGGTGGTGATGGCTTTAGAGTTAATTAAAATGCCCGATGAAAATATTAAAAAAGGTGTGATGAAACGGGCAGTTAATTGGATGGCTACTATGCAGTGTAAAGCTGGTGGTTGGGGAGCTTTTGACATCGATAACGATCAAAACTGGCTTAATTCTTTGCCATATTCCGATCTAAAAGCAATGATCGATCCTAATACGGCTGATGTTACTGCCAGAGTTCTAGAAATGTTAGGCACTTGTGATGTTAACATGGAGGAAAATCGAGTTAAAAAAGCTTTGGATTATCTGGAGAAAGAACAGGAAGCTGATGGTAGTTGGTTTGGTCGCTGGGGTGTAAATTATATTTATGGAACCAGTGGGGCGTTATCTGCTTTTGCTTTTCTGGAACCGAATAAATATCGCCATCAATTGCAAAAAGGAGCCAATTGGTTAAGCAGTTGTCAAAATGTTGATGGTGGTTGGGGTGAAACCTGTTTTAGTTACAATAACCCTAAATTTAAAGGACAGGGAAATAGTACCGCTTCCCAAACTGCTTGGGCATTAATCGGTTTATTAGCCGTCGGGAAAGTCACAGGCAATTATCAGCGAGAAGTGATTGAAAAGGGCGTTAACTATCTTCTTGTTACCCAAAAAGAAAATGGTACATGGGATGAAGATTACTTCACCGGTACAGGTTTTCCCTGTCATTTTTACCTGAAATATCATTTCTATCAGCAGTATTTTCCTCTACTGGCTTTGGGGCGTTATCGGGCTTTGATTTAGTCTGTTAACCTATTAATTTTTGTTTAAAACTATTGCGTTAAGACAGGAAATAAGCCTAACTGTCTAACGCATTTTTTGTGACTAACTAGAGCTGGCTGAATAGGTCCCCAGAGCGAATCTATAAGCCACACAACTGGCAAAATGGTAGTTTCGTCCCTTAGTTTCTGAATTTTATCCGGCGAGGGAAGAGCGAAAGTGCAAGGGTTTTGAGTCCCTCAGATCGATTTCTCAACGTTTGTTTCTGGCACTTTTTTAGCAAGGTTTCCACTGATATTCAGCCAGCCCTATAGCGGTAAGCGCTTGAGTGAGATACAGACCAAGCTTTGCCTAGCATGGTTTATAGCTTGTGACACTGTACCTAATACGACTGCACACCGCTATAAGCTAGTGAGGTACACATATTTTTCTTCCCTTTTGACTTTTGCCTCTTGCCTTTTGCCTAAAACCCATAACTTTTGTACCTCAGCAGACTGAAAAACGCTATATTTAGCAGGCACCTTTTCCGCTTAAAACGACGGTGATGGTGCGCCAAATCAGATAAAGATCGTATTTAATTGACCATTTATGTTGATAATCTAAATCCATCTGCACTACTTCTTCAAAATTATTCACCTGTGAACGTCCTTTTACCTGCCATTCTCCAGTTAACCCCGGTTTAACTCGCAGACGCAGCCAATGATATTGATTGTATTTTCTCACTTCCTCGGTGGTGGGGGGACGGGTTCCGACTAAACTCATCTCCCCTTTTAAAACATTCCAAAATTGCGGAAATTCATCTAAGCTAGAGCGTCGGAGAAACTTGCCGAATTTAGTGATTCTGGGGTCGTTGTGATTTTTAAAAATATGTCCGTTAGCTTGATTTGTCACTAGATGTTGTTTTTTTTCCGCATCCACCTCCATGGAACGAAATTTCCAGATCATAAAAGGTTTTCCCTGTAATCCACAGCGTAGCTGACGATAGAAAATTGGGCCTGGACTATCAAGCTGCAGGACAATCGCAATCGCTGGTGTTAACATTGCCGTCACCAGTAACCCGATTATTGCCCCGATAATATCGATAAGACGCTTGCGCGGACAAAAAACGGAGGGATGAATAGATTCATCGAGAAAAAGGCCCCTTAGTGAGGAGCGAGAGGAGGAAGTGCTAGTTAAGAGCTTAAAGGAAAAATTCATAATTAGCTGTGCGATCAAGGCAGTCGGGCTTAGTATTGCCAACAATTACCCGACAAATTCTATTCACACCTAAATTGTGACTCTTAACCGAGACTGGGGTTGATTTTTTTAAGCATTATTTCCATTCTCACCTCTAAGAGCCGAAAATAAACAGAGACGACCCAAACCCAAGATTGCCGGTGAGAAGGTTTCTTGACTGGGGGCCTCTAGGTTGCAGCCGGCAAATTCCTGCTCTATTCCCGTTAAGAAACAGGGCCAAATGGTCAAGAAAAAATTCCCGCTAAAAATTATTCGATCGATATCCTCAAGACTTTTTTGCTGTTTTTCTAACAAATCATTAACTTTTTGTCTTAAATTATCTAGATATGGTAAAATCACCTTCTTATTTAAATCCCTGCGACTGACCGTCCAAGTATGACCAGCTAGAGAGGAGGTAAATTCGCTTTCTTCTTGAAGGATTAATTTAGTTAATCTAGCAGCTGCCAGCAAAGATTTTTTTAAGGGATTAGTATCGGTGAGATCGGAGGGGGAAAGAGGCAAAAAAGAACGCCAGAGAGGATAAATTAAGTGAGAGAGTATTGCCCGTTCATAGGTGTTTTCCCCGTAGTTAAAATGACTCAGAGCGATCGCTTGACGGGATAAAGAGCGAGTTTGCGGCGGGACTTCCAGCAGTGCTAAAGTGGTAGTCTCCCGTTTCCCTTCGATAACCAGTAGGGTTTGAGGTTGGGGTTGGTCGCTAGTGGGAATATAGGCCAGAGCAGTAGCGATCGCTGTTTCTAGACTAGATAGGCGATCGGGGGGTATTAGTTGCGCTGTGAGAAGGGCTTTTTTCAAGTCATCTGTGGGGGTTTCTCCGTCATCGCTGATAATAATAGCTTCTAATCGCTCTAGAGCTTCCCAGAGCCAAGAATCGGCCCTAAAATCCCGATTAGATAGCCAACTAATTAGATATTCGTCCACCTGGGAGCAGGGTAAGCGATCGCTTGTTCCCGTTGCCAGACTCCAAGAAAGAGGATAAAAATCGATCAGTCCTTGGCTTTCCCGAAAAAAAACGATTTTCACCCCTGGTGGTTGTACCTCCATTCCCAGGGACCAACGGGCAACTTCAGGGGTTCGATCGGGGAATAATAAGGGAGAAAGAAGCCCTCTAGCCGATTCTAAATGTTGACGAGTGGCGATAATTGTCTCGGAAGTAACTTCTTGCGGGTTAACTAGAGACGAGATCACCCCGGCAAGAATCCGCTCAATCTCGGTCAGTAGGGAGGAAAAATCCTGTTTATTGGTCACTGGATAATTAAAAATACCCACAACTGTCTATTGTAGAATCACCCGCCTAAAACGAACCAAATTTAAATAGAGCTTGCTGAATAATGGTAAAACCCTTTTAAAATAAGGCTTTTGACCTGTTAAAATCCGATGTTAGTGCTAGAAAATCGGATTGGAACCCTCAAAAACCTTGCATTATTCTCCTTGTAGTACATCGCTTGGTACAAAAAACAAGGGCAACAAAGCCTGAAACGACCGGCTACTGACTCCTGACTCCTGACTCCTGACTCCTACCCCCAGGAAAAACTTTTTCAGCAGACCCTAAATATTAAACCATGGAAGAAAAGCGCTATCCTGCGGAAAAATCAGCAGAGATTCAAAAATTATTGGATACAGCGACTTTATTTGTCGGTTTACCCCCTGAAGCCATCGATCGAGTTACTTCTCATGTTGTCACCCGCACTCATCCCGCTAATCGGGCGATTTTATTAGAACATGATTGGGGTGGTTCGGTTTACTTTATTCTCGATGGTTGGGTGAAAATTCGTACTTACAATCTGGAGGGCAAAGAAGTCACGTTAAATATCCTCGGTAAAGGGGAAATAGTCGGAGAAATGGCCGCTTTAGAAGAATCTCCCCGCTCCACCGATGCTATCACCCTAACCACGGCCACAATTAGCAGTATTCCCACCCAAGATTTTGTTAATCTGCTCCAATCGGAACCTTTAGCGGGAATTCGTCTTTCTCAGTTAATGGCCAAGCGTTTGCGTCAACTTAACCGGCGTTTACGTTTACGCGAGGCCGATAGTCTCTCCAGAGTCGCCGATACTTTACTCTTTTTAGCCGAAGGTCAAGGAGAAAAAAGCGGCCAGGGTGCGATAATTCCTAATTTACCTCACCTGGAATTGAGTAGTATTAGTGGCCTGGCCCGGGAAACCGTGACCCGCTCCTTGACCAAATTGGAAAAACAAGGACTGATTCAACGACAGCAGCAATCTCTCTGTATTCCCGATCTGGCCGCTTTAGAAAAAGCGATCACCTGAATTCAGTGATCAGTTATCAGTGATCAGTGATCAGCTATTAAAGACTGATTATCTATTCCTCCCATTGCCTATTGCCTGTTGCCTCTTGCCTCTTGCCTCTTGCCTCTTGCCTCTTGCCTCTTGCCTGTCCTGATATGTAGCCTATACTCAAAGGATTTAGTATGACTGAAAGATTAACCGGTTTTGGAGTGGTGCTGGTGACAACAACCAGCGAAACGGAAGCGGAAAACCTAGCGATCGCCTTACTTAACGATCGCCTGGCCGCTTGTGTCAGTATTTATCCAATTCGTTCCATTTATCGTTGGCAGGGACAGATTGAAAACGAGAGCGAATGGCAATTAGCGATTAAAACCGATTTAAAGCAGTTTGAGCAGTTATCGGCGAAGATCCAGGAACTTCATACCTATGCCGTCCCGGAAATCATCGCTTTACCCATTGTGGCGGGTTCTCAGACCTATTTAGACTGGTTAGCCTCCCATACAGGTGGGGTGTCAGAATAGACCAATCGGCAACTTTAGCGAAAAAAATCTATATAATTCTTAATAAACTATCTCAGGAAGCGCAAAAAGTTTTAATCTAGATGCTGATTAAATTTTTAAACATCTGGTTTTAAGACCGATCGCCTCCACGATTGGAGAACTCAGCACATCGTCAAGGGAGATAGTTAAAATCCAATGAGTCTTAAGGCAAGCGGTGGCAGCTCCTTAGCGCGTCCCCAACTCTATCAAACCGTCCCAGTATCTGCCATTACCCAAGCAGAACAACAAGACCGCTTTCTCGATAAACCCGAACTCAATGAACTGATCGCCTACTTCCAATCGGGGAGCAAGCGCTTAGATATTGCCCAAACGCTCACCCGGAACTCCGATCTGATCGTCTCGCGGGCAGCTAACCGGATTTTTACCGGTGGTTCACCCATGGCTTACCTAGAAAAACCCCCCGTGGAAGAAATGGCTATGGTGGGTGCGGGTAAAGTTATCAACGTCCAGGAAGGGATGAAATTAGGAACCGTTACCTACGCTGAAAGCGGGTCTGGTGGCGGTGGTGGCTTCCTCGGGGGCTTAAAAGGGATTTTCGCCTCTAGCGGCCCGATTCCCCCCGGATTCCGACCGATCAACGTCTCTCGTTACGGTCCGAGCAATATGCAGAAGTCCCTGCGGGATTTATCCTGGTTCCTGCGTTACATTACATACGCGATCGTGGCCGGCGATACCAGTATCCTGATCGTTAATACCCGCGGTTTAAGGGAAGTTCTCGAAAATGCCTGTTCCATTGATGCCACCATCGTGGCCCTGCAAGAAATGCGGTCCGCTTCGATCGAGTATTTCCAGAGAGACAAGGATGCGGCCACTTTAATCAGTGACTATTTCAATATCCTACTGGGTGAATTAAAAGCCCCCACCCCCTCTAATAAACTGCGTCAGCGTCCCAGTAGTGACCAACAGGGTTTAAGTCTTCCCCAAAGCTACTACAACGCCGCCGAAAAACGGCAAAAGTTTGTCATGAAAACCGGTTTATCGGAGTCGGAAAAATCTTCGATTATCAAGGCCGCCTACAGACAAATTTTTGAACGGGACATCACCCGCGCCTATAGTCAGTCCATTTCTGACCTAGAATCGAAGGTGAAAAACGGCGACATCTCGATGAAAGAATTTGTCCGTCGTCTCGGTAAATCGCCTCTCTATCGTAAACAGTTCTTTGAACCTTTTATCAATAGTCGCGCCCTAGAATTGGCTTTCCGTCATTTCCTCGGTCGCGGTCCTTCCTCCCGGGAAGAAGTACAGAAATACTTCTCGATCGTCTCTAGCGGCGGTTTAGGGGCGTTAATCGATGCTTTAGTGGATTCTCAGGAATATTCCGACTATTTCGGCGAAGAAACCGTTCCCTATCTCCGGGGTTTGGGTGCAGAAGCGCAGGAATGTCGTAACTGGGGGATGCAGATCGACCTGTTTAACTACAG
Organism: Microcystis wesenbergii NRERC-220; assembly: GCF_032027425.1. NCBI lineage: Bacteria > Bacillati > Cyanobacteriota > Cyanophyceae > Chroococcales > Microcystaceae > Microcystis > Microcystis wesenbergii. Next base: position 1,435,061 of record NZ_JAVSJA010000001.1, on the reverse strand, counting down.
CGCACCTTTCCGCAAAGTTCCCCAATTTATCACCACCTTTGCTAAATACGATCGCCCCTTACCGGATCAGCACGTTTACGGTTCCGGAAATGATCCCCTAGAAATCCAATTTGGGGCAATTTTCCCGAAAGAAACCCGCGAACCTAGTTCTAGTCCCGCTCCCTTCGGTAAAGATACCAAACGTATCCTCATCCACCGCGGACCTGCCACTAATAACCAAAATAGCAACCCCGGCGCCCGAGGTGAATTCCCCGGTACTTTGGGACCGAAAGTTTTCCGTCTCAATAACGAGTTACCCGGTTCTAGCAATGGGGTAAGCGTTAAATTTGGCGAAAGTTCCACCCAAAGAGTGATTTTAGCGGCTTATCGTCAGGTTTTCGGTCGAATGCCCTACGAAGGTCAGCGTTTATCCGTGGCCGAGATTAAGCTAGAAAATGGCGATATTACTCTGCGCGAGTTTATCAAAACCCTAGCTAAATCCGAGGCTTTCCGGAAAATCTACTGGACTCCTCTCTATGTGGTGAAAGCGATCGAATATATTCACCGTCGTCTGCTCGGTCGTCCCACCTACGGTCGTCAGGAAATGAATCAATACTTCGATATCTGCTCGAAAAAAGGCTTCTATGCTTTAATCGATGCTCTGATCGATAGTCCTGAATATACGGAAGCTTTTGGCGAAGATACGGTTCCCTACGAGCGCTATCTAACTCCCCAAGGGATGCAGTTACGGATGGTGCGTTTGGGTAATCTCCGCGAAGATATCGGCCAAAGAGTTGATAAAGAGGAAACCCCGCGCTTTATTGAATTGGGTACACCTTCGGTCTCGATTCGCACTGAACCCGATATTCAGTCTCGTGTCGGTCAAGGTGTCACGGTTCAACGGGAACAAACTAAGGTCTTTAAACTGTTAACTAATCTCGATAAAGTTGCCGTACAAAATACTGTTCGCGCCGCCTATCGTCAGATTTTTGAACGGGATCTCGAACCCTATATCATCAATGCCGAATTTACTGCTTTAGAGAGTAAATTAAGCAATGCTGAGATCACGGTGAAAGAGTTTATTGAGGGTTTAGGTTGTTCGGATCTTTACCTGAAAGAATTCTATGCTCCCTATCCGAATACGAAAGTAATTGAATTGGGAACCAAGCACTTCTTAGGTCGCGCTCCCTTGAATCAAAAAGAAATCCAGAAATATAACCAAATTCTGGCAACTCAGGGATTAAAGGCCTTTATTGGTGCCATGGTTAATAGCATGGAATACCTACAATTATTTGGTGAAGATACGGTTCCCTATCGTCGTTTCCCGACTCTACCGGCCGCGAATTTCCCCAATACGGAACGCTTATACAATAAGCTGACCAAACAGGATAGTGAACTGGTTGTTCCCAGTTTTAAACCAGTAGTTAAGGTCGGTGGCTAATTAGTCCTTGAAGTTAGTTAATTTAGCTCGTGTTCAACACGAGCTTTTTTTCAGGACAAATTACTGGCCAAAATTTATTAAGTAGGTAGGCGTTAAAAATTATCAGATGCCCCCCTTATCAAGGGGGGATTAAGGGGGGATCGAACCTAAAATCCATTTTTAATTTAATTATAACCAGCTACTTATCGTCAATCAAGGGGATAACAATGAGCCAAATTAAAGTTAAAAACTTCGGTCCAATTAAGGCGGGTTTACTAGAAAATGATGGTTTTATCGACGTTCGGAAAGTAACGATTTTTATCGGTAATCAAGGCACTGGAAAAAGTAGCATTGCTAAATTAATATCAACATTAAGCTGGTTGGAAAAAGCTCTATATCGTGGGGATTTAGAGGAAAAATATGTGACTAAATATAATCGTTTTGTTAAATCTTTTTGTCAATACCAAAATTTAACCAATTACTTTTTACCCGAAACCCAAATTGAATACAATGGAGATGTTTATCGAATTAGTTTTGAAAATGCTAAATTATCGATCGAGCGTACTGATAATTCAAAGTATCGAGTACCAAAAATTATGTATGTACCAGCAGAGCGAAACTTTTTGAGTGCAGTAAGATGGCCAGAAAAACTCAAAGGACTGCCAGAATCATTATATACTTTCTGGGAAGAATTGGATCGCTCACAACAGGAATTATCTGGCAGTTTGACTTTGCCAGTAGGTGAGGTTAAATTGGAATTTGATAAACTCAATAGACTGGCCAAGATTGTGGGTAGTGATTATCAACTAAATCTATCAGAAGCTTCCAGTGGTTTTCAGTCTTTTGTTCCTTTATTTCTCGTTTCTCGAAATATTGCTTTATCGATTAATCGAACTCAAGAAACTTCCCGCAATGAACTCAGTGGAGAGGAGCAAAAAAGATTAAAAATGGAAATCGAGAAAATTATCTCTAATGATAATCTTTCCGATAAACTAAAAAAGGTGGCACTAGAAGTATTATCTTCTAAATACCGCAATGAGTGTTTTGTAAATATTGTGGAAGAAATCGAGCAGAATCTATTTCCTCAATCTCAGAAAAAGATTTTATATAAATTATTTGAATTTGCCAATTTAACCCAGGGAAATAAACTAATTTTAACTACTCATAGTCCTTATATTATCAACGATCTAACCCTAGCTATCAAAGCAGATAAAGTTATTAAAAAAATCCTATCATCAGCGATTTCTAACGCCGATTATCTCCAAGAAAAGCTCAACCAAATTGTCCCGAAAGCCTCTTGTATAGCGGCAGAAGATGCTATTGTATATGAATTGACAGAGCAAGGAGAAATCCGAGAACTTGCTACATATAATGGTTTACCGTCTGATGAAAATTATCTCAATCTTTCCCTAGGAGAGACAAATCAGCTTTTTGATGATTTACTGGAAATCGAAGAACAGTTATGAAGATCAATTTCTTTGATAAAAAATGTCAGAGTCAAACCCATCGGCATAAATTTGGAATTTGTGATCAGCCACCTCCCCCAGAAACTCCCGCTTATTTAGATACAGAAAATCCCAGGGATTGGATTGCTATTGTGGAAAACTCTCAAGAAATTGAAGTGACATTTACCGCTATTGATAAATGTATTGAAATTAGAAAAGTCGATGGTAGTGGTATGGATAAACGCTGTGATGGAATGCTGACCTATGCCAATTGTTTGATTTTTGTAGAATTAAAAGAACGAAAGGGGAAAAATTCGGGGTGGGTAGGAGACGGAGAAGAGCAACTAAGAAACACAATTCGGGTATTTATTGAAAATCATGGTATAGAGGATTATTCATCTAGAAAAGCCTACATTGCCAATAACAAAAAGCCTACCTTTCAGACTTCACAAACGGAGAGGATGGAAAAATTTCGCCAAGAAACTGGGTTTAGATTAATCATTCAAAATATCATCAAAATTGACTGATTCAATTCTCTTTGATTCCCTTGCTCTGAAGATATTGATTTTCTAGAGTTTAGAGATATCCTAGTTTGATATTGAATCTCACCCTGAATCCGTTGCCAAGCTGTGATAGACTCCTCATACTAAATCCAGTTATTAAAAACTGATTATCTATTCCCTCTTTTGCATGAGTGCATGAGTAGAAAACGGGTTTCTCGGAGAAACCCGTTTTCTGTGCGTTACTCAACGGATTTAGTATTAGCATCCCAAAGCTAACCCATCGGACCGAGGTTCGCAAGCGGCTAGGAAAATTCCTTGTTTTTGCAGGATAATTTGACCCTTGCCAAAATGGGAGGAATCTGCGATCGCTACCTGATGGACTCTGGGGGTTAATCCGGGGAGTAATTCAGGGGCTGCACCCCTTTCTAAAAGTACGCTGTTTCTCCGTAAAAATCGCCATCTAGGGGCATCAAGGGCGGTTTGAGGATTGAAATGATGGTCAACCCTGTTTACCGCCATTTGTCGGGGGACTTGGGGGGGCATCGGCGCGCCCATCACTCCCATGGGGCCAAAAGTGCCATCATCCCAACGGAGAAAACTGGGGATAATCAGATGAAAAGGGCGTTTAGCGGGGGCAATGCGGTTAGGATGACCCAATTCGAGGGTAAAACCACTAGCACGGTTAGGCAGGGCGATTCCCGTCTGGGGAACTAAAATACCACTGGCAAAACCATCATAATTGGATTGTATCAAAGATACCAGAAAATCTCGATCGCCTGTGGCCAGATAGACGGTTCCCTTCTGGGGTTTTTGGTAGAATTAATGGTGCGAACAAGTGTATTAGTCTAGAATTTCTCACCTTCCCCGATGGAAGTTGGAAGCATTAAGTCTCGGTGACTTCTAAACTGTCCACAATTGTCCGAAAGCTTTCTAATCCAGCTTCGAGGTTTTCCATAATCTCCAAAGCCAGCACATCGGGGTCGGGAAGGTTGTCAAGGTCGGTTAAACTTTTATCTTTGAGCCAAAATATATCGAGGCTGGTTTTATCCCGGGCGATAATCTCATTATATGTGAATTTTCGCCAGCGTCCTTCGGGATTCTGTTCTGAATAGGTTTCGCTGCGTTGATGACGATTTTGGGCATGATAACAGGTGATGAAGTCCTGTAAATCGTCGGGTTTTAAGGGGTTTTTCTTGAGGGTAAAGTGAATATTGGTGCGGAAGTCATAAAACCAGATGGCTTTTGTCCAAGGGTCTTTAGCGGCGGGTTTATTATCGAAAAAGATGACGTTGGCTTTCACTCCCTGTTTATAAAATACGCCGGTGGGTAATCTGAGGATAGTATGCAGGTCGGTGGTTAATAATAGTTGTTTGCGGACGGTTTCCCCAGCGCCACCCTCAAAAAGGACGTTATCGGGGACAACGACGGCAGCTTGTCCTGTGCTTTTGAGCATGGAACGAATATGCTGGACGAAGTTGAGTTGTTTATTAGAAGTGGTTGCCCAAAAATCCTGACGATTATAGGTTAAGTCTTCTCGGTCCTGTTCCCCGTCTTCATCGGTAAAAGTCAGGCTGCTTTTTTTGCCGAAAGGGGGATTAGCAAGGACATAATCGACGCTAAGGGGAGAAGGAGCAATCAGGGCATCGGTGGAGGCGATAAAGCATTGCTCATCGTTAATATCGCCGATATTATGCAGAAACATATTCATCAATGCCATGCGTCTTGTATTGGCGACGATTTCATGACCGTGAAAGGTGCTTTTTTTGAGAAATTCTTTCTGTTCTCGGTCTAACCTGCATTATTCATGAACCAAAAAACAAGGAACCCGAAAAACTGGATGTAAATCCAGTTTTTTTGGGGTTTAAATAAGTAAGTAAAAATCCTTAATCAACCGCACAAAATTAACAATTAAAGCCTGAAAAAGCAACTAAAACTGTCATTTAGATACAATAATACTAGGAAGGCTTGGCTTTAAAAAAAAATTAATTGAACTCCACTAGAAAGTCGCTGTGAAATTAGACTAATTTCATAAGCAAATGGACAATGAGCTGCTAACTCAACTAATACTTTTCTGACCGAAACACTAACTTTTGCCGCAGTTTTAATAAGAGTTTCTTTTAAACGAGAAACTGTCGCCTTTGCCAATCTTGTCCCCTGTGCTGCTTGCCGAATCCCCAGCAGCAAAATATAAGCAGCTTGAGATAAAAACAGACGAAACTGATTGACAATAAATTTTTGACAACTGAGTCTGTCAGCTTTGATTCCTAGTTTTAATTCTTTAATTCTATGCTCCGAACTAGCTCCTCTTTGGACATAAAAATCATCCTAGAGTTCTTGGGCATCTGTGAGTAAATTGGTAACGATAAATCTGGGGTTAGCCCCTTTTTCTAGCCATTCTGCCTTCATTACTACTCGTCGTGGCTCTTTCCAAGTCCCCGCCGCATAATAAACATCATCAAATAATCGGGCTTTTTCTCCCGTGCGATGATATTGTAATCTTGCTTGATCCAGAAGATAACTAATTTTTTGTTTCAAGACTGCATTACTACTATAACCAAACGCATATTTAACTTCACTGCGTTCGCAAACTTTCAAGATTTCAGGCAAGGAGAAGCCCGCATCTCCTCGTAAAATAATTCTTACTCCTGGCATCGCTTTTCTTAACCGCCAAAATAGCCATCTTAGTATCCCCGCTACCCCTTTACCTGGGGGAGAATTTCCCGCTCGAAGTTGTAGAACTAACGGGTAACCGCTCGCAGCTTCATTAATTAATACGGGAAAGTAAATATAGTGTCCATAATAACCATGAAATAAGCTTAGTTGCTGATGCCCATGAGTCAAAGCATCCCAGCCATCTATATCTAGCAATATTTCTTCTGGTTGTTGTGAATAACTTTTGAGGAATTGGTCAACAAAAAAGCGACGCATTCCTTTGATTTCTCTGTTTGTTACCTGATTCTCCCATCGACTCATCGTTGGCTGACTAGCTAATAATTCTTCTCCTGGAAGCGGAACTTTATCGCAAGCAATCTTAAAAATAGGATCATCACGCAAATAGTTACTGTCGTTGCTATCTTCATAGCCCGATGCTATTTGATAGACTCGTTGACTAATTAACTGATGTAGAGAATGTTTTACTTTACCTGGCTCTCGATTATCCTCCAAACAATCTGCTAATCCTTCACAAATTTTCAGTTGTTCTTCTGCTTGTCTAACCAGAAGTACCCCCGCATCTGAACTCAAATCAAGGCTAGAGAACTTGGCTTCTAAAGGTTTTTTGGTAAAGAAGTTTAGCGAAATTTGAGAAGAAAACTCAGTCATGATCAACGAAAATTTTAACTCTTACTGTCCCTAACATTATAGAGTTTTTTGTCCCCTTTTTTCTGCTTTTTTAACCATTATTTTCTCTCCTGAAAGCCCAGGGACGGAGAGACAAAACAGACTGTTGTTGAGATCAAGTCGCTGTAACTTATATCTGGTAGTGGTTTCAGGGTTTTTTACCCTACTCTCATGAATAATGCAGGATATGTCACCCGGCGCAAAATTAGTGGCGGGACTCGTTCGGAAGCGGGACGGCGAGCCAGAGATACTTTTGTCGGCTTGAAAAAGACTTGTCGGAAGCTGGGTATCTCGTTTTGGCATTTTCTCATCTCCCGGTTGCGAGGAGATGGGCAAATCCCACCCTTACCTGAGGTAATTAGGGCTAAAGCTTTGGCTGTTACTTAGGCTGCTCCCACAGCCTAGTAGCTTGGCTATGGCTTTTCTACCAGCACTTTTTGAGAATTTACTACGCAATCCTCTTTGAAAATGCCGAGAATAGCTGTTTTTTGGGAAGGAATCGAAAACGCCAGGGGCGATGATGGTTTAGAATTAGAGGGAACCCTGGCGCTCAATTCCCCACTATTTGGAGAAGGATACTGGCTCAATTATGGTACACCCAAAGACCCGGAATTAAGGCAACAATTCCCCGAACCAGATTTGTATTCCGATTGGATGAAAATGGGAGAATATTTTGATCGTCTCAGTGGGGCATTAATTGCCCAGGAGGAGTATGATTATCCTAATTGCCGTCAAGATATTTCCCCATCGGAAGCAGTTAAAATAATCGAATCTTTTGGAGATAACAATTAAATTGAATTTATCTACAGTCATTTCTGATCTACAACAAAGAAGCAAGGATCGGTTAGCTTGGTCTGATTTTTGCTGGTTAGGATTAGTAATAATTTTGGGACTGGTTATTAGGTTAACACAATTAACTAGCAAACCTCCCTGGACGGATGAATTTGCCACTATGGTTTTTAGTATTGGCAATAATTACCAGATAGTGCCGTTAAATCAGATAATTTCCCTGGCTACTTTATTAGCACCTCTCCAGAGCAACCATCAGGCAACTATTGCCGATGTAATTAAATTAGTTATTCAGGAGGACAATCATCCACCTTTATATTTTATTCTCGCCTATCTCTGGAATAAATTATTCTTTGATCGGGGAGAATATGTATCTTTAGAAGGAATGCGATCGCTGGCAGTATTTTGGGGAGTTATTTCGATTCCTCTAATTTATTTTATCAGTAAATTGGTCTTTAAATCAGGCTCGATCGCTTTTCTTGCGGCGATTTTAATGGCGGTTTCTCCCTACGCGGTTTTTATCTCCCAAGAAGCGCGCCATTATACTTTAGCGGTTGTATTTGTCCTCATATCTTTAGGCTGTTTTCTGAGGGCAAGCGGCCAAATTATCCACCATCAAAGAATATCCCATACTTTGGTTTTTTTCTGGTTAATTGTCAACTGTCTAGGGTTATTAGTCCACTATTTTTTTAGTTTAACTATCCTAGCGGAAGCAATAACTTTATTATTGATTTTATCCAATCAAATCAAACAAAAAAACTTTTGGATAACTAATTGGTGGCGTTTAAGTTTAGTTTTTTTAGGTAACTTGAGCTTTATTGTTATTTGGTTGATCACGGTTGTACCCAAAGATTATGGCAATCAGATGACCGGTTGGATTCAGAGAGACAATGATAGTTTTTTAGCAGTAATTAGCCCCTTTTTTCAATTGCTGGGAACATTAATTACTATGCTTTCTCTGCTCCCCGTTGAATCAGAATCTTTAATAATTATCTTGATTTCTGGCGCAATAATGATCGGGTTTTTTCTCTGGATTATCCCACAATTAAAAACAGCGTGGCTAGACTCCTATAAACCAGAATTAGGCATTCTCTCGGCATTTTTTCTCAGTTCAATTGCTATTTTCTTTGTCATCACCTATCTGCTCTCGGTCGATATTACCCGGGGAGCTAGATATAGTTTTGTTTACTTTCCCTCGGTAATTTTAATTCTAGCAATTTTATTAGACAATTGTTGGCAAAGGCAGCAGCAAAAAATCGTAATTATTGTAATTATCATGGCTTTAATTAGTTCCCTAAGTGTTACTTTTAATTTAGGCTATCGCAAGTATTATCGCCCAGATAAATTAGTTACCACTATCGAAAATAATAGCCGTTATCCGTTAGTAATTGCCACTAGCTATAGGAGTTTAGTGCAGGTGGGAGAAATGATGGGAATTGCTTGGGAATTTAACCAAAAATTTCCCAACAAAAACCCTAAGTTTCTCTTAGTTAAACCAGAACAAAAGCCAAATTTTAATCTGCCATCTTCTCCCCCTTTTGAATTATGGTTAATTAATTTCCATTCTTCAATAGATTTATCGGACTGTCAACTCTCAGAGTTATCCTCCAATTATGTAACAGGTTATCAATATCAAAAGTTTCTCTGTGGGCGATCGATGGATTATAATAATAAAGTTAAGTAGGGCTATTAACTATGATTATTTGGGTAAATGAACAGATTGACCCCTGCGGTTTAGTACAAGCTTGTATTGCCTGTCAAGATGAACAAGCAGCAAAAGATTGTCATCAAAGTTGGTTAACCAATCTTACGGACGAACAAAAAGAAGCGGGGTGGGTAGCAGTTTTAAGAACCGTAGAATCTTGGGATGATGTACCTGTAAATGCCCTGAAGTTAAGTTATTAAATCTCCTGCAAAAATCAAAAATCTTCCGTTAGGTGAAGAAACTCCGAGACAGGAGATATCTGGCTAAAATAAAAAAGAGGGCAGGTTTTACCCCACCCTTTGGTCTTATTTTAAACGAATTACTAACCGGCGATCGGGTTCCACGCCGCGACTTTCCGTGGTTAAATCGTTTTCTTCCTGAAAAAAGGCATGAATTTGGCGACGTTCTGCCGAAGATAGGGCTTTTAATTCTATTTCCTGCCCTGTTTGCCGCACTTGCGTCGCCGCTTGATTCACCCAGTCGAAAATTTCTGCCTGTCTTTGTTGACGATAGCCATTGATTTCGACAATATAGAACTGATGTTCTGCCGACTCGACACCAATATTCAGAATCGTATTAGCTAGGGATTGAATCGCATCCAGTCCCTCACCCTTGTTAGCGAGGAGAAGTTCCACTTGTTGGGGACTCAATTGACTGCTATCAATAATTAACCAACAGGAGGAAGGTCCAGTTCCCAATTCCTGCACACCAATCTGGACATCTGTGGGCATGGCCATTAACTTTAGCAGTTTTTCCAGCCATTGTTTAGCTTTCTCGCTATTTTGCTCCCATATACTCATTACGATGTTTTTTCCTTTTTCTTGCTAGAACGTTTTTCAAAGGGGAGAGCATCGCGGGATTTTTCCGTTTTTTCCTGTTCCGCTACCAATTTTTGCAGGTTTTCCGGTAAAGGTTCCCGCATCAAAATCACCGTTTGAATAGTTTGGAAGATGTTCGCAGTTAAGATATACATCAATACCCCCGCCGGTAAGGGGAAAAACAGGAACATCATACTAAAAATTATCGGGGTGATTTTATTCACCGTTTGCTGTTGTTGGGCTGCCCCTCCCGAAGGCGCGCCGGCACCGGATAACTCTTGGTTAACATAGATACTAATACCAAAAGCGATCACCATCGCCAAGATATCCCAGTGAATTTCACCATTCGCACCGGTGGCCCCAATTCTTCCCAGGGCCTCAATAAAGAGAAAACCCGTATTAGCGGCAATCCCCGGCACGATAACTTTAATACTGGCATCTCCGGGGGCCAAAGCGACGATGGAACCGTCTTCATTAACTTGCACCAGTTCTTGCCCTTTAACTACCTCGTAGGTGGGTTTTAGGTTATTTTCGGGCGCTTCCGTGGCTAATTGGCCCAAAGACTTGCCCTGGTCGTTTTGCAGGTCGATTTTTACCTGTTCTCCCGGGGCGATTTTATTGCCTTGGGGTAAAAAAGCGGTGATGGGATAGTGGAGAGACTCGTCAATATAGACGTTTTGGGGTTTGGTGCCATAGGGTTGGCGCTGGACGAGGGCGATTTGTTCGCTTGGCAGCACTTGTAAATCGACGGTATAGTTAATATCCGAGAAAGGGGAACCCCGCAGCGTCGCAAATAAAGCCAAAAGAATCGGCATTTGTAATAACAGGGGTAAACAACCGGCTAGGGGATTGCCCAACTCCTGCATTAATTTGCCCATTTCCTCCTGTTGTTTTTGCGGGTCGTTTTTGTAGCGTTGTTGAATTTCTGCCTGTCTTTCCTTCATCAAGGGTTGAGTGATTCGCATTTTTCTCATATTGCGAATCTGGCCGGCACTGAGGGGAAAGACGGCAAATCTCACCACTAGCGTTAAAGCAATGATGGCGAAACCGTAACTATGCACAATCCGAAAGAAAAAATCTAGGATTGGCAACATGATATTTGTGGAAATAAATCCGACTCCAAAATCCATGGGTTTAATCTATGCCTTCTCGTTTAATGGGGGTTCACTTTGACAAATCTAATTTATCGAATCGCGGCGATCGATTATTTTGTTTTATTGACTTATGATCGATTCTAGGGGACGACCGGTTTTATCGGCGACTCTTTCGGCAATGTAGTCATGAATTTCCCGGAATTTCGGCATCGCACGCATTTCTAAACGACTTCTATCCTTGAGAGTTACCACAATATCCCCCCAAACACCAATTCCTCTCGGCATTTTTGCCACTTTTGCCACTTCTGAATAGATAATATCCGTGCGATCACGTCCCATCCAACCCCCGGTGATTGAAATCCGCCGATCGGTTATCTTATATCTTAACCAGATTGCGCGTACTACTGCCCCAACGGTCAAAGGTAAACAAATCACCGTAAATCCTAGCAGTATATTGATGATTAGGTCGCCGATGTGCGGACCCCCTTCATAAAAAGTTTCTTCTTTAATGCCCATGAATTATATTGGCCTTCACTAACAACTGCTTTAATTCTCGCAAAAAATGTTCATAATTGCACTCGATCGCCCCAGGACGGATAATGATTATCCCTCGCCATCCTGCTGCTATTTCTGGCAATAACTCCCGAATTACTGCTCTTATTTGTCTTTTTAGTCGATTACGAACCACCGCTTTTTTACTAACTTTCTTGCTAATCGAGATGCCAAAACGACTGGGGCCGGGGGCATCTGGGCAAGAATCCTCTAAACTAATTAAGGTTAAGTGGGAACCGTGATAACGCTTCCCTGTTCCATAGACAGCTTGAAAATCCTGTCGATGTTTTAAGCGATGAATTTGGGGTAGTCCCACGAAAATTAGTCGGTTCCCAGAATAACCTAAACACTTAAACGATAGCGCCCTCTTTTCCGACGAGCTTTAATTACTTTACGTCCGTTGACGCTACGCATTCTCGCTCTAAATCCAGAAGTGCGCTTCTGTTTGCGCGTGGTTCCTTCTAAAGTACGTTTACTCACTGCTGATTTTCCTCCTTAAGATATAGTTAGTCTATAGATATAAAGACACAATTTTCAATTATAACAAAATTACTAGGAATTGGGAAGCCCATGGTCAAGCTCCGTTTCGGTCGAGATATCTGTAATTGTCTCCCGGTGGCTGAAAAGCGGGAATGGTTAGTCACTAATGGTATTGGGGGTTTTGCTGCGGGAACTGTGGCCGGATTGCTAACTCGCTGTTATCATGGCCTCTTGATCGCTGCCTTGGCTCCACCGACGCAAAGAACGCTTCTTGTGACTAAAATCGATGAATCGGTACAATATAACCAGAAACTTTATCATCTGGCCAGCAATCGCTGGTTAGGTGCTACGATCGAACCGCAAGGCTATATTAACATCGAAAGTTTTCATCTGGAAGGCACAATTCCCGTCTGGACTTTTACCTGTGGGGATGCCTTACTAGAAAAGCGTATCTGGATGGAACAGGGAGAAAATACCACCTATACTCACTATACCTACCTTCGCGGCAATTCTCCCCTAACTCTCAATCTGACTGCTTTTGTCAATTATCGTGATTTTCACGGCAATACCCAGGGTTTTAACTGGCAAATGGCTATTAGTCCCCTAGAAAAAGGAGTCAGAGTGATTGCCTATAACCATGCTGTACCTTTTTATCTATTAATCAGTCAAGGAGAGGTTTTTCCCGCTCATATCTGGTATTATCGCTTTGATTTGGCCGTGGAACGTTATCGTGGTTTAATCGATCGGGAAAATCATCTCCATGGGGCTAGTTTTTCGGCTACTCTCAAAGTAGGAGAATCGGTGACAATTGCCGCTAGTACCCGTCCCGATCCTAATTTAGACGGTCAATCTTCTCTAGAGTCTCGCTATCGCTACGAAAATAGTCTGATTAATCCCCAGCAGCCCCCATGGATTCAACAACTTACCCTGGCAGCTGACCAGTTTATCGTTAGTCGTCCTCTCCGGGATCAACCAGAGGGCAAAACGATAATCGCAGGTTATCCTTGGTTTGGTGATTGGGGTCGCGATACGATGATCTCCCTAAGAGGATTAACTTTGACTACAGGCCGACCGGCGATCGCCCGTCAGATTTTACTAACTTTTTCCCGTTATCTAGACCGGGGTTTATTGCCCAATTTACTGCCCGATGGGGGAGAAATGCCCGAATATAACGCTGTCGATGCTATTCTTTGGTATTTTGAAGCCATTCGTTCCTATTTTAACCAAACCCAAGATTTTGAGTTTCTCAGAACTATTTATCCCGCTTTAACGGAAGTGATCGCTTGGTTTCGTCGCGGTACTCGCTACAATATTCACCTAGATGACGATGGTTTGATCTATGCCGGCGAAGCGGGAGTACAGTTAACTTGGATGGATGCCAAAGTTGATGATCGGGTGATTACTCCCCGCATCGGCAAACCCGTAGAAATTAATGCCCTTTGGTTCAATGCCCTAAAAATTATGGTTCAATTTGCCCATTATTTGGGCATGGATGCCACTGATTACGAAAAAATGAGAAAAATGACCTTAAAAGGGTTTTCTCGCTTCTGGGATGATTCTCTGGGGTATTGTTACGATGTTTTAGATACGGACAAGGGCAATGATGCCAGTTTACGACCGAATCAACTTTTTGCCGTGTCCTTGTCGGTGGAGGAGTTATTAAATTTCCCACAGAAAAAGGCCATTGTCGATATTTGTACTGTCAAACTGTTGACTTCTCGCGGTTTGCGATCGCTAACTACCGATCATCCCGATTACCGTGGCGTTTACAGTGGCGATCGCCTAAAAAGAGATAGTGCTTACCATCAGGGGACAGTCTGGGGATGGTTATTAGGGGCATTTATCGAAGCCCATCTGAAAGTCTATCGCGATCCTATCCTAGCGGAGAGTTTTTTAACACCGATGATCGACCATCTTCGGGATAGCTGTATCGGTAGTTTAAGTGAAATTTTCGATGGTAATGCCCCTTTTACCCCTAGGGGCGCTTTTGCCCAAGCATGGACGGTGGCAGAGGTATTAAGAGTTTGGCAAGCGATCCGAGAATTTCGGCCATAATCCTTTAAAATGAGCAATTGTTAGGTGTGTTAGGCCAGCTAAAGGGCCGACCCTAAAAACCTCAGTTCGATGGTTATAGACAAAACTCTCATGCAGAAACCGCAAGTTATTTTTCTCGATGCTGTGGGGACCATTTTTGGAGTAAAAGGCAGTGTCGGAGCAATTTATAGTCAAATAGCGGCGGATTTTGGGGTAGAAGTGGCGGCCGAGAGACTAGAACAATCTTTCTCCGCTATTTTCCCCACTTCTCCCCCCCTGGCTTTTCCTAAGGTTGAACCGGCACAAATTCCCGAGTTAGAGTATCGCTGGTGGCGATCGCTGACTGGGGCAGTTTTTAATAATTTAGGTTATCTGGAAAGATTTCCCGATTTTGAGGCTTTTTTTGGCGAACTTTATCATCATTTTGCCACGGCCGAGCCTTGGTTGCTGTACGAGGATGTCATTCCCGCTTTAAGACTCTGGCAGATTCAGGGGATCGAGTTGGGCATTATTTCTAATTTTGATAGTCGTATCTATCAAGTTTTGGCCGAATTAGGCTTAGAATATTTTTTTCGATCGATCACAATTTCTTCCCAGGCAGGAGTCGCTAAACCCGATCCGGAAATTTTTCAAATCGCCCTAGAAAAACATGATTGTCCCCCCGCACAAGCTTGGCATATTGGCGATAGTAAAAAAGAGGACTACCAAGGGGCAAAAGCCTTGGGTATAGAAGCATTTTTAATTAAAAGATCCATAGGGTTGGCTGAATAAATCTAAAAACCTTGTGGGATAAGATCTTTGGCTCTTCTGGGTAAAACCCCCCACCCCACACCCTGCCCCCACGAATAAATAGGTCAAGAGAGAAAAAGTCTTTCAGTGGGAATAGGGGATAGCAAGGGAACACATACCCCCCAAAACCCAAATAACTAACCACTTTTTAAGATCGAGATATTAGACCGATTCCTCTAATGAAATGGCAGCCGCTTCTGACTGTTCGGCGTTAGGATCCGCCTCTTTGGGGGCAGCCACTTTTACCAAAGCATGACGCAAAACCTGTTCTCCGAGAGTGTATCCTCGCACTAACTGCTCGATCACCGTGCCTTCGGGATGTTCATCGGTGTACTCCCGCATCATCGCTTCGTGGTAGGTGGGGTCAAAGGATTGACCTTCCGGACGCATGGGGGAAACACCTAAACGCTTGAGACTCTCTACTAAGGTTTTATAGACCCCTTGGTAACTCTTGTGAATACCCATCTCGCCATCGTTAGCTGGTTTAATTTGAGTACGGGCGCGCTCAAAATTATCCACCACCCCAAGAATTTCCATCAGGGTTTTGCCCTTGATTTTGGTTTCCAGTTCCTCTTTTTCTTTGCCTGTGCGTTTGCGAAAATTGTCGAACTCGGCCGCTAGACTGATATAGCGTTTCTTATAGGCATCAACCTGTTGGGTTTGCTCCTCTAACTGCTGCTTGAGAGTGTCGATTTCCTCTTGTAGAAAATCGATAGTCATGGCGCCCAGAAGAGGAAATTCCTCGCTGTCAGCGGTTTCGTCCGTCACCGTTTCGGCCTCATCGGTGACACTCGCTTCTGATTCGGTTGCCAGGAATTCGGGGGAATTACGAGAATATTCTTGGTTTTCGTCGAAAATTGCTGAGTTATTTGGTTCTGCACTCATCATGGTATGCACGTTTGGGTTTAAATCTGGCTATATATGGCCATTCACTGCTAATTTTGGCCTTTAAACCAGTTAACAATCAAGTTTCAACCTTTAATGTAACATTTAATGTAACATTTTGTGGAGAATATCCATAAGTACCTAAGCAAAATTAATTACACATCTAAGCTCTCAGCCGTCAGCCTTTTGCTGTGATCAGTAAACAGTGAACTGAAAACTCAAATCCGATCCCTGATAGCTGTCTCGGAGTCTCGCTGTCTCGGAGTCTCGCTGTCTCGGAGTCTCGCTGTCTCGACTAGGAAATTAATTTGGCACGACTACTTATATCCCCCCGAAGTCGGGTAGGGCTGATTCATTCTCGAAGACTAAAAAAAAAGTAAGGTGAAAAAACTCATGTAAAATGAGTAATGTTTACCTTATCTTTTTATACTATGCAGAGGCTAATCTAAAAATTAAAGAAAGTCAAATATTTTCGGAAAAGTTCTGGAAAAAGACACCAGCTATGGCTCGTACTTTTAATCATTATCCCGGCAATTATGCAGTCCTATACTAGCTATAGGGCTATCGGTGACTTGGCTAAATACAACCAATCATTATTAACAAAATACTTTAAACTACCTAGGAAAAAAGTTCCCTCTTATTCAACCATTAGAAGGGTTTTAATGGGATTAAATTGGTCAGATCTCTTATATAGTTTTAACGAATGAGACCGGGAATAGTATCAGAATAAAGAGGGATTAGATTGGATCGCTATTGATGGCAAAAGCCTGAGAAGTACCGTTATCAATCACGATGATGCAACCCAGAATTTTGTCATGTTTGCTTCTTTCTTTAGTCAGGAAACAGGTATAGTATTACACCTAGAGCAATGGGAGAATAAAGAAAGCTCATAAGTTCATCAAGTTCAATATATGGTAAGAAATACAGAGCTAACAGACATAATTTTTACTCTAGATGCTTTACACTATAATCGAGTTACTCACCAAGAGATTATTGATTCTAATAATGACGATTTGATAACTCTCAAAGTTAATCAATTAAATTTATATAAACCCGTGGAGGAAGTGAAAAAAAATTCTCAGCCGGTGAGCATTGATTGTGAAGACGACAAAAGTCATGGACGAGACCTAATCAGACTAACATCAGTCTTTAATGTAACTCATCCTTTTAATAGTGTTTGGGAACACATTAAAAGTTATATTAAGGTGGAAAGGTATGGTGAAAGAGGGGGAGAAGAGTATTATAATTGTGCCTATTACATTAGTAGTTTGGTAGAAAGTGATCAGACTTTTGCTCGAAAAATCCGAGGTCATTGGAACATAGAAAATCAGTTGCACTGGGTAAAAGACGTAATTTTGGCGTTGCATAATAGAGATATGAATGGAGGAAATCAAAATGCAATGACCTGGGTGTAAATCTACCCATATCCGTAAAAATGGCATCAATAAACAAGGTAAACAAAATCCTATTTGTGTAACCGGTGGCCGTCAATTTATTGATAACTATGAAAAACAGAAAGGCTATGACGAAAAAACGAAGCGAGAAGGCCTAACCGCCTATGTTAATGGGATGGGATTTAGAGGGATAGAAAGGCTAAAGGGAGTTGATTATATGACCGTAATTAATTGGGTAAAATCTGTGCTTGAATTTTGCCAGTCGCCTATGACCCAGAAACAATTCCTGAAGTAGGGGAACTGGATGAATTGGAAACCTTTGTTGGCTCAAAAAAAACAAAATCTGGGTGTGGACAGCCGTTGACCACTTTAAAAAAGGAATTTTAGGTTGGGTAATCCCCAGACCATAGTAGCGAAACGTTTCGCCCCTTATGGGAATTAGTTAAGTCTTGGGGATGCTATTTTTATGTGAGCGATGGATGGTCAGTTTATCCATGTTTTATAGCAGAGGGCGACCATATAGTTAGTAAGACTTATATGACCAGAGTAGAGGGTGAGAACACAGGTTTAAGACATTATCTAGTCCGATTGCATCGCCAAACACTCTGCTATTCTAAGTCTAGAGAAGTGTTAGGATACTCTATTCGTTTATTAATTCATTATCTGAAGTTTCAAGAAGTGCCTATTCCTTACTGATTCATAGCTTAATTCAGCAACGCCGTAATTTTTAAGGAAGATACTTTACCTTTAACTGACTTTCAAGCTGTTAGTAATTTGTCAATTCTCCAAACTATAGCTCTAAATCTTTTCAGAGGTTTAGGCTTTTTATCCATTACAAAGGGGCAAAGATGGCTTGATAACAAGTGGTTCAGGCTTTGCGATTTGTTAGAATGAATCAGCCTCTGCCATTACTTTTGAAAAATTGTATACCTGAACTTCCCCCATACATATCTACTACAAGAGCCGAAAACCCTTATCCATCAATGGATGCACCCGTTAACTTTTCTTAATGTACCCAGGTAATTTGTAACATTTCTTAATGGACAAAATTCTCCTCCTACAGCAGATGTTATGGCCTTTTGTCAACGGGGAAGTCCAGGTATATTTAGGGCTGGCTGAATAAATCTAAAAACCTTGTTGGGTAAGACTTTTAGACCTTTGGTCAATCAAAAAGTACCAGATCCCGGAGTGATCGGGGGGAAAATTCAGGGACTTTTTCCCTGAAAATTAGGTAATTGACCCCCTCAAAATCGCTAAAACCCTACACCCGTTCGGACCTCGGCGTGAGACTTCGGACGTTCGGTGAGACTTCGGCGTGAGCTTTTGTCGAACGCTCAGGCTTCGACGGTGAGATCAGCCGAACCGCCGAACCGCCGAACCGCCGAACCGCCGAACCGCCGAACCGCCGAACCGCCGCGTGAGCTTTTGTCGAACGCTCGGTCGAACGCTGATCTCACGGCCGAAGCCTGCCCCCACGAAAAACTTTTTCAGCAAACCCTATTTACAGCCTTTCTCAGATATATTAGGTACAATAGCAACAGTGTGTGAACCAATTACGAAGGTCTTGTTCCGAGACTTGCTTAAAAGCCTCTTCTAAAGCTTCATCTAGCTCTCGATAAGTTCTCGGTTTTAATTTTCTCAAGATTGACTTGATTTTTGACCAAAAATTTTCAATCGGGGCAAAATCGGGAGAGTAAGGAGGTAAATAAATTAGTTTAGCTCCTTTTTCTGCAACCGCTTTATTGACCTCTTCCCTGAAATTAATTTTACAGTTATCGATATTGATTACCGCACCTTCCCAGAGCTTAGGAACTAATATTCGGATAATAAACGCTTCAAATAAAATCCCAGTTATCGCTCCTAAAAAATTGGCTGTACCCAGAACTTCTTTTTTAGTAATTGCTGTAATAGTAGAAACATTTTGTCCTTTTTTAAGGGGTCGAGTCCCCTGCGCTCTAGTTCCTTTAAGTGAGCGATCGTGGGTTCTGGTCATAGATAGATTTGAACCAGCTTCGTCAAGCGAGATAAGATTTTCCTCGTCTACGTCCATAATTTTATCCTTTGTATTCTTGTCTAAGTTTTTGTACTCTTTCTGTCTCTTTTTCCGGGGGGTGTAGAGTTTTTTGTGGCGAGTCATTCTCAATCGTTCGGCTATTCTTGCCCCTGGGGCAACACTTAGCACTATACCGGTTCTTTCTAGGAACAGTTCTGATAGTTCGGTTAGAGTTGCGTCATTATTTTCTTCAATTAACTCACCTAGGGCGATCATCTGTTCTTGCGTGGAGTTTTAAATGACGGCCACATCGATAAGTTTTCAGTCGAATATCTCCCGTTTCTCGAGATTGCTTCAAAAGCTTTTGTACGAAACTTAAGGCTACGCAGAATCTTTTCGCTAATTGCCTTTGAGAAATGGGTTCGTTATAATAACAGTCTAGGATTTTCTGACGGAACTCTACTGGATAGGATTTCATATTTTGGACAATTTAGCTATCCACAACATTATACTTCATATTTTTGATAAAAGCTGTAAGATCGACTTCTCCACCCCAAGGATCTTTTACCTGGCGATTGACTAACATCTCAACTATAAATTCCCTTTCCGTGGCGTAGTCGTCCTCGTCATATTGGGTAAAAAGTTGGCTAGGATGTCCTCGTTACTCGCTCAAAGCCTTCTTCAGATCGACTTGTGCCAGCCGCACCAACAATTGCCAAGCATCACATAAATTACTCTTACCATCCGCATTAACCCCAGCAACTACAGTAAACGGCGTAAATTCCATTTCAAAATTATCAAAGGATTTAAAGCCATGAACTTTAATAGAGTTCTTGCATAATTAATTTTTGATAGTTCAAAAATGAGAAAAATAGGCATAAAATTGCCTAAAATCCCTAAATAGAGCATTTAATTGATTAATGCTCATTCTTAATTCTCCTGACTACTGACTACTGGCTCGGAGACTCCTCAGCTAAGGTCAGATTTTTGATTTTTGCCAGAGGTCTAATATAAGTAATCCTAGTTTTAGGCAATAAGTAATATTAAAACATCAGCACGGCATTCAACAAATTCTCAAAGGGGAATGGAAGTTTCATGGCGAATTCCACCATACTGGACAATCTTCTCAACTTTCGCCTGATACTTTCCTACTAATAGGATGCGTTCCCTGCTGCAACTCTGACTAAGCAACTAATCGACCAGGGGGAACGCACCTTACCGAATCAATTCCTGAGAGTAGGGAATCTTAGTCTAACAAAGCCCAAGCACAACAGCTTATCTAGCTGACGGCCGCCGGCTGACGGCCGGCGACTAAAAATTAACATTGCAAGAAAACTTAACAATTGGCCAAGAAACTCGATCGAGTAGGTAGAATAGCAAGTAAATCATTTTGTAAACTCCAACCGATTAATTAACCAGAATAGAGATAACCCAGAACGCCTGTGATAGATAAAAGACGCACTACTCGCGATCTCCCCCAAATTAACGAAAGAATCCGCTTTCCTGAAATCCGCGTTATCGATAGCGACGGCTCTCAACTAGGCATTATTACTCCTGCCGAAGCTTTACGCGTGGCCGAAGAAAAGGAACTTGATCTCGTCCTCGTCAGTGAAACGGCAAATCCTCCCGTTTGCCGGATTATGGACTATGGTAAATACAAGTTTGAACAGGAGAAAAAAGCCCGTGAGGCCAAGAAAAAACAGCATACAGCCGATATAAAAGAAGTTAAAATGCGCTATAAAATTGATGAGCATGACTACAACGTGCGAGTCAACCAAGCGCAACGTTTTTTAAAAGCGGGAGATAAGGTAAAAGCGACGATTACCTTCCGAGGCCGGGAAATTCAACACTCTAACCTAGCGGAAGAATTACTGGCGCGCATGGCCAAAGATTTAGAGGATGTAGCTGAGGTACAGCAAGCGCCAAAAAAAGAAGGTCGTAACATGATGATGATGTTATCGCCGAAAAAATAACTAACTAATCCAGAAAAAGGGGCTAAAACCCCTTTTTTGTTCTTCAGAAATCCCCAAAAGAAACCAATAATTTAAAACAAATGTATTATCTGCGAATTAAGTCTCTAGATTGAAATCACAGGCACTCAAACCAAATCCGTTTTTAATAGTATGATTAACTCCCAATCGAACTTTAAAAACCCAGTTATGGATTGTTTCTCCGCATCTCTGGCGCGCCCCTCTCCCTGCTCCCTGATCTCCTATGCCTTTTAAACAGGATTTAGTAAGTATCTAAGCACAATTAATTACACATCTAAGCCACTACTCCGTCAGACTTCTGATGTGAGGAAACAGTGAACTGAAAACTCAAATCCGATCCCTAATAGCTGTATCCCGTCTCCCGTCTCCCGTCTCCCGTCTCCCGTCTCCCGACGACCGTCTCCTATCTCCTGACTCCTATCTCCTGTCTCGACTAGGAAATTAATTTTGCACGACTACTTATCAAATGGGTTGACCTAGTAGCAAAAGAGTATTAAAATAGCTCCATTATTAGGTCAATGACTCTGGATTTAGACATAATAAGCCGCCCCCGCATCTAAATTGGTCTAGGTCGATAAGGAAACAGAGAACGCCAGAACACTGGAAGAGTAAGGTTTATCTGCCTTTTTAGCTAACTTATACAATACCCAGTTTAAATGCGTCTTAGCTTAATCCTAATCCAAATGGCTTCAAGATGGACTACTATGACCCATAGGTGTGTCAGAAAATCTGTATTAATAACTACAATTTGGGAGATTTGATGGTGAAATATAATCTAGACCAGGACAGAGCGCGGAGAGACCGAGAGTTATTCGATGCTATTGCCCTCAAATACGCAAAAAAGGATATTTATCCACCTTCAAGGAGAGCGCGGGCTTTAAGATTTGTCCAAACCCTTAACAAAATACACCTCAACAATCAGTCTGACATTTTGGAAGTGGGGTGCGGTGCTGGCTTTACTGCTGAGTATCTGCGTGGACGCTACGGAACCTATACGGGACTTGATTATTCTCAAGAATTAATCTTGAGTGCCCAACAACGAAATCGATTCTCCAATGCCAGCTTCCAAACAGCAGATTTTTTTGATTACCAAACAGATCATCTCTACGATGTCATTTTCATGATCGGTGTTCTCCATCATATGTCAGATTTGCCCGCCGCTCTGGAAAAATGTCTATACTTGTTAAAACCAGGTGGTTTTCTTGTCGTCAATGAACCCCAAGATGCCAATCCTCTCTTTCAATATCTTAGACAAGTTCGGACTAAGATGGACAAATCCTACTCCGCAGAACAGGAGCAGCTTGATGAAGCACAATTGTTAAAACTATTCCGCTCTTCTGGTTTTGTCAAAACTCTGTCTTATCCGCAAGGATTTTTCTCTACTCCCTTTGCAGAAGTCATGCTTTCTCCACAATGGTTGATGAATCCAATCAGTCAGGCCGCTTGTTTGGTCGATCAAGTATTGGAGAAGTATCTAAGTGGTATTATGAGCAAAATCGCTTGGAATATCGTCGTCTGCGGTCAAAAACCGTTCTAAGCTGTTAAAAATCTAGGTTTATATACTTTGCACTTTCACAACTTGAACTTTTTCCCCAAAGGTAATAGTCCAGAAGAAAGTTCGGCTCTTCTGGTTTCTGTGTGGAGGGAAGAAGAATAGGGATAATTTTATCGAAAATTTGGGTTAAAACCCCGTCGTTTTACGACGGCTTTTCCTGATTTTTGATGTAGCACTTAAGAACTTCCAGAGGCGCACCTCCTACAGAAGAGACGAAATAACTGGGCGACCAAAGAGCGTCTTTCCCGTATGGCTTAGGATATCCAGCTTGTCCATACCTACGACT
This sequence comes from Microcystis wesenbergii NRERC-220, assembly GCF_032027425.1. Taxonomy (NCBI): domain Bacteria; kingdom Bacillati; phylum Cyanobacteriota; class Cyanophyceae; order Chroococcales; family Microcystaceae; genus Microcystis; species Microcystis wesenbergii. The sequence goes on along the minus strand of NZ_JAVSJA010000001.1, from coordinate 1,412,010 downwards.
AGAGACTCCTTTTAAAGAATTGACCATTACAGAAATAGATAGTTTCGGCGGGTATTCAATTAATGCGTGTATGTGATCAGACTCCCCGTTAAATTCCAATATCTGAAAATTCATTTTTTCCGCAACTTCCCTAAAAGAGTTTTCAACCAAAGTCAGGCTTTTACCAGTAAAAACCTTTCTTCTGTATTTTGTCACACAGACCAAGTGTATCTTTAGATCGGAAACAGAGTTTCTTTCTCTTCGCAACTGACTTGACATTATCAACAGACCTAGTTAGAATAGACTACAGACACACACATCTTAACCCAATGAAAGCGAGGTATCAATACCGTATTTACCCAACAGACCAACAAAAGAGGCTTTTGTCTCAGTTGTTTGGGTGTGTGCGTGTTGTCTGGAACGATACTTTAGCTTACTGCCAAGAACTCTATCGACAAGGGGAGAAAAAGCCAAAATATACTGAGTTATCTAAAAGACTAACTCAAGTCAAAAAAACAGAAGAAAGACGGTGGTTAACCGAGGTTTCTTCTATTCCTTTACAACAGTCTTTGAGAGACTTAGAGACTGCTTACTCTAACTTCTTTACATCTTGTAAGGGCGAGAGAAAAGGAAAGAAAGTCAAACCTCCCAAGTTTAAAAAACGTAAATCTAAACAATCAGCAAGATTTACCGATAATGGTTTTACCGTTAACCAACACTGCGTTACTTTAGCAAAAATCGGTGATTTAAGAATCGTTTGGAGTCGTCCATTACCTTCTAAACCTTCTAGTGTCACCGTGATTAAAGACGCATCAGATCGCTATTTTCTTAGTTTTGTCGTCGAGGTTCAGCCCGAAATACTTCCTGATAATGGGGAGTCAGTGGGAATTGATCTAGGGATTGCTACCTTTGCTACCCTCTCAACAGGGGAAAAGATAGACGCACCGAAACCGCTAAAGAAACGATTAAAACGACTAAGAAAAGCACAGAAAAACCTTTCTAGAAAACAGAAAGGAAGTAACCGACGGGAAAAAGCTAGGAAACGAGTAGCTAAAATCCATGCAAAGATTAAAGACACTCGCACTGATTTCTTGCAGAAACTATCCACTAGAGTTGTTCGTGAAAATCAAACGATAATTTTAGAGGATTTAAACACATCGGGAATGGTTAAAAATCGCAAGTTATCTCGTGCCATATCAGATTTAGGATGGCGTTCTTTCCGAGATATGCTATCGGCAAAATCTGATAAATATGGGCGTAATTTTCGGATAATTTCCCGATGGGAGCCAACGTCTCAAAGGTGTTCCTGTTGTGGGAATATCGGCGGTAAGAAAGCATTAAATATCCGTGAGTGGGAATGTCTTTTTTGTGGGACTTTTCATGATAGGGATGTAAACGCCGCAATTAATATCAAGGTCGCCGGTGGACAATCGGAGACTTTAAACGGGCGTGGAGGAAAGTGTAAGACTTCTGTTAAAGAAGCATCATCCCGTGAAGCGTCAACCGTTCGGCTGAGCTCACGGCCGAAGCCCAACCGAAGATCGTTCAATTAAGTTTGTTTGATCTGCCGGGAATCACCGTCCGGCCCCGGCGGTGAGGATGTCAAAGAAATATAGTCTTCAAAGCCTTGCCTAGCAAGACTCCTACGAATGATAATCAGTGCTTATCACACAAAGTAGAGAAGAGCCGAAAGTTAGACTTGAAAAAAAGACAAAGGAGAAAAAAATGCTCTCTCTCTACATCATTGTGTAAGCTTTTTGTTAATGTCACATATTGGGTGCAAGCATTGCGCCCCTAAATTACCCCATATTAGTTGTTATGTGGGGGCCAGGCCATAAGCCCTCCCTCCGATAACTTTTTCTGATAACCATAAGTAAGGGAGAGCCGATAGGGTTCTTCCGTAACCATTTATTGATTATTATTCATTCTTAATTCTCCTGACTACTGACTACTGACTCCTAACCTATCAGGACAATTTTTGACCCTTACCAGAGGTCTCTTGAGGGTGAATGCGTGGATGGAGTAAACGCTCAACTGGTTGACCGTTTTTTAAATGTTCTTCGACAATCTGATTGACATCCTCTGGTTTAACACGACAGTACCAAGTTTCTTCAGGAATAATTCTCACCGTGGGGCTAGTGCTACACTGTCCTTGACAACCACTGGTCATAACGATGACATCTTCTGGGAGAGCTGCCGTTTGCCAAGCTAAAAGAAGCTCGGACGCACCCTCTACCAAACAGGAAGAATGCTGACAGACCATGACAAATCGCTTTTGCGGATAAGACATATTGCCTAAAAAGTTGAAAAATTAGAGAGTTCCCTGGCGATATTCTTGGGAGCAGCTTTGAGGAAGCATACCTTTATTTTGCCCTCAATCCCCGATACTGGCAATATAAAAAAAGGGGGGCTGAAAAATTAACCATCAATCTTTAAAATAGAACTAGGATAACTCCCTGAGAGGGGGACAAGCCAGCTGGAAGTCCCTAATACCAAAGTGGAGATATTCAGCAGTCAATAACAAGATTTCTAGAGCCCATCGCCTTGTAGTGGTTGGGTTGAGCGCAACAATACTGGGTCGAAAATAGCTCAATTCGCTTGTTTAAGCGAAACCCAACAAACCCAAAGGTTAAGCTGCCCGCGCATTTAAATTGCTTGTTGAGACGAGGCAAGAGGCACTCTTGCAAGAGGCAACAGTAAAGGGATTGGGGGAGATTCGGCTAATCTTAAGAATAAGCGCTTTAAATGCGTCTTAGCTTACTCTTGGTTGGGTTTCCTTGCGTCAACCCAACCGACAATAATTGCTGACATCTCCCCAAATCCTAGAGCCAAAAAAGACAGGCATTGAGCCTGTCTAGAAAACAAAACAAATTACCTATCAGTTGGCCACAAATAGGGAGTTTTTTGCGTCAAATTTCCAAGCAATACCGTCGGGATCTCTGATGCGACTCCAATCGGCAAATTCTGTTTCGGATTTATTTTTCTTGTTTCTACCCAAAACGGCCGGGGTAACTCCTAAACGTTTAGCCAAATCCGCCAAACTCATTGATGAGATGGTTTCAGATACAGTGGTTAGAGATTCTTCCTTAACTTCTGATTCTGATTGGGATAAAGAACTGGCAGAACTGTTTAAACTAGGATTAATTATCTCCTCCGGTTCTTGAATTACCGTTTCTTGAACAGCGATTGCTGCGGTATTTTCTTCCTCTTTTTCCTCAAATAATTTACCTAAATTGGTCAGAGGTTGGGAGGAGGAAATAACAGGAACTTCTGGGACAGAATTTTCGCTTTTTTCGGCGACAATCAGGGGGGATTTAGCCTCCTGGGATTGCTCTAAATTGGTCAGGGGATATCTCGATGCCGTAATCGCAGGAATTTGTTTTTCCTCTATTTCTTCTAAAGAGGGGTCACTCTCATCAAAAATACTACCCAAGGTACTGGCGGTGATAAAGTAATAGGCCATACCCTGATCGCCTACAGCTTTTTTTTGCGCCCCAAATTCCTCAGCTTTTTTGTCTAAAAATTGTCTAGCTAATTTGGCCGTGAGATTGGCTTTTGCCGATAGGTCAATCGGGGTGAGACAACCTTGATTGTCCTGTAAAAGTTGATTGAAATAGGGGTTAATCACCGTCGATAATTTTGACCAGCGATAGTCTTGCCACACCTTGACTGCAAGAGTTAAGAAGAAGACCAGTAGGATCAATGGCCAAGCGGTAAAAACAAGGATGATTAGCACCGCTAGGGGGATGATGAGGACGAGAAACCCCGCCGTTTGACGATCGATAATTTTTCCAGTCATAATTTCATAAGCTGCCAGAATTAAAATTCTTAATGGCTAGTTTGACTATCTCCTGCCATAAGTGTATATGACCAGTTTAGGCTTTATTGGTCACGCCGGTTAGTTCTAGTCGTTCAAACATGGCAAATCTTGCTTTCAGAGCCAGAGAATCATCAAGTTTTGTTAAAAAAATCGGTTTTTGATACTTTTGTTCTAAAGCTTTTTGGATTAACCAATCAGCTAAAAAGGGATTTTTGGGTAGTAAGGGACCGTGGGCATAGGTAGCGATCGCATTGTGGTAAAATGCCCCTTCATAACCGTCCTCTCCGTTATTTCCGTAGCCAGTAATCACCTTTCCTAAAGGAGAAACGGTCTGTAAATAGGTACGACCCCCGTGATTTTCAAAGCCAATTACTAGCGGTTTTTCCCCAGTCATAGCTTTAATTTCCTCCGCTAAGGGAGAGGCAGTAATTTCAAAAACCACGTTACCGATACAGCGTTTTGCATTGGGGCCGGGATGTTTACTTACTAGGTCTAATAATCCTAATCCTTCGATTCTTTGACCGAAAGCTGGTTCGTAATAATGCCCTAATAATTGTGGGGAACCACAGGTAAAAACCCCCGGTATTCCTGCCGATAATTGTTCTTTCATCGCTGCCGCTTTTTTACCCTGTAAATCGCGCATAACGATCTCCTGTTGCCGATCCTGCGCTCCACCCCCAACAATTATATCTACTTGATAAAATGTCTCGGCTTCTGTTTGAGCATCTAGGGGAATAATTGTCACGGCAATATCACGCCATTGACATCTTCTTTGGATAGTAATAACATTACCTCGATCGCCGTAGGTACTCATTAAGGTCGGATATAACCAGCCGATTTTTAGTTCTAGTTCTTGCATAATTTTTAATCAGGAGACAGGAGACAGGAGACAGGAGACAGGAGACAGGAGACAGGGGGAATGGGGGGGTGGGGAATGGAGAAATTCAACTAATACCCCAAAACCCTAAAAACCTAAAACCCCAACACCCCAAAACTTAACCCCCCAACACTAATCTTTACTCTTTTCTAATTTCTACAAAATCTTTCGACCCGTGAGAATCTCTCGTACTTCTAACATAGCAGAATAGGTGGGTAAAATATGTAAAGTTTCATCATTTTTGGTGTTATTAAGGGCAATTTGGAGCGCTTTTTTTAGATCGGATTCAACAATTAAATTAACGGGATAAGCGAGACTATCCTGACTATATTGTAAGCGTAAAGCCATATCATAAAGTCGATCGCCCGTTACTACTAAAGTTGTTCCCAAACGGGTTAATTTTTCCGTATCCACATCCCAAATCCAAGAAACATCCGTACCATCGGGGATGCGATCATTGAGAACTAAGAGAGTAGTCGAAGACTTTTCTTTCTGTAAAATATCAGCCACTGCGCGAATTGTTTCATTCATCCCCACGGGATTTTTAGACAGTAAAATTCTAACTTTTTTACCCTCAATTTCTAATTCTTCCGCTCGACCAAAGGCCGCTTTAAAACCCTGAACTGTCTCAAAAATTTCTCGATCTTTAATCCCCAATTCCTGGGCTACTAAACCCGCCGCTAAAGTATTATATTTATTATAAACACCGATTAAAATCTGCGGCCAATCGTGACTATGAAAAGCAGGATTACTCTTTTTAAAGCCACAACTAGGACAACTAAAATCCCCTAAATGGGAGAGATAAACCCCGCGATAATCCAAAGAAGCACCACATTTAGGACAGTAAATAGAATCCACAGCGTGGGGAATTTCTTCCAGATATAATTCCGGCTCACTTAAGCCAAAATATAAAACTCTTTGGCGCAGTTGTTGACCCAAATGAGAAAGGGTCGGATCATCAGCATTGAGAATCACTAAAGTATCGGTGGGCAGGGGAGATATAGCCCCTTGCCAACGGCGACTAATCGTATCCACTTCCCCATAGCGATCGAGTTGATCGCGAAACAAATTTAGAGCTAAAATAGCGCGAGGACGACAATCTTTTAAAACCAAAGGGAGAATATTTTCATCCACTTCTAAAATGGCATAATCAGCCTTTAAAGTGCCGAATAAATTGGCATCGGCTAATAAAGCAGTGATTAAACCATTAATTAAATTTGCCCCGGTGGTATTATGGGTGACTTTTGCCCCTTGACGCTCTAGAATAGTTCTTAGCAGTAGGGAAGTGGTAGTTTTTCCATTCGTGCCAACCACCAAGATTACCCCCCGTCGGACTTGCCCACAAAGTAGCGGCAACAAACGGGGATGGAGACGACGGGCAATTTCCCCCGGCAAGACGCTGGCAGCCCCTAAACGGAGTCCTTTAACCACAGCAGTAACGGTTTTAGCCACCGCTACGGCTATCCCTAAACGGATGCGATCAAACAATTGCATGAAGTGAGATTCTCATAGCTGTTTCGTGATTTTACCCCTAAAAGAAGACCCGTAAACGGGGTAAGTTCCCATTGATTCTTTCCTACCGACAAAAAAGACAGCCTATAATATAGGTAAGTTTGGGGCCGATTCTACCGCACACGACATTTTAGGGCTAGAGCTTATGGGTTTATTGACAAGATTGGGGATTTCACTGGGATTACTCGCCCTAGGCGGTACTGTAGGAGTGCTAGGAAATCAGTATTTAAGCAGAAAAGCACCCCTAGAGGTAAATAAACCGCCGGCAATCCTCCCCGCTTCCCTCTCTCTCCCTGTTATTCCCCAAAACGACGGCAATGTTAATTTTATCGCCCAGGCCGTGCAGAAAGTCGGGCCGGCGGTGGTGCGGATTGACTCGGCCCGGGAAGTGGCCGACCAAATTCCCGAAGAATTTAAACAGCCCTTTTTTCGGCGCTTTTTTGGTAATGAAGTGCCGATTCCCAGGGAGCATTTGGAACGGGGAACCGGTTCTGGATTTATTGTTAGTACAGATGGACTACTTTTAACTAATGCCCATGTGGTGGAAGGGACAACCCAAGTAAAAGTGACTCTGAAAAACGGTCAAACTCATCAGGGTAAAGTCCTGGGGGTTGACAATATGACCGATGTGGCCCTGGTGAAAATCGAGGCGGAAAATTTACCGACGGTGACTTTTGGCAAGGCCGAAACTTTAACCCCCGGAGAGTGGGCGATCGCAATTGGCAATCCCCTAGGCTTAGATAATACTGTTACGGTGGGCATTATTAGCGCCCTAGGACGCACTAGCAGCGAAGTGGGGGTTCCCGATAAACGGGTTCGTTTTATCCAAACCGATGCCGCTATTAACCCCGGCAATTCCGGCGGCCCGTTGCTAAACGCCAAGGGGGAAGTTATCGGCATTAATACGGCAATTCGGGCCGATGCCCAGGGTTTAGGGTTTGCCATTCCCATCGAAACCGCCCAAAAAGTGGCGGGACAGCTATCTAGCAAGGGTAAAGCGGAACATCCCTACATCGGTATCCACATGGTGACGCTAACCCCAGAATTACGGCAGCAATTGAACGAAACTAAAGAATTAAACTTTAATATTGACCAAAATGAAGGGGTAATCGTCCTGCGAGTGGTGGAAAATTCCCCCGCCCAAAAAGCCGGGATGCAAGCGGGTGATATCATCGAAACTGTGGCAGGAAACCCCGTTAAAACCGCCGCCGATGTGCAGCAAGGTGTAGAAACCAGTGCGATCGGTGGTAATCTGGAAATCGAGATTAACCGCAGGGGTAAACAACAAACTCTCACCGTTCAACCAGGGGTTTTTCCCAGCAAAACTAGCGATTAACAATACCGCTCGGTCAAGGGGCGACCCCTTACCCTACACTGGGAGGAGAGAAAATAGCAGCGGAGCGATCGAAATTGAGGCAGCGGTTACAATTAAAACTATCAATTGGGCGCGAGGCTGCCCTCCTAATCGGTTTGCTGGGATTAACGGCCTGTCAACCTCCCGATCCGCCGAAAATTTCGCCGACAGAATCGCCTAAAATTGAAGAAACTGGCCGCTTAATTCTCAATAATGCCACCTTAGAACAGGCTAACCCCTCGGGACAACCCCTCTGGAAAATTCAAGTCAAAAAAGCTACCTACACCCAAGACCAAAAAATTGCCCGTCTGGAAAATATCAAGGGTAATATCTATCAAGATGGGAAAGTAGTTTTACAGGTTAGTGCTGACCGCGGTGAAGTTTATAAGGAAGGCCAGGAAATTCTCCTCAAAGATAATATTGTGGCTGTAGATCCCCGCAATAAGGCCATTATTAACGCGCCTGAATTGCGTTGGCTACCCAAGGAGGGTATTTTAATCTCCCCCAAAGGGATCAAAGGTAGTCATCTACAACTAGAAGCTAAGGCGCGCCAAGGACGGTACGACACGCGCCAAGAAAAACTAGAATTACAAGGTCAAGTGGTGGCTACCGCCAAGGAATCCCGTGTCGTCCTGCAAACCGAGCGCCTGTACTGGGAAATTCCGCAACAGGTCATTAGTACCGATCAAAAAGTCGCTTTTGATCGCTATATTAATAAAACTATTATCGATCGCCTGACTGCTATCGGCGGTCGTTGGGAAAGAAAAAATAATCAGGTTATCCTACAAGAAAACCTCGAATATCGCTCTTTAGAACCACCTTTACAGATTTCTGGTTCTCAGGCAATTTGGAACTATCAAAATCGTAGCCTAACTTCCGATCGCCCCACGGAAATTTTTCAATATCAAGATCAAATCACTATTACCGGTAATCGTGTGGTGGTGGAATTAGGCAATCGTATCGCTTATCTCAAGGATGGGGTTAAGGGAATTAATCAGAAAACTGGGGCGCAATTGTATAGTCAGATCTTAACTTGGAAAATGTCGGAAAAAATTGTCGAGGCCGAGGGGAATATTATCTATGAACAACAGGAACCAAAATTTAATCTCACTGGCGATAAAGCGATCGGCACGTTAGAAGATAATAACATTGTTGTTACCAGTAGCTCGCCCGATCGAGTTGTCACCGAGATTTATCCCCGTTAACAGGGAAAATTGGCAAAAAAAAACTCTCCCCAAAAAAGGGAGAGGGGGGGGTAAATATTTAGGGTTTGCTGAAAAAGTTTTTCGTGGGGACAGGGTGTGGGGTGTGGGGTGTGGGGTGTGGGGTTCACCCCAATGGTCGGCACTTTTTGAGGGAAAAAAAGTTTAAAAACCTTATCCAACAAGGTTTTTAGATTTATTCAGCAAACCCTATTTAAAAGCTTACCATTTGAGCAGATTAAACTGTTCCATATCGATCGTGTCGCGGTTACGATAGATAGTCAGGATAATCGCTAAACCCACGGCTGCCTCGGCTGCCGCTACGGTAATCACGAAAATAGTAAAAATTTGGCCTCTGATATTAGCGGGGTCAAGATAGTTGGAAAAACCCATTAAGTTAATGTTAACAGAATTGAGCATCAATTCGATCGACATTAAAACCCGGACAGCATTGCGACTGGTGACTAAACCGTAAATTCCGATACAAAATAAAGCCGCCGCTAATAACAAATAATACTCTAACTGAATCTGCATGATACCTCTTTCTTTTCTCCTATTTAGGGGCGGTTAATTCTCTAGGTCGTTCGGGTAATGTTAAAGCTGTGGCCGTAGGTTCTTCAGCTTTTAGGGTAGGGATAAGGTCGCGACGAGCTAAAATAATTGCTCCGACCATGGCCATTAATAATAGCACGGAAGCTAATTCAAAGGGTAGCAGGAAATCACTAAAGAAATGCTTACCGATTTCTACTAAAGTATTAGTCACTACTGCGGGAGAAGTGCTAGAAATTGACCAAGGCGTGATTAAAACCATGGTCGATAACAGTACAAATAAACCCACACAAACTAAAGCAGTAGATGCCTGACGAATCCAACGTTTAGGAATATCAGAAAAGTCCTCTTGCTTATTAACAAGCATAATGGCAAAGAGAATTAAAACGTTAATTGCGCCCACATAAATTAGAATTTGTGCCGCCGCTACAAAATCAGCATTTAGTAAGAGATATAAACCTGAAATGCTGATAAAAACACCGCCCAATAAAAAGGCGGAATAAACGATATTAGATAATAGTACCACGCCTAAAGCTGTCCCGATTACTAGGGCTGCTAAAATGCCAAAAGATACTATTTGAACGCCCTCGGCTAAATTCACAGTAGTTTCATCTCCTTTTATGCTTGAGAGTTATTAATTATTAGTTATCAGCTTCTGAAGGCAAGAGGCAACAGGCAAGAGGCAAAAGACAGAATCTGGCAATTCTCCTACCTAAAAACCGTGACGGCTGATAGCTAACTGCTAATTAATCGGTAATTTCTTCCGGACGTTTACCAGCGCGTTGACTACCGGCGGGTAAATCGTGGGGTTCGATGACACCTTTAGGCAGATAACCTAATTCCCTCAGAGGTGTTACCATCGGATCTTGGGTGACTTTGTAGGGTAAACGGCCTAGGGCGACGTTATCATAGTTTAATTCATGACGATCATAGGTCGCTAGTTCGTATTCTTCGGTCATCGACAAACAATTAGTCGGACAGTATTCCACACAATTGCCGCAGAAAATACAGACCCCAAAATCGATACTGTAGTGTTTGAGTTCTTTCTTTTTAATTTCCTTGTTAAAAGTCCAATCCACTACTGGTAAATTAATCGGACAAACTCGCACACAGACTTCACAAGCGATACATTTATCGAACTCAAAGTGAATTCTACCCCGATAACGTTCCGAGGGAATTAACTTTTCGTAGGGATACTGAACGGTAATCGGACGACGACGCATATGGTCGAAGGTAACGGATAAACCTTCGCCGATGTATTTCGCCGCTTGAATGCTACCTTTGGCGTAATCGCTGACTTGTTTGAGAATGTTAAACATGATGGTCAGAGGTATAGTAGGTTAACAGGGCAAAAACGGGAATTAACCGCCAAAAGCAAAGGGAAAAGCTAGTTTTAGGGCGGCGGTAAGTAGTAGGTTAACTAAAGATACCGGTAGGAGGAATTTCCAGCCTAAATCGAGTAATTGGTCAATGCGAACCCGGGGTACGGTCCAACGCAAGAGAATAGCGATGAAGATGAGAAAATAGGCTTTTAATACTGTCATCGTAATCCCTAGGGAAGCGGTGATAATTTGTAGCCAGGGATTGGTTTCACTAACTCCCAACCAGCCGGCCAAAGCATTGACGGGGATAGGAAATTCCCAACCGCCAAGATAGAGGACGGCGAAAACTAGGGCCGACAGCACGAGGTTAACGTAGGAACCCACATAAAAGAGAGCGAATTTCATCCCCGCGTATTCGGTTTGATAACCGGCGACTAATTCCTCCTCCGCTTCAGGTAAATCGAAAGGCAGACGTTCACACTCAGCTAAAGCGGCAATCCAGAAAATCAGAAACCCCACCGGTTGGCGCCAGATATTCCAGCCTAAAATGCCATAACCGGATTGTTGTTCGACAATATCAATGGTACTGAGACTATTAGACATCATCGCGATCGCTAATACCGATAAAGCCAAGGGAATTTCATAACTAATCGATTGCGCCGCCGCCCGCAGGCCTCCCAGCAAGGAATACTTATTATTTGAGGCATAACCCGCCATTAATAAGCCAATGGGGGCAATACTGGACAAGGAAATCCATAAAAAGATTCCCACGTTTAGGTCAGTAATCAGCAGATTTTGGCCGAAGGGGACGATGAGATAGGAGACAAACACCGGCATCACCACCAAAATTGGTCCGAAGAGGAATAACCAAGGGTCGGCCTTAGCGGGGACGACATCTTCTTTAAAAACTAATTTCAGACCGTCGGCGACCGGTTGTAAAACGCCTAAGGGTCCTGCGTATTCCGGCCCGATACGCTGTTGGACGGCGGCGGAAATTTTTCTTTCTAACCAGACGCAGACTAAAACCCCCACCGTGGCGGCTATAATCATCAGGAACATGGGTAAAGGCATCCAAATCGCTTTAGCCAGTCCTCCACTTAATCCCAGGTCTGTTAGGGATTTAATGAAACTTTCTTGTAAATCTATGCCTTGATTCATATTTGGCGATCGCTGTACTTTCGATAGTTCGGCATGGTTTGAAGATTTTTAAGCAAATCTTATAGCCTAGTATACAGTTAGTCGGTCTGAGGGTTATCAGTAAAGTGACAAAGGCTTCAACTCATTAGCAGCCAACAGAGTCAAGCAATCTTGATTCCCCCGCCGAGAATAGCTATTAGTCAATAGTTAGACTCTGAATCTATCAATGTTCCCAGCTGTTTCTTAGCGCCGACAACCTCAGCTAGTGACCAATTATTCACAGGAAAAAAATCTAGTTAAGTAGCTGGTTATAATTAAATTTAAAATGGATTTTAGGTTCGATCCCCCCTGCCCCCCTTGATAAGGGGGGTTTCTGATAATTTTTAACGCCTACCTACTTAACTTATCGTTTAGGCAATGAAAGCAGCCCGCTCGAATCTGTCTTCCTCTTTGTGTTCTTTGTGCCTTTGTGGTTGATCCCCAGAGCCAATCCGACTGTTAAAATCCAGTTATCGAGCGTTTTTCGCCACTCCCCGCTATTTAGTCTGATAAGCCGCCTGTAGATCCCGAATCGAAAACAAAGCTTGAAACTTTATTCCCTGAGATTGGTAAAATTCCGCCCCTCCTTGCTCTCTATCCACCAAAGCAATGATTAAATCTACTTGATAACCGGCATCGCGTAATCTTTCTACCGCTACCATGGCACTTTTGCCCGTTGTCACCACGTCTTCGAGGACAACCACCGCGGCACCAGGGTTTAAAGTCGGCCCCTCGATATAAGCCATAGTACCGTGACCTTTTGCCTCTTTGCGGACGATTAAAGCTGGAATCGGGCGATTTTCGTAGGCAGATACCACACTAACCGCGCTGACAATCGGATCCGCCCCTAGGGTTAATCCTGCCACCGCTTGGGTATCTGGGGGCAGTAGCGACAGCAATAAACGCCCCACGGCTAAAGCTCCTTCAGCAGTGAGGGTAACTTGTTTACCGTTGATATAGTAGCTGCTTTTTTGTCCTGAGGACAGGGTGAAATCCCCTTCCCGATAGGCAAGACGGACAAGAGCATCGAGGAGAAATTGACGCAGGGAAGCAGTATCGAGAGTCGCTACCGAGTAATTAGCCATATTTTCAGGATTGGGAGCCTGACTGACTCCAAAATTTCGGTTACAATTAAGCCAAAAGTCATTATATATTGACTCGATCGCTAGTATTGATTTCTTTCTCATCCCATTGACGCGATTTTTTAATTAACCCTATCCCTGTGAGGAGATTTTTACCCATGCGCGCTAAATTTTTACTTCCTTCCCTGTTTTGTTTAACTGGTTTAGTCTGGTGGAGTTCCTCTAGTGCGATCGCCCAAAATTCACCCGCCACCACTCCCGCACCGGTAAAAACCCAACAATTGCAAATTGTCCCCTCTCCCGATACGGCGGTAGGATTTAATAATATCCCCGGTTTGTTTAACCGCGCTGTTAATAACAATACGGGTCGTTTCTACGACTCCACCAACATTTTAGGACAGTTAAACTCTCTTTTTGGTTGGCGTACTTTTCCCCAAGGTTCCTATTTCGATAATCTGATTACTAGGGATGCTAAATTGACCGAAACTTTATACTATGATGTCATGCAGCAGCAACAGTCTGGCCCCTTAATTCGCACCCAAGATTTATCCAATCCCTTCGATACTTCCCTACAGGAAAATCCCAGTTATTTAAGCCCCGGCGGATTTTAATCAGTAATCAGTAATCAGTGAGCAGTAATCAGTAATCAGTAATCAGTAATCATAGGTAACTCAAAATATATCTTTTGGTTGGTAATGAAGCTGATCAGCTGTAGGGTAAATAAAAAATGACAGAACAAGCTTGGTGGGTACAAAAATGGCTAGAACTACTCGATTCCTATCGCTTTAAAAAACGTTTGGAACGGGCTAGACTGTACGCTAGAGAGGGCAATGTTTTAAGTATTGACTTTGAAGACTCGCAAGTTATTGCTAGAGTACAAGGCAGTGAACCAGAGCCTTATATAGTGGATTTATCCCTAGCGGCTTTTAGTGATGAAGAATGGGATTATATTATTAAGCTTCTCTCCAAAAAAGCCATTTATTCCGCTCAATTACTCACCGGACAAATGCCCGATAATATTGAGCGTGTTTTTATCGATAGTGGGGTGAATTTATTTCCCTTTTCCCTAGCCGATATTCGCTCCCGTTGTACCTGTCCCGATCAAGCCAACCCCTGCAAACATATAGGAGCAGTATACTATCAATTGGGCGATCGTTTTAGTGTCGATCCCTTGCTGCTTTTGCAACTGCGCGGCCGAACCAAAAGCCAAATTCTGGAAGCTTTACGAGAAAAACGCTCCTATTCCCCTGATAATCAACCTTTAGCAGTCAGTGAACCCCCCGCAGTAGTTGAAAAAACTGCCCCCGACAGCGCTATCGATCGCTTTTGGCAGTACGATGAAGACCTAGATCCCTCCCTAGTTGTCATCACGCCGGGAAATGAAAATCAAACCATTCTCGACATTTTAGGCAATTTTCCCCTGGCTGCCCCCGAATCGGATGCCATAGAACAATTTTTCAAACCAATTTACCGACAAATTCCCCAAGAAGCGATGGCGATTGCTTTACATTAGGGAATTTGGGGTATGGGAGCAGCTCGGTCAAAGTGGTGCAAAAGACAAAAAAGCCAGCCAGATTTGTCCCCGCATCAGGTGAGGAATTAACCATGGGGAAAATTGCCTCACCAGTAACCGCTAAACCGTCTTACTTTTGCCAGTTTTACTGCCCGGGGAAGTAGTTTTTTTGGTGGTGCTAGAAGTAGTTTTCTTGGTAGTGGTTTTCTTGGCAGTGGTTGTCTTGGCCGCTAAGGCCCCCAAAGCTTGTTCTAGAGTCAGGGTTTCGGCGGTTTCTCCCTCGGGAATCTTGGCGTTGGTCTTACCGTGCTTGATATAAACTCCGTAGGGACCTTCGTACAATCCCACCAATTCCCCATCGTCGGGATGTTTACCCAATTCTTTTAAGGGTGGTTTGGTGGAACTGCGGGTGCTGCGAGTTTTTTTCGGTTCGGCTAATAAGGCCAAGGCTCGATCGAGGGTTATGGTTAAGATATCATCCCCGGCTTTCAAGGAACGATATTCTTTTTCTTTGCCCTCTTCCTGAACTATATATGGGCCGAAACGACCTAAACTGGCTTTGATTTTGCCTCCGGTGAGGGGATGGGTTCCCAGCAGTCGCGGCAGTGCCAATAAACCCACCGCTTGTTCGAGGGTGACATCCTCTGGTTTGACTCCTTTGGGTAGGGAGGCGCGTTTCGGTTTGGGGTTGTCATCGCTGACATCTCCTAACTGGACGTAGGGGCCGTAACTACCCACCAGCAGATAAATTGGCTCTCCGCTGTCGGGATGAAGACCTAATTTATCGGGACCCTCGGTTTTTTGTCGCAGCAGGGTTTCTACCTGTTCGGGGTTGAGGTCGGCGGGGGTTAAATCGGCGGGGATGGAGGCGGTGAGGATTTCATCCCCCCGGGTGACTTCCAAATAGGGACCGTATTTGCCGATCTTGATAGTTGCCTGTAAATCCTCTAAATTTACGGATTTGGCGGTGCTAGAGTTAATTTGACTCTCACGCTCTTTTACTTGGCTTTCTAGCCCCTTTTCGCCGCGATAGAAGCGATCGAGATAGGGCAACCATTGGGCGGAACCGGTGGCGATATCGTCGAGGGTTTCCTCCATTTTCGAGGTAAATTTGGGATCTACCAGGTCGGGGAAATGATTTTCTAACAAACCGACGACGGCGAAGGCGGTGAAGGTGGGAATCAAGGTTTTATTCCGCATTTGGGCATAACCGCGATCGATAATTGTGCCGAGAATGGTGGCGTAGGTGCTGGGTCGCCCGATTCCTTCACTTTCGAGGGTTTTTACGAGGGAGGCTTCGCTATAACGGGCGGGGGGTTGGGTATCGTGGCTAATGGCTTCTAGTTGGCGACAATTGGGGGTATCACCGATGCTGAGGGGGGGTAGGATTATTTCTTGGTCGTCGATGGCGGCTTCGGGATCGTCGGAACCTTCCACATAGGCGCGGAAAAAGCCGGGGAAGTCGATTCTTTTGCCGGAGGAGCGAAATCCGGCATCTTCTACCTGAATATTGACGGCGATCTGGGTAATACGGGCATCGGCCATCTGTGAGGCGACGGTACGTTTCCAGATTAGGTCGTAGAGGGCGAATTCTAGTCCGCTCAGGCCGGTTTCCCGGGGCAGGCGAAAGCTGCTACCGGCGGGCCGGATGGCTTCGTGTGCTTCCTGTGCGCCTTTGCTTTTGGTGGTGTACTGCCGGGGTTGGGGACTGAGGTAATTTTTTCCGTACATTTGCTCTACACAATGGCGGGCGGCGGTGATGGCCTGATCGGAAAGATGGACGGAATCGGTCCGCATATAGGTGATGTAGCCCTGTTCGTAGAGATTTTGGGCGATTCGCATGGTGTCGCGGGCGGATATGCCCAGTTTCCGGTTAGCCTCTTGCTGTAGGGTGGAGGTGGTGAAGGGGGGGGAAGGTTTGCGAGTGGTGGGTTTTTCTTCGGTGTTGCTAACGCGCCAGATTTTGTCTTGGATGCGTTCTTTTAAGGCGGCGGCGGTGGCTTGATCCAAAAGTGTCACCTGGCGACCGGGGAGCAGTCTGCCGGTGTCGGCATCGAAATCGCTGCCATTTGCCACTTTTTGACCGTTTAAGGTGACTAATTTCGACTCGAATTGATTTTTGTCTTTTTCGAGGGTGGCTTTCAGGTCCCAATAATTGGCGGTTTTAAAGGCTCTTCGTTCTCGTTCGCGCTGCACGAGCAGACGTACCGCGACGGATTGCACGCGGCCGGCGGATAACCCTTTGGAGATTTTTTTCCAGAGTAGGGGGGAGAGGGTATAACCGTAGAGGCGATCGAGTATGCGGCGGGTTTCTTGGGCGTGAACTAAATTTTCGTCGATCGATCGACAATTTTTTAAGGCCGCTTGGATTGCCTCTTTGGTGATTTCGTGAAATACCATCCTTTTGGTGGGAACTTTCGGGTTGAGTACCTGTAGGAGATGCCAACTGATGCTTTCTCCTTCCCGATCTTCGTCGGTGGCGAGGATCAATTCACTCGCGCCTTTGAGAGCTTCTTTTAATTCTTTGACGACTTTACTTTTGGTTTTGGGGACGACGTAGAGGGGGTCGAAATCGTTCTCCACATCTACGCCCAAATTGGCCCAGGATTTGTCTTTGTGGGTGGGGGGAATTTCTTCGGCGGAGGCGGGCAGATCGCGGATGTGGCCCATGGAGGCTTGGACTCGATAGCCGCTAGGCAGATAATTGCTGATCGTCCGAGCTTTGGTGGGGGATTCGACAATAACCAGGGTTGACATAGGAATTGATCACGAGGGCATGGCCACAGCGACTGTTTTAGTTAGACTGACCATCTTTGTTTGATGATGGGCAAAAGTTACTATTTATCTTGACCAGCTTGATTCCGGTCAAAAGCCACTTACTACGATAATAGAGATTAAAGCTGGTCTTTTGTCACTAACTTCTTAACAAAACTTAATATTTTTCTGGAGCGCCGGAGTTGGGAGAAGGGAGAGGGGAGAAAAAAGCTGACTCGGAGAATACTGACTCCTAACCCAATGTTCGCCAAAGATAAGCAAAATTTATTGATTGATGCCAAAAACTTGAGAATATTTAAATTAACATTCCGCAATATTTATAAATTCTTAAAAATTAATTGAGAAAGATTTTTATTTAACAACGATGTTACAATGGTAACAGCGATTTTACTGAATTTCATAATGGGTTATTCTGTGCTTTTTTAAGCAGCAATGGTTGAAACCCTCACCAAACCTAGAAGGTTATCCTAATTAGGACGGGTAAATTAGTCAATTTCACCAACAACGATGATCTTTTTTTTGTGTAGTTTTATTGCAAAAAAAAAGTTTTTTTGACAAAAAGCACAAAGTATGATATGAAACCAACGTATTTCTGGCTGCCAGTAGTTATTGCAGAGTAGGATGGGGAGAAGGGAGAATAAATAAAAATAATCCTCCTGACTGGAAAGAGGGTGTAGGGTGTGGGGTGTGGGGTGTAGGGAAGGAAACCTCTTTCATCTGTGGTGGTGAAAATTTTTTCATCAGGACTGACGCCTGACGACCGACGCCTGACGACCGACTCCTAACCCCACCAACCAACTTTTTCAGCCAACCCTAGTTATGTCTGATTTACGTCAATATGCTCCGGCAACAGAACGCAATCGTCAGCCGATTTTAGAAGTTCTCAGCCAATTTTTACCGAAGACTGGGAATATCCTAGAAATATCCAGCGGCACGGGTGAACACGCTGTTTTTTTTGCCCCTCGTCTTGCTCCTTGTCGTTGGATTCCCTCCGATTGTAACCCTCTGGCTCTAGATAGTATTCGCAGTTGGTGCGATTATTGTCCTAGTTCTAATCTTGATCGCCCCCTATTTATCGATGTTCATCAGTCAGTTTGGGCGGTAGAGAGGGAAAATATCGTCATTAATGCCATTGTTAATATTAACATGATTCATATTGCTCCTTGGTCAGCTTGTTTAGCTTTAATGGCAGGAGCAAATCGAATTCTTAATCCAGGGGGAATCCTCTATCTTTATGGTCCCTATAAACGACAGGGAAAACATACTTCTCCTAGTAATGAAAGCTTTGATTTTTCTCTCCGTTCTCAAAACCCCAGTTGGGGAGTTAGGAATTTAGAAGATGTGGTGCAAGAAGCCAGCGATCGAGGTTTACAATTGTTAGAAGTAATTCCTATGCCAGCTAATAATCTCTCGGTTTTATTTCAATTGCTTTAACATGGCAATTATCAGTAATCAGTAATCAGTGGCTTTGAGTAAGCCATCAAGAGATATTTATCAGAAAAGTCGTCATCAAGTTAGAGTTTTAAGGACTGATTTGAGCAAATTATTTTTATTGGTAAATATTTTATACACTTTTTACCAGATAAGCAAGAGGGCTACGGCACTACTACCAAATCATTGCCCAATCTCTAAGTCTAAAGCTTGAGCAATTTGTTCTACACTTAATCCTAAGACCGATAAACGGGGAATAGAGTTTAATTTAGCGGATAATTCTCCTTCCTCTAAAATAGCTTGATAGATGACGGATTCTCTCATGATGTCACTCCGAAGGATTTTTTTAGTCGTCTCTCGATTGTAATTCCTCGATAGTTGCAGGGGACAAATCGGTAAATCGAGCGATTTCTGAGATAGAAAAACCAGCAGATAGCATTTTTAGAGCAATTTGTCGAGCTTTTTCCTCTTTGCCTTCTTGCAATCCTTCTTGTCGTCCTTTTTGTAGTCCCTTTTCCTCGCCTTCCTCTAAAATATCTTGATAGATAACGGATTCTCTCATAATGTCACTCCGAAGGATTTTTTTGATCGTCTCTCGATTTAATACTAACCCGGCGAGAATACTGGTAGCGGCAGCGAGATTGCTTTGCACCTGTTTTTGGGAGATAGTTTCTAAAGAACGGGACACCTGACTTAACACCTGTTCGGGGTCATCGGTATTGCTGAGGACGGCAAAGGGTAATAAACCGGGATGATGAAAAAATTGTGGTGTATTTTCTTCCCAAAGACGGATAACTTGGAAGGAATGAAAGGTTTCCCCCAGACGGAAAGTATTTTCTTGTACTAGGGGGGAATCACTGCGTCGCAGATAAATTACCACTTGACGCATTTGTTTTTGGGGATGACGACGATAGACGCGAATGCGATAATCGAGCATTCGGAAAGGAATTTTGGAGTTGGGGTCGGTTTGAAATTCGGTATGGAGAATTAGTTGCTCTGACTGCAAAAAAATCAGAGAATCGGCACGAATGGGGTCTAATTGTAATTCTGTCGGGTCGAGTACGGTTAAGGAGAGGGGAGAACCCAATAACCAAGTGGCTAGATCATCGGAGAAGTTTTCGGCGATAAATTTACAAATATTATCAAACATCGTGAGTGTTTCGTCTTTGTAATTGCTCGATCGCGTCGGGGGATAAATCGGTAAATCGGGCTATTTCTGGGACAGAAAAACCAGCAGATAGCATTTTTAGGGCGATTTGTCGAGCTTTTTCTTCTTTACCTTTTTGTAGTCCCTTTTCCTCGCCTTCCTCTAAAATATCTTGATAGATGACGGATTCTCTCATAATGTCACTCCGAAGGATTTTTTTAATCGTCTCTCGATTTAATACTAACCCAGCGAGAATACTGGTGGCGGCAGCGAGATTGCTTTGCACCTGTTTTTCAGAGATAGTTTCTAAAGAACGGGACACCTGACTTAACACCTGTTCGGGGTCATCGGTATTGCTGAGGACGGCAAAGGGTAATAAACCGGGATGATGGAAAAATTGTGGTGTATTTTCTTCCCAAAGACGGATGACTTGGAAGGAATGAAAGGTTTCCCCCAGACGGAAAGTATTTTCTTGTACTAGGGGAGAGTCGCTGCGTCGCAGATAAATTACCACTTGACGCATTTGTTTTTGGGGATGACGACGATAGACGCGAATGCGATAATCGAGCATTCGGAAAGGAATTTTGGAGTTGGGGTCGGTTTGAAATTCGGTATGGAGAATTAGTTGCTCTGACTGCAAAAAAATCAGAGAATCGGCACGAATGGGGTCTAATTGTAATTCCGTCGGGTCGAGGACGGTTAAGGAGAGGGGAGAACCCAATAACCAAGTGGCTAGATCATCGGAGAAGTTTTCGGCGATAAATTTACAAATATTATCAAACATCGTGAGTGTTTCGTCTTTGTAATTGCTCGATCGCGTCGGGGGATAAATCGGTAAATCGGGCTATTTCTGGGACAGAAAAACCAGCAGATAGCATTTTTAGGGCGATTTGTCGAGCTTTTTCTTCTTTACCCTCCTCTTTACCTTCCTCTAAAGCTTCTTGATAGACTTTAGTTTCCCTCAAATCACTTAAACTAAACATTTTTTCAATCTCCTTACCATTCATTTTCGGTAATTTGTAAATGAGAATCGTCTCTATTAATTCTCAAAGTTCTCCCTGTTGTCTGGTATTCCTGAATTGTTGCTTAAATTGTTGAATCTAAGGCTTTTTTCTTTAATTTAACCATTGGTGCAAATCTTCCCAATCCGAAAAATTCAATAAAGCAAGGGCTAAATTATCCAATTGATTAGGATTTAACTGTTTAATTTTTTGTTCTAACTTTAAAGGAATAGAACCTAGTTTTAAGTTTAGCTGACGCAAAATTAGGCTTTTTTTAGCGGATAATTCTCCTTCTTCTCTGCCTTCCTCCAAAGCTTCTTGATAGACCTTAGTTTCTCTTAAATCACTTAAACTAAACATTTTTTCTATCTCCTTACGGTTTAATTTGGGCAATTTATAAATGAGAATTGTCTCAATTAATTCGAGAATGTCTTGTCTTTTTAAAGACTCCTGGAATTGTTGTCTAACCTGTTGAATCAGTTCTTTTCCTTGGGCTAAGGTGTTTGGTTCCGATTCCACAATTAATTGTAACACTTTTACCCCCAGAGAATCCCCCTCATCTAACTGATTCAGATAATAACAGTTAACTCGGCCTGACTCAAAGAATTCTTGATAATGAGATTTGGGACTGTTTTCAATTTCCCGATGAGGATAAATGATCACCCCTTGCCAATTGTTATTACTCTCACTCTGATGAAAATAGAGAAATATTTCACTAAAAAAGCGCGAGTAAAACCGTTCATCTTTTTGGAATTGTACCTCAACAAAGTAAATCGGATCATTCAGGTTATCGGGAAGAAAAACCCCATCTAAACGAAAAGCGAGTTGTTTAACTTCTAGGGAGGAAAATTGATAATGATTGACGGTTTCTGGGGGAAGATTGAGCAAATCAAAGAAACTTTCAGGAAAAGTCTCAAAGAGACGATAGAAAATACTGTCCGTTTTCCCTCAATTTTGTACCTCAATGACTTGTTGTACTTGTTCAATATCTAAATCTAGGGCTTGGGCAATTTGTTCTATAGTTAATCCTAAGGCTGATAAACGGGGAATAGAGTTTAATTTAGCGGATAATTCTCCTTCCTCTCTGCCTTCCTCTCTACCTTCCTCTCTGCCTTCCTCTAAAGCTTCCTGATAGACTTTAGTTTCTCTTAAATCACTTAAACTAAACATTTTTTCTATCTCCTTACGGTTTAATTTGGGCAATTTATAAATGAGAATTGTCTCAATTAATTCGAGAATGTCTTGTCTTTTTAAAGACTCCTGGAATTGTTGTCTAACCTGTTGAATCAGTTCTTTTCCTTGGGCTAAGGTGTTTGGTTCCGATTCCACAATTAATTGTAACACTTTTACCCCCAGAGAATCCCCCTCATCTAACTGATTCAGATAATAACAGTTAACTCGGCCTGACTCAAAGAATTCTTGATAACGAGATTTGGGACTGTTTTCAATTTCCCGATGAGGATAAATGATCACCCCTTGCCAATTCTGGCTTAACTCGCTTTGATGAAAATAGAGAAATATTTCACTAAAAAAGCGTGAGTAAAACCGTTCATCTTTTTGAAATTGTACCTCAACAAAGTAAATCGGGTCATTCAGGTTATCGGGAAGAAAGACCCCATCTAAACGAAAAGCGAGTTGTTTAACTTCTAGGGAGGAAAATTGATAATGATTGACGGTTTCTGGGGGAAGATTGAGCAAATCAAAGAAACTTTCAGGAAAAGTCTCAAAGAGACGATAGAAAATACTGTCCGTTTTCCCTCAATTTTGTACCTCAATGACTTGTTGTACTTGTTCAATATCTAAATCTAGGGCTTGGGCAATTTGTTCTATAGTTAATCCTAAGGCTGATAAACGGGGAATAGAGTTTAATTTAGCGGATAATTCTCCTTCCTCTCTGCCTTCCTCTCTACCTTCCTCTCTGCCTTCCTCTAAAGCTTCCTGATAGACTTTAGTTTCTCTTAAATCACTTAAACTAAACATTTTTTCTATCTCCTTACGGTTTAATTTGGGCAATTTATAAATGAGAATTGTCTCAATTAATTCGAGAATGTCTTGTCTTTTTAAAGACTCCTGGAATTGTTGTCTAACCTGTTGAATCAGTTCTTTTCCTTGGGCTAAGGTGTTTGGTTCCGATTCCACAATTAATTGTAACACTTTTACCCCCAGAGAATCCCCCTCATCTAACTGATTCAGATAATAACAGTTAACTCGGCCTGACTCAAAGAATTCTTGATAACGAGATTTGGGACTGTTTTCAATTTCCCGATGAGGATAAATGATCACCCCTTGCCAATTCTGGCTTAACTCGCTTTGATGAAAATAGAGAAATATTTCACTAAAAAAGCGTGAGTAAAACCGTTCATCTTTTTGAAATTGTACCTCAACAAAGTAAATCGGGTCATTCAGGTTATCGGGAAGAAAGACCCCATCTAAACGAAAAGCGAGTTGTTTAACTTCTAGGGAGGAAAATTGATAATGATTGACGGTTTCTGGGGGAAGATTGAGCAAATCAAAGAAACTTTCAGGAAAAGTCTCAAAGAGACGATAGAAAATACTGTCCGTTTTCCCTCAATTTTGTCCCTCAATGACTTGTTGTACTTGTTCAATATCTAAATCTAGGGCTTGGGGATAGGAAAGCCAGCAGATAGCATTTTTAGGGCAATTTGTCGAGATTTCTCTTCTTTGCCCTTTTCCTCTCCTTTCTCTAAAATATCTCGATTTAGAGGATTTTTTCTAAACCGTAAACGAGGGATTGCAGCTGAGTAACTTTGCGGATAGAGAGGAGAACCCCCGGCATATAACAGGAGCGATCGCTGGTATCATGACGAAGGGTATAGATTTCCCCGGGGGAACCGAAAATGACTTCCTGGTGGGCAATTAAACCGGGTAGACGCACGCTATGAATACGGATGTTCTCAGCAGTTAAACCGCCTCTAGCGCCGGGGATGGTTTCTTTTTCGGAAACTTGGGCAGGATTAAAGGTTTTACCTAATTCGGCCAGTAATTCGGCGGTTTTAATCGCTGTGCCACTGGGTGCGTCTGCTTTTTGATTGTGATGCAGTTCGATAATTTCTACATGATCAAAGTAGCGAGATGCTTGCATAGCAGCCTGTTGTAGTAAAACCATGCCAATGGAAAAATTGGGGATAACTAAACAGCCGGTGCTGGCTTTTTCGGCAAATTCGGCTAAATCTTGCAGTTGTGCCGCCGATAATCCCGTAGTTCCCACCACGGGACGCACTCCATAGGCGATCGCACTGCGGGTATTGTCATAAACACCGTCGGGATGGGTAAAATCCACCATCACCCCCTGCACTTTTTCCTGAGTTGCCAGGACTAAAACACTCTGCAAATCGTCGAGAATCGGCACTTCTAGGGGTTCACAACCAGCCACTTCTCCCACATCCTGACCTCGAAAAGCTGGATTTCGATCCACTGCACCCACTAAGATCATATCGTCGGCACGAGCAACGGCTTTAATGACTTCCCGTCCCATTTTGCCGGCTGCACCGTTGACAACTACGGGAATCGGGCCTCTATTTTCGGTCATGGTTAATTATTCTCCTTATATATGGCGATTATAGATTGTTGGGGTGGAGGGGTATTTCAGGGACAAAGGAAAAAACCTCAACACCTAACCGCCTTTTGCCTAATCACTGAATTAATTATCCGTTTTCTCACGCACAACGATCGAGGGGTAGTTATGAGAAAATCGTGATTATTTAGGGAGAATATGGGTCCTTAACCCTCCATGCCATGCTTAAACTGTCGTTTTCAGGGAATTGAGCCATCAATGGATAAATGTCTCCGTTGTGGTGTTTACCTGCCAGCACTACTAAAAGACTTCTTAGCAAAGGGAACCTTACTGAGAGATGGAACTGATGCTATCGATTATCCCCTCGGTCGGGGCAGTTTTGGCATCACCTATCGGGCCTGTCATCGTCAATTAGCCACTGCTATAGCGATTAAGGAATTTTATCCCCAAGAATAGGCGCTGGGATAAAACCTTTGCTTCTTTGCTGCCGGGCAGCTCTCGTTTACCTCCGCAAAGAATCGAGAAATTAATCAGTCAATTGGTGGACGCATTAGAAACAGTTCACGAGCAAGGAATTTATCCTCTTGATATTAAACCAGAAAATATTGTAATCTCTGGCGAGGATAAAGTAGTTTTGATCGATCATTTGAGCAACTTTTGGTATGCTCGATTAATGGAAAGGCTTTCAGCAATTCCTTGCATGGTAGGTTCGGTAGAACTAAAAAATCCGAGGGTTTTGTATCGATACTTTTGATTCGCGTAGGTTATTAGGTATTTCATAGAAAAAATCAAAAGTGAGCTTTTAATATAAGTTCAATTATACTCCCTTATCTTTTGACGATTTGATATTAATTGTCAAGCAATCCTTGGCGATTTTTCGGGGAACTACGAGAAAAATATCTTTGGGCATAAATGGAACTTCTCTCGGTTTTTGAGCCTGATAAACAATACAGTAGTTACTTGGAATCGATCGAAAGTCTTCGATTTTCCGTAAGTGAGCTATATAAATAGCGTTTTCTCTGGCGATGAGATTATCGATTTTTTGTTGCTCGTCTAGTAGGATCATATCATTGAGTCTCCGATCGTATATATCGTAGAAAGGAGAAGACTGAACTTTTCTAAAATTATTCGATAGGTAAAGAATATACGAGTCACGGGTTAGGTTGATAATGTACGGAACACTTGATTTATAGGAATCGATCTCTTTTACCAAGGATTCATAATAACTTTTAACTCTAGTATTAAAAAGTTTTCCTTGAAATATATCTATGTTTTCGGGTTGCTGAAGTCTGCCACTGAATAGATATTTCGGCCAGTTGTAGTAAACACTAGAAAATTTTAACCCACCTAGGGTGCCGCTAAGATATACGCTCATAGCGCAGATAATACCTAAGATAATATACCGTTGCCATTTGAGTAATTTTGAGGTCATTTCAAAGCCAGAAAGGGTTAGCAATCCCAAACCGATCGAGGAGGAATTCTGTAAGCGAAAAACGCTGAGTTTATATAGAGCTTGCGCGTACCCGAATAGAGAAATACTGGCAAGTAAAAAAATAACTTTTTCCCGATTTGTAACCGGCAGATTCTTTCTAAAAACTTTCGCCAGTATTGCCTGTATCCAAAATATCGAGTTGCATAAATTTAATATATAGATTATTCCTCTAATATCGAATGTTAGTATTGGTGAAATAAACATTTTTTTTAAGAATCCAAAAATTAGGTTTTTTACTCCTCCCGAAGAATCTTCGTAAAGATTTAAAATAGTAAAGTTTTGAAGATACCAATCTTGCAAAGATGAAGTGTGATAAAGATAAACAAAAAATATTGCAAAGATCGCCATAACTCCTAAATGAAATAATACTATTTTTTTGATAAATGTTTTCCTTTCTTCCTTTGAAGACTCGACAAGTTCTAGCAAGAAATACAAGTAAATCGGTACTATTGTTGGACCAAAAGCGGTTTGTCTAGATAGCACATTTAGGGCGAAAAAAATACCCGCTACACAATATACGAGAATCCGTGAATTTTTTGAGCGACCATTAGACAAAAGTAGTAAACAGATTAACAAAAAAGTATAAGAAAAGTAATTAGACCACGGATAAACAATATACCCCTGCAATAAAAACATCAAAATTGTAGAAAAACTGGCGCGGTTCTTACTGATGATTTTCTGCCAGAGTAAATACGATATGTACAAGCTACAAGAGTAAAATAATCCAGTAATAATACCGACTGAGATCGCTTTATTGCCGAAGATAACTAAAGAGAAACCCTGAATTATCGTCGTTAGAATTCCGTATTGAATAAATATTTCTTTAAAAGGTATCGATCCGCGAACCAAGTCTATGGCATTCGCGTACATAAGCCCCCAATGGTGAGCGTCCGTATTAAGTTTTGATTCGATAACGCTAAAAATAAAGCTTACAATACACACCGCCACTACCAGTAGATCTGGAACTGCGATCTGGAATTTTTTGAATGAGGGAATATAATGCATCTAAATTCTCACCATCAGACAATCGTATTCGGGGTTGCTGATTTGAGATATGAATCTTCTTTTCTGGGATTTTTAAAACCTAGACCCAAACTAACTTTTGCACGGGAACCCGCACAATTGGCATTCATACCTTGATTCAGCAACCCCTCGTATTCTATCACTCGAAGGCTTTTGGCTCTCCTCGACTTTGTGTGATAATTCGGTTATTACTCTACCATAGGCCTATTGATCTGTCAAGATCGAATTGAGAGATAAATCTCCCGGTGCTTCCCCTGCCCCTTCTGCTCTCCCTGCTTGTCTCCACTGATCCTTTTAAAATTGACAGATTACTATCGGTTAAGCAAGATTGCCACGCTTCCCCTCCGCGAACCGCCTTCAATATGGGAACCAGAGCGCACTAAAAAAAGATGGGTGTCTGTGATTTTATAAATTAAAAGCCAGTCTGGTTCTAGGTGACAATCCCTATATCCATTCCAGTTTCCCATCAAAGCGTGATCTTTGTATTTAGGTTCTAGTTCTTGCTTTTGAAGTAATTTATCAATGACATTTTTCAGTTTGGTCATATCTTTTCACCGTTTTTGCAGTCGTTTAATATCTTTTTTAAAGCGATTTTCAAAAATGGGTAATAACATTAAATTCCTAGCTGCTGATACAGTTCAACTTGATCTTTGACAACAGTTAAGTTTTTTTGCTCTTCAATATTCTGAATGACTTGTTGAGTTTTTTCGTTAAAATCACTTATGGTATAAGTCCCTTCTGCAATTCGTCGTTCTTTTTCCGCTTCTTCTAAAAATTCAGCTAGGTGTTTTTTTAGATAGGTTGCCAGGCTATCTTGTTGTTCTTCAGAAAGCGGTGCAATTTGCTCGAAAGTTTCTTGAATTAATTTAGTCATCTGTATTGTACTCCGAAGTTCAGTTTTTGAGGAAAAAAAATCAAGATAAGTAGGTAGGCGTTAAAAATTATCAGACACCCCCGTTATCAAGGGTAGGGTTGATTCATGAATCAACCCTACCTTATCAAGGGGGGATCAAGGGGGGATTAAAGGCAAAATCCATTTTTAATTTAATTATAACCAGCTACTTATAAATACTGCCCTAACACACCAAAAAGAAAAGTTTTTGATGTGTTACGCTTTTGTTAACCGACTATTTATAACAAAGCCATTTCCCCCACCACTTCCAAGCGGGTATAACTGCCGATTTTGAGGAATTTTTCCGAGAGAGATTCGGCCACATTGGGAGTAATCCAGCCTAACTGTTTGAGAATTTGCAAAGCGGCGGCATATTTAGCCCGTTTGGAACCATCTAGGGCTTTAATTGCTAATCCTAAACCCTCACCGACGCGCCCAATACATTGAATCCCTTCGGCCCCGGCTTTACTGACGATTTCCCCTTGGCTAACCCGCATTAATTCCGTATCAAAAGCCCCTTCCCCTGCTACCATGCGGGGATGATAGGTCATCGCCCGGACGATTCTTTCTAAGTCTAAACGGTTGCCAGAGGCTAACTGGGCGTAGAGATGGGCCATTTGCCCCAACTGCATTGAATAGGTGGGCGCACCGCAGTCATCGTGGGCGCTGATTAATTCATCCCCCGGCATCCCCAATAGTTCGGCAATTTTGCTGAGAATTAGCTTCTGTATCTGACTAGAGCGCCGGAGATAGCTATTTAACGGCCAGCCGCGCTGTTGACACACTGCTAACATCCCGGCGTGTTTACCAGAACAATTGTACTGGAGGCGACTGGGTTTACCTTCGGGGAGGGGACATTGCAGAGCGTTGGGATCGATATCGGCACGCCAGAGAATATTAAAGACTTGACGGGCGTGTTCCACCGTGCCTTGGTGAGAACTACAGATAATGGCTAGATCCTTATCGTTGAGATCGTAGCGTTCGAGGGTGCCGGTACTGATGACAGCCAGTGCTTGAAAAGGTTTCAGGGCCGAACGAATAAAGGCGCTAGTTTCGGCGCTGCCGGCGGTGGATAATACCCGGCCGCGGTCATCGCAAATAGCGGCCTCGACATGATGGACCGATTCAATAATACCTTCCCGGAGGAGATGAATTTCTAAGCGGTGGGTTGGTGAACGTTTTACCCTATTCATTCAGATTGGTTGCGGTTAGTGAGTGAAAAATAGCCAGAAAAGACCACTGATAGCGACAATTGCCCCTAGAATCAGGGCGGTTTTTTGTAAACGCCGGAGAATGGGCTGGATTTGATAAGAGACGATTAAACGATCGCGGGTTAAAATGGCGGCGGTTTTTGTCCAGATTTGGCCATCGTACCAACCCGACTCCTCATAAAATACTTTCTCCGATTGCAAGCGGTCATAGACGTAGATCCAGCCTAAATACAAGCGCAATAACACCAATCCTACCAAAATTGTCGAGCCAAAAATCCCCGCACAGGAGAAGAGAAAAGGGGCTTTTTTGAGGGGAAAACTAGCGGCGGCAATCGGTCCGACAATTAACCATGTCCATAACCATAACCAGACAATTTTTTTTGTATAAGAGGCTACATCTAGCGTCGCCCAACGGAAAAACCAAGATTCTTTTAATTGTTCGTACTCGTTAACCGGTTGCTGTTCTTCCGGGACGGGACAGAAATCAAGGGAGGATTTCATGGATTCTACTCCTCCAAATGGTCGCTAGGTAGAGGAATCCGTTGAGCATGACCCCAAAATGCTTCTAAATTATAAAATTCTCGCTCTTTTGGTAAAAAGATATGGACAATGATATCGCCATAATCCATCAGGATCCAGCTACCTTCGCTTTTTCCTTCCACTTGTCGGGGGGATTGTTGCCATTCTAGTTCCATAGCGGCTTCGATCGCATCCTCGATCGCTCGCACTTGAGTGGTAGAATAGCCGGTAATAATCAGAAAATAATCGGTTAAATAACAGATATCGGCGACTTTCAGGATGGCGATGTCCCCTGCTTTCTTGTCCTCGGCAGCGGTAACAATTGTCTCCAGAAATTTTTCGGTCTTGAGATTTTCGGCGATGGGGGTAATAATTCCAGTGGGATTGGTCATTCAGGTTGCGGTTATCCTTTGGCTAAGGTGGTTGTAAGGGAGTCTTGAGATTATGTTAATCAATGGTTTTAGTTTCCGTTGGTTGTTCTTTAACAATTTGTAACGCCCAGTTGCGCGTTAGCACGGTGCGGGGATGAATGGGACAATGGCTACTTAAAAGATATTTTAGGGAATAATCGCAGGTTTGTTGAACGCTTTTATGGAGATTTTGATAGCTGAGTTGTCGTAGGGCGTTTAATTCGGGTGTATCGCCGCGATTGGGTTCCAAGGCATCGGCAATAAAGACTATACAGCTAAGATCACTCATATTGGGTTTACCGAGGGTATGATTGCGAATTGCTTCGAGAATTTCCTCGTCGGTAACGTTAAATTCTTTTTGGGCGACAACTGCACTGACATCGGCGTGGAGTAAGTGGGGATGGGATGCACAGATATTATCCACGTCTATTCCCGCCGATTCCGCCATTTTTAGCAGTTTTTTGGGCTTGAAAAATTTGGCTAGATCGTGCATTAACCCGGCTTGCCCAGCTTGGACGGTATCGAGATCGTGATGACGAGCTAAATCAATACACATGGTCTCCACACCAAGAATATGGCGCAGACGGTGTTCGTTGACGTTTTCTTTTAACCAGTCGATAACTTGCTGTCGCATCTTTTTTTTGCCCTTGTGGAACCCCAAAACGATTGTAACAATTACTATACAATTTTGCCTATCGCTCCCAGTTTCGATCTTTACCAATCATCCTCGCGACTAGCTTCTAAAACTTCTTCTTGCTGCCAATCATCCTGAAAAGGTTGTACCACTTTACCGATCGCATCGGCCACAAAAGACTTAATAAATTCTTCCTTGCGACTAAGTTGAAATTGTCTTTGTACCACTTCCGTCATACCACCGTCACCCCAGTCTTGATCCTGACGGAAATATTCAATAAAACTTTTGCCAGCAATGCGAGTTAAATAGGCGGCACTGACCCCTTGAATTGCCTTACCGACTATATAGGTAGTAAAATTTAACTGTAGGATTCTGGCTAATAATTCTACTGCTCCTTTCACCACTCCCAAACTAACTAGAGTTTTGCCTAAAGATACAGCCAATTCTTTACCTCGATCGCTGTTAATTTCACAGCCATAAACTTGACCAATTTCCCTGACCATTTGAGCATTAACCGCCGCCGTTGCTAACAGATCGAACACTGGTAAGGGAGTCACCGCAATCACTCCCGCACCGATCCACTGATAGCGATCGATAATTTTATCAGCTTGGCGACGACGTTGGCGATCGATAATTTTCCTAGCTTCTTCTCCTAATCTTTGGGATTGTAAGAGGATATTATCCGCCACTAAATCCTCCCCTTCGGCCCGTAAAACTGAAGCTAAACGTTTAATTAAAGCTAAAATATCCGGTTCCGGTGTGATGATTTGTCCACCGGTTAACTGTACTGGTTGGGGATTAGCGGTAACAGCAATAATATCGGCGGAAAGGATCACTCCTTTTAGCCGTTCTCGTAATTGTTTTAAAATCATTTCTCGATCTTCGTCGCTATAGAGATCGATTTTATTAAAGACTAAGAGAGAGCGTTTACCAATATCAATTAAACGCAATAAAGGGCCATATTCCGATTGGCGAATATCGTTATCGATGACAAATAAAAGTAAATCTGCTTCCGTGGCTAATTGTCGCGCTAACTGTTCCCTTTGACCTCCGGCCGCACCAATTTCGAGAATGCCGGGGGTATCGGTAATTTGAATTTCCCGATTCACACCTTTCATTTTTAAACTATAGGTTTCCCCTTTTTCCGTGGTTCCCATGGTTGCCTCCACATTGCCCACCATTTGACCGATGAGGGCGTTAATTAGGGAGGTTTTTCCCGCCGATCCCGTGCCGAAAACAATGATTTTAACTTCTTTTCTGGCTAAACTTCGCTCAATTTCTTGGGAACGCTTAATAAAAACCTGTTGAGTTACTTTATCTTGAATTTGCTCCACTTGTTGCCGGACAGCTTTTAAGGTTTCCCCGGCAGCCTCGGTTTTTTCTACCGGTAATTTTAGGGGTGGACGGGAGGAAGAATGCAACCCGCGGCGACTTTTTGGGCGCTGGGGCAGCAGATAAAAGTAGTATAAAAGAACGTATATCAGCAAGCCCAGCAGTCCGATAATCAGCAAAAGCAGAATATTAGCTAAGATAGGAGCGGTAAAGGCGATCTGGATGTAAAGACGATAGATAGAGTTGACTAACCACAACATTAATCCGAAAATAAAGCTCAGACCAATGATTAAAGTGGCAAGACGGGGTAATTTCATCAGCTTTAACGGTAGGGGATTGCTTGATCTTGATCTTAGTTCTTTGCCGGCCGATTGTCGGGAACTAGAATAGACTATTATCTATAGTCATAATTGTTTTTATTCATCAGCCAATTTCTGTAAATCTACTAAGTTGGGATTTTTAAAGGGAAACTCTCTGCTCAAATTGGGCGTTACTTGCGATTTTATCGCTCAATCCCAGCTTTTGGGGGGTAGAACCCCCCAAATCCCCCGTTGGGGTAGGGTTGATTCATGAATCAACCCTACCTTGAATCAACCCTACCCGTTGGGGTAGGGCTGTTTCATTCTCTCAAATGTCATTCCCTCAAATCCTTATCTGGCAACGTTTTTAGTCGATTTTTCGGAAATATATATCTGAAAATCTTTAAAAACGTCGTGCTTTGTAGGTTGATTCATGAATCAACCTACAATGAGAGCAAAAACCTGTACTTCCCTGCTCGTTAGCCTACCTCATAAGCGATTAAGGGTAGCAAAAAAAAGAATTAGATTCGGAAAATGAAACAGCCCTGCCCTCTCCCCATCTCCCTGCTCCCCACTTCCCCACTTCCCCACTTCCTTCGGGCCAGAAAAGGGGTAAGATAATAAGTTTAGTGATAAGATGACCGAATTGTAAGCGGGGACTTGATATGGCAGAAACCCTATTATTTAATGCTTTGCGACAGGCGATCGATGAGGAAATGGGCCGCGACCAGACAGTATTTGTTTTGGGTGAAGATGTGGGTCATTACGGTGGTTCCTACAAAGTTACCAAAGATCTCTACAAAAAATATGGCGATTTAAGGGTTTTAGATACTCCCATCGCTGAAAATAGTTTTACGGGCATGGCAGTGGGGGCAGCCATGACGGGATTACGTCCGATTATTGAAGGCATGAATATGGGTTTTCTTCTGCTTGCCTTTAACCAAATTGCCAACAATGCTGGGATGTTACGTTATACTTCCGGCGGTAATTTTAAAATCCCCATGGTTATCCGCGGTCCGGGGGGTGTGGGCAGACAATTAGGGGCGGAACATTCCCAACGTTTAGAGGCCTATTTTCATGCGGTACCCGGCCTAAAAATTGTCGCTTGTTCCACTCCCTACAACGCCAAAGGTTTATTAAAATCGGCGATTAGAGATAATAACCCCGTGCTTTTCTTTGAACACGTTCTTCTCTATAATCTCAAGGAAAATTTACCTGATACCGAGTATCTTTTACCCCTCGATAAAGCGGAAATCGTTCGCAAGGGAGAAGATATCACCATTCTCACCTATTCGCGGATGCGTCATCACTGTTTACAGGCATTAAAACAGTTAGAAAAAGATGGCTATGATCCAGAAATTATCGATTTAATTTCCCTGAAACCCTTTGATATGGAGACGATTGCCGCTTCGATTCGCAAGACTCACAGGGTGATTATCGTGGAAGAATGTATGAAAACGGCAGGAATTGCTTCCGAGTTAATTGCTTTAATTAACGAGCAGTTATTCGATGAATTAGATGCCCCCGTGTTAAGATTATCTTCCCAAGATATACCCACACCTTATAACGGTAATCTAGAAAGATTGACGATTATTCAACCTAATCAAATTGTCGAAGCTGTCCAAAAAATGGTCGGCGATCGCATTTAAAAAATTCTCCTTTTGATACTGAAGTTATGCAGAGACAAAATTGGTTATTGTTACTGATCATCGGCCTGGTTGTTGCCTCGATCATCGTCCTGATTAAGTTACCCCTACAATTAGGTTTAGACCTGCGCGGTGGTAGTCAATTAACCATTCAGGTTAAACCCACTGAAACCGTCACAACCATTCAACCTAATGATTTAAAAGCCGTACAAAATGTGATTGAAAATCGCGTTAATGCCCTCGGTGTTTCTGAATCATTAGTGCAGACTGTGGACAGTAAAAATCAGGTAATCGTGCAACTACCGGGGGTCACAGATCCCAAAGAAGCTGAGAGAAACCTAAATGTTCAGGCCCAATTAGAATTTCGTCAGCAAAAACAAGGTACAGAAGGAGAATTTCGGGCTGAATACTCGATTTTTCAACAAAAAAAAGCGGAATTAGCCGACCTCAAAGCCGAGAATAAACCCGAAAATGCCGCTAAAATTGCCGAACTAGAACAATCTCTGCAAAAATCTAAAGAGGCAATTTTAAATTTATTTGAGTCGGTGGACTTAACTGGAAAAAATCTGCAAAATGCCACTATTAGTTCCACCCAAGGCACTAACTGGGAAGTGGCCATTACTTTCGATTCGGAAGGGGGCAATAAATTTGCCGAACTGACTAAAGCGATCGCGGGTACTGGTCGCAGTATTGGGATTTTCCTCGATAATGAATTAATTAGCGCCCCTGTGGTTGATGTGCAGTTTGCCCAAACGGGAATTACAGGAGGCCGGGCCGTGATTACCGGTAATTTTACCGCCGAAACTGCCAACGATCTAGCGATTCAATTGCGCGGTGGTTCTCTACCTTTCCCCGTTAAAGTGGAAGAAATTCGCACTGTCGGGGCAACTTTAGGCCAGGATAGCATCCGTCGCAGTATCTACGCTGGTTTAGTGGGTTTACTGTTAGTTTTAATCTTCATGGCGGTTTATTACCGTTTACCCGGTATTATTGCCGATATTTCCCTGATTATCTATACTATTCTCTCTCTGGGAGCTTTTGCCCTAGTGGGAGTCACCATGACTTTACCCGGTATTGCTGGATTTATCCTCAGTATCGGCATGGCAGTTGATGCAAATGTACTGATTTTTGAGCGTACCCGGGAGGAATTAAGGGCCGGAAAATCCCTATTTCGGGCAGTAGAGTCGGGATTTTATCGGGCTTTTTCCAGTATTCTTGATAGTAATGTCACTACTTTAATCGCCTGTGCTGCCTTATTTTGGTTGGGTTCAGGATTAGTCAAGGGTTTTGCTTTAACTTTAGCCATTGGGGTAGCTGTGAGTATGTTTACCGCTTTAACCTGTAGTCGCACTCTCCTGTTAATCACCGTGTTAAACGTTCCCAGCGTCCGTCAAAAACCGCAACTTTTCTGCCCTAATTTACCGGTAAACCAATAATCAGTTATCAGTTATCAGTTATCAGTTATCAGTTATCAGATTTGAGTTTTAAGTTAACAGTGTTAATCGGTTATCAGTTACCAGTTATTCCCCCACTGATTACTGCTTACTGATAACTGAAAAATATCCCTACTCCTGTCTCCTTTTTTCCTTTTTACTTAATCGATATGGCATTTAACGTTACAAAACAGCGTAATTTTTGGTGGACAGTCTCGGCCTTGCTGACGATTGGTAGTATTTTGGCCATGGTGATTTCTTGGTTCACTATTCAAGCACCTTTGCGACCGAGTTTAGATTTTGTTGGTGGTACGAGAATTCAGATAGAATTAGCCTGTGCCAAAAAGAATACCTGTGAGAAACTCTTAACTACTGCCGAAGTGCAAGGGATTTTAGACGAGGAGGGATTGGGTAACAGTAGTGTGCAGGTGTTGGATAAATATACTTTATCGGTGCGGACGAAAACCCTGGCAGAAGAACAGAGAACGAAATTACTCGACACCTTAAACCAGAAAATCGGGGCCTTTGACCCCGAAACCGGTCAAATCGATACGGTCGGACCCACCATCGGTCAAGAATTATTTCGGTCGGGATTTTTAGCTTTATTAGTGTCATTTTTTGGCATTGCTGTCTATCTAAGCTTCCGTTTTCAACGGGATTACGCTTTTTTTGCCATTGTCGCCCTGCTGCACGACGTTTTGATCACTTTAGGGGTCTTTGCGGTTTTAGGCTTAATTGCGGGGGTAGAAGTGGATAGTTTATTTTTGGTTTCCCTCTTGACAATTGTGGGCTTTTCTGTTAATGACACAGTGGTAATTTATGATCGCGTGCGGGAAAATTTTGCTAATACCCCCGAATTATCCGTGGATGAAATTGTCGATAATGCGGTGAGTCAAACCCTAACTCGTTCAATTAATACCACCCTGACTACTTTATTGCCTCTGGTGGCGATTTTTCTCTTTGGTGGCACGACTTTAAAATATTTTGCCCTAGCTTTAATTATTGGTTTCGTAGCCGGGGCCTATTCGAGTATTTTTATCGCTAGTACCCTACTAGCTTGGTGGCGCGGTCGTTCCCATCGACCCACACTCAATTACAGTTAGGATGCCATTGGTGAAGAATCAGTGGTTCTTGGATGGGTCGTAATAGTAATTTCAACCTGTTGATTGAGACGACCCAAAATTGAGATCAAACGGTCAATAGTAAAGCGTCCCAAATTAGCACGGCGAATCTGGACAAATTCACTGTGATTAATTCCAGTTCGCACTTGAGCATCGCGGGTTGATAAGTCTTCCTTCTCCAGAACCTTGATAATTTCAGCAGCAAGCAGTGCTTTCGCTTGTCGCACGTCCGCATCTACATCGCCAAAATCGCGGTACACATTCCCGCTACCTTGTACCAGTTCAAATTGTTCTTCACTCATGAGAGTTCCTCCTTCAATCGCTTGAGCCGTGCTTTGATAACTTCGACTTCTTGCTGTGGTGTTTTGATCCCTTTTGGGGATTTTTTCTGGAAGGCATGAATCACCCAGATAGCCTCACCTAACTGGACAGCATAGATAGTTCGATAGGCATCCCCCTTGAAAGGTAGAGCAATCTCGAACACACCAGAACCCATCCCCTTAAAAGGCTTGGTTAGGGATGATTTTGCCCCTTCTGCTGCAATAGTTAAAGCGTCAAGTACAATTTCTTGGGCTTCCTTGGGAAACTTTTGAAAATCTTTCCGTGCCGCTTTAATCCAAGATATAGGACGGGTATTACGCATTCGCTTATGGTGATATAACTGATACCACCGGTCAAGCCCCATTATACCTAAAGACCATCAATTTGATGCTTATCGAGGGTCATAACTCCCTTTATAGGTTGTAAAAATTTGATAACCGGGTAAAACTAAGCTGATACCCGCAAAACTATGTATTGTTCCTGGATAACTTTCTTCTGCATCACTACCCCCCAATCGCCAACAAAAAGAACCCAACCAAATATAAAAGCCCGGAATCAGTGCGTCCATCGAATAGGCAATATCCTTTAACTGAGGGTTAACTCCGTTTGATGATGCCTTTTTTTGGGAAACTTTTATTTTCATCTATTTTCATTATTTTAAACTTATACTCATTTAAGAACTATAAGTACCTAAGCAAAATTAATTACACATTTCGATAAAGCTTTTGCCTTTTGCCTTTTGCCTCTTGCCTATCTTCACTAGGAAATTTATTTTGCACGACTACTTACCATATTTTTGTTAGCATTGACGATGACAATTATCACAATTCCACACTTAAACCCTTTGCTGCAATCGCTAATATGGTAGGTTGGGCTTCGGCCGTGAGCTTTTGCCGAACGGTTGAGGAAGGAAACCCAACGCTAATCAAAGATATTTGAAAGCCTTATTATCTTCAACCGTCCCATCGAACTAAGATAGTGCAAGCTTAAAGATGGCTTTTAGTTGTCAGCTAAATTTTTGCGCCAATTTCGTCAAATTGCTTCAAGAGATTTGATTGCGAACGCCACTGAAAGCAGCGTATGCGATCGCTATAGCATCTACAGCATCATTAATAGGCATTTTTGTCAATCCGAATAAATACTTAATTTGTTCGGCCACCTCAGCTTTAGTGGCCCTACCATGGCCCAGATGACATTTCCAACTAGCTTGATGGAGGAAAATCGGTTCAATTCCCCCATCGCGACAGCTAACTAGATTGATAATTCCCAATGCTTGCAGGACTCCACCGGCTGCCTTGATTTGCCGGTTAAAAAAGGGCATTTCCACGGCAATTTCCCCCGGTTTATATTCTGCGATTAACTCCTTTAAATCCCGTTCAATTTCGATCAAACGCTGGGCAGTAGAAAGATTTTTAGAAGTTTCGATCGTGCCGTAATCGACTAAAACCGGCATTAACTCACTATTATCCCGGAGAATAGCCCAACCGACAATCGCTAATCCGGGGTCGATACCCAACCAAGTAGTCATAGATTAAGCCAAAAAATCTTGGACGATTTGGAGGATTCTTTGGGATGCTTGTCCATCTCCAAAAGGATTAATTGCATTAGCCATACGATCATAGGCGATTTTATCCCTTAATAATTCTCCCGCTGCGGCTAAAATTTGCTCTGGATTAGTACCAATTAATTTCGCTGTTCCCGCTTGTACTGCTTCCGGTCTTTCTGTGGTTTCTCGCAATACTAAAACTGGTTTTCCTAAACTGGGGGCTTCTTCTTGAATGCCCCCGGAATCAGTTAATAATAAATAACAGCGTTGAATCGCCCCCACTAACTCGGCATAATCGAGAGGTTCGGTTAAAAATACCCTGGGATGATTGCCCAAAGCGGACTGTATTGGTTCTCGGACGGTGGGATTGCGATGCAGGGGTAATAATAGGGCTGTATCGGCATATTTTTCTAACAACAAAGTGAATCCTTTGATAATATACTGTAAGGGTTCGCCCCAATTTTCCCGGCGGTGAACCGTGGCTAATAAAACCCGATAATCTGACCAATTTAAGCCAGCAATTTGACATTCTGGTGCGGTTTTGGCTACGGTTAATAAAGCATCAATAACCGTGTTGCCGGTGTGGTGAATATTTCCTGTCACCCCAGATTTTTGTAAATTTTCCACGGCTAAAGTAGTGGGAGCAAAATGTAGGTTAGTCAGTTGAGAAATTAGGCGACGATTAGCTTCTTCGGGATAGGGATTATAGATATCATTAGTTCTTAATCCTGCTTCCACATGGGCGATAGGAATTTGTTGATAAAAAGCCGCTAAAGCAGCAGCAAAAGCAGTAGTAGTATCACCTTGCACAATAATTAAATCTGGTTTTATGCGCTCAAAAACTGTTTCTAAACCCCGTAAACTGCGGCAAGTAATATCAGTTAAAGTTTGACGAGTTTGCATAATATCAAGATTTTCGTCTGCTTTTAAAGCAAATAATTCCATCACCTGCGCTACCATTTCTTTATGCTGTCCCGTCAGAATAACATGGGTTTTAAACTGTTCCGATTCTTGAAAAGCACGAATAACGGGAGCTAATTTAATCGCTTCGGGACGAGTTCCAAGAGTAATACAAATTGATTTCGACATATTATTATCCTAAGTACAGGACAAAAAGCTTGAAAAGTAGGCGGGAGTGGGGTTTTATGAGAAATAGCACTAATCTCGAAACCCCTATGAACCAGTATAATGCGTTGAAACAAGCTCTCAAACCTCATTTGCGATGGCACGGAGCAAGACTCTCTTTCCTCGCTCTATTCTTACTGGCTCTGTTGAAAGTAAAAACCGTCAACCTCAAGGAATTAGCCCTAGGTTTTGAAGGTCGGGTATTGGTAGAGTCCCATTACAAACGATTACAACGCTTTTTTGGGGACTTCGAGATAGATTACCCTGAAATAGCTCGCATTGTAGTCCAGTGGCTCAATATCCCTCAACCCTGGGTATTGAGTATTGACCGCACCAATTGGTCATTTGGTAGTCATCACTACAACATCCTCACAGTCGGCATTGTCCATGAAGGGGTAGCTATTCCCATTCTCTGGTGGATGCTCAAGAAGAAAAAAGGCAACTCAAACAGCGATGAACGGATGCGTTTTATTGAGGAGATGCTGAAGATTTTTCCTTCTGCGGAGATTCGTTGCTTGTGTGGAGACCGTGAGTTTATTGGGCTGGCGTGGCTGAGGTATCTTTTGCTTGAACCGATGCTGGCTTTCTGTTTAAGAATTCGGGCGACAGACAAGATTGAGTACAATGGCAAGCGGTTGGCCGCCAAGGTTATTTTTGCCCATCTTGCCATTGGTGAATCTCAACGTCTGCAGGGGAGTTGTCTAATTTGGGGTTATCCCGTTTCTGTAGAGGCTCTTCGCTTACCCGATAATTCTTTGCTCATCGTCATTGGACAGCCCGATTGTCTGGGTCTGATTCAGGATTATGCCCAACGTTGGGGTATTGAAACTCTTTTTGGCATCTTTAAGACCCGTGGGTTTTGTCTAGAATCTACTCACTTTACTGACCCAAAACGTCTGCGTAAGCTTTTAGCCTTACTGACTTTAGCTTTGGTCTGGTCTCTCAAGACAGGATTGGAGATACATCATCTTAATCCAATTCCTATCAAGAAACATGGTCGCCGAGCAAAAAGCCTCTTTCGGCTAGGTTTAGACCACCTTCGTCATCTTATTCTCAATCCTTCATTACCTAACTTTTCTCTTTTTCTCCAGTCCTTACATTTTTTGTCCTGTACTTAGATTATTATCAGTTATCATTTATTAGTTATCAGTTCACCGATTACTGTTTACTGATTACCCAAAATCGCTTGAATTGTGCTGTTTTGTCATTTTTCACTCGTGGGGGGTTGTTGAACGATAAATTGGGGATAGAGTTGCATTTGCTTCGGATTTAAAGGAGGTCGAGAGATGGTCAAAACTTTTTGTTTAGCTAACTCTTGAGTCATGGTATCTAAAGTTTGAGCGATACGCAAATTATATTCTAATTGTTCCCCGGAAGAAAGCAGATTACTTAAGCCATCAATTAAACGTCTTAAATTCTCGCGAAATTGGGGATCACCGATTAACTCATCGATATCCGAGGTGATTTTTTGAGTATTTTCAAAAGTCACCCTAGCGGATTCGAGAGTTTTTTGCAATAGGACAATTGTAGCAGGATCGTTAATAGTTTTAGTAATTTCTCGTAAATTATTCGATGTTTCCACCGCATTATTCAAAATAGTCTCGATATTTTGCATGACTTGTTTAGTATCAATTTCATCTA
Source organism: Microcystis wesenbergii NRERC-220 (assembly GCF_032027425.1). NCBI lineage: Bacteria > Bacillati > Cyanobacteriota > Cyanophyceae > Chroococcales > Microcystaceae > Microcystis > Microcystis wesenbergii. The sequence continues at coordinate 1,371,090 of NZ_JAVSJA010000001.1, read as the reverse complement.
AACTGGCATTCAACCTCAAGGCGGTATTATTGAGATTATTAGCGAGACTACCAATACCTAAACTAGCTTGATTAATATGATCGAGAGTATTAACGATTTGTCCGCGATTTTCGCTGAGAACACCATTGAGATTAGCGACTAATTGGGAAGATTGTTGAAAAGTTCTGCTAATTTGACTGCGATTTTCCTGAACGGTACTATCTAAAGTATTGACAAAACGGGAGGCATTATTAGCCGTATTACTGACTGAGCGACTGGTGGCAGCTAATTCCAAAGATAGACGAGAGAGTTCTCTTTGGGCATTACGGATAGTCTGGGAGGTATCATCGGATAAACGGGCGATTTTTTTGGCCGCTATAGCGGTATTTTTGGTGACATCATTGAGATTACCCACAAATTCAGGACTGGTAAAAGTATCCACTAAACGACCAACACTAGACATTAATTGTGTTCCTGTTGTCCCCTGTAAACGAGTATTATTACAGAGAATTAACTGTTGATCACAGTCGGGACTCAGAGGGTCGAGATTTTTGGCCTCAGCACTTAAAGAAACTAAGGGAGTGATATCGATGGCTGCCTCCCCAATTAATCCGGAAAGATTGGTAGTAACAGTTACCTTCCTAGGCATAACTAAATTAGCAGAAGCGATTTCGGCAATAACTTCCACTTGATTGCTTCCCGGGATAAAACTCGTAATTCTTCCCACTCTCACCCCGCGAAAACGCACCGGCGCCCCGACTTGTAACCCTTCCACATCGGCAAACTCGAAGATTAATTGATAAGTTCTTTGACCAAATCCCCCCCCGCGAACCCAGATAGCGAGCGCCCCAAAGACTAATAATCCGCCTAGGGCAAACAAACCTAGTCTTCCTTCCCGTAAAGCTCGCGAACTCTGCATGATTTTTCTCTCATTCTCGATAGTTCTTAATTTAGCTTAATCTAGCTTAAACGATTGTCCTAATCGGGCCTTCAATGCTGGCACTAAAAAATTGCCGAATCATGGGATGATCGGTACGATCGATATCTGCCACTAATCCCTGCCATTGCACTTTTCCCTGATAGAGAAATACTACTCGATCGGCGGTGCGTCGGATGGTACTTTGTTGGTGAGAAACCATCACATAACTATTCGCAGACCCCGATTTTTCATGGAGAGTCCGCACTAGATCCTCGATAATTGTGGAAGCTATCGGGTCTAATCCGGCGGTAGGTTCATCATACAGCAGTAATTCAGGATTATCGGCCGGATTATCGGGATTAGTGATAATAGCGCGGGCAAAAGCCACCCGTTTACGCATTCCCCCCGATAGTTCCGAGGGATAAAGGTCACTAATTCCCTGTAAACCGACCATTTCCAGGCTTTCTTCCACTAATTCCCTAATTCTGGCTTTTTTTAAATTAGTTTGTTCATAAAGATAAAAACCGACATTTTCCCCGACGGTGAGAGAATCAAACAGGGCCGTTTGTTGAAAAACTAAGGAAGTTCGCATCGCTTCTCGACCATCTTCTAGCAATCCCTGACGCAATTGGCCTTTAATACGAATTTCTCCCGCATTTATCCCCGTTAATCCCGCAATTACTCGTAAAACCGTCGATTTTCCCGTTCCTGACGGCCCGATAATTACCAGGGCCTCCCCTCGATAAATGGTTAAATCTAATCCGTCGAGAATAACATTATCCCCGAATCTTTTCGATACTCCTCTCAATTCAATTAACGGTTCTTTCATCGTCGCTTAATTATCTTATAACCTCTGGAATTTTAGGGAGATGGGGAAGTGGGAAGTATTTTCAGTGAACAGTAAACAGTAATCAGTGAACTGAACTCTGATAACTGATAACTGATAACTGATAACTGATAACTGACTCGATTCTGGCTGCTATAGTAGAAAAGCACCCATTGCTGACGCTATCTGAGGTAGATTGCCGTGACTATTGCTTTAGACCAACTGCTCACCCCCGACATTTTTCGACCAGCGCGTTATTTGGGCAACGAGTTAGGTGCTAAACATAAAGAATGGGCAAGTGCTGTGGTTCGTTGGGTGTTAACCTATCCAGAAGTGTACGAAGTGGGGGCATCTAACCTCGGCCATATTATCCTCTACAATATCCTCAATGCTCAACCCCGCCAACTCTGCGATCGCACTTATCTACCCGCACCGGATTTAGCCCAAAAACTCAAACAGACAAAAACCCCCCTATTTGCCCTAGAATCCCGTCGTTACCTCACCGATTTTGATATTCTGGGTTTTAGTCTCAGTTATGAGCTAGGAGCCACCAATATTTTAGAAATGCTCGACCTAGCGACAATTCCCTTGACTTGGAGAGAAAGAGATGCGGGTAACTATCCGCTAATTTTTGCCGGGGGACAAACTGCCACCTCTAACCCCGAACCCTACGCCGACTTTTTTGATTTTATCGCCCTCGGTGATGGCGAAGAATTATTGCCAGAAATCGGTTTAATTTTAGAAGAAGGTAAACTAGCTAATCTAAGCAAAGAAGAACTATTACTAGATTTAGCCCAAATTCCGGGGGTATATGTCCCGCGTTTCTACGATGTCACCCCAATCGGTGCAGTTATCCCCAATCGTGACGATGTACCGAAAAGAATTTTACGCCGGGTAGCTACTCCTATCCCAGCCTATTCTATCGGTTTAGTTCCCTTCGTGGAAACGGTTCACGATCGCCTAGTGGTGGAAATTCGTCGCGGTTGCACTAGGGGATGTCGTTTTTGTCAACCGGGGATGTTAACCCGTCCTGCGCGGGATGTGCAACCGGAAGCAGTAATCGAATCGATTGAAAAAGGAATGCGAGCGACGGGATATAACGAATTTTCTCTATTATCTCTCAGTTGCTCCGATTATCTAGCTTTACCTGCCGTGGGTATGGAGATTAAAAACCGTCTCCAGAATGAGAATATATCTCTATCCTTACCCAGTCAAAGAGTCGATCGCTTTGACGAAAATATTGCTAACATAATTGGGGGCAATCGTCAATCGGGTTTAACCTTTGCACCGGAAGCGGGAACCCAACGAATGCGCGATGTAATTAACAAAGGGTTAACCAACGAAGAATTACTCAGAGGCATAAAAACTGCCGTCGAACAGGGTTGGGATAAGGTCAAACTCTATTTTATGATCGGTTTGCCAGGGGAAACCGATGTGGATGTCATCGGTATCGTGGAAACGGTGCGCTGGTTGCGTCGGGAATGTCGTTTACCGAAGCGGAAACCCCTCGATTTTACCCTAACTATCTCGAATTTTACCCCTAAACCCCATACCCCCTTCCAGTGGCATTCCGTCTCCACGGCCGAATTTATCCGCAAACAGGAGTTATTAAGACAGGAATTCCAAGGCATGAGAGGGGTAAAAGTCAATTATACCGATGTCCGCATCTCGGCTATGGAAGATTTTATCGGTCGCGGTGACAGAAGTTTAGGGAAAGTGGTGCTGCGCGCTTGGCAATTGGGAGCCGGGATGGATGCTTGGTGGGATAATACAGAAAAAGCCTATCAAGCATGGTCACAGGCGATCGAAGAATCCGGTTTAACCTGGAAATATCGTCAGATAGAACAGGGAGAATGGAATATTTTTGCCGATGCAGACAAAGATGTTTTAGAGCGTCCTTTGCCCTGGGATCATCTGGATACCGGTATCGATAAAAAATGGCTAGAGGAGGACTTAAAACGCGCCCTAGACGCGGCAACGGTTCCCGATTGTTCTTTTGAGGGTTGTTCCCATTGTGGCGTTTGTAGCGTCGATTTTGGCCATAATATCGTCATTGAAGCGCCTCCGATTCCCGCTTTTGCCGGACATTTTCAACCCAATCAAGAACGCGCCCAAAGAATTCGGGTTTGGTTTGGCAAAATTGGCGAAATGGCCCTAGTTAGCCACTTGGATCTGGTGCGTTTATTTGATCGCGTCGTCCGTCGGGCTGCTATTCCTATTTCCTTTACCGGTGGATTTCACCCCGGTCCGCGCATTTCGATCGCTAATGCTTTATCCTTGGGAGCAACCAGTAGCGGTGAGATTGTCGATTTTGAATTGACAAAAGTAATCGATTTAGAGACTTTTAAACGGCAGTTAAGCGGGCAATTACCCGCAGATTTGCCGGTTTATCAGGTGGAAGAAATTCCCTTAAATGCCCCCGCTGCCACCCGTTTGTTAGAAAAAGCTGCGTATTTGCTCACTTTTAACAGTGAGGGAATTGACTGCCAACAATGGCAAAATTGGATCGAGGCGATTAAGCAAGCAACGGTGATGGAACGGGAAAAAACCACCAAATCCGGCAAAAAAGTCACGATTAATCTGCGAGAACAATTATATGAATTAGAGTTAAAAACTGTTGACAAACAAGCCGTTTTGTGCTATGTGGGCAGTTGTCGCAATGATGGCACTTTACTACAGCCCGATCATATCGTCGAGATGTTAGAACGGGTCTCTGGACAGGAAATTTCGCTGCTTAATTGCCATCGTCAGCGCTTGATTTTAGGGACTTAACCATTGTCAACTGTTCCCTTTATACTAACCCCAGAGAGTCAACTAATCTTGATCGACTAATTCTAAGCAATCATCAATCAAAGCTGGCCGATAACTTTGAACAACCATGGGTAAACAAGCCCCTTTTAAACCCTTTTTAATCCTCTCAGGTGTTTGATCAAAAACCACAAATAAAGGGTGAATTGTTTCAGCACCTTCACTATAGCGGTAAGCGCTTGAGTGAGATACAGACCAAGCTTTGCCTAGCATGGTTTATAGCTTGTGACACTGTACCTAATACGACTGCACACCGCTATAAGCTAGTGAGGTACACATATTTTTCTTCCCTTTTGACTTTTGCCTCTTGCCTTTTGCCTAAAACCCATAACTTTTGTACCTCAGCAGACTGAAAAACGCTATAAACATCTGTTGTTCTCTGGGTGGCATTAACCATTCATATTCTTTATCTAAACATATTTGGGTTTCGCGCCAGCGTTTCAACAAATCAGAAAAATCTTCCCCCGGACGATGGATAAAAATCAGGATTTCTGAACCTAATATCATTTTTCAAAAGTAATGACAGACTTAGTTGATCATTTCAAAGCGCAATTGCTCTCTGAGAAGGGAATTGCGCTCTCAGATGTTAGTCACGATTATTGAAAATTGGTATAATTTAATTTTCCATTCCGGATCACACATCACTTTACCAAATTGCGGGTTAAAAGCTGATACAAAAGCCTAGTCTCGTAAAACAGCAAGCGACATAGCCCATCCTTACCCAATGCCTTAAAACTGGGTAACTCTTTCCTTTTCTCGATTCTTTGACCATTTTCGTGGTCGTAATAGATATGAATGCGGGGATTGAGCCAAGAATGCTTAAGCTTGCCAATAATGTCGGTTTTAGCGGGTTTATTCGGGCAAATAGTCACCAGTGCGTGAGCATACAAGTGAGAGCGCATTAAGTCGGAACCTTTCCTGGACTTTTTCACCTTGTCTTGTTTTGCTGAGGTATCACCAGAAATCTGATAAGTAGTCGTGCAAAATTAATTTCCTAGTGAAGATAGGCAAGAGGCACTCTTGCAAGAGGCAAGAGGTGTTTAGATATGTGTAATTAATTTTGCTTAGGTACTTAGGAATATCCTAAGCCTAGATAAGCCTGAAATTTTCTCAAGCTAATGTCATGATCACCTCTAAAGTAGGGTTTACCTTTGACCAAAAATCTCTCGATAGGATAGCAGTGTAAAAGCAACAAGCTTTTAGTCACCGTACCAAAAAGAAACTGGTCAAATACTTGGCAATAAAGCTTAAATTGTTCCAGTTCTAGAATCTCGCTTAACTGCTGTTCTTTGTCTACAATTCTATCCTGATAGGCGACAATATCCTTAGCTAATAGCTGACTAAACTCACTAATTCCAGTGCCAACCGTGTTTTTAATGCGCGAGTTATTTCTTAATCCGGCAATATGTCCTAAACTGGGATTAAACCCATTAACTCCAATATAATCAAAGTCTCTTTGGGCGATTTCTGGGTATTCACAACATAATCGCTGTCTAAGCTGATTAATCAAAGAGTTTTTGTTTTTGTCAATTTGTTCCCTCTCGTGAAAAGTGCGACGTAATAAATCAATCGAGTCATAATCATAATTCTTTAAAATCGGGGGATTGCCTAAACCGGCATTATTCATGAACCAAAAAACAAGGAACCAGACAAACTGGATTTACATCCAGTTTTTTTTGGGGGGTTAAATAAGTAAGTAAAAATCCTTAATCAACCGCACAAAATTAACAATTAAAGCCTAAAAAAGCAACTTAAATTGTCATTTAGATACAATAATACTAGGAAGGCTTGGCTTGAAGAAAAAATCAATTGAACTCCACTGTAAATTCGCTGTTAAATTAGACTAATTTCATAGGCAAATGGACAATTATCTGCTAACTCAACTAATACTTTTCTGACCGAAAAACTAACTTTTGCCGCAGTTTTAATAAGAGTTTCTTTTAAACGAGAAACTGTCGCCTTTGCCAATCTTGTCCCCGGTGCTGCTTGCCGAATCCCCAGCAGCAAAATATAAGCAGCTTGGGACAAAAACAGACGAAACTGATTGACAATAAATTTTTGACAACTGAGTCTGTCAGCTTTGATTCCTAGTTTTAATTCTTTAATTCTATGCTCCGAACTAGCTCCTCTTTGGACATAAAAATCATCCTAGAGTTCTTGGGCGTCTGTGAGTAAATTGGTAACGATAAATCTAGGGTTAGCCCCTTTTTCTAACCATTCTGCCTTCATTACCACTCGTCGTGGCTATTTCCAAGTCCCCGCCCCATAATAAACATCATCAAATAATCGGGCTTTTTCTCCCGTGCGATGATAAGCTAAGACGCATTTAAAGCGCTTATTCTTAAGATTAGCCGAATCTCCCCCAATCCCTTTACTGTTGCCTCTTGCAAGAGTGCCTCTTGCCTCGTCTCAACAAGCAATTTAAATGCGCGGGCAGCTTATTGTAATCTGGCTTGCTCCAGGAGATAACTAATACTAAATCCGTTGAGTATAGGCTATATATCAGGACAGGCAAAAGGCAAAAGGCACTCATGCAAAAGGGGGAATAAATAATCAGTCTTTAATAACCGGATTTAGTATAGGGCTTGCTGAATAAATCTAAAAACCTTGTTGGATAAGACTTTTAGGCCTTTTGTCAATCAAAAATTACCGGATATGGGAGTGATTGGGGGGGGAAATTCAGGTACTTTTCCCCTGAAAATTAGGTAATTGGCCACCTCAAAACTGGTAAAACCCTACACCCCACACCCCACACCCCCGATGTCGGGGGGGTTGGGGGGCCACACCCTGCCACCACCAACAAACTTTTTCAGCAAACCCTAGTATAATTTCTAGGAGTCAAAGGCCGCTAGAAACTCCTCCACCTGTTCCCGAGTCGGTTGGGATGCGATCGCTCCTGCCCCCCTTGTCACCATTGCCCCCACCGCACAGGCATAAATCACCGCCTTACGGGCTAAATCGGCATTTTCCCCAATTTTATCGCCTCCAAGACCGGCACGAGCCAAAAAACCCGCCACAAAGCCATCCCCCGCCCCGGTTGTATCCACCACCTCCCCGGGAAAAGCCTCGACAGTGCCGCTATTTTTGCCTAAATGATATTTACAACCTTTTGCGCCGCCAGTAACCAGAATTGCCACTAAATTGGGGTATTGTGATGATATTTCTCCCGGGTTATCAGTGCCAAATAACCATGCTGCTTCTTCCTCGCTACATTTGAGCAAATCGGCCTGGACGATAAAATCTCGAATGATATCAGGGGCAGCCTCAAGATTAGGCCAAAAAACCGGTCGCCAGTTGATATCGATCAATACTTTCACCCCGTAAATTTTAGCCAATTGCAGGGCGCGCATCATCGCAGCTCTCGCCGGGGGATAGGCTAACCCTAGGGTTCCCATCACTAGATAATCGGCATTTTTCCAGAGATTTTCGGGCAATAGGTCAGCATTAAGGGCAGTATCGGCAAAATCAGTCGTTTTTCTGCCGCCAAAACCCGCAAAATGTCTGTCTCCCCCAGCATCGCGGGTGACATAAACTTGTCGGGTGGGTAGGGTGGGGTGATACTGTACACCAGTGGTATCGACTCCGAGAGCGTCTAGCAAGGCGATTAACTGTTCTCCAGGTTGATCTTTGCCCACACAACCGATAAAAGCCGAATTTATGCCCAATTTTCGCAATCCACAGGCCACGTTTGCCGGCGCACCCCCGGCGTAGGTTGTCCAAGAAGTTACTTGCTCTATAGAGCGATCGCTCTGATCGGCAATTAGATCATAGAGGATTTCCCCTAAACAAATTACAGACACCGGCGAAGCTCTTTGATTGTTAAGCATTGGTGTGGGGTGTGGGGAGCTTTTTTCAGTGATCAGTAGAACTCTTGCAAATTAATTATATGTTATAATGATTGGTCAACTAATTTTACCCCAAAAATCAGTTAATTGGTATATTTGTTCTGAATGAAAACTTGAAGTGTTACTTTTAACTCAAAACTCTTTAGATATGCTTTAATTTGGTTATGAAAACCTCTTTATTTAAGCGGCACAAACTATCTCAATTTTTATAATTGAGAATAAATTCTCCTTGACTTGATTAATCTTTAGGCAACTTTTAAGAAGCTGCTATACCTATCCCTAACTCACAGTTATAAATAGCCGCCAACAAGTTAACTCTTAAACTATATCTTCGACGACGATTCCGATATTTACAGGATAAGATTTTAAAGATTTTGAGTTTCCTATTTATAGGTTCAATGATAATATTTTCTTTGGCTAAAGCCTTGTTATACTCCTTTTATAAGTCTGTTAATTTTCTATTTTTAGGTTTCTTTTTTGGTGTATAACTATTACTATGGTATTGAGATATTCCCTGATAACCACTGTCTTCTATGCTGGTAGTTAAAGGATGAAAACGAACTCGACTTTTTTTAAATAAACTAAAATCATGACCTCTGCCTTTCCCACAAAAGACACAGATAATTTCCTCTGTATTTTGATCAGCTACTAATTGGGATTTTAAAGTATGATAACCTCTTTTACCCCCCAAAAAATCTTTCTGTTTCTTTTGGGGGCGTTCAATGGGAGTTTCCGTTACATCCATTACCGTTACGACCGGTATCTCTGCTTGATTGAGTAAAGCTTTTTTTCCTTTTAAACGGAAGTTTCCCGATTGTAAAAGCATTTTTTCCGTCTTATTTACAATCCGACCTATAGTTGATTCTGATAGTTCCCAGCTTGTACCAATGTGAAAATATGTTCTATATTCTCGCCAATATTCTAACGTTACTAAAACTTGTTCTTCTATAGATAGTTTAGGTTTCGGTCCCCTTTTAGATGGCTTCGGCCGTGAGACTTCGGACGTTCGGCGAGCTCAGTCGAGCCGCGTGAGCTTTTGTCGAACGCTCAGCCGAACGCTGAATTAGAGTCGGCTTCAACACTTTTTACTGATTCTACCATCTTTCTATAGGTTTGTTTATACACACCGAAACGGCGTTTGAATTGTTCATCTGATAAGTTTTGATAATCCATAATTTTGCTAATAAACATAGCAAAATTATAGATGATTTCCTGACCTAAGATCACATTTTATTCTTTTTTCCACTTCAATCTAAGAATTGAGAAAAAAGCAAAACCTTATATCATACCATAAAAAAATTATGCAAGAGGTCTATTGCCAATTCTTCAAGATGAATTGAAGTTATTGCAGGCTAAAACTAACAAGATTGATGAATTCAAACAAGAGGTTGATTCTCTATCATTTCGCTTAAAAAATCTCGAACAACTCCTGGCGCAACTGCAATCTCAGCAGTCTTTGACATTAGCTGCTGCTAATTTTTCTGCTGCTGTCGATTTTATTGATGAATTAGATGAGGATGACATGGACGATGAACCAGATGAGATTCTAACCGATTTTATTACATGAATTGTCATTGCGGTTTTCCCTTGTTAACTTACTTGTCAGTAGCTGGAATTCGGATTCGGAAAAACAGGGAAGGTTCCAGGAGAAGATAAGGTAACCAAGCTTGACCGACAAACTCCCAGTCCCCACCCAGACAACGAATCTCAGCGGTGGGAAAAATTTTTACCATCTCTTCGAGGAAGCGCATACGCTCATCACGGTTAGGGGGTTGAAGGGCTTGCTTTAGATGCTATACTGGTTCATAGGGTTGTGGAGATTGGTTCTATGTTTCATCAAACCTACTCCCGCCTACTTTTCAAGCCTTTTGTCTTGTCCTCAGAAATTGATCATGAATAAGAACTTAATCATAGATGTTGGTGTTCATCAGGGCGAAGATACTGAATACTATTTAAAAAAAGGTTTTTGCGTAGTGGGTATAGAAGCTGATCCTCAGCTTTATGAAACCACAAAAAATAGACTACAATCCTATATAAATGATGGTCAACTACAACTTCTGAATCTGGCTATAGCCCCACAAGAAGGTGAGATTATTTTCTATACTAACCTAAATCATAGTGTTTGGGGGACAATTTCTCCAGATTGGGTGAAAAGAAACGAGTTCTATGGGACAAAATCCCTGGAAATCACGGTAAAAAGTGCTAAATTTGAAAACATTTTACAAGAATTTGGGATTCCCTATTATCTAAAAGTTGATATTGAAGGGGCAGACTTGTTATGTGTTAAAGCCTTACGGCAATTCGACAGTAAACCAAAATTTATATCCATAGAATCAGATAAAACGTCTTGGAATAATTTGCTAAAAGAGTTTAAAATATTGAAAGAACTTGGGTATCAAAAATTTAAAGTTATTAACCAACGGAAAATATCCCAACAAGTGTGTCCTTTCCCGGAAAAAGAAGGTAAATACTTTGAACATCAATTTGAATTTGGTTCCAGCGGACTTTTTGGAGAAGAAACACCAGGAAAATGGCTTTCAGAAACTCAAGCTATCAATCTCTACAAACGCATTTTTTTGTACTATCAAATATTTAGAATGAATGGGTTTATTTATAAGGTCAATCTCGGCAAAAAGCTGTTAGAAAAATTTCAAGTTATCGAACCTTGGTATGATACCCATGCTAGTTGATAAGATAGTGTAGCGAAAAAATAGTTTTTAATAATTAAACAAAGGAAAAAATCATGACACATTTTGGCTCTATCTGTCCAGCCGCTACTGGACATTTAAACACAATGAATACTTTGGGACGCGAACTCCAAAGACGAGGACATCGTGTGACAGTATTAGGTATGCCTGATGCAGAAGCAAATGCCAAAGTTGCTGGTTTAGAATTTCGCGCTATTTCACCAGTTGATTTTCCTGTAGGGACAACGGCAAAATTTTATGAAGAGCTAGGAAAACTCACTGGGTTAGCGGCATTGCGTTACACAATTTGTTTATCTGAAAAAACAACAGCTTCATTTTTACTTAATGCTCCACAAGTGATTAAAGATGCGGGAATAGAAGCACTGATAATTGATGAATGTATATACGGTGGTAGCACTGTTGCTGATTTCCTTAAAATTCCCTTTGTGACAGCTTCTTCGGCGCTAGTCAATGGTTTTGATAATACTATTCCCCCAGCTTTTACAACCTGGAAATATAACCCTGCTTGGTGGGCAAGATTGCGTAATCGTTTGGGATATGGAGTAATTTCTCGTTTTTCCCAACCTATTTACAAAGTGATTTCGGCATATCGCCAAAAGTATGGTATGCCTGCTTGCAGAAATATTAATGATTACTATTCTGTTTCTAAGTTAGCAATTATTAGTCAACAACCAGCAGAGTTTGAATACCCCAGACATGATTTAAACGGAATTCTCCATTTTACCGGACCTCACTTTGATTCTACAGGGAGAAAAACAATTGATTTCCCCTATGAAAAATTGAATGATAAACCATTAATTTATACTTCAATGGGTACATTGCAAAATCGCCTCACTCATATTTTTTATAAAATTGCTGAAGCTTGTGTAGGTTTAGATACACAATTAGTAATTGCCCTAGGAGGTGGATTAGCAACTCAAGCATTACCTAATTTACCAGGAAATCCCATCGTCGTTAAATATGCACCACAATTAGAATTATTACAAAAAGCCAGTTTGACTATTTGCCATTCTGGAACAAATACGGTACTAGAATCTCTGTTTTATGGTGTACCTATAGTAGCTATTCCTATTGCTAATGATCAAGCAGGAGTGGCTACCCGTATTGCTTGGAGTGGCGTCGGGAAATTTATTACTCCTTCAAGTTTGACAATCAATAGATTACGCCAAGCTATTCAAGAAGTGCTAACGCAACCATCTTATAAAGAAAATGCACTTAGATTAAAAACTGCTATCCAAAAAGCGGGAGGGGTTCCTCGTGCTGTGGATATTATTGAGGAGGTAATCTCAAATAGGTTAAAATAAAGCAAAAAATTGACAAGTCGTCAAAATCAATCTTTACTGAAACAAACAAAATGACTAGAAAATATATACCCAACGCCTTCTTAAAAATTGAAAACTCCCAAGTAAACGCTATCTTTACTTGGAGTCAACGCTCACCAGAAATTATTCCTTACCAATCTTGGTTAACTATTTTAGAAATATTTGTACATGAACATGATCTTGAATCAGCCTATCAAATATTTCAACAAGTCAAATCAGCACCAATTAACGCGCAAGTTACTACAGAAATAGAAAAATATCAACATTTAACCAACAACGCTATCATCTTTTTATCAGATAAAAGCCTCACGCTTTTTGGTAAAGGTTTTTGCGGCTTTATTGAAAAAGACGAAGAATATAAGCTTACACCATTAAGCCACAATACTTACCAAGTATTAACCCAGTTTTTTGCAAAAACTAACCTGATCAATGACTTAGAACAAATCAATAGTTTTGAGAGTTTTTGCCAATTAGTGATCTACCTAGAAAAAATAGGTTTATTATCAGTTGCTACCCATTCTCTCAACTGGGGAGATTTGAAAAAAAGTGTTCCCATCTGTCATGTATTTGGTTTAACTAGGGGGAAACCAGTTGATCGGTATTATTTAAACAAATTTATCCAAGAAATCAAACCACAAATAGTTGGAAAAATTCTAGAAATTGGTGGTACAAATAAAGACTTCTATGGAATTAACCTAGGTTCATCATATCAAATTATGAATATAGAACCAGGTTTAGGAATAGATATAGTCGGTGATGCTCACGATGGCTCTATCATCAAACCAGAGTCATTTGATTCTATTATTACTTTTAATGTCTTGGAACATTGTTATGCACCTTGGCAAGTTGTAGAAAATATTTACACTTGGTTAAAACCAGGGGGGAAATGTTTTGTCATGGTTCCTAGTGCACAGAGACTTCATGCTATACCTAGGGACTATTGGCGGCCTTTACCAGATGCTTTTGCTTGGATGTTTAGAAAATTCTCCCAGCAAAAATTATATGTTTATGGCAATCCTATTAGTGTGATAGCTAGTTATCATGGCATAGCTACCGAAGAATTAACTACTGAAGAATTAGATGCTTTTCATCCTGATTTTCCAGTAGCTACCTGTATTGTCGCTCAAAAATAACAACTGACAAAACTTACAATTGGGAGTGTCTTATGAGTCCGATCAATTTTGATATTAATCCTGAAATTAGCATTATTGTCTGTACCTATAACCGCGCTCATTACTTGAATAAAGGTATTGATAGTGTCCTCAATCAAACTTTTACCAATTGGGAACTTGTAATAGTGGATGATGGTAGCAGTGATCAAACTTTTGCAGTTGTTAATCCCTATCTTGAGAAATACAATAACATTCGTTATTTAAAGCATAAAAATAAAAAACAATGTTATGCCAAAAATGCAGGAATACAGGCATCGTTTGGTAAGTATTTGACATTTCTCGATAGTGACGATGCTTATAAGCCTAATCATTTAGAGTCACGATTACAATATATGAAAGCTCATCCAGAAATTGACTTGATTGAAGGAGGGTTTTTCAGCGAAGATAATATTTTAGTTGCAGATTATTATCAATCAGACAAATTAATTAACTTAAAAAAATGTGTTTTAGGACCGACATTTTTCGGCAAAAGAAAGGTATTTTTTGAATTGCAAGGATTTAAACACATGATCTATGGAGAAGATACAGATTTATGGGCAAGAGCAGAAAAAATATTTAAGACCGAAAAATTAAAAGAACCTGAAACCTATATTTATACGCGAGCAGAAACTAGCGTCAGTAAAAATTTTACTAATGATTCTACTCAAAACTTATCATCATCTATGTAAATATTCTATGAATATCATTGCTGAATCTATTGCTAAACTGCGACAACTTAATCAAGTTAAAGTGCAAGAAAACTGGCGCTATAATTAGGGTTTGCGGCAAAAAGTTTGTTGGTGGGGTTAGGAGTCTGGGGAGTCAGGAGTCTGGGGAGTCGGTCGGGGAGGTCAGAATAACAGAATGACCTCGCGCACTGGGAAGCAGAACCCTTTGCAATCGCCTCCGGAAAGTGCCAGGGTTTTGAGTCCCTCGGATCGATTTCTCAACGTTTGTTTCCTGCACTTTTTTAGCTAAAAAAGTCCTAAAATCGTTTTCTAGTAAGGCTTCCAGTAATTTTCAGCCAGCCCTAATTAGAACTCTTGCCAATTAATTAGGTTCTTCGTTACTTGGTATGGTTCGATCAGGTGGCCTAAATCGACTAAATCCTTATTTGACAAGAGAGTTAATTGATTAGTTCGTTCTAGAGCGAAATTGACAAAAATCGCAGAATGCCTTTCTCTGTAAGGATTTCATCCCTTAGAACTCCGTCCATTGCATCACACAAACCGAAGAACCATCAGGTGAACTGAAAACTCTCATCTGATCACTGATAACTGATCACTGATCACTGATTAATAACTTGTCAAGAAATCACGATAAATCAACTAGAGATTATCTTAGACATTTAGTATAATCAAACACAATAGATTAGGGAAAATTGCTCATAAATTAGCCCGAGGGAGCATGAATCCTCTTTCTCGTCCCTATATCTTCCCCTATTTTTTAGTCTTAGACTAAGGAAATATCATGATTGATTGTAGTCAGATTCAGTTTGACGAGGATAAAAGCAAGATAGATCTATTGCAACTACGAGAATTATTTAATTTAACCGCATTTTGGGCAATTGATCGCCGTTTAGAAGATTTAGAAACCGCAATTGACTATAGTGATCCGGTGGTGACGGTGTGGAATGATCCGCAATTAATTGGTTTTGCTCGCGCCATTTCTGACGGCATTTATCGGGCAACTATTTGGGATGTGATCGTTCATCCCGATTATCAGGGAGCGGGTTTAGGGCGTAAATTAGTAGAAACAGTTTTGGCCCATCCCCGAATAAATCGGGTGGAAAGAGTCTATTTGATGACTACTAACCAAGAAAAATTTTACCAGCGCATTGGTTTCCAAAGCAACGCCACGACGACAATGGTATTATTTAATCGTTATCCCGAGGAGTTTTCCTGTCCGGCGATCGAGGTAAAGAAAAAACGATCTCTGTGAGCTTGTCCTGACTATTGTTATCGATTTGATCTAAGCTCATTTCCCCCCCCGATACTTCGATAATTCCCTTCGCTAACTGGAATTTAAGACCGGGAGAAAGACCGAGAGCTTGAGTAAATTGTTTTACTTCTTCCGGCTTTGATTCTAAACTCAAAGGGGAAATTTCTGGCATTTGCCAAAGAGGGATTTCACCCGGAAATTCTAGACTAATAGTGACTTTTTTCTCGTCAAGAGTGCTTACCGATATACAAATAGAGCCACTCGCTAAGTTGGCAATCGCTGCATCGACGAGAAGGACAAAAGCGGAGGATAAACGTTGATAATCGGCAATAATAGCAATATCATCGGTTAAAGGACTAAATTTAAGCTTAATATTGCGATTAGCTGCCTGTAAATAGGTTAAACTTGCCCAATCTTGCCAGAGTTTAGTTAAAGAAAAAATTTCTCGCTCCAGAGGTATAGTACCAGACTCTAGCTTCGAGAGATTAATCATCTCATCGAGCATTGCCATCAGTTTACGGCCCGCCAGTTGCCCCTGGGCGATAAATTCCCTTTCTTCGGCCGGACTTTCGCAAAGATCGGCGAGAATCATTTGATGGAGACTGATCATACTGCTCAATGGCGATCGCAATTCGTGGGCAACCCGTCCCAAAAAACTGCTTTTGAGGTGATTAATTGCCACAGCCATGTGATAAGCGAGGCGAGTTTGCTGTAATTCCCGTTTTAAAGCGTCAATATCGTCCATATTTACAGAAAAACTGCCCCTTGTCGTAAGATATCCCATCTTTGACATTGCCAACGCGCGACGGTGGAGGGTTGTCCACTATTGATTATTCCCCATGCTTGCCTTTCTGTGGGAGCTAACACCGTCACCGAGGGAAAAGTAGTCATAATCGCTTCTGGAGTCAATAAAGGCTCTTGTCCTGACAGATTAGCACTTGTGGTCGCTAAAACACCAGTTCGACCAAGAATTTCTCTTGCGATCGCATGAGCGGGAACTCGGATACCAATCGTGCTAGTATCCTTAGGGTTAAGAACTTTTGGTACTTTTTCAGAAGCAGGTAAAACCAAAGTTAGGGAGCCGGGCCAGTGTTTTTCGGTCATTTGCCGCCAAATTTCCCTTTCTTCCTGATTTCCCTTGACATAATCCCATAAATCTGCTGCTGAGGCCGCCATGAGAATTAAAGGTTTATCAAAAGTCCGTTTTTTAGCGGCAAAAACTAAGGCAGCATAGGGGGGAGAAACCGCTAAAGCGGGGACTGTATCCGTGGGAAAAGAAACCACTTGACCACTTAGGGCCGCGTGAACAATTTCGTTAAGAGAAGCAGTAGGCATTGAGAATTGATCATTTTTGGGGACTAATTTAGCCTAAAACTTTTTGGTACAATTTTAAACGGGTAGGGTTGATTCATGAATCAACCCTACCTTGAATCAACCCTACCTTGAATCAACCCTACCTTGAATCAACCCTACCTTGAATCAACCCTACCTTGAATCAACCCTACCTTGAATCAACCCTACTTGATCAGCGGGGTATCTGAAAGTTTTTAACACCTACCTACTTATCTCCAACCAATTAGCGACGATTAATTATGAATGAGTCTGATACTTTTGCTAATCTCGAACAATTAGAATATATTCCCTACCTAGATACCACCGGTAATATCTGTGTTGATTTCCAGGGAAAAATCGGGGTTTATGCCATTTTTGAGCGAGAACAAGTCTTAGAGTTTGTCGGCTATTCTCGTGATATTTATCTCAGTTTAAAACAACATCTTGCCCGACAGCCCCAAGCTTGTTATTGGCTAAAAATACAGTTGATCGAGCGTCCTAATCGGACGATTCTCGAATCGATTAAACAAGCTTGGCTAAGAGAAAGTCAGGCAGTAATCGGCAATGAAAAACTCTGGACAGAACCAATTGATGCTAAATTAGCCATGACTGAGACAGAAAAAGAAATTTATCAAAGTGCTGACGAAGTAGGGCAAATCAAGTTATTAAAACAGGTATCCAGACGAGTAGAAAACGATATTTTATCAACCCTAGAAAAACGGGGAGTACAGATGGAAATTCGTTTTAATCCTAAGTTAAAAGAACAGGGTTTGCTCGATTTAAAGTAAAAATTACTAGGAGCGATCAATTCTCCAGACAAACCGCTATGATAGTATATCGCCCCATCCCCACACCAATGGAACAGCGATGACCACTCCAGACTGGCCAAACCTACTGCAGCAAATACTCGATCAAAAATCCCTTTCCCTTAACCAAGCTGAAGAATTAATGACCGGATGGTTAAACGGCCAGATTCCCGAAGTTTTATCGGGGGCGATTTTAGCGGCTTTGCAAGCAAAAGGAGTCTCGGCCGCCGAATTAGCGGGAATGGCCGGAGTTTTACGGCAACAATCTCGCTTAGAAGACCCTAAACCCCATACTACTCCCGTTATCGATACCTGTGGCACCGGCGGTGACGGGGCCTCAACCTTTAATATTTCCACTGCCGTGGCTTTTGTGGCGGCCGCCGGGGGCGTAAAAGTGGCTAAACACGGCAATCGCTCGGCCTCCAGTAAAGTCGGTTCGGCCGATGTTTTAGAATATCTTGGGGTTAATTTAAGCGCCCCTAGCGAGAAAGTAGCGGCGGCTTTAGATGGGGTGGGAGTGACCTTTCTTTTTGCCCCCGGTTGGCATCCAGCCCTGAAAAGTGTGGCTAATCTCCGCAAAACCCTGAAAGTTCGCACGGTTTTTAATCTTCTGGGCCCTCTAGTTAATCCTCTCCGTCCCACAGGTCAAGTTATCGGTGTTTATGACCGGCAATTTCTCACCCCCATGGCCACAGCTTTAGCACAAATGGGAACCCCAAAGGCGATTATTGTTCACGGCCGGGAAAAACTCGACGAGGTGGGGTTAGGAGATCTGACCGATATGGCTTTATTAAATAATGGCGAGGTGATTTCGTCGGCGATCGATCCCTTGTCAATTACTATCCCCAGAGCCAGTTTAAATGCCCTTAAAGGCGGGGAAGTGCCAGAAAATGCCGAAATCCTCAAAAATGTCCTGCAAGGGGGGGGAACGCCGCCTCAACGGGATGCTGTGGCGATTAATGCCTCTCTTGCCCTACAGGTGGCAGAAAAGGTCACTTTTGGCGATCATGCTGCCGGTTTCGCCCTCGCTCGCGAGATTTTAGCCAGTGGGTTAGCTTGGCAAAAATTAGAGGAGTTGGTTAAGTTTCTCACCTAGGACAATTCAGAGGAGACAGGAGACAGGCTTCGGCCGTGAGCTTTTGTCGAACGCTGAGCTCACGGCCGAAGCCCACACCCCACACCCTACACCCCACACCCCACACCCCATCTCAATGCACTTACTGCATGACAGAAATCCTTAAACACGATGGTTAAAGGATTTCTGTTACAGACAATACAAAATTATCCAAGTTAAAAAGAATTAAATAACAAATAGAGACTAGGTAAATTACTAAATTTTTGCTAATGACGACGGTATTTTAAAGAATACTTATTGTTAAATCCCGATTTCTTCATTTCTAACCCGCACCAACTAGAACAATTACACCCACAGACCAGTAAGGAGATAGATTCGTGGTACAAGCACCTGAAAAAGATGGAACAACTCTCAATAAATTCGAGAAATTTAAAGCCGAAAAAGACGGATTAGCCATTAAAGATGAACTAGATCATTTTGCCCAAATCGGTTGGGAAGCGATGGATAAAACCGATTTAGAACATCGCTTAAAATGGGTGGGGGTTTTTTATCGTCCCGTCACCCCGGGCAAATTTATGATGCGTTTGCGGATTCCTAACGGCATTCTCAGTAGTGAGCAAATGCGAGTTTTAGGGGAAATCGTGCAGCGTTACGGCGATGATGGCAATGCCGATATTACTACTCGTCAAAACCTACAATTACGCGGTATTCGTATCGAAGATATTCCTGATATTTTCCAACGACTAAAATCCGTGGGCATGACTTCGGTACAATCGGGCATGGATAATGTTAGAAATATTACCGGTTCACCCATGGCGGGACTAGACGCGGATGAATTAATTGACACCAGGGAATTAGTCCAAAAAGTCCAAGATATGATTACCAACTACGGTCAAGGTAATTATCAATTTACCAATCTGCCCCGCAAATTTAATATTGCCATCGAGGGGGGCCGGGATAATTCGGTTCATGCGGAAATTAACGATATTGCCTTTGTTCCTGCCTATAAAGAGGGAGAATTAGGCTTTAATGTCGTGGTGGGCGGCTTTTTCTCGGCTAAACGCTGTGAAGCGGCAATTCCCATGAATGTTTGGGTGAGACCGAATCAGGAAGTGGTGGATTTATGCCGAGGGATTTTGGAAGTTTACCGCGATAACGGATTGCGTGCCAATCGTCAAAAATCCCGTTTAATGTGGTTAATTGATGAGTGGGGAATTGAGGAATTCCGCACTCGGGTGGCTAATCACCTAGGTTATCCCTTGGCAACGGCAGCAGAAAAAGACGCTATTGACTGGGAAAAACGAGATCATTTAGGAGTTTTTCCCCAAAAACAGGAGGGATTGAGCTATATCGGTCTTTGTATTCCCGTTGGTCGTCTATTTGCCGATGATATGTTCGATTTAGCCCGGATTGCCGAAGTGTATGGTAGCGGAGAATTACGTTTAACCGTGGAACAAAACGTGATTATTCCCAATATAGCGGCTGAAAATATGGCGACTCTTTTAACCGAGCCTTTACTGGCTAAGTTTACCCCCAATCCCACTCCTTTACAACGAGCGCTCGTTTCTTGCACGGGGGCGCAATTCTGCAATTTTGCCCTGATTGAAACCAAAAATAAGGCTGTGGACTTGATTCGTCAGTTAGATGCCGAATTAAATATTCCCCAGGGTGTGCGTATGCACTGGACCGGTTGCCCTAACTCCTGCGGACAACCCCAAGTGGCCGATATCGGTTTGATGGGGACAAAAGCGCGCAAAGACGGCAAAACCGTGGAAGGAGTTGACCTCTACATGGGGGGTAAAGTGGGTAAAGATGCCCACCTGGGCAGCTGTGTACAAAAAGGGATTCCCTGTGAAGATCTAAAATCGCTGTTAACTTCTATCCTCATCGAACAATTTGGGGCGACACCGAAGGGTTAATTAAGTAGTCGTGCAAAATTAATTTCTTGGTTAAGATGGGCAAAAGGCAAAAGGCAAAAGGCAAAAAGTAGTTAGATATGTGTAATTAATTGTGTCTAGCTACTTAACAAGTTTATTGATACGCTGAATGGGGGGTTTATCCCCTCTTTTTTTTCTGTATCTCTGTTGCTTTAAATTGGCAAACCTCTTGCTATAGTAGGGGGCAGATAGGAGCAGGAAAATCCTTATATATTTTCCAGATGGGAATCGTTACTTAGCTTTAAATTGGGCTTGTTTACGAAGTAATTCCCCGATGGTTAAATTGGGTTGAGGTCGGCCATTAAAAACCGTTCCTACCTCAAATTTTTGCAACTGTACCCGTGCCAAATGATAGGCCTCATCCGGTAGGGGAATATAACCAATACTATCTAATAAATTGGGAACTCGATCGAGATAATATTCGACAAATTTCTCTAAAGCGGGATTCTCTTGGGCTTTTTGGGCATTAACATAAATAAACAAAGGACGAGATAAAGGCTGATATTTACTATCCTCTACATTGCCGCGAGTTGGTTCAATACCGTTAACTTTCAAAGCTTTTAATTTATCCCGATTTTGTTCATAGTAAGCATGGCCAAAATAGCCTAAAGCGTTCGTATCTTGACTAACGGCATTAACTAAAGCTTGGTCATCTTCACTAAAGTTAAAATCCCCACGACTGGCATCTTTGCCGTTAATTACCTCACTAAAAAAATCGTAGGTTCCGGAATCTTTACCCGGTCCGTGAAGGGTAATCGGTTGGTCAGGCCAAGCGGGATTAATTTGATTCCAACGTTTGATTTTATTCTCGGCCGCGGGTTCCCAAATAGTTCTTAATTCTGTAGTCGAAATATCATCAACCCAGTTATTTTGGGGATTGACTACCACGGTCAAAGCATCAAAAGCGATCGGTAGTTCGATAAATCTTACCTTATTAGCATCACATTCTTTTAATTCTTCCACAGAAATCGGCCGAGAAGCATTATTAATATCGGTTTCTCCCGCACAAAATTTTCTAAAACCGCCGCCGGTTCCTGAAATATTAGCGTCAATTTTAACATCAGCCAAAACTTTGTTAGGGGTATTAGCTTTAAAATCTTCGAGAACTTTGTTGGTAATTGGTGCTACGGTACTCGAACCATCGATTTTAATTGGTTTTAGGTCTTGAGGATTAATATTGGCACAAGCGGGTAAAATTAGGGCAGTACCCAGGACAATTGCCACTACTTTGGTGGGACGTGATAGCTGAGTAAAAATTTCTAGCATAGGTGTCAAAAGGAGAAAGTAAAAAGTAAAAAAAGGGCGTTAGGTGTTGGCTGTAAACCTTAATCTTTTCTTTGTTGTTTTTACGTCCCTATAATGATAGGGAAAGAGAAAACCCCTATCTAAACAGGAAAAGTTAGCGGCTTTACCGTGACTTAAGTAGGTAGGTATTGAAAACTTTCAGACACCCCCCTTATTAAGGGGGGATTAAGGGGGGATCGGCCTCCCCTTATTAAGGGGGGCAGGGGGGATCGAACCTAAAATTCATTTTTAATTTAATTATAACCAGCAACTGAAAACTAATGTTCACTCAAAATAAATGGTAAAAGAAGTTGAGATTTTTGTCTAGTTATCGAGAAAATTTTTCTTGACAATACATGATATTTTTTTTATTCACTTCTTAACCTATTCTTTACCAAGCAGTGGTAACTTTTAGCGTAAGATTTAAGGCAGTTTACGGATCAAAATTAATCCTATGCCCAGCAAAAACAGGACCAATTTACTAACAGCCTTATCCCTAGTGACTCTAACAGCGACTTTAACCGCTTGTGGGGGCGGCGATACGGCGGGAACCAGTGGAGAGGGAAGCAATAGAATCGCCCAAGTTCCTCTGCAAGGAGAGGTCGCCCTCAATGGTGCGGGCGCTTCTTTTCCTGCACCCCTATATCAAAACTGGTTTGTCACCATCAATCAACTATTTTCTAAACTGCTAATTAACTATCAATCTACCGGTAGCGGGGCGGGAGTCGAACAATTTATTCAAGGTACGATCGATTTTGGCGCTTCCGATGTGGCCATGAGTGACGAGGATATGGCCAGAGTTAGCCGCGGGGTTTTACTGCTACCGATGACGGCGGGAAGCATCGTTATGGCTTATAATTTGCCCGGAGTAGAAGGGCTGAAACTAAGCAGGGAAGCATATATAGGCATCTTTTTAGGCACGATTACCCGTTGGAACGATGCCAAAATCGCCGCCGATAACCCCGATTTAAAACTACCCAATCAAGAAATTACCGTAGTTCACCGGGCAGACGGTAGCGGAACAACGGGAGTTTTTACCAAGTTTTTAAGCGCCGTTAGTCCCGAATGGAAAAAAAGTATCGGTGAAGGAAAAGCCGTACAATGGCCCACCAAAAAAGGTAAATTTCTCGGTGGTAGGGGTAATGAGGGTGTAACCGCCCTAATTCAACAAAATCAAGGCTCGATTGGCTATATCGAGTACGGTTTCGCTAAAAATAATAACCTGCCCATGGCCACTTTACAAAACCAAGCCGGTCAATTCGTTATCCCCAATGAAACTAACGCCGCTGCCACCTTAGCCACGGTGGAATTACCCGAAAATCTGCGGGCTTTTATCGTTGATCCGCCGGGGGAAAATTCCTATCCCATTGTCACCTATAGTTGGATGTTGGTTTATAAAAAATACAACGATCCCCAAAAAGCTTTAGCTATGGAGGCGATGATTGAATTTGGACTCAATCAGGGACAGGAACAGTCCGCCGCCCTTGGTTATATTCCCCTACCGAAAAATGTCCGCCAACGAGTAGCCGCCGCTGCCGATGTCATCTATCCTGATTACACGATCAAGGTGGATTAGTCCCCGAAAAAATGTATTCAAAGTTACAATAATAGTGTAGAAAGGCCAATTTCGACCTTAGCTACCTCAAACTAGCTGGATTTTAACCCTAATCATGAGTGCGCCCACAGTTTCGCCCGACTCAAATTTTAAAGAACGTCCAGAATCGGAAAAAATCCTCGATAAAGGCTTTGTGGGATTAACTACCGCTTTTGCCATCGCTATTGGGCTAATTTTGCTCCTAATTGCCCTAGTTATTTTTATTCGGGCCCTACCAGCGATTCAAACCTTTGGTCTGGGATTTTTGACCAGTAGTGCTTGGAATCCCGTGCGCGGTCGGGAAGAATTCGGAGTTCTGCCCGTTATCTACGGAACTCTCGTTAGTTCTCTGATTGCCCTCCTGATTGCTGTTCCCCTCGGTATCGGTTCGGCCATTTTTTTAAGCGAAGATTTTATTCCCTTAAATGCGCGGACAATTTTGGTTTTTCTCGTACAACTTTTGGCCGCTATTCCCAGTGTTGTTTACGGATTATGGGGTATCTTTGTATTGATTCCTATCCTCAGACCCCTTGGTAACTGGTTAAATGCTAATTTTAGTTGGATTCCTCTGTTTAGTACTCCTTTAGGGGGTCCTGGGATGTTACCGGCGGGGGTTATTTTAGCAATTATGATCCTGCCGATTATTATCGCTATCTCTCGCGACTCTTTGGCCGCTTTACCGCCGGATCTAAGGCAAGCTTCCCTCGGTTTGGGGGCCACCCGTTGGGAAACGATTTTTCGAGTCTTAATTCCTGCCGCTTTTTCTGGGATTGTCGGGGGGATTATGTTAGCTTTAGGGCGCGCTTTAGGGGAAACCATGGCAGTAACGATGATTATCGGCAATTCTAACCGCATTAGTGCCTCTATTCTCGCCCCTGCTAACACGATCGCTTCCTTATTGGCTAACCAATTCGCCGAAGCCTCGGGAATGCAAGTATCAGCTTTAATGTATGCGGGTTTTGTTCTGTTGGTTTTGACCCTAGTAGTCAATATCTTCGCCGAATTAATCGTTAATCGCGTCAAAGCTAAGTATTAAGCCATCAGTTATCAGTTATCAGTTATCAGTTTTAAGTTTTGAGTTTTAAGTGAGCAGTATGTATTAAGTGATCATCATCAAATGGCAGTTTACTGCTGTCTTTTCACTTTTCACTGTTTACTGTTTACTAATCACTGTTTACTGATTACTGTTTACTGTTCACTGATTACTGATAACTGATTACTGTTCACTGATAACTGATATGGATAGTGCGAATTTAGGCAATAATCTCAAAAAGAAACCGGGTAGTCCTCGATCGCTATTGGGGACAATTATGACCGTTCTCTCGGCTTTATGTTTAGCTGTTACTGTGATTCCCCTCTTTGCCGTCCTAGGCTTCGTTTTTGTGCAAGGGGTGGGCCGTTTAAACGCCAATCTCTTTACCAAATTACCGCCACCGCCGGGGTTAGGAGGAGGAGGCATCGCTAACGCCATTTTAGGGACAATTATCGTTGTTGCCCTGGCTACGGCGATCGCCGTTCCCATCGGCGTTTTAGCGGCGGTTTATCTTTCGGAATTTAGCGGTGATAACAAACTTGCCCAGGGTGTGCGCTTCGCTACCAACGTTTTAGCGGGTGTCCCTTCGATTATTGTCGGGGTTTTCGCCTACGGTTTGCTAGTTGCGCCCTTATTTGGCGAAGGAACAGCCCTTTTAGGCTTTTCTGCCCTTGCCGGTTCGATCGGTTTAGCGGTGTTAATGTTACCCACTATTATTAGAACCACCGATGAGGCTTTAAAAATCGTTCCCCAAGACATCCGCTGGGCGGCCATGGGTTTAGGGGCCTATAACTACCAAACCGTCCTAAAAATCGTCCTTCCTGCGGCAGTTCCCGCTATTTTGACCGGTGTTACTTTAGCAATTGCTAGGGCTGCTGGAGAAACGGCCTCTTTAATTTTTACGGCATTATTCTCTAACTTTTGGCCCCGGGGTGTCTTTGAACCGATTGCCACCCTTTCGGTCTTAGTTTTCAACTTTGCTACTGCCCCTTTTGCCCCTCAACAGCAATTAGCTTGGGCCGGTGCTTTAATTCTGGTGCTTTTGGTGTTAGTAACTAACATTTTATCCCGTTTAGCCACGCGCCAGAAAACCTATTAAGTCAAGGAAAAAGTTAAAAGTCAAAAGGATATTTAAGTAAAAATCTACCTATCTTTCTGATTCCTCAATTAGCCAAATTCAAGGTAAATAATTTATGCTAACTAACTCTAACTCCCATTCTACAGGAACTGTTTTAAAGGTCGATAAGGCTGATATATACTATGGTAATTATCGAGCAGTACGAGACGTTTCCATCGATATTCCCAAAAATAAAGTCACCGCTTTTATCGGACCCTCTGGCTGTGGAAAAAGTACCATTCTCAGGTGTTTTAATCGTCTCAATGATTTAATTCACGGTTTTCGTATTGACGGCAAAGTTTTTTATCATAACCAAGATATTTACTCTCAAGAGGTGGATCCTGTCGAAGTCAGAAAATACATCGGTATGGTGTTCCAGCGCCCTAATCCTTTTCCCAAATCCATCTATGATAATGTGGTTTACGGAGCGCGATTAAATGGTTATAAAGGCGATTTAGATGAATTAGTAGAAACTTCCCTGCGTCGAGCTGCTCTCTGGGACGAGGTAAAAGATAAACTAAAAGAAAGCGGTTTCTCCCTATCGGGGGGACAACAACAAAGATTATGTATTGCTCGCGCTATTGCCGCTCAACCAGAAGTATTATTAATGGATGAACCCTGTTCGGCACTGGATCCAATTTCAACTTTAAAAGTTGAGGAATTAATGCACGAATTAAAAGAACGTTATACAATTATTATTGTTACTCACAATATGCAACAAGCCACCAGAGTAGCGGATTTAACCGCTTTTTATAACGCTGAACCCACCGATAAAGGTGGCAAAATTGGTTATCTAGTCGAGTTTGATCATACGGATAAAATCTTTAGTGATCCTCAAGAAAAAGCAACTAAAGATTATGTTAGTGGACGTTTTGGCTAAATCAGTTATCAGTTATCAGTTATCAGTTATCAGTTATCAGTTATCAGTTATCAGATGTGAGTTTTCAGTGAACAGTATGAAGTGGCAAGTTGGGAGTTTTCTTTTCACTGATTACCGATTACTGTTTACCAGTCACTAAAAAAACACCCATCTCCTTTTTTTTTAAAGATTATGTATAGTACCGATGTTGTCACCGATGCAGTTTTGAGAACCAAAAACTTAAATGTTTACTATGGTTCTAATCTCGCTGTTCGTGATGTTAACCTTGATATTCCTGAGAAAAAAGCGATCGCTTTTATCGGTCCCTCTGGCTGCGGGAAAAGTACAGTTTTACGCTGTTTTAATCGCATGAATGATCTGGTTAAAAGTGCCAAAATTGAAGGAAAAGTTACCTTTCGCGGTCAAGATATTTATGGTAATTCCGTTAATCCTATCGGGTTACGCAGTCGCATCGGTATGGTGTTTCAGAAACCGAATCCTTTCCCTAAATCTATCTATGAAAATATCGCTTTTGGGGCGCGCTTAAATGGTTACATCGGTGATATGGATCAATTAGTGGAAGAATCTTTAAAAAAAGCCGTTCTCTGGGATGATGTTAAAGATAAACTCAAAGAAAGTGGTTTAGCTTTATCGGGGGGACAACAACAAAGGTTATGTATTGCCCGCGCTATTGCGGTTAAACCAGAAGTTGTTTTAATGGATGAACCCTGTGCGGCACTCGATCCGATTTCTACCCTAAAAATTGAGGAATTAATTCACGAATTGAAAACCCAATATACTATAGTTATTGTTACTCATAATATGCAACAAGCGTCGCGGGTTTCTGATTTAACGGCTTTTTATAATGCTGAACCGACCCGAAAAGGCGGTAAAGTGGGTTATTTAGTGGAATATGATCGCACCGAGGTTATCTTTCAAAATCCCGCTCAAGAGTCCACTAGAGATTATGTTAGCGGTCGTTTTGGTTAGAGTATTAATAATTAATCGTTATTCATGATTCCGGGATAGATTAATTTTTTCCATCTGGAATGATTGAAAAACGATTAACTTAACTGATTGCAAAAACGTTGTCCAAGTCTAAGGAAATAGCGAGGGTAAGATAATCTAAGTTATGCCGGTAATTTCCCCCGTTGTTGACCTTCTTTTCTACTTTCTTTTATTGCTTCTTGATAGACTTTAGTTTGTTTGAGATGGCTAAGACTAAATATGGCTTACAAAAATAAGCTTACTAATGTTAAGCACCCCCACAGTAATGCCAAGAATTCATCGCTTTAAAATACTGTTGAGTTCTATAGTTTAACACACTATAAATTTTACCTCGTTCATCACCCGGTGGACAATCATCTGGCACTTTAGTTAAACATAGTTTTACTTTATCGCCGGGTAAAGCTGTTTTTAAAGCTGGAACTTCATCAAGTTTAACATAGAAAAACAGAACAACTCCGTTGGTTAGAACCACAACTGCTTCCGCATCAGGGTCGTCATCAAATCTGGTGGTTATTTCTTGGATAAAAGTGTTAGAACAATCATTAATACGAGTGGGAGGGGGTGCGGCAAGAACCCTGGCAGTAAGAAGTAAATATAATAAAGTAAATCTAATAGTTTGTTGAAGATTTTTCATGACAAAATTTTCTAGATAAAATTAAACTCAAACTCAAACTCAAACCTTTTCCGTTATTATGGGAATAGGGCTAATTTTGCAATCGCTTATGTTCTTCTTATGGCAAGAATTTTGACCTTGAGTTACTAACAGTTTCTCGACCGTGAGACATAATAATCCTCATGTTCCGTGATTGATCTCCCATAATTAAAACAGTCCCTTAACGACTACTATTGGCAAGAGACAGATAAAAAGCTCTAAAGGGATTGTAACCGATGACGGATGAAAGATTAGAACGGATCGAGAGCATATTACAGGCTACCGTTGTCCTCACGCAACAGAATCGAGAAGATATAGCACAACTAACCGGTGAGGTTAGGACAATAGCAGAGAGTTTTGAACGAACCAACGAGTGATTAAACCAATTTATCACTCAAGCTGAGAGCGATCAACAGTTTTTCCGCAACGAAGTCACCGGTATCCGTACAGAAGTTAAGCGAATTGTAGAGCATCTTTTCGGACAATCCCCAGAT
The DNA here is from genome assembly GCF_032027425.1 of Microcystis wesenbergii NRERC-220. Lineage (NCBI taxonomy): Bacteria > Bacillati > Cyanobacteriota > Cyanophyceae > Chroococcales > Microcystaceae > Microcystis > Microcystis wesenbergii. The sequence continues at coordinate 1,342,400 of NZ_JAVSJA010000001.1, read as the reverse complement.
CAGGAGTAAAGATTAGCCAAATCACTGGCAAAAAGCTTGATCAACCCTAATCAATTCTTTATACAACGCCGATAAATGCCTCTTCTCAAGAAAAAGGAAGCAAACCCAAGAATTTTAGCTTTATTCCCGCAGCATAAATAAAAGTTGATAGGGTGAGTTAATCTCACCCTATTTTAAGTTTCTAAAACTTGGCTTTCTGGCGTAGTAATTCGGCTAAAGTCACATCGAATTTTGAGTGTCCCCCGAAAACTGTTCCCGCTTCCCCGTTAAAGAAAGTGACCTTGGCTAAATGATAATGCTCACCGCTCAGGGGAATATAACCGACCTCTTGAACGATATTTTGAGCTTGACTGAGATAATACTCGACAAAACGCTGTAAATCCTTATTAGACTGGGCTTTTTGGGCGTTAACGTAGATAAACAAAGGACGGGCTAAGGGTTGATAGGTGGATTGTAGCACCGTTTCCCGGGAGGGCAAAACAGCCCCTTTACCACTGTCTATTGCTAAGGCTTTTAAGTTCGCCGCTTGTTTTTCGTAGTAAGCTAGACCAAAATATCCTAGGGCGTTGGCATCTTGACTAACTCCTTGAATTAAGGTGTCATCATCTTCACTGGCAACGTAATCGCTGCGGCTAACATCTTCTTTTCCTACCACCGCTTCCGTAAAATAATCGAAAGTTCCCGAATCTTTGCCCGCACCAAAGAGATTGAGAGGTTTATCCGGCAATCCCGATCGCACCTGACTCCACTTGGTAATTTTACCCTGGGCCGCAGGTTCCCAGATTTTTTTTAATTCCTCTAAAGTGATGCTATCAATCCAAGTGTTTTCTTTATTGACTGCGATGGTAAGCGCGTCAAAGGCGATCGGCAATTCGATAAATCTAATGTTATTCCGATTACAGGCTTCGATCTCATCGGTGCGAATCGGTCGCGAAGCATTGCTAATATCGGTTTTTCCAGCGCAAAACTGCCGAAAACCGCCAGTCGTCCCCGAAAAATTGACGCTTATATCCGCAGAAGGCTGTTTTTGTTTTTTGTATTCATCGGCGACAGCTTTGGTGATCGGGTAAACGGTGCTAGACCCATCAATAATAATTGATTTATTTGATTGGGAGTCAACGGGAGCGCAAGCAACTAAAACACCAGCACTAACAAAAATAAGAGCCTTTTTGAGCAATTTATCGAGATTTATCAGCATTTATCCATCCCCTTGCTTTTCTGGGAGTCAGAAAAATCTATCTCCATCATTTCAAAAAAAATTGATTTAACACGAAACTCACCCCAAAAAGATAACAAACTTAACAGTAGCGAAAAGCAGCGGTGGCCCTGTTTGAATTCACACACCTAGATAAAAAGCTTTGTCCGGGCAATTTCTCCTCAACAGATGGTTTAAATTAAGATTTCATCCTTGAATAGATACAATGGATTTTTGTCTTGATCGATCTAAATTATTGCCAAAAGCTGTGAATTTTTAAATTAAACTTAACCGAAATTTTACCCAATCTTAACCAAAAAAATCCCCAATATTTCTAGATTTAAAAGTAATATTTGTGCCTTAAACTATATCTTGAAGAAAGTTCAACTTTCCCAATTGTGCAGGATTCTTCAACCGGAAAATTTATGATATTCTCAACTGCTACCCTAACTCGTGTGTGTGCTGTCTCCTTCGCCACGGCAGCGGCCTTAGCAGGGACGATGGGAGAAACCCTCGCCCAAACCCTGAACGGTGCAGGAGCCTCCTTTCCCGCGCCCCTATACCAGCGTTATTTTGCCGACTATAAAAACGCCACCGGTGTCACCGTTAACTATAATTCCGTCGGTAGCGGTGCTGGTGTCCGGCAATTTATCGCCGGAACCGTCGATTTTGGGGCTTCCGATGCCGCTCCTTCCTCCTCGGAAAAAAGCCAGATGAAAAACGGTTTACTGCTAGTTCCCACCGCCGGAGGAGCCGTCGCTGTGGTTTATAATCTGCCGGGGGTAAATAACCTGCAAATTTCCAGGGCTAACCTCGGTAAAATCTTCAGTGGCGAGATCACTAACTGGAGACAGGTGGATCCGAAACTGCCCAACCAACCCATTAAAGTGGTGGTTAGGGCTGATGGTAGCGGTACTACGGAGATTTTTACCTCTCACCTGAGTGCTATTAGTCCTTCCTTCAAAAGTAAAGTGGGAACCAGCAAAGAACCTAACTGGGGTTTTACCGTTCTCAAAGGACCGAAAAATGATGGTGTGGCGGCCCTGGTTAAACAAACAGAAGGCTCGATCGGTTACGTTCAAGATACCTTTGCCCGCAAAAATGAAGGGGCAACCATGAGAACCGCCAGAATTCAAAATAAAGCCGGTCAATTTGTCGAACCCAGTCTCGCCCAAGCTAACAAGGCGATGGAAGGGATCAAATTTAACGCCGATTTTACCGCTAATATGGACGATCCGAGCAGTGGTTATCCGATCGTCGGGATTACTTGGTTATTAGTACCGAGAGACTACGCGGATAACAAAAAAGCGGCAGAAATTAAAAGACTGTTAACTTGGATTCTCACCACTGGTCAAGGTATTAACAATCAATTGGAATTTACCCGGATTCCCCAATCGGTGACTCAAAAAGTTTTAGCCGAAGTTAACAAAATTAAATAAATACTTTTGTATTAGTTTGAACTTGATTGTCACCGCTTTCCAGTAAGATGGAAAAAAGTTACCGGTTAACCCCATAACTAATAACTGCAAGTATTTCTTTTCTCTGGGCTGAACATTGTTCAGCCCCTACAGTTGCGTTTTCAACAACTGATAAGTGGTAATCGCTCTCTACCTTATGGCTAATTTTTCTGAACCCGTTGAGTCTTTTGATCTCTCGGCGGCCAATCTTAACGAAAGCCCCGGCACTGCGGGTTTATTCAATCGCATTTTTACGATCCTAGTCTGGATTTGTGCCGCCTCTGGTTTAATTTTTCTGCTGTGGATGGCCCGGATTGTTTTTCAGGATGCGCGGCCGGCGATCAATGAATTCGGTTGGGGATTTCTCTGGGGAACCACTTGGGATGTGAACGTCCTCAAATTTGGTGGTTTACCCTTTATTTTCGGTTCGATCGTTTCCTCGATTCTGGCTCTTTTATTAGCTATTCCCCTCAGTGTTGCCGTTGCTTTAACCACTAGCGAGAATTATTTGCCGGCAAGTGTCCGTTATCCCATCGGTTTTCTAGTGGAATTAATTGCCTCGATTCCCAGTGTAATTATTGGTTTATGGGGGATTTTCGTACTAATTCCCGTGCTTAAACCCCTGCAAGAATGGTTATTTCAAAATTTTGCTTGGTTCCCTTTGTTTAATACCCAACCTTTGGGACCAAGTATGCTGATTGCCGGTGTGATCCTAGCGATCATGATCGTGCCGACTATTTCCGCTATCAGTCGCGATGTCTTGCTTACCGTCCCCCCCGAATTACGCAGCGCCTCCATGGCCCTAGGGGCGACTCGTTGGGAAACCATCTGGCGCGTGTTGTTGCCGGCGGCCAGTTCCGGTATTATCGGGGCGATTATCCTCGGTTTAGGTCGCGCTTTAGGGGAAACTATGGCGGTGGCCATGGTAATCGGTAACTCCTCGATTATTAGTCCCTCCCTCTTGGCCCCCGGTTATACTATTCCTGCTGTACTAGCCAATACTTTCCCAGAAGCTTTTGAAAAAATTCACATCGGAGCCTTGATGTATCTAGCTTTGATTCTATTTGTTATTACCTTAGCTGTCAATAGTGTAGCGGCTTTGTTAGTACAATTTATCAACCGCAATCGTTAATTTTATGAGCCAAGGAGCTTTTCCCGAAGAAGATTTACAGCAACCCCTGTCACCGTGGCGACATTTTTTTACCAACGGTCTCACGGGTTTAGCGATCGCTCTTAGTGCCATCGCCATTCTGCCTTTATTCGCTATCCTCTTTCAAATTGTCAAAGAAGGTTTACCCGGATTCAATTGGCAAGTTTTCACCTCTTTACCCGCCCCAGTTGGCTCTGATCCCAGTGTTCCCAACGGTTTTGCCAATGCGATCGTGGGGACTTTAACCATGGTCGGTTTAGCGTCCTTAGGCAGCATACCTCTGGGGATTCTCACCGGGGTTTTCCTCTCGGAATTCGCTCGGGGTTCCAAAATTGGCGGTATTCTGCGCTTTGCGATCGTGGTGTTGAGTAGTACCCCTTCCGTTATCGTCGGGGTGTTTTCTTTCGGGGTTTTGGTCTTAACTACCAAACAATTTTCCGCCGTAGCCGGGGCCTTTGCTTTGGGGGTGATTATGTTGCCGATCATCGCTTTAACCACGGAAGAGGCCCTGAAACTAATACCCATGTCCTACCGTCTCGGTTCCTCCGCTTTGGGGGGTTCCCGTTTCGATACGGTATTTCGCATTGTCCTGCCAGCAGCGATCGCACCGATTATGACCGGGATATTATTAGCGGTGGCCCGGGCTGCTGGAGAAACCGCCCCCTTAATGTTTACAGCTTTATTTAGTCAATTTTGGCAAGAAAGTCTTTGGTCGCCCACACCGGCTTTAACGGTGTTGATTTATAACTACGCTAGTTCCCCCTTTCCTGAACAAAATTCCCTGGCTTGGACAGCTTCTTTAGTCCTAATTATCTTAGTTTTAATTACTAGCCTTCTTTCCCGTTTTGTCACTCGTAAACGCTCAAATTAAGTATTTTTCTTATGATCGATTCCTCTCTCATGAACACTCCTACTTCTCTAGCTAATTCGGCGATCGAAGTCGAAAATCTTAGCTTTTTCTACGGTAGCAAAAAAGCCCTGGAAGGGGTTTCTTTACAAATACCTCAAAGGCAAGTAACCGCCATGATCGGCCCCTCTGGTTGTGGTAAATCCACTCTCTTAAAAGCCCTCAATCGTATCGGGGAATTAGAGGGGCAAGTGACAGTTAAGGGGAAAGTTAGGTTTTTTGGCCAAGATATCTACGCCCCCAAAGTTAACCTTCATACCTTACGGCGACAGGTGGGCATGGTGTTTCAGCGCCCTAACCCTTTTCCCGCTAGTATTTACGATAATATTGCCTATGGTATTAGAATTTATCGTTCCGCTAGTCGCAGTGAATTAGATGGGATTGTGGAATTAGCTTTAAAAGGGGCCGCTCTTTGGAATGAAGTTAAAGATCTGTTGAATAAATCCGCTTTAGGATTATCGGGAGGACAACAACAAAGATTGTGTATTGCTCGCGCTTTGGCGGTAAAACCAAAAGTATTATTAATGGATGAACCTTGTTCGGCTTTAGACCCCCTTTCTACCCTCAAAGTCGAGGAATTAATCCATGAATTGAAGCAACAATACACGATCGTCATTGTCACCCATAATATGCAACAGGCCTCTAGGGTATCCGATCGCACGGCCTTTTTTAATGCCGATGAAACCCGCGTCGGTCGTTTGGTGGAATTTGACACCACCCAGAAAATTTTCACCGATGCAGTTAATCAACAAACTCGCGATTATGTAGCCGGTAGATTCGGTTAATTTGTCTTGTCAGAATTCAGGAGATAGCTATCAGTGATCAGTGATCAGTTAAGCTAAGACGTATTTAAACTGCTTATTCTTGGATTAGCCGAATCTCCTCCACCCCCCCTTGCCCCCCCGACCCCCCCGATGTCGGGGGGGCAGGGGGGGTGGGGTGTGGGGTTTTACCCATTTTCAGGTGGTCAATTACCTAATTTTCAGGGAAAAAATCCCTAAATTTTCCCCCCAATCACTCCAATGGTAGGCACTTTTTCAGGGAAAAAAAGTCTAAAAGCCTTATCCAACAAGGTTTTTAGATTTATTCAGCCAACCCTAATTCTTTCATCTGTGGGGGTGAAAATTTTTTCATCGGGACTGACTCCTAGCCCCACCAACAAACTTTTTCAGCAAACCCTAGGGGGGAAAGGGGAATAGGATGTCTGCCACTAATAAAGAAAAATGGTATTAGACTCACAGTTTCAATAGACCTCCTGCAAAAGTAAGTTATCGAGGCGCTATCGGGTCAAAATATCTAAAAGCTCCGATAAATTGGACATAATCTCAGGTTTTATGGATAGGATAGTTGTCTCTTGTCTTTTTTCTCCTCGGAGTCTCCTGTCTCCGTTCGGACCTCGGCGTGAGCTTTTGTCGAACGCAAAAGCTCACGGCCGAAGCCTGTCTCCTGTCTCCTTACCTAAGGTCAGATTTTTGATTTTTGCAGGAGAGCTAATCAATGTGCATGGTGCGTTCCCCAAAATCGATCGCTGGAGCAGTAGGAGACACATTAGGGAACGCACCCTACAAGATTGCGATCGCACTGGATTGACACAGCTAAAATAGTGCATTAGCTTTTTGACTTAAATCCTTGCTAGACTTAGATTATAGCAGTTTTACCAAGCAACATTGTAGTCGTGTCAGTCCACTACGGCGATGGCGATCGCACTCGATAAAAAATCCGGCTCTTCGTGTTTATGTGTGTTAAGATTTGTCAAGAGTTAAGGCAAGCCAATAGCTTAAGCCGAAAGTTATCAAAATTGGCAAATCCATAGCCTATCTTTTAATTAACTTGATTTTTGTATTTATCCCCTCAATCATTCCATATAAGGCGCAACAACAAGACCTCGTTTAGTGTCCCAAAGTATAAATCTTAGTTCTCTGTTCTCAGCCACTTTGGAGTAAAGCCAATAAGCAGTACACAAACGACCACTTGCACCACACACAACTTCAGGTATATTTGGTCTCACTCCAAATTTCTGAGGGACAGGTAACCACCCTTTGCGAATTAGTTCTTGTCTGTAAACAGAGTAAAGAGGCATAGAATCTGTAGGTGTCTCAATTGTTTGAGCAAGTACTTCAAGTGATTTTGTAATGCAAAGAATATTCGGCTCTTCGTTACTCTTTATGCTAAATCAACAGACAAGATGCCAAGACAACATACTTCTAACCCAAAAATTTCGAAAGTTTCTAAAGCCATAGCCTCTTCGTTTTATTAGTTTAAGTTTATTGTTGATTCCCTCGACTAATCCATTCGTTGTCCTTCGCTCGAAATAACTAATGATTTCTCCAAACCAGTTTCGGATTGTTTGACAACTCTTGGTAAAAACACTGGAGGATTTTGCCAACCATTCCGAGATGGATAGCATTCCCTCTGTCGGATTCTTTGAGGTTTCGTAAATCCTTCTGAATTCTTCCTTTAATTCGTGCATCTCTTTCAAATTTAGCCAAGTTTTTTTGATAGCTTCTAGTTTGATTTTTTGGGGTTCCGTTAAATCTTCTTCATTTTTTAACAGGCTATATTTACTTCGCTTTAAAACTTCTAGCTTCGCTTCTTTTTCCGCTTTCTGTTTTTTCTTTTTCCGCGCTTCTACGGCTCTTTTTTCCGCTCTTCTCTGTTCGTCTAACTCTTGATTAATTTGTTTCATTACATGGAATCTATCAGCGACTACCTCGGCCGACGGCATCAATTCTTTTACCAGATTTTTATAGGACAACCAAAGGTCTATGCTCACTTCTTCAATTTGCTCTAACACCTCTTTTCCCCAGCCCGTAAGGGTTTTCTTAAACTCTTCTTGTGTTCGCTTCTCCAGAATAGCTATTAGTTTTCCCGTATCTAAATTTACTAAAACTGCACAGTAATTTTTTTGTCCCTTCACTAGAGCGATTTCATCAATTCCTAGTCTTTTTAATTCCGATAAATCTGGCTCGGTAATTTCTTCAGCGATGTCCTCTAGCATTCTTTGAATCTCTTCTTCCGTTACGTCATTTCTTCGGCTAACATTTAAAATATCTCCTTCTTTTAATTGTTCAAGTATATTCTCGGCTAGTCTTTTCGTATAGGTTCGTTTACTGGCGACAAAATCTAACTCTTCGCTAAAGGGCTTCTGACAATTATCGCACTTAAATTGACGACGATTAACTTGTAGGTACACTGGTTGGCCTGAGAGCGGTAAATCTTTGACTAAATGTCGATGATTTTGGTGTAGTTTATCGCTCTCTAACCCACAACGAGGACAGATTGCTTTGGGAGCATCCCAGTTTTGCAATGAGTAAAAATACTCAGGCAATATCGCCGTTGAGATAAGCACAACGTAGCTTCAAATACTGAGGAACATTCTCTGCTTTCCATTGTGCTCCCACAATTTTCATTCTTGCACCTATTTGCTTAATCTTTGACTCTACACTTCCAGAACCGATGCAAATCCCTTGGGATTGATAGAGTTCGTAATTGGGTATTCTTTCTCGATGTTTATCGACATATTTGGTGAAATTTATAGCCTGTTTCTTTTTGCATCCCTCTAATTCCTCTAAAACTCTTTTCACCTCTCCTTTCCATAAATTCTCTTTGATTCTATTCAGACGCTTGTTTGACCCGCCTATTTTATTCATATTCTCTACTAAATGATACCAATCCAATATTTCTCTCCTTTTAACACCGATTTTCTCCATCAGATTCCACACCCCATCATGACCATCTCCTAAACAGGTGACTACCTCTGTTAAGGGCTGACGGTTCACCCATTCCAGTAATTCTTCATTTTGCTGAAAAAATCCCGCACATTCTTGACCATGCAGACTTACTGCTTTGTAATCTCGACCTTGACTCGGTTGTCCTTTGGGCGTTCTGATTCTGACTTTTCCGACCTCTACACTCAATGCTTCTACCGGACTCTTTGCTTCTGCTTCCTCAAATTTATATCTTTGTACAAGCCTCTGTTGACTACTGCCTGAAACTGCCATTCCTGTCGCCATTTTGAGATCTTTTTCCGCATCTTCAAAAGAGACTTTAGCCACTGCTCCTAAGCAACATTTCTCCAGCATGGGACTTAATCGATTATTCTTGCTTAATCCTAGTTTATCGGCTTGTTTCTCGCTTATCTTGACTTTCCCTATGATACTGCTTACGCTTTTGGTTCGCCCTGCTTGGGTTCCTGTTGCTGATTCAAAAAAAAATTGCCTATGGCAGGACCCAATGTAGTCAGCCAATGGTCTCGCAGGGCGGTTTCAATGCCCTCAAAGCTACGTAGTTGTTCTTCTGGGGTATTATCGACTAGAATTTGAGCAATGGCTTTTAAATGTTGATCTAGTTGTTCTTTTTGGTCTGTATTCATGATTCTACCGTTTAATTGTTTCTCTTTATTTTGCCTTAGCTAACGTTTTTAGTCTCTAAGCATTTATACTTATGGCAAAATTGGGATGCTCCCGATTGCTTTTTTCTTTTTCGATTCGATTCGTCAAACTATACCGACATTTTCTAGGTGTCGATAGCCTTGAATAGAGGTTCCTTCTAGGTTCAAAAATTTGTCAAGTATCATAAGTAAAATACTCTGGTTTTTGGCTATTATATTAAATCTTAACTCAATTGTCTATCTTTTGGTATTAACCTGTTTGTGTCTAAAATTTCTCCCTGTATAGATTTCAGCTATTTTTGAGCGTAAGCACTATCATCGAATTTTATTTTAAGTTAATTATTTGCATAACAATTACCGAAGAGCCGAATATTCAAAAGTAAAATAATTAATACTTTATCTCTCATGATTAAAGCTTGAAAAGTAGGCAGGAGTAAGGTTTTATGAGAAATAGCACTAATCTTGAAAACCCCTATAACCCAGTATAGCGCCCTAAAGCAATCCCTCCAACCCCATCTAGGGGTGCTATCCAGTGCCTTCGGTATCGCACTTTAACCCACAGTTTCCATCAATGTGCATGGTGCGTTCCCCAAAAATCTATTGGTGGAGCAGTAGGACTTGCATCAGGGAACGCACCCTACGGCAATGACTGACGGGAGCCAGCAATTAATTTCTAATTTTAAGCACTTGCATAGGAGTCAAACGTCTTTGCTCTGTCCTGTCAAAATCTTGATCAAAACTCACAATAGTAGCTTTTTCAAGCTCGGCAGCAACATATTGGTAAGCATCATCAAAATCCAAGCGAAAGAGATCTATTATTTCTACGACTCTCTTCATTTGGTTAGCAGGAATACTGACCAGTACAACACCAGCATCAATCAAAACGTCATCCACAAATTTGATAAAAACGTCTCTTTGATTCAGCCGATTACAGATCACCCCGATAGAATGTAAAGTAAAATCAGTCATACACATATCAGAGGGCGAGAGCGTATCAAGTAGCTCCGCAACAACCTCCGCCTGTCCCTGTCCTAATAAGCGTTCTAGCCAAATATTCGTATCCAGAAGAAACACTAGCCATTTCTCCATTCAACTGCAAGATTCTGTAACTCAATTGATGTGTAATCGGTTTTAAGCATCCCTGCCCAGTCTTGACGGAGTTTACGTTTTATAGGTTGGTTAGATTTACTTAAAAGTGACTCTACAAACGTTTGTACTTCAACCTTTAACTGGGGCGATAATTGTCTCACCAGTTCTTCTAGTGATTTTGCTGATGTACTCATGTGTTTTACCAATTCAACTTTTTGTAGTAGTTGATAACTGCTCTTACCACCACTCTAGCATAGGATTTGATGAGAAATAGCACTAATCTTGAAAACCCATATAACCCAGTATAGTGCCCTAAAGCAAGCCCTCCAACCCCATCTAGGGGTGCTACCCAGTGCCTTCGGTATCGCACTTAAACCCACAGTTTCAATCAATGTGCATGGTGCGTTCCCCAAAATCTATTAGTGGAGCAGTAGGAGCCATATTAGGGAACGCACCCTAAGGCTACTAGAGCAGCAATTATTGTAGGTTGGGTTGACGCAAGGAAACCCAACAAAGAGTAACCTTTGGGGTGGTTGGGTTGCGCTTTTTCAAGCGAATTGAGCTATTTTCGACCCAGTATTGTTTCGCTCAACCTAACCTACGAGGCGATGCGATCTGCTACGCAGTGCCTTCGGCATCGCACTGTTGGTTTGAAACCTAACGACCGAGTTCAGGGGCGGAGCGTTAGCGGAGTACCCTGGAACCGGTTATTGGACGGCTTTCCGCGATATCTTGATAGGCTCCGGCTGATCCAATAAGTGATGTTTGGCAACGATCAGGCCATCAACCGAAAATGTTTCGTCCAGGTCGACCTCGGCCAATATCGAATACCCTAGGGAGAGCAACCTCTCAAGACAACGATTGTGGAGTGAGTTCGAGTGCGTGGATATAAAGACGAAATCCACCTTTCCCTCCGACAGCATTTCCCTCGCCCCATCGAGCATAGCTAGCTCATATCCTTGAATATCAGCATGGAGAATATTCAGATGCCCGATTCCATGTTCAGCGCAGAATGAATCAACCGATATAGTCTTGGGATTGTCTTGTGGGTTAGAATCGACTCGTGCTTGCGTGAAGTGTCCGCGTCTCTTATTGAGACGAAAATTTGTCTTGCCGCTAAGGAGATTTCTGATCTCCGGTTCAACCAGATAGCATTTGGCATTTGGGCGTTGTTGAAGAAGTGATAAAGAATAAAAGGCCCAGTAAGCTCCAAGTTCAAGCATGTTGCAGTCTTCTGGTAGCAGTTGAATGATCGCCTCAAACACCCGCTCTTCTTGAGGTTCGTGAACGCCCCTGTTTTCGATTAACATGTTGAGGACACCTGCTCCGTAATATCCAATTGCACTTACTCTTACACCGTTGTGCATTGTAATCGTATAACCATCTAGTTCGCCGGCGTTGTGACATCTCGGAATTTCGGCATTATCAGGAGACGAAACCACATCATCTATCCTTCGGCGCCAACCGGTACTGACATTTCCGACCTGGTTCTTTGCTGTTCTTGATGATGTCAGTAGCATCTTCCAGCGGACAGATTGAAGGATAGCAAGCATCTGAGGTGATAACAGTTGCTTCATTAGGGATTTTAATCGCATTGTGAGTGTGTTGATCGCCTTCATAATTCTCCTGAAGTTCTTTCGATGCGGATTGCCAAAAACCTTGTTTAACTAAATTCCTGACAATTTAGGCTAATTCTGGCGACGATTATTCGATCTGACCGCACCCCTTGACAAAAATTTATCATTATTCGATTCGTTTAATTGTCGAGGCCTTCTGTAAAGATTTTTTACTGGGAAATCCACACCCACCAACAAACTTTTTGCCGCAAACCCTAATTCAACCTTTTGCTCCTGTACTTTTAGCAGCACAGGAGCAAAGTTGAAAATAAAAATTAATAACTGTCCTCATCGATGATAACTTCCACGGGAATCACTTCTTCTAACACTTTTTCCTGCATTTCTTGGCGACGAATCGGTATTTTGGTTTTTTCCAATTCTGGTAAAGCGACCAATTCCCGTTGTTTTTCCCGGACAGTATTGGGTAACAACATCGGTAAAGGTTCGGGAGTTTCTAACCAGTAGCTGGCCACTGGTAGAGTATGTTCTAAATCTTCCAATAAACGGGGAATAATCATCACCGCGTGCAGTTCACCGATTTTCTCTGCTTCCCGCATTCCCGCATCAATGGCCACGGCCACATTAGCGACGGAACC